>NZ_VNXM01000012.1:0-597022 GCF_009820205.1 Escherichia sp. HH26CH
ATACGGCATGCGGACTGCAGGCAGAGAAAACTGGCCGATTTTCTCTGCACAGGAGGGATAATACAAGGCCTGATAAGACGCGTAAGCGTCGCATCAGGCAATCACGTAGATTACTTTCAGCAAAGATGAATCATCTGTATAAGTAAGATACTTCAGCGAGGGTGTTGGTCCGGCTGTAAATCGCCGAATCGTTTCCTGTAGGCCGGGGCAGCCCACATGGATGTGGGCTGAGGGCGCGTTTTACAGGGATGTTACCTCGCGCCCGTACCCGATAGCCGAAAGGAATAAGATGAGGGGACCGCGCTAGCGGCGATTTACCGCCGGGAGCCCGGGTTGCCAGGGTGGTGGCGATTGAGCCACCCTGGCACGTTCACCGGCTTGAGCGTTCCAAAGTAGCGAGGAACATAAAGTGAACGGAACAGCCTCTAATGTCACATACTCTCCCGGTTGAATGAAACGCCTGATGCGACGCTTACGCGTCTTATCAGGCCTACATGCCATCACACCTCGTACTCCATCTCGCCATCCTTATGCAGCGGAATAATCTGCACCTTCTGCACGCGATGGCTTTCCACCTGCAACGTTTTAAGCAAATAATCCCCCACCTGAACTTCTTCGCCAGGTTTTGGAATACGCTGTAAATATTCCATCAACAGCCCGGCAATGGTGTGATATTCACGTTTTTCATCCAGCGGCAGCGGCACATATTGCACCAGATCTTCCAGCGGCATATGACCATTCGCCGTCCAGGAACCGTCGGCATTCTTCTGAATATCATGGCGGGCGTCGATCTCTTCCACTTCGTTCGGTAAGTTACCGGCAATGGTTTCAGTGACGTCACTTAATGTCACAATCCCTTCCACCGAGCCAAACTCATCCACCACAAAAGCAAAGTGTGTGCGGGCATTACGGAACTGCTCCAGGGCAGGTAACAACGGTAAAGTTTCCGGGAACACCAGCGGCTGGCGGATCAACACCCGCAGGTTGAGCGGTTCGCCGCGCAGTGACTGTTGTAACAGGTCGATAACGTGAACAACACCGAGCAAATCTTCTGCATCATCGCCGTCGGTAACGACCAGACGCGTGTGCTGATTTCGCTCCAGCAGCTGGCGGATCTCCTCTTCCGGCGCGTTGAGATCGATATGCTCAATATCGTGGCGCGACGTCATAATGCTGCTGACAGTACGCTGGTTAAGATTAAGTACCCGCTCAATCATCCGCCGTTCCTGCGGATTAAAGATCTGCTGGTTACCATGATCCACCAGCATGGACGCGGTTTCGGCATCCAGTTCCGCATCTTCTTTTTGCCCGCTTAACAAGCGCATTACCGCTTCGGTAGTCCGCTGGCGCAGCGTCTGGTTAGCGGAAAGAAAACGTCGCCGGTTAAAGATAGCCAGCTGATTGAGCGCCTCGATCATCACCGAGAAACCAATGGCAGCGTACAGGTAGCCTTTCGGAATGACGAAGCCGAAACCTTCCGCCACCAGGCTAAAGCCAATCATCAACAGGAAACTTAAGCAGAGTATGACGATGGTCGGGTGGCTATTAACGAACTGGGTTAACGGCTTGCTTGCCATCAGCATCAGGCTGATCGCGATAACCACGGCGGCCATCATGACCAGTAAATGGTCGACCATCCCGACGGCGGTAATCACCGAGTCAAGTGAGAAGATGGCGTCCAGCACCACAATTTGCGTCACCACGCCCCAGAACTTCGCACCTTTGCGTTGTGTGGGGTTATTGCTGTCTTTCCCCTCCAGCCGTTCGTTCAACTCCATCGTGGCTTTGAACAGCAGGAAGAAACCACCAAACAGCATGATTAAGTCGCGGGCACTAAAGGTAAACGAGCGGAAGCTGAACAGCGGTTGAGTCAGGGTGACCAGCCAGGAGATTGACGCCAGCAGTAACAGGCGCATTAACATCGCCAGCAGCAGCCCGGTAACCCGTGCGCGGTCGCGCTGCTTCGGCGGTAGTTTTTCGGCGAGGATGGCAATAAAGACCAGGTTATCAATGCCGAGGACCAGTTCGATCACAATCAGCGTGATTAACCCGGCCCAGATAGACGGATCGGCAATCCATTCCATAGTAAGTACAAAACCTATTCGTTGTATGACAAATGTCACAATTCGATCATGGATAAATCGGGGCAAAAATGCAATGTTGCAGCACTATTTATCTCATATAATTTGAGGGTTATAACCTCACATTATCCCTGAATTAAAAGTGGCAATAATAAAACATTATTTAAGAAATATCGCATATGGAGACACTATATTAATTATTGTCAACCTAAAGAAAGTCCTAAAAAACATATTGATTGACACTTAATATAATTCTTAAAAATAGCCAATTGCCGAATTGTTACCTTGCCTGCTATTCCGTTAGCTGTAACACTTCCTCCTGCATTATTGGAAGCCAATATTCAATTACCATAATGCCACCTTATATCTGGAAAATTAATTCACGGAATAACGCTTTTTCATAATCGACTGCATGATGAAAGAGTTGGAAAATCTAAACTAAATCAGTGTATTGGTAGCTAAAAAGCCAGGGGCGGTAGCGTGTCTGGACGCCTGAAAGACCAGTCTGAATTATTCTGTCAATAGCCTGCGGATGAAATCAATTTTTTTAGGACTGATGCCAGTTAAATTTTTATTCAATTAACTGCAAGGTAAATGTGCATGGCGACATTGCTATTAATAGTGCACAGGATAATTACTCTGCCAAAGTGATAAATAAACAATGATGAAATCCAAAATGAAATTGATGCCATTATTGGTGTCAGTAACCTTGATAAGCGGTTGCACAGTACTTCCGGGCAGCAATATGTCGACGATGGGTAAAGACGTCATCAAACAGCAGGATGCTGATTTCGATCTCGACAAAATGGTGAATGTTTATCCGCTGACCCCGCGCCTGATTGATCAATTACGCCCACGCCCGAACGTCGCGCGCCCCAATATGACGCTGGAAAGCGAGATTGCCAATTATCAATATCGTGTCGGGCCGGGCGACGTTCTTAATGTCACCGTCTGGGATCACCCGGAACTCACCACGCCAGCTGGTCAGTACCGCAGCTCCAGCGACACCGGCAACTGGGTACAGCCTGACGGCACCATGTTCTACCCGTATATCGGCAAGGTTCACGTAGTGGGGAAAACGCTCGCTGAAATCCGCAGTGATATTACCGGGCGCTTAGCGACGTACATCGCTGACCCGCAGGTGGACGTTAATATCGCCGCCTTCCGCTCGCAAAAAGCGTATATCTCAGGTCAGGTGAATAAATCCGGTCAACAGGCGATCACCAACGTACCATTGACCATTCTCGACGCCATTAACGCCGCAGGTGGCCTGACCGACACCGCTGACTGGCGCAACGTGGTGCTAACACACAATGGTCGTGAAGAACGCATTTCTTTGCAGGCGCTGATGCAAAACGGTGACCTCAATCAGAATCGACTGCTTTACCCCGGCGATATCCTCTACGTGCCGCGTAATGATGATCTGAAAGTATTTGTGATGGGTGAAGTGAAGAAACAGAGCACCCTGAAAATGGACTTTAGCGGCATGACCTTGACTGAAGCCCTGGGCAATGCCGAAGGTATCGACATGACCACCTCCAACGCCAGCGGCATCTTTGTCATTCGTCCGCTGAAAGGCGAGGGCGGGCGTAACGGCAAGATCGCCAATATCTACCAACTGGATATGTCCGATGCCACGTCGCTGGTGATGGCGACAGAATTCCGCCTGCAGCCTTATGACGTGGTGTATGTCACCACCGCCCCGGTTTCCCGCTGGAACCGTCTGATCAATCAGTTGCTGCCAACTATTAGCGGTGTCCGTTACATGACGGATACAGCCAGCGACATTCATAACTGGTAATCGTCATGTTTAACAACATCTTAGTTGTCTGTGTCGGCAATATTTGCCGTTCCCCGACGGCGGAACGCTTACTGCAACGTTATCACCCTGAGCTGAAAGTAGAATCCGCTGGTCTCGGCGCACTGGTCGGTAAAGGGGCTGATCCTACTGCCATCAGTGTTGCTGCAGAACATCAACTGTCTCTGGAAGGTCACTGTGCCCGTCAAATCAGCCGCAGCCTGTGTCGCAACTACGACCTGATTTTGACCATGGAAAAGCGCCATATCGAACGCTTATGCGAGATGGCACCTGAGATGCGCGGCAAAGTGATGCTGTTTGGTCACTGGGATAACGAATGTGAAATCCCCGATCCGTATCGCAAAAGCCGGGAAACGTTTGCAGCGGTGTACACATTACTTGAACGGTCTGCCCGCCAGTGGGCGCAGGCATTGAACGCAGAGCAGGTATAACAATGACAGAAAAAGTAAAACAACATGCCGCTCCGGTAACGGGCAGTGATGAAATCGATATTGGTCGCCTGGTCGGCACCGTCATTGAAGCGCGCTGGTGGGTAATTGGCATCACCGCCGTATTCGCCCTCTGTGCCGTGATTTACACCTTCTTCGCTACGCCGATATACAGCGCCGACGCACTGGTACAAATCGAGCAAAGCAGCGGCAATTCGTTAGTGCAGGATATCGGCTCTGCGTTAGCCAACAAGCCGCCAGCATCGGACGCTGAGATCCAGTTGATTCGCTCGCGTCTGGTGCTCGGTAAAACGGTGGACGATCTCGACCTCGATATTGCGGTGAGCAAAAACACGTTCCCGATTTTCGGTGCGGGCTGGGATCGCCTGATGGGACGTCAGAACGAGACCGTAAAAGTGACCACCTTTAACCGACCAAAAGAGATGGTGGATCAGGTGTTTACGCTTAATGTGCTGGACGATAAAAACTACACTTTGAGCAGCGACGGCGGCTTTAGCGCTCGTGGGCAAGCGGGTCAGATGCTGAAAAAAGAAGGCGTCACGCTGATGGTTGAAGCCATTCACGCCAGCCCGGGCAGTGAGTTTACCGTCACTAAATACTCAACGCTGGGGATGATCAATCAACTGCAAAACAGCCTGACGGTAACAGAGAATGGCAAAGACGCTGGCGTACTAAGCCTGACTTATACCGGTGAAGATCGCGAACAGATCCGCGACATTCTTAACAGTATCGCCCGTAACTATCAGGAACAAAATATTGAGCGCAAATCGGCGGAAGCGTCGAAAAGCCTCGCTTTCCTCGCGCAACAGTTACCGGAAGTACGTAGCCGCCTTGATGTTGCCGAAAACAAACTGAATGCCTTCCGTCAGGATAAAGATTCTGTTGATCTGCCGCTGGAAGCGAAAGCGGTGCTTGATTCAATGGTGAACATCGACGCGCAGCTGAACGAACTGACCTTTAAAGAGGCGGAAATCTCCAAGCTGTACACCAAAGTTCACCCGGCGTACCGCACGCTGCTGGAGAAACGTCAGGCGCTGGAAGAAGAGAAGGCCAAACTTAACGGTCGCGTAACGGCGATGCCGAAAACCCAGCAGGAGATTGTGCGTCTGACGCGCGATGTCGAGTCTGGGCAGCAGGTCTATATGCAACTGTTGAATAAAGAGCAGGAGCTGAAAATTACCGAGGCCAGCACCGTCGGCGATGTGCGTATTGTTGACCCGGCAATCACCCAGCCTGGCGTGCTGAAACCGAAGAAAGGGCTGATTATTCTCGGCGCAATCATCCTCGGCCTGATGCTTTCTATCGTGGGTGTGCTGCTGCGCTCGTTGTTCAATCGCGGCATTGAAAGCCCGCAGGTGCTGGAAGAACACGGCATCAGCGTCTATGCCAGCATCCCGCTGTCGGAATGGCAAAAAGCGCGCGATAGCGTCAAAACCATCAAAGGGGTTAAACGCTATAAACAGAGCCAGCTACTGGCGGTGGGGAATCCAACCGATCTGGCGATTGAAGCCATCCGTAGTCTGCGTACCAGTTTGCACTTCGCGATGATGCAGGCGCAGAACAATGTGTTGATGATGACCGGGGTTAGCCCGTCAATCGGTAAAACCTTTGTCTGCGCTAACCTGGCGGCGGTCATTAGCCAGACCAATAAACGGGTGTTGTTGATCGACTGTGATATGCGCAAAGGCTACACCCACGAGCTGTTGGGCACCAATAATGTCAATGGCCTGTCGGAAATTCTGATTGGTCAGGGCGACATTACTACCGCTGCTAAACCCACTTCGATTGCCAAATTTGACCTGATCCCGCGCGGCCAGGTGCCGCCAAATCCTTCTGAACTGTTGATGAGCGAACGCTTTGCGGAACTGGTGAACTGGGCGAGTAAAAACTACGACCTGGTGTTAATTGATACGCCGCCGATTCTGGCAGTGACCGATGCGGCAATTGTTGGTCGTCATGTCGGAACCACATTAATGGTGGCGCGTTATGCGGTCAACACCTTGAAAGAAGTGGAAACCAGTCTGAGCCGCTTTGAGCAAAACGGAATTCCGGTGAAAGGGGTGATTCTGAACTCCATCTTCCGCCGCGCCAGCGCGTATCAGGATTATGGCTATTACGAATACGAATATAAGTCGGACGCGAAATAACGAGATCCGCTGTCGGATGCGATGCTGACGCATCTTATCCGACCTACGTTCACGCCGCATCAGGCAAGCAAACCCGCTCCGTAGGCCGGATAAGGCATTCACGCCGCATCCGGCAACAGAACCTGTAAACCAGCTTATAAACCGGCAGAACATCTCGATACTCCGGGAGAACAACCTATGAAAGACAATCCGCTGATCTCAATCTATATGCCGACCTGGAACCGCCAACAACTGGCGATTCGGGCGATAAAATCGGTCCTGCGCCAGGACTACAGCAACTGGGAGATGATTATCGTGGATGATTGCTCCACCTCCTGGGAACAGTTGCAACAGTACGTCACCGCCCTCAACGATTCGCGCATTACGTACATTCACAACGACATTAACAGCGGGGCGTGCGCGGTACGTAACCAGGCGATTATGCTGGCACAAGGGGAATACATCACCGGGATCGATGACGACGATGAATGGACACCCAACCGCCTGAGCGTCTTCCTCGCCCATAAACAGCAACTGGTCACACACGCCTTTTTGTACGCTAACGACTACGTTTGCCAGGGCGAAGTCTATTCCCAACCGGCAAGCTTGCCGCTGTATCCCAAATCGCCGTATTCACGCCGCCTGTTCTACAAACGCAATATCATTGGTAATCAGGTGTTTAGCTGGGCGTGGCGTTTCAAAGAGTGCTTGTTCGATACCGAACTGAAAGCGGCACAGGATTACGACATCTTCCTGCGAATGGTGGTGGAGTACGGCGAACCGTGGAAAGTGGAAGAGGCGACGCAGATCCTGCATATCAATCACGGCGAAATGCAGATCACCTCGTCACCGAAAAAATTCTCCGGGTACTTCCACTTTTATCGTAAGCACAAAGACAAATTCGACCGCGCCAGCAAAAAATATCAGTTGTTTACCCTCTACCAGATCCGCAATAAACGCATGACCTGGCGCACCTTGTTGACGCTGCTGTCGGTGCGTAACGGCAAACGTCTGGCTGATGGAATTCGGGGGCGCTAAAGATGCTGGAAGATCTGCGCGCCAACAGCTGGAGTTTACGCCCGTGCTGCATGGTTCTTGCCTATCGCGTTGCTCATTTTTGTTCAGTGTGGCGCAAAAAGAACCTCCTCAACAATCTGTGGGCGGCCCCGCTGCTGGTGTTGTATCGCATTATCACCGAATGCTTTTTCGGTTATGAAATCCAGGCCGCCGCGACCATTGGCCGACGCTTTACTATCCATCACGGCTATGCCGTAGTGATCAATAAAAACGTGGTCGCGGGGGATGATTTCACCATTCGCCACGGCGTCACTATCGGCAATCGTGGTGCCGATAACATGGCATGTCCACACATTGGCAACGGCGTCGAGCTTGGTGCCAACGTCATTATTCTCGGCGATATCACGATTGGTAACAACGTTACCGTGGGGGCGGGCAGCGTGGTGCTCGACGCAATCCCGGACAACGCGCTGGTGGTGGGAGAAAAAGCGCGAGTGAAGGTAATTAAATGAATATTCTGCAATTTAATGTGCGACTGGCGGAAGGCGGGGCGGCAGGTGTGGCGTTAGATCTCCACCAGCGCGCGCTGCAACAGGGGCTGGCGTCACATTTTGTCTACGGCTACGGCAAAGGCGGCAAAGAGAGCGTCAGCCATCAGAACTATCCGCAGGTCATCAAACATACGCCGCGGATGACCGCGATGGCGAACATTGCCCTGTTTCGTCTGTTTAATCGCGATCTGTTCGGCAATTTCAATGAGTTATATCGCACCATTACTCGCACACCGGGACCGGTAGTCCTGCATTTTCATGTGCTGCACAGCTACTGGTTGAATCTTAAGAGCGTGGTGCGCTTTTGCGAAAAGGTGAAAAACCACAAACCGGATGTCACTTTGGTCTGGACACTGCACGATCACTGGAGCGTTACCGGACGCTGTGCTTTTACCGACGGTTGCGAAGGCTGGAAAACGGGCTGCCAGAAATGCCCGACCTTAAATAACTATCCGCCGGTGAAGATTGATCGCGCACACCAGCTGGTGGCGGGCAAACGCCAGTTATTCCGCGAGATGCTGGCGCTGGGCTGTCAGTTTATTTCCCCCAGCCAGCATGTGGCTGATGCTTTCAATAGCCTGTACGGTCCAGGGCGTTGCCGGATTATCAATAATGGCATTGATATGGCAACCGAAGCGATTCTGGCGGACCTGCCTCCGGTGCGCGAAACCCAGGGTAAGCCGAAAATCGCGGTGGTGGCGCATGACCTGCGTTACGACGGCAAAACTAACCAGCAACTGGTGCGCGAGATGATGGCGCTGGGTGACAAAATAGAACTGCATACCTTTGGTAAGTTTTCGCCGTTCACCGCTGGTAACGTGGTTAATCACGGCTTTGAAACTGACAAGCGCAAGTTGATGAGCGCGCTCAATCAGATGGATGCGCTGGTATTCAGTTCTCGCGTCGATAACTACCCGCTGATTTTGTGTGAGGCGCTATCGATTGGTGTGCCGGTGATCGCCACCCATAGCGATGCGGCGCGGGAAGTGTTGCAAAAATCCGGCGGTAAAACCGTCAGCGAAGAAGAGGTGCTGCAACTGGTGCAGTTAAGCAAACCGGAAATCGCGCAGGCGATATTTGGTACCACGTTGGCCGGGTTCAGCCAGCGCAGCCGCGCCGCCTACAGTGGACAACAGATGCTGGAGGAGTATGTCAACTTCTATCAGAATCTGTAGCTACCTGCTGCTGCCGCTGATCTACCTGCTGGTTAACGTCAAAATCGCCCAGCTTGGCGAAAGTTTCCCCATCACCATCGTCACTTTTTTACCTGTCTTGTTACTGCTGTTTTTAGAGCGCATCAGCGTTAAAAAATTGATGATTGCCTTAGGGATTGGTGCGGGACTCACGGCGTTTAACTACCTGTTTGGTCAGTCGCTGGATGCCAGTAAATACGTCACTTCAACTATGCTGTTTGTCTATATTGTGATCATTATTGGCATGGTGTGGAGTATTCGTTTTAAAACAATTTCGCCACACAACTATCGCAAGATATTACGTTTCTTTTATCTGGTGGTGGGGCTGGTGGTGGCGCTGGCGGCGGTGGAGATGGCGCAAATTATCCTCACTGGCGGCAGCAGTATTATGGAGTCGATTTCGAAATATCTGATTTACAGCAACAGTTATGTGCTGAATTTCATTAAATTCGGCGGCAAGCGCACGACAGCACTTTATTTCGAACCGGCATTTTTCGCTCTGGCATTAATCTCAATTTGGCTCAGCATCAAACAGTTTGGTATCAAAACGCCTAAAACCGATGCTATGATTCTCGCAGGGATAATATTATCCGGATCGTTTTCAGGGGTTATGACCTTTATCCTGTTTTATTTGTTGGAGTGGGCGTTTCAATATCTGAACAAAGAGGCGATTAAGAAAAAGTTACCGTTAGCATTGATTTCTCTGGCTGTATTCCTGGTTGGTGTGGTAATCGCGTTTCCTTATATTTCCACCCGCTTGGGCGATTTAGGTACGGAAGGATCGTCATCGTATTATCGTATTGTCGGTCCACTGGTGATGGTCGGTTATTCTTTGAGCCATATTGACGGTGTAGTCAGATTTGGCTCACTTTATGAATATGTCGCATCATTCGGAATATTTAACGGTGCGGATGTCGGAAAAACCATAGACAATGGTTTGTATCTGCTGATTATTTATTTTTCCTGGTTCGCAGTGCTTTTATCACTGTGGTACATGGGGAAAGTGATAAAAATGATGATCAACGCTTTTGGTGATAATCGCAATTTTCGTGTGCAGCTCTATCTTTTTACTCCGGTGTCGCTGTTTTTTACCGGTTCGATATTTAGCCCGGAATATGCATTTTTAATCGTCTGTCCATTTATTTTGCGAAAAGCGTTAAATATACACCCTAAATAATTCGAGTTGCAGGAAGTGGGTGACGCAGCGAATCCCCAGGAGCGTACACGAGTACGTGACTGGGGTGAGCGAGGAAAACCAACGCACATGCAGCTTGAAGTATGACGGGTATTACGAGGTAAGAACATGTTGCTTAGCATAATCACCGTTGCGTTTCGTAACCTCGAAGGGATAGTCAAAACACACGCCTCGCTGGCGCATCTGGCGCAGGCTGACGATATCAGCTTCGAATGGATTGTTGTCGATGGCGGTTCCAATGACGGCACCCGTGAGTATCTGGAAAATCTCAATGGTATCTATAACCTACGCTTTGTCAGTGAACCAGATAAGGGCATCTACGACGCCATGAACAAAGGCATTGCGATGGCACAAGGCAAGTTTGCGCTGTTTCTCAACTCGGGCGATATTTTTCATCAGGATGCCGCAAATTTTGTCCGTAGATTAAAAATGCAAAAAGATAACGTGATGATCACCGGCGATGCACTGCTGGATTTTGGCGACGGGCATAAAATTAAACGTCGCGCTAAACCGGGTTGGTATATTTATCACAGCCTGCCCGCCAGCCATCAGGCGATATTTTTTCCGGTATCCGGTTTGAAAAAATGGCGTTATGACCTGGAATATAAAGTTTCTTCCGATTATGCGCTGGCGGCCAAAATGTATAAAGCCGGTTATGCATTTAAAAATCTCAATGGCCTGGTGTCTGAATTTTCTATGGGTGGGGTATCTACCACCAATAATATGGAATTGTGCGCGGACGCCAAAAAAGTCCAACGGCAAATATTACATGTGCCTGGCTTCTGGGCTGAATTATCCTGGCATTTACGCCAGCGCACGACGGGTAAGACTAAAGCCTTATATAACAAAGTCTGAATATAAGGAATACCAATGCAAGATTTAAGCGGTTTCTCGGTGCCGAAAGGGTTCCGGGGCGGCAACGCTATTAAAGTGCAATTGTGGTGGGTAGTACAGGCAACATTATTTGCCTGGTCGCCACAAATATTATATCGCTGGCGGGCATTTTTATTACGTTTATTCGGCGCAAAAATAGGAAAAAACGTAGTTATTCGTCCGTCAGTAAAAATTACCTATCCGTGGAAATTAACCTTAGGTGATTACGCGTGGGTCGGCGATGACGTCAATTTATATACCCTCGGTGAAATAACCATTGGCGCACATTCGGTGATATCGCAAAAAAGTTATTTATGCACCGGGAGTCACGACCATGCAAGTCGACATTTCACCATAAACGCCACGCCTATTGTGATTGGCGAGAAATGCTGGCTGGCAACCGATGTTTTTGTTGCTCCTGGCGTCACGATCGGCGACGGCACCGTCGTGGGTGCGCGAAGCAGTGTTTTTAAATCGCTTCCGGCAAATAGAGTTTGCCGGGGGAATCCCGCAGTGGTGATACGCGAACGCGTTGAAACTGAATAAATTCAAAAAATACAGAGGAATAAGACATGTCAAAAGTCGCTCTCATCACCGGTGTAACCGGACAAGACGGTTCTTACCTGGCAGAGTTTCTGCTGGAAAAAGGTTACGAGGTACATGGTATTAAGCGTCGTGCATCGTCATTCAACACCGAGCGCGTGGATCATATTTATCAGGATCCGCACACCTGCAACCCGAAATTCCATCTGCATTATGGCGACCTGAGTGATACCTCCAACCTGACGCGTATTTTGCGTGAAGTGCAGCCGGATGAAGTGTACAACCTGGGCGCAATGAGCCACGTTGCGGTTTCTTTTGAGTCACCGGAATATACCGCAGACGTTGATGCGATGGGCACACTGCGTCTGCTGGAGGCGATCCGCTTCCTTGGTCTGGAAAAGAAAACCCGTTTCTATCAGGCTTCCACTTCTGAACTGTACGGTCTGGTGCAGGAAATTCCGCAGAAAGAAACCACGCCGTTCTATCCGCGATCTCCATATGCGGTCGCCAAACTTTATGCCTACTGGATCACCGTTAACTACCGCGAATCCTACGGCATGTACGCCTGTAACGGCATTCTCTTCAACCATGAATCCCCGCGCCGTGGCGAAACCTTCGTTACCCGCAAAATCACCCGCGCTATCGCCAATATCGCTCAAGGGCTGGAGTCGTGCCTGTACCTCGGCAATATGGATTCCCTGCGTGACTGGGGCCACGCCAAAGACTACGTAAAAATGCAGTGGATGATGCTGCAACAGGAACAGCCAGAAGATTTCGTTATTGCCACCGGCGTTCAGTACTCCGTGCGTCAGTTCGTGGAAATGGCGGCAGCACAGCTGGGCATCAAACTGCGCTTTGAAGGCACGGGCGTTGAAGAGAAGGGCATTGTGGTTTCCGTCACCGGGCATGACGCGCCGGGCGTTAAACCGGGCGATGTGATTATCGCCGTTGACCCGCGTTACTTCCGTCCTGCTGAAGTAGAAACGCTGCTCGGCGACCCAACCAAAGCGCACGAAAAACTGGGCTGGAAACCGGAAATCACCCTCAGAGAGATGGTATCTGAAATGGTGGCTAATGACCTCGAAGCGGCGAAAAAACACTCTCTGCTGAAATCTCACGGCTACGACGTGGCGATCGCGCTGGAGTCATAAGCATGAGTAAACAACGTATTTTTATCGCTGGCCATCGCGGGATGGTCGGTTCTGCCATCAAGCGACAGCTCGAACAGCGCGGTGATGTGGAACTGGTATTACGCACCCGCGACGAACTGAACCTGCTGGACAGCCGCGCGGTGCATGATTTCTTTGCCAGCGAGCGCATTGACCAGGTCTATCTGGCGGCGGCGAAAGTGGGCGGGATTGTCGCCAACAACACGTATCCGGCGGATTTCATCTACCAGAATATGATGATTGAGAGCAACATCATTCACGCTGCGCATCAGAACGACGTGAACAAACTGCTGTTTCTCGGATCGTCCTGCATCTACCCAAAACTGGCAAAACAGCCGATGGCAGAAGGCGAGCTGTTACAGGGCACGCTGGAGTCGACCAACGAGCCATACGCCATTGCCAAAATCGCCGGGATCAAACTGTGCGAATCTTACAACCGCCAGTATGGACGCGATTACCGCTCTGTCATGCCGACCAACCTGTACGGGCCGCACGACAACTTCCATCCGAATAATTCGCATGTGATCCCCGCATTGCTGCGCCGCTTCCACGAGGCGACGGCACAGAATGCGCCGGACGTGGTGGTGTGGGGCAGCGGTACACCGATGCGCGAATTTCTGCACGTCGATGATATGGCGGCGGCAAGCATTCATGTCATGGAGCTGGCGCACGAAGTCTGGCTGGAAAACACCCAGCCGATGCTGTCGCACATTAACGTCGGCACGGGTGTTGACTGCACTATCCGCGAGCTGGCGCAAACCATCGCTAAAGTGGTGGGTTACAAAGGTCGGGTGGTTTTCGATGCCAGCAAACCGGATGGCACGCCGCGCAAACTGCTGGATGTGACGCGCCTGCATCAGCTTGGCTGGTATCACGAAATTTCACTGGAAGCGGGGCTTGCCAGCACTTACCAGTGGTTCCTTGAGAATCAAGACCGCTTTCGGGGGTAATGATGTTTTTACGTCAGGAAGACTTTGCCACGGTAGTGCGCTCCACACCGCTTGTCTCTCTCGACTTTATTGTCGAGAACAGTCGCGGCGAGTTTCTCCTTGGCAAAAGAACCAACCGCCCGGCGCAGGGTTACTGGTTTGTGCCGGGAGGGCGCGTGCAGAAAGACGAAACGCTGGAAGCCGCATTTGAGCGGCTGACGATGGCGGAACTGGGGCTGCGTCTGCCGATAACAGCAGGCCAGTTTTACGGTGTCTGGCAGCACTTTTATGACGATAACTTCTCCGGCACGGATTTCACCACTCACTATGTGGTGCTCGGTTTTCGCTTCAGAGTCGCGGACGAAGAACTGTTACTGCCGGATGAGCAGCATGACGATTACCGCTGGCTGACGCCGGACGCACTGCTCGCCAGTGACAATGTTCACGCTAACAGCCGCGCCTATTTTCTCGCTGAGAAGCGTGCCGGAGTACCCGGATTATGAAAATACTGGTCTACGGCATTAACTACTCGCCGGAGTTAACCGGCATCGGCAAATACACCGGCGAGATGGTGGAATGGTTGGCAGCACAAGGTCATGAGGTGCGGGTCATTACCGCACCGCCGTACTACCCGCAGTGGCAGGTGGGCGAGAACTATTCCGCATGGTGGTACAAACGAGAAGAGGGGGCCGCCACGGTGTGGCGCTGCCCGCTGTATGTGCCAAAACAGCCGAGCACCCTGAAACGCCTGTTACATCTCGGCAGCTTTGCCGCCAGCAGTTTTTTTCCCCTGATGGCGCAACGTCGCTGGAAGCCGGATCGCATTATCGGCGTAGTGCCAACGCTGTTTTGCACGCCGGGAATGCGCCTGCTGGCGAAACTCTCTGGTGCGCGTACTGTGTTGCATATTCAGGATTACGAAGTAGATGCGATGCTGGGGCTGGGCCTTGCCGGAAAAGGCAAAGGCGGCAAAGTGGCACAGCTGGCGACAGCCTTCGAACGTAGCGGACTGCATAACGTCGATAACGTTTCCACGATTTCGCGCTCGATGATGAATAAAGCCATCGAAAAAGGCGTGGCGGCGGAAAACGTCATCTTCTTCCCCAACTGGTCGGAAATTGCTCGTTTTCAGCATGTCGCAGACGCCGATGTTGCTGCCCTTCGTAACCAACTTGGCCTGCCGGATAACAAAAAAATCATTCTTTACTCCGGCAATATTGGTGAAAAGCAGGGGCTGGAAAACGTTATTGAAGCTGCCGATCGCCTGCGCGATGAACCGCTGATTTTTGCCATTGTCGGGCAGGGCGGCGGCAAAGCGCGGCTGGAAAAAATGGCGCAGCAGCGCGGACTGCGCAATATGCAATTTTTCCCGCTGCAATCTTATGACGCCTTGCCTGCACTGCTGAAGATGGGCGACTGCCATCTGGTGGTGCAAAAACGCGGCGCGGCAGATGCCGTATTGCCGTCGAAACTGACCAATATTCTGGCGGTAGGCGGTAACGCGGTAATTACCGCAGAAGCTCACACAGAACTGGGGCAGCTTTGCGAAACCTTCCCAGGAATTGCGGTTTGCGTAGAACCGGAATCGGTCGAGGCGCTGGTGGCGGGGATTCGTCAGGCGCTCCTGCTGCCCAAACACAACACGGTGGCACGTGAATATGCCGAACGCACGCTCGATAAAGAGAACGTGTTACGTCAATTTATACATGATATTCGGGGATAATTATGTCGCAGTCGAAACTCTATCCAGTTGTGATGGCAGGTGGCTCCGGTAGCCGCTTATGGCCGCTTTCCCGCGTACTTTATCCCAAGCAGTTTTTATGCCTGAAAGGCGATCTTACCATGCTGCAAACCACCATCTGCCGCCTGAACGGCGTGGAGTGCGAAAGCCCGGTGGTGATTTGCAATGAGCAGCACCGCTTTATTGTCGCGGAACAGCTGCGTCAACTGAACAAACTCACCGAGAACATTATTCTCGAACCGGCAGGGCGTAACACTGCACCTGCCATTGCGTTGGCGGCGCTGGCGGCAAAACGTCATAGTCCGGACAGCGATCCGTTAATGTTGGTCCTGGCGGCAGATCATGTGATTGCCGACGAAGACGCGTTCCGCGCCGCCGTGCGTAATGCCATGCCGTATGCCGAAGCGGGCAAGCTGGTGACCTTCGGCATTGTGCCGGATCTACCTGAAACCGGATATGGCTATATTCGTCGCGGTGAAGTGTCTGCGGGCGAGCAGGATACGGTGGCCTTTGAAGTGGCACAGTTTGTCGAAAAACCGAATCTGGAAACCGCCCAGGCCTATGTGGCAAGCGGCGAATATTACTGGAACAGTGGTATGTTCCTGTTCCGCGCCGGACGTTATCTCGAAGAACTGAAAAAATATCGCCCGGATATTCTCGACGCCTGCGAAAAAGCGATGAGTGCCGTCGATCCGGATCTCGATTTTATTCGTGTGGATGAAGAGGCGTTTCTTGCCTGCCCGGAAGAGTCGGTGGATTACGCGGTTATGGAACGTACGGCAGATGCCGTTGTGGTGCCGATGGATGCGGGCTGGAGCGATGTCGGTTCCTGGTCCTCTTTATGGGAGATCAGCGCCCACACCGCGGAAGGCAATGTTTGCCACGGCGATGTGATTAATCACAAAACCGAAAACAGCTACGTGTATGCCGAATCTGGCCTGGTCACCACCGTCGGGGTGAAAGATCTGGTAGTGGTGCAGACCAAAGACGCGGTGCTGATTGCCGACCGTAACGCGGTGCAGGATGTGAAAAAAGTGGTCGAGCAGATCAAAGCCGATGGTCGCCATGAGCATCGGGTGCATCGCGAAGTGTATCGCCCGTGGGGCAAATATGACTCTATCGACGCGGGCGACCGCTACCAGGTGAAACGCATCACCGTGAAACCGGGCGAGGGCTTGTCGGTACAGATGCACCATCACCGCGCGGAACACTGGGTAGTGGTCGCGGGAACGGCAAAAGTCACCATTGACGGTGATATCAAACTGCTTGGTGAAAACGAGTCCATTTATATTCCGCTGGGGGCGAAGCACTGCCTGGAAAACCCGGGGAAAATTCCCCTCGATTTAATTGAAGTGCGCTCCGGCTCTTATCTCGAAGAGGATGATGTGGTGCGCTTCGCGGATCGCTACGGACGGGTGTAAATGTCGCATCAGGCGCTGTTTGTCGGATGCGGCGTGAACGCCTTATCCGACCTACGGTACGGATTTGTAGGCCTGATAAGACGCGACAGCGTCGCATCAGGCGATGGCTGTCGGATGCGGCGTGAACGCCTTATCCGACCTACGGTTCGGGTTTGTAGGCCTGATAAGACGCGACAGCGTCGCATCAGGCAATGAATGCAAAACAGCGATGTAAATAACGACAAAAACAAAATTGGCCGCTTCGGTCAGGGCTAACTATTGCCTGAAAAAGGGTAACGATATGAAAAAATTAACCTGCTTTAAAGCCTACGATATTCGCGGGAAATTAGGCGAAGAACTGAATGAAGATATTGCCTGGCGCATTGGTCGCGCTTATGGCGAATTTCTCAAACCGAAAACCATTGTTTTAGGCGGTGATGTCCGTCTCACCAGCGAAACCTTAAAACTGGCGCTGGCAAAAGGGTTACAGGATGCGGGCGTTGACGTGCTGGATATCGGCATGTCCGGCACCGAAGAGATCTATTTCGCCACGTTCCATCTCGGCGTGGATGGCGGCATCGAAGTTACCGCCAGCCATAACCCGATGGATTACAACGGCATGAAACTGGTGCGCGAAGGGGCTCGCCCGATCAGCGGTGATACTGGACTGCGCGACGTCCAGCGTCTGGCAGAAGCCAACGATTTTCCTCCCGTCGATGAAACCAAACGCGGTCGCTATCAGCAAATCAATCTGCGTGACGCTTACGTTGATCATCTGTTCGGTTATATCAACGTCAAAAACCTTACGCCGCTCAAGCTGGTGATCAACTCCGGGAACGGCGCGGCGGGTCCGGTGGTGGACGCCATCGAAGCCCGCTTTAAAGCCCTCGGCGCACCCGTGGAATTGATCAAAGTGCACAACACGCCGGACGGCAATTTCCCCAACGGTATTCCTAACCCGCTGCTACCGGAATGTCGCGATGACACCCGTAATGCGGTCATCAAACACGGCGCGGATATGGGCATTGCCTTTGATGGCGATTTTGACCGCTGTTTCCTGTTTGACGAAAAAGGGCAGTTTATCGAGGGCTACTACATTGTCGGTTTACTGGCAGAAGCGTTCCTCGAAAAAAATCCCGGCGCGAAGATCATCCACGATCCGCGTCTTTCCTGGAACACCGTTGATGTAGTGACTGCCGCAGGCGGCACCCCGGTGATGTCGAAAACCGGACACGCCTTTATTAAAGAACGTATGCGCAAGGAAGACGCCATCTACGGTGGCGAAATGAGCGCCCACCATTACTTCCGTGATTTCGCTTACTGCGACAGCGGCATGATCCCGTGGCTGCTGGTCGCCGAACTGGTGTGCCTGAAAGAGAAAACGCTGGGCGAACTGGTGCGCGACCGCATGGCGGCGTTCCCGGCAAGCGGTGAGATCAACAGCAAACTGGCGCAACCCGTTGAGGCGATTAACCGCGTCGAACAGCATTTTAGCCGCGAGGCGCTGGCGGTGGATCGCACCGATGGCATCAGCATGACCTTTGCCGACTGGCGCTTTAACCTGCGCTCCTCCAACACCGAACCGGTGGTGCGCCTGAATGTGGAATCGCGCGGTGATGTGCCGCTGATGGAAGCGCGAACGCGAACTCTGCTGACGTTGCTGAACGAGTAATGTCGGATCTTCCCTTACCCCATTGCGGGTAAGGGGCTAATAACAGGAACAACGATGACAAATCTAAAAAAGCGCGAGCGAGCGAAAACCAATGCATCGTTAATCTCTATGGTGCAACGCTTTTCAGATATCACCATCATGTTTGCCGGGCTATGGCTGGTTTGCGAAGTCAGCGGACTGTCATTCCTCTACATGCACCTGTTGGTGGCGCTGATTACGCTGGTGGTGTTCCAGATGTTGGGCGGCATCACCGATTTTTATCGCTCATGGCGAGGTGTTCGGGCAACGACAGAATTTGCCCTGCTGCTGCAAAACTGGACCTTAAGCGTGATTTTTAGCGCCGGACTGGTGGCGTTCAACAATGATTTCGACACGCAACTGAAAATCTGGCTGGCGTGGTATGGGCTGACCAGCATCGGGTTAGTGGCGTGTCGTTCGTGTATTCGCATTGGTGCGGGCTGGTTGCGTAATCATGGCTATAACAAGCGTATGGTTGCCGTGGCGGGGGATTTAGCTGCCGGGCAAATGCTGATGGAGAGCTTCCGTAATCAGCCGTGGTTAGGGTTTGAAGTGGTGGGCGTTTACCACGACCCAAAACCGGGCGGCGTTTCTAACGACTGGGCGGGCAATCTGCAACAGCTGGTCGAGGATGCAAAAGCGGGCAAAATTCACAACGTCTATATCGCGATGCAAATGTGCGACGGCGCACGAGTGAAAAAACTGGTCCATCAACTGGCGGACACCACCTGTTCGGTGCTGCTGATCCCCGACGTCTTTACCTTCAACATTCTCCATTCACGCCTCGAAGAGATGAACGGCGTTCCGGTGGTGCCGCTGTACGACACGCCGCTTTCCGGGGTTAACCGCCTGATAAAACGTGCGGAAGACATTGTGCTGGCAACGCTGATCTTGCTGCTGATCTCCCCGGTGCTGTGCTGTATTGCGCTGGCAGTGAAACTCAGTTCACCAGGGCCGGTTATTTTCCGCCAGACTCGCTACGGCATGGATGGCAAGCCGATCAAAGTGTGGAAGTTCCGTTCCATGAAAGTGATGGAGAACGACAAAGTGGTGACCCAGGCGACGCAGAACGATCCGCGCGTCACCAAAGTGGGGAACTTTCTGCGCCGCACCTCGCTGGATGAATTGCCGCAGTTTATCAATGTGCTGACCGGGGGGATGTCGATTGTGGGGCCACGTCCGCACGCGGTGGCGCATAACGAACAATATCGCCAGCTCATTGAAGGCTACATGCTGCGCCACAAAGTGAAACCGGGCATTACCGGTTGGGCGCAGATTAACGGCTGGCGCGGCGAAACCGACACGCTGGAGAAAATGGAAAAACGCGTCGAGTTCGACCTTGAGTACATCCGCGAATGGAGCGTTTGGTTCGATATCAAAATCGTTTTCCTGACGGTATTCAAAGGCTTCGTTAACAAAGCGGCATATTGATATGAGCTTACGTGAAAAAACCATCAGCGGCGCGAAGTGGTCGGCGATTGCCACAGTAATCATCATCGGCCTCGGGCTGGTGCAGATGACCGTGCTGGCGCGGATTATCGACAACCACCAGTTCGGTTTGCTTACCGTGTCGCTGGTGATTATCGCGCTGGCAGATACACTCTCTGACTTCGGCATCGCTAACTCGATTATTCAGCGAAAAGAAATCAGCCATCTTGAACTCACCACGCTGTACTGGTTGAACGTCGGGCTGGGGATCGTGGTGTGCGTGGCGGTGTTTTTGTTGAGTGATGCCATTGGTGACGTGCTGAATAACCCGGATCTGGCGCCGTTGATTAAAACATTGTCGCTGGCGTTTGTGGTGATCCCCCACGGGCAACAGTTCCGCGCGTTGATGCAAAAGGAGCTGGAGTTCAACAAAATCGGCATGATCGAAACCAGCGCGGTGCTGGCGGGCTTTACTTTTACAGTGGTTAGCGCCCATTTCTGGCCGTTGGCGATGACCACGATCCTCGGTTATCTGGTCAATAGTGCGGTGAGAACGCTGCTGTTTGGCTACTTTGGCCGCAAAATTTATCGCCCCGGTCTGCATTTCTCGCTGGCGTCGGTGGCACCGAACTTACGCTTTGGTGCCTGGCTGACGGCGGACAGCATCATCAACTATCTCAACACCAACCTTTCAACGCTGGTGCTGGCGCGTATTCTCGGCGCGGGCGTGGCAGGGGGCTACAACCTGGCTTACAACGTGGCCGTTGTGCCGCCGATGAAGCTGAACCCCATCATCACCCGCGTGTTATTTCCGGCATTCGCCAAAATTCAGGACGACACCGAAAAGCTACGCGTTAACTTCTACAAGCTGCTGTCGGTGGTGGGGATTATCAATTTTCCGGCGCTGCTGGGGCTGATGGTGGTGTCGAATAACTTTGTACCGCTGGTCTTTGGTGAGAAGTGGAACAGCATTATTCCGGTGCTGCAATTGTTGTGTATTGTGGGGCTACTGCGCTCAGTGGGTAACCCGATTGGCTCGCTGCTGATGGCGAAAGCACGGGTGGATATCAGCTTTAAATTCAATGTATTCAAAACCTTTCTGTTTATTCCGGCGATTGTTATTGGCGGGCAGATGGCGGGCGCAATCGGCGTCACGCTTGGTTTCCTGCTGGTGCAGATTATCAACACCATTCTGAGTTATTTCGTGATGATTAAACCGGTGCTCGGTTCCAGTTATCGCCAGTACATCCTGAGTTTATGGCTGCCGTTTTATCTCTCGCTGCCGACGCTGGTTGTTAGTTATGCGCTGGGCATTGTGCTGAAAGGGCAACTGGTGCTGGGGATGCTGCTGGCGGTGCAAATAGCCGCGGGCGTGCTGGCGTTTGTGGTGATGATTGTGCTGTCGCGCCATCCGCTGGTGGTGGAAGTGAAGCGTCAGTTTTGTCGCAGCAAAAAAATGAAAATGCTTTTACGGGCGGGGTGAACGGTTGTTTTCGGCTCCGGCAACGAACACAACAAACACAGCCTCACCTGGCATCAAATTTATGAGGAAAAAATGAAATTACTGATTCTGGGCAACCACACTTGCGGCAATCGCGGCGACAGCGCCATCTTGCGCGGCTTACTTGATGCCATCAACATCCTCAATCCACACGCCGAAGTGGACGTAATGAGCCGCTATCCGGTCAGTTCTTCCTGGCTGCTCAACCGCCCGGTAATGGGCGATCCGCTGTTCCTGCAAATGAAACAACACAACAGCGCTGCGGGCGTTGTCGGGCGCGTAAAAAAAGTCCTCCGTCGCCGCTACCAGCACCAGGTATTGCTCTCACGCGTCACCGACACCGGCAAGCTGCGTAATATCGCCATTGCCCAGGGATTCACTGACTTTGTGCGCCTGCTGTCAGGTTACGATGCCATTATCCAGGTCGGCGGATCGTTTTTTGTCGATCTCTACGGCGTGCCGCAGTTTGAACATGCGCTTTGCACGTTTATGGCGAAAAAGCCGCTGTTTATGATTGGTCACAGCGTCGGCCCGTTCCAGGATGAGCAATTTAACCAACTGGCAAACTACGTATTCGGGCACTGCGACGCGCTGATCCTGCGCGAATCGGTCAGCCTGGATCTAATGAAACGCAGCAATATCACTACCGCAAAAGTTGAACATGGCGTCGATACCGCGTGGCTGGTCGATCACCACACCGAAGACTTCACCGCCAGCTATGCTGTTCAACACTGGCTGGACGTAGCCGCACAGCAGAAAACGGTGGCAATTACCCTGCGCGAACTGGCACCGTTCGACAAACGTCTCGGCACCACTCAACAAGCGTATGAAAAAGCCTTTGCCGGGGTGGTCAATCGCATTCTCGATGAAGGGTATCAGGTGATTGCGCTCTCCACCTGTACGGGCATCGACAGCTATAACAAAGACGACCGCATGGTGGCGCTCAATCTGCGTCAGCACATCAGCGATCCTGCCCGTTATCACGTGGTGATGGATGAGCTCAACGATCTGGAAATGGGCAAAATCCTCGGTGCCTGTGAACTCACCGTCGGTACGCGCCTGCACTCTGCCATTATCTCGATGAATTTTGCTACTCCGGCAATTGCCATCAACTACGAACACAAATCCGCCGGGATTATGCAGCAGCTTGGGCTACCTGAGATGGCGATTGATATCCGTCATTTATTAGACGGCAGCCTGCAAGCGATGGTTGCGGATACCTTAGGCCAGCTTCCGGAGCTGAATACACGACTTAACGAAGCCGTCAGTCGCGAACGCCAGGCAGGAATGCAGATGGTGCAATCTGTGCTCGAGCGCATCGGGGAGGCGAAATGAAGGTCGGCTTCTTCTTATTGAAATTTCCGCTGTCGTCGGAAACCTTCGTTCTCAACCAAATCACTGCGTTTATTGATATGGGCTTTGAGGTGGAGATTGTCGCGCTGCAAAAAGGCGATACGCAAAACACCCACGCGGCATGGACGAAATACAACCTTGCCGCCAGAACCCGCTGGTTACAGGACGAACCTACGGGCAAAGTGGCGAAACTGCGCCACCGAGCCAGTCAGACCTTACGCGGCATTCATCGTAAAAATACCTGGCAGGCGCTCAACCTCAAACGCTATGGTGCCGAGTCGCGGAACCTGATTTTGTCTGCCATTTGTGGTCAGGTCGCAACCCCGTTTCATGCCGATGTTTTTATCGCTCATTTTGGCCCTGCGGGGGTAACCGCAGCAAAACTACGCGAACTGGGTGTCATTCGCGGCAAAATTGCCACTATCTTCCACGGTATTGATATCTCCAGTCGGGAAGTTCTCAACCACTACACTCCCGAATATCAGCAACTGTTCCGCCGTGGCGACCTGATGCTACCGATCAGCGATCTCTGGGCCGGAAGGCTGCAAAAAATGGGCTGCCCGAGGGAAAAAATCGCCGTATCGCGCATGGGCGTGGACATGACGCGCTTTAGCCCGCGTCCGGTAAAAGCGCCTGCAACGCCGCTGGAAATCATTTCCGTCGCACGCTTAACCGAGAAAAAAGGCTTGCACGTGGCGATCGAAGCCTGCCGTCAGTTGAAAGAGCAGGGCGTGGCATTTCGCTATCGCATCCTCGGCATTGGCCCGTGGGAACGACGCCTGCGCACCCTCATCGAACAATATCAACTGGAAGATGTTGTAGAGATGCCGGGCTTTAAACCAAGCCACGAAGTGAAGGCGATGCTCGACGACGCGGATGTCTTCCTGTTGCCTTCGGTAACGGGTGCTGACGGTGATATGGAAGGTATTCCGGTGGCACTAATGGAAGCGATGGCGGTCGGTATTCCAGTAGTTTCCACTCTGCATAGCGGAATACCGGAACTGGTGGAGGCCGATAAATCCGGCTGGCTGGTGCCTGAGAACGATGCTCGCGCACTGGCACAACGTCTGGCGGCATTTAGCCAACTGGACACTGACGAACTGGCTCCGGTTGTCAAACGTGCGCGCGAAAAAGTCGAACACGATTTTAACCAGCAGGTGATTAACCGAGAACTCGCCAGCTTGTTGCAGGCTTTATAGAGGAGAACGTATGCCATTTAAAAAACTCTCCCGACGCACCTTCCTGACGGCAAGCTCCGCGCTTGCCTTCCTCCATACCCCTTTCGCTCGCGCACTTCCCGCCCGACAAAGCGTTAACATTAACGACTACAACCCACACGACTGGATCGCCTCATTTAAACAAGCCTTCGGCGAAGGGCAAACGGTCGTCGTGCCTGCTGGATTCGTTTGTGACAATATCAACACCGGCATCTTCATTCCTCCTGGCAAAACGTTACACATTCTTGGAAGCCTGCGCGGCAGCGGCAGAGGGCGGTTTGTCTTACAGGACGGCAGCCAGGTGACAGGGGAGGAGGGCGGCAGTATGCATAACATCACCCTGGATGTGCGTGGTTCTGACTGCACCATCAAAGGGCTGGCGATGAGCGGCTTTGGTCCGGTAACGCAGATTTATATCGGCGGCAAAAACAAACGGGTCATGCGCAACCTGACCATCGATAACCTCACTGTCAGCCACGCTAATTACGCCATCTTACGCCAGGGATTTCATAACCAGATAATCGGTGCCAACATCACCAACTGTAAATTTAGTGATTTACAGGGCGACGCCATTGAATGGAACGTGGCGATTAACGACCGTGATATTTTGATCTCCGACCATGTCATCGAGCGCATCAACTGTACTAATGGCAAAATCAACTGGGGCATTGGCATAGGCCTTGCGGGGAGTACTTACGATAACAACTACCCGGAAGACCAGGCAGTGAAAAACTTTGTCGTGGCAAATATCACGGGATCGGATTGTCGGCAGTTGATCCATGTTGAAAATGGTAAGCATTTTGTTATTCGTAATATCAAAGCCCGCAATATCACGCCGGATTTCAGTAAGAAAGCGGGTATTGATAACGCCACAGTCGCTATTTACGGTTGTGACAATTTCGTGATTGATAATATTGAAATGATTAATAGCGCCGGGATGTTAATCGGCTATGGGGTAATTAAAGGCAAATATCTCTCGATACCGCAAAATTTCCGAGTGAATAATATTCAACTGGATAATACCCATCTTGCTTACAAATTGCGCGGTATCCAAATCTCCGCCGGGAATGCTGTCTCCTTTGTGGCACTGACTAACATTGAGATGAAGCGTGCGTCGCTGGAGTTACACAACAAACCGCAACATCTTTTTATGCGCAATATCAATGTGATGCAGGAATCCTCAGTTGGACCCGCATTGAGCATGAACTTCGACATGCGCAAAGACGTTCGCGGCATGTTTATGGCGAAAAAAGAAACACTGCTGTCTCTTGCAAATGTTCATGCGGTGAATGAAAAAGGACAAAGCTCCGTCGATATCGACAGGGTTAATCACCATATTGTTAATGTGGAAAAGATTAACTTTAGATTGCCGGAATGGAGGGAGTAGATTTGCGACCATTCATAAACTTACTGGATATAATGTTCTAAAAGATTATAATCCTCACACTAACTGTTAAAGCTGGGGCTGGGCAGTATTGACTACTCAGGGAAGGTACTCATCTTTATCTTGTGTTTCTTACGTAACAACCAGACTAAGTGATTTATGAACGATAATGTTTTGCTCATAGGAGCTTCCGGATTCGTAGGAACCCGACTACTTGAAACGGCAATTGCTGACTTTAATATCAAGAACCTGGACAAACAGCAGAGCCACTTTTACCCAGAAATCACACAGATTGGCGATGTTCGCGATCAACAGGCACTCGACCAGGCGTTAGCTGGTTTTGACACTGTTGTACTGCTGGCAGCAGAACACCGTGATGATGTTAGCCCTACCTCTCTCTATTATGACGTTAACGTTCAGGGTACCCGCAATGTGCTGGCGGCCATGGAAAAAAATGGCGTTAAAAATATCATCTTTACCAGTTCCGTTGCTGTTTATGGTTTGAACAAACACAACCCTGACGAAAACCATCCACACGATCCTTTCAACCACTACGGCAAAAGTAAGTGGCAGGCAGAGGAAGTACTGCGTGAATGGTATAACAAAGCGCCAACAGAACGTTCTTTAACCATCATCCGTCCAACCGTTATCTTCGGTGAACGCAACCGTGGTAACGTCTACAACTTGCTGAAACAGATCGCTGGCGGCAAGTTTATGATGGTGGGCGCAGGAACTAACTATAAATCCATGGCTTATATTGGAAACATTGTTGAGTTTATCAAGTACAAACTGAAGAATGTTGCCGCAGGTTATGAGGTTTATAACTACGTTGATAAACCAGACCTGAACATGAACCAGTTGGTTGCTGAAGTTGAACAAAGTCTGAACAAAAAGATCCCTTCTATGCACTTGCCTTACCCACTAGGAATGCTGGGTGGTTATTGCTTTGATATTTTGAGCAAAATTACGGGCAAAAAATACGCTGTCAGTTCTGTGCGCGTGAAAAAATTCTGCGCAACAACACAGTTTGACGCAACGAAAGTGCATTCTTCAGGTTTTGTGGCACCGTATACGCTGTCGCAAGGTCTGGATCGAACTCTGCAGTATGAATTCGTCCATGCCAAAAAAGACGACATAACGTTTGTTTCTGAGTAATGCAGACGAGTCAGAGAAAAAAGGACCAGGTTGGACTACGATTATTCGGAAAGAGGTACTGATTAAATTATCAGTATGTGGATTTCCGAGTAATCCGAGTAACCCAGATGCTGATGGTGTGTAGTGTTATCGTAAGGTTTAATCAAAGTTATGCGGAACTAAGCTTTGGTATATAGCCATAACGTTTGGCTAACCTATGGCAATAATTTACGCACTATCAGCCACTTAGAGGTAGGAAAATAATGACGAATTTAAAAGCAGTTATACCGGTAGCGGGTCTTGGGATGCATATGTTGCCTGCCACTAAGGCGATACCCAAAGAGATGCTACCGATCGTCGACAAGCCAATGATTCAGTACATTGTTGACGAGATTGTGGCTGCAGGGATCAAAGAAATCCTCCTGGTAACTCATGCGTCCAAGAACGCAGTCGAAAATCACTTCGACACCTCTTATGAATTAGAATCTCTCCTTGAACAGCGCGTGAAGCGTCAGCTGCTGGCGGAAGTACAATCTATCTGTCCGCCGGGCGTGACCATTATGAACGTGCGTCAGGGTGAACCTTTAGGTTTAGGCCACTCCATTTTGTGTGCACGCCCCGCCATTGGTGACAACCCATTTGTCGTGGTGCTACCAGACGTTGTGATTGACGACGCCAGCGCTGACCCGCTGCGCTATAACCTTGCTGCCATGATTGCGCGCTTCAACGAAACGGGACGCAGCCAGGTGTTGGCAAAACGTATGCCGGGTGACCTCTCTGAATACTCCGTCATCCAAACCAAAGAACCACTGGACCGTGAAGGTAAAGTCAGCCGCATTGTTGAATTTATCGAAAAACCGGATCAGCCGCAGACGCTGGACTCAGATATCATGGCTGTTGGTCGCTATGTGCTTTCTGCCGATATTTGGCCGGAACTGGAACGCACGCAGCCAGGTGCATGGGGACGTATCCAACTTACTGATGCTATTGCTGAACTGGCGAAAAAACAATCTGTTGATGCCATGTTGATGACCGGCGACAGCTACGACTGCGGTAAAAAAATGGGCTATATGCAGGCGTTTGTGAAGTATGGACTACGCAACCTGAAAGAAGGGGCGAAGTTCCGCAAAGAGATTGAGAAGCTGTTAAGCGAATAATGAAAATCTGACCGAATGTAACGGTTGATAGGAAAATTATAACGGCGGTGAAGATTCGTGGCAAAAGTAATTTGTTGCGAATATTCCTGCCGTTATTTTATATAAACAATCAGAATAACAACGAGTTAGCAATAGGATTTTAGTCAAAGTTTTCCAGGATTTTCCTTGTTTCCAGAGCGGATTGGTAAGACAATTAGCGTTTGAATTTTTCGGGTTTAGCGCGAGTGGGTAACGCTCGTCACATCGTAGGCATGCATGCAGTGCTCTGGTAGCTGTAAAGCCAGGGGCGGTAGCGTGCATTAATACCTCTATTAATCAAACTAAGAGCCGCTAATTTCACAGCATGCTCTGAAGTAATATGGAATAAAAAAGTGAAGATACTTGTTACTGGTGGCGCAGGATTTATTGGTTCTGCTGTAGTTCGTCACATTATAAATAATACGCAGGATAGTGTTGTTAATGTCGATAAATTAACGTACGCCGGAAACCTGGAATCACTTGCTGATGTTTCTGATTCTGAACGCTATGTTTTTGAACATGCGGATATTTGCGATGCTGCTGCAATGGCATGGATTTTTGCTCAGCATCAGCCGGATGCAGTGATGCACCTGGCAGCTGAAAGCCATGTGGATCGTTCCATTACAGGCCCTGCGGCATTTATTGAAACCAATATTGTTGGTACATATGTCCTTTTAGAAGCCGCTCGGAATTACTGGTCTGCTCTTGATAGCGACAGAAAAAATAGCTTCCGTTTTCATCATATTTCTACTGACGAAGTCTATGGTGATTTGCCTCATCCAGATGAAGTAAATAATACAGAAGAATTACCCTTATTTACTGAGACGACAGCTTACGCGCCAAGCAGCCCTTATTCCGCATCCAAAGCATCCAGCGATCATTTAGTCCGCGCGTGGAAACGTACCTATGGTTTACCGACCATTGTGACTAATTGCTCTAACAATTATGGTCCTTATCATTTCCCGGAAAAATTGATTCCATTGGTTATTCTGAATGCTCTGGAAGGTAAAACATTACCTATTTATGGTAAAGGGGATCAAATTCGCGACTGGCTGTATGTTGAAGATCATGCGCGTGCGTTATATACCGTCGTAACCGAAGGTAAAGCGGGTGAAACTTATAACATTGGTGGACACAACGAAAAGAAAAATATAGATGTAGTGCTCACTATTTGTGATTTGCTGGATGAGATTGTCCCGAAAGAGAAATCTTATCGTGAGCAAATCACTTATGTTGCCGATCGCCCGGGACACGATCGCCGTTATGCCATTGATGCTGATAGGATTGGTCGTGAATTGGGATGGAAACCACAGGAAACGTTTGAGAGCGGGATTCGTAAAACGGTGGAATGGTATTTGGCTAATGCAAAATGGGTCGAAAATGTGAAAAGTGGTGCCTATCAATCGTGGATTGAACAGAACTATGAGGGCCGCAAGTAATGAATATCCTCCTTTTCGGCAAAACAGGGCAGGTAGGTTGGGAACTACAGCGTGCTCTGGCACCGCTGGGTAATTTGATTGCTCTTGATGTTCACTCCACTGATTATTGTGGTGATTTCAGTAACCCTGAAGGTGTGGCTGAAACCGTCAAAAAAATTCGTCCTGACGTTATCGTTAATGCTGCTGCTCATACCGCGGTAGATAAGGCTGAGTCAGAACCCGAATTTGCACAATTACTCAATGCGACCAGCGTTGAAGCGATTGCAAAAGCGGCTAATGAAGTTGGGGCCTGGGTAATTCATTACTCAACTGACTACGTCTTTCCTGGAATTGGCGACATGTCATGGCTGGAGACTGATGCAACCGCTCCGCTCAATGTTTATGGCAAAACCAAATTGGCTGGAGAAAGAGCATTACAAGAACATTGTGCGAAGCACCTCATTTTCCGGACTAGCTGGGTCTATGCAGGTAAAGGAAATAACTTCGCCAAAACGATGTTACGTCTGGCAAAAGAGCGTGAAGAATTAGCGGTTATTAACGATCAGTTTGGTGCGCCAACAGGTGCTGAACTGCTGGCTGATTGTACAGCACATGCCATTCGTGTCGCACTGAATAAACCGGATGTCGCAGGCTTGTACCATTTGGTAGCCAGTGGTACCACAACCTGGTACGATTATGCTGCGCTGGTTTTTGAAGAGGCGCGCAAAGCAGGCATTCCCCTTGCACTCAACAAGCTCAACGCAGTACCAACAACAGCCTATCCTACACCAGCTAGTCGTCCCCATAACTCTCGTCTTAATACAGAAAAATTTCAGCAGAATTTTGCGCTTGTATTGCCTGACTGGCAGGTTGGCGTGAAACGCATGCTCAACGAATTGTTTACGACTACAGCAATTTAATATTTTTTGCATCTTGTTCGTGATGGTGGAGCGAGATGAATTAAAAGGAATGATGAAATGAAAACGCGTAAAGGTATTATTTTAGCGGGTGGTTCTGGTACTCGTCTTTATCCTGTAACTATGGCTGTCAGTAAACAGCTGTTACCGATTTATGATAAACCGATGATCTATTACCCGCTGTCTACACTGATGTTGGCGGGTATTCGCGATATTTTGATTATCAGTACGCCACAGGATACTCCTCGTTTTCAACAACTGCTGGGTGACGGGAGCCAGTGGGGCCTGAATCTTCAGTACAAAGTGCAACCGACTCCAGATGGACTTGCTCAGGCGTTTATTATCGGTGAAGAGTTTATTGATGGTGATGATTGTGCTTTGGTTCTTGGTGACAATATCTTCTACGGTCACGATCTACCAAAGTTAATGGACGTAGCTGTTAACAAAGAAATTGGCGCAACGGTATTTGCTTATCACGTAAATGATCCAGAACGCTATGGTGTTGTTGAGTTTGATAAAAACGGTACGGCAATTAGCCTGGAAGAAAAACCTCTACAGCCAAAAAGTAATTATGCGGTAACCGGGCTTTATTTCTACGACAACGAAGTTGTCGAAATGGCGAAAAACCTTAAGCCTTCTCCTCGTGGTGAACTGGAAATTACCGATATTAACCGTATCTATATGGAGCAGGGGCGTTTATCCGTTGCCATGATGGGACGTGGTTATGCATGGCTGGACACGGGGACACATCAAAGTCTTATTGAAGCAAGCAACTTCATTGCAACAATTGAAGAGCGTCAGGGGTTGAAAGTTTCCTGCCCGGAAGAAATTGCTTACCGTAAAGGGTTTATTGATGCAGAGCAGGTGAAGATATTGGCCGAGCCGCTAAAGAAAAATGCTTATGGTCAGTATCTGCTAACAATGATTAAGGGTTATTAATAAAATGAACGTAATTGAAACTGAAATTCCTGATGTATTAATTTTTGAACCGAAAGTTTTTGGTGATGAGCGTGGTTTCTTTATGGAAAGCTTTAATCAGAAAGTTTTCGAAGAGGCTGTAGGGCGTAAGGTTGAATTTGTTCAGGATAACCATTCTAAGTCTAATAAAGGCGTTTTACGCGGGCTCCATTACCAGTTAGAACCTTATGCGCAAGGCAAACTTGTGCGCTGTGTTGTTGGTGAGGTCTTTGATGTTGCGGTTGACATTCGAAAATCGTCACCTACGTTTGGCAAGTGGGTTGGTGTGAATTTGTCGGCGGCGAACAAGCGCCAATTATGGATACCGGAAGGATTTGCTCATGGCTTTTTAAGCCTAACAGATAACACTGAATTTTTGTATAAAACTAATAACTTCTATAATAGAAATTATGAAAGATGTTTAAAATTTGATGATATAGAATTAAGCATCAAATGGCCAATTGGCGACGAAACTGAGTTGATCGTTTCAGAAAAAGATATGTTAGGCAATATTTTTAGTAAATTATAGTTTTTATCATAGCGGTATTTAAGTTTAATACTTACCGCTATGATTTTTACATCTTTTTTGTAAAGGTGCTTAAATGCGCGCTAGTCCATTTTTTCGGTCAGTTAAATATGGTATTGTATTTTCTATAGTAATAATGGTACTTACATTTATTGTAAGGCAGTGTATTATTAATTCGTTTGGTGAAAATTTAACAGGTTATTATTTGTTAATAAACCAATTAGTCGGTTATCTAAATTTAGCTGAATTGGGTTTAACTACGGCATCAGTATATTTATTGTTCAAGCCGTTGAATTCTGAAAATAAATATGACATTGTTGGTTATTTTTATATTATTCACAGAATATTTAAATTTATTGCATCAGCAATATTATTTATTGGGCTAACACTCTCTTTTATTATGCCCTATTTAGTCAAAGATAATATAAATTGGCATGATATTTACATACCATGGGCTTTTTATGTAATTGCAACAGCATTGTCGTATTTTTATAGTGCAGAAACTGTTTTGTTAACAGCAAGTGAAAAACTATATATTGTTCGGATTGTGAATGGTTTGGCTCGGGTTATTACTTTTTTAATACAGATAGTTGTGCTTAAAAATGGTGGTGGTTTTATTATTTTTAGTGCGTTAGAGATTGTATATGTGCTAATTCAATATATACTATTTAGATATTATGTTCTAAAACTGTACGGGGCATATTTATATAGTAAGACAACACTATCAAAAGAACTTCCGCTAATAAAGCAAACAATAATAAAAGAGATAAAAAAGACATTTATCCACAAGTTATCAGGTGTTATGATCTTTAATACAGACTATATAATTATTAGCATTTTTATAGGATTATCTACAATAACAATATATTCATCCTATTTAATGTTCATACAAGCTTCAGCTATAATAATTGGAACAATTGTAAGTCCATTGGGGGCATACATTGGAAATTTTTTACATAGAACCGACAGTAATCTAACGTATTTAAAATTCAATTCAATAAATACGATTTTTTTCTTATTGGCATCGATTGGTTGTATTATATACAACAATATCTCAACTCCTTTTGTACAACTGTGGATGGGCAAAGATATCATTTTTTCTCAAGATATTGTGGCGTTGCTAGCGGTTAACTTTTTTTGTTTAGTCGCGAGGAGCGCTGTAGATATTTTTAAGGTCGCATATGGATATATGTCTGATATTCATTTACCAATAATTGAAGGTACTTTAAATTTAATTATATCTTTATCTTTGGTTAATTTCTATGGTGTCAAAGGTGTCATTTATGGAACTATATGTTCAAATGTTATCATTATCATGCTGGCGAGGCCCTGGTATTTATATAAAGAGGCCTTCAATTTATGCACTATAGATTTCATAAAAGATCATATTCAATTATGGGTAATATCATTAATGATTCTCATCACTTTGTTAAGTGGTCGAGTTAATGATATGTATACACTTTTCGAGAAATACTTAATGAATAATTGGGATGTTAGCAATAAGCTAATTGAACAACTTCTCACACATAGTCTCTTTTTGATTTTATCAACAATATTTGTAGTAATTATCTATATTATAGTCACCCCTAAAAATTGCCTTGCTTCAGTAAAAATATTAACCAATAAAGGGTTATAATGAATCCAATACCTATTTTCATAATGACTAGAAATGATGGTGTTTATCTGCAGGACTGTTTGAACTCAATCCTTAAAAATACCGTATACCCATTTAATCTGTATGTTATTGATAATAACTCTTCAGATAAATTACATTTAAAAATTCTTGAGGAATATAAAACTCGGCAGAATGTGAATGTAATAAGAAATAAGAGTAATTTATGGGTTTTAGGTCTAAATAAGCATCTTGAGAAAGTTAAAAAGGAAAGTGATTCTTCTTATTTTGTACTTACTGACGGTGATATTATTTTTCCTGAGCCTGGAATAAATGGATGTTGGTTGACTCAATTAGTAATATATATGGACACGTATAAATGCATTGGTAAAATAGGTATGTCACTGAATTGGGATTCGATAAGGGATGACCCATTCTATGAAGAAATTTATGAGCAAGAAAAAAAATTATATAATAACAATAAAAAAATAGAAAATCTTTATATATCACCAGTAGATACAACTGCAGCTATATATCGTTGGGATTGGTCTATCGAAGGGTATAAGTTTTATCCTGATCATATACGCTATCTTAGACCGGAGCTATACTCATGTAGGACTCCAAAAGAATTTAATGCAAAACATTTAGGTTGGTTAGTTTATAAAAATAATAATGGCCAAGCAATTAAAAAACTAGATGAGAAAATTAAATGTTTCACCTTAGTTGGAGCTGATATAAAAAAAACACAACTAAAAAAGGCTAGCCTGAAGGTGAGAATGTTTAATTCTTTATGTGGAAAACCCATAAAATATTTTTGGAGTATGCGACGTATTTTATATACTATATTCTATACCCTTAAAAAAGGAATTTGGCTTTATGATAATCATTGAGAAAACAAGATGATACCATATTTTTTAATGTTTGCATGCCTTGTGATCTTTTCTTTATTTAAAGGTAATGACAGAAGAGTATTAAATGCTTCTATGATCATCCTTGGCATTTTTTGCGCCATGAGGGGAAACAATGTTGATAGAGACTATGAGACGTATATAAGTATTTATACATATATTATAGAAGGTTATAGCTATGCTGTTGAGCCAACCTTTCATCTATTATCAATAATTTCAAATACCCTTACGGGTACACCATTTCTTATATTTTGCGTTTATGCAGGACTTGCTATTTATTTTAAAATAAAATTTATTGAATATTGGTCGCCTTATTTATTGCTTTCTGTATTGCTCTATTTTTCCAATGTGTATTTATTACATGAGATGACTCAAATTAGGATCGGATTAGCAAGTGCCATTGGTTTTTTTAGTTTGAAATATTTAATAACCGCAGAAAAGAAAAAGTATTTTATTTGGGTGTTCATCGCTATGACTTTCCATTTTTCAATGGCTGTGTTTTTTTTGTTGCCATTGTTAAATTCAAAGCGATTGTCTGGCAGGTATGTCATCATATATTGGATAAGTATTATTTTACTTTACTTTTTATCTTATTATAAAATTGATTTAAGTGTCTTTTTAAAATATTTTGATATAGGCATAATAAATTCAAAATATGATTTGTATCGAGAGCAAGGGGAAAATAATGATACCAGTGTGAATATTTATTCTGCACTGCAATATTTTCATTTGTTTGTGATTTTTCTAAGTATGGTCTATCGCGACTCGTTCAGATATGATGAAAAGTATATAATTATGTTAAAAATTTATTCATTAGGACCTTTATCATTATTAGTGTTTTCAAATGTTCCTGGTTTTTCATTACGTTTATCTGAATTGTTTAATGTAGGGGAAATAGTTTTATTACCAATGCTCGTTAGTCACATTAAACAAATTAAGCTAGCCTACCTGTCAGTAATATTGATTTCTCTTTGTTTGTTGCTTATTAATTTGTATTATTTGTCCTTGTTGAAGGAATATTCAATCTGATGCTTATTTTACCTATAGTTGTTATCTATAAATGCAAACTCGAAAATTCTGCAAGTTTAAACACATTATTAAAATGTGATTCAAATGAATTTATAAAGGAAATTTTTGTATATAATAATTCTCCTGATGAAATATTTATACCGGATTATTATATGGGTGTCAAAGTTTATAAGATTGATGATTATAATAACTCTGGTGTTAGTAGAGCTTATAATAAAGGTTTAAAACTTGCTTTAAATCTAAATTATAAGTATGTTCTTCTTTTAGACCAAGATACATATATTCCTAAGGACTTTTTGAAAATATGTAATGAAACTATCTCACAGCATTTAAATATAAAACTTTTCTGTCCTATATTAAAAACAAAACGTGGTGTCATTTGTTCTCCATTGTCATATAAGTATCATAGAGGATTTCATGTTAAGAATATTGTCGCTGGGGAAAAGGGATTAAGCAAATTATCTCCTATAAATAGCGGAATGATATTAGATGTTGAGGCCGCTCTTAAGTGTGGTGGATATAATGAAAATGTTTTTCTAGATTTTAGTGATTTTCAATTTATTGAGAGATTTAAGAAAAAAAATCATTCATTCTATGTTTTACCAATAGTATTAACGCAAGATTTTTCAGGAGAAGAAACTGATAAAGAAAAAATACTAAGGCGTTTTCATATTTATTGTATATGTGCTAAAAACTGTACTAAAAAAAATTTTACAGATCAATTTATCTATTTTTTTATGGTTTTACTCAGAGCAATGAAGTTGACTTTTAAAATCAAAACTATAAACCCATTAATCACTTTTTATACAAGATATCTCCGGGGGTAAGATGATTTCTGTATGCATTCCGACTTATAATGGTGAGAATTATATAAAACAACAAATTCTCAGCATACTTAATGAGTTGGGTGAAGATGATGAGATTGTTATTTCTGATGACGGTTCAACAGATATGACATTAGCAATAATAGAAGAAATAAATGATAAACGAATTGTTGTAATTAAAAATGAGGAAAACATTCAATGCGAATCCTACAATAACCGAACTGAAAAATTGCTAAAAAAAGTATCATTGAATCTGCAAAATGCCTTATTACATTGTAAAGGAGATTATATATATTTAGCTGACCAAGATGATATATGGAAGAAAGGGCGGATTACTAATACATTACCTTTATTAGCAGAGAATAAGCCTATTTTGGTTGTGTGTGATTGTTGTGTTGTTGATGAAAATAATACTATAACGCAGAGGTCATATTTTGATTACGTTACCCCTTCGCAAAATTTGTGGAGAACAGTAATTAAGAGTTCCTTTCATGGATGCTGTATGTGTTTTAATAGAATTTTATTAGCAAAAGCATTTCCGTTTCCTCACTATAGTTTGGGGCATGATTTATGGATTGGTTTAATTGCAATAAAATTTGGTCTCGTATATTTTTGTCCAGAAGTTTTAGTGGAGTATAGGCGACATTCGACAACTGTTACGTCTACAGGTAGCAAAAGTAAGAATAGTTTTGGATTTAAAATACGTTACAGAATTATGTTATTAATTGAATATTTGAAACTATATAAAAGAAAATGAAAAAAATTGCACATGTTTTAGTTCTTCCCAAAATGGCAGGTTCTCAAAAATTTTGCCATATGCTTCTCTCAAAAATAGAGGGGTATGAAAAATTTGTTCTTGTCTCTGAATGTGAGGATGTCGATTTAGAACAACGAGCTGAGTTTATAAAAAATTTTGAATCAATTAATGTCAATATTATTTGGTGTAAGAATCTTAAGAGAAATATTGGTAAATCTGATGTAAAAGCTTTTGTTGAGTTATATAATATTTTTAAACAATATGATTTCGATATAGTTCATACTAATTCGACTAAGCCTGGCATTCTGGCTAGGATTGCCGCTAAAATGGCGGGTGTAAAAAAAATAATACACACAGTACACGGCATTTCTTTTTATAGAGGACAACCTTATATCAAAAGGTTAATATACTGGATAATAGAAGTTTTTGCACTTCAGTTTGGTGATCTTAACATATGTGTCAATAAATTCTATCAGAAATATTATAAAATTTTTTTTTGGAAGAAAAGTATTACCATTTATAATGGCTATGATTTTTCCGAAATTAAAAAAATAAACAAAATGGCAAAAGACAGTAATGAAAAAAGATTTTTGTTTGTAGGACGGCTAGATGAGCAAAAAGATCCACTCACACTTATCAAAGCTTTTGAACTTATTGAAAAAAAATATCCTAGTGTATATTTAGATATTGTTGGCGATGGTGAATTAAAAGGGCATTGCGAAGAATTGGTGGAAAAATTAAAAATTCAAGATAAGGTGATATTTCATGGTTGGGTAGAAAAACCATACTCTTTTTACTTAAATTGCAATGTATTTATTTGCCCGTCAAAATATGAGGCATTTGGTTTTATTTTCGTTGAAGCTGCTTATTTTAAAAAACCAATAATAACTACTAATGTAGAAGGTATTCCGGAGGTCGTGGTAGATTCGAAAATGGGCTATTTGATTAAGCCGGGAAATTTCTTAGATTTATCAAAGAGAATGACAAATTTACTAGAGTCTAATTCTTTATGTGTAGCTATGGGTGAATATGGTCATAAATATGTTACAAGTAATTTCGATATTGAGAAATGTATCGAAAAATATCAGGCTGTATATGATGACCTTTGAAGGCTGTTGGTATGATGAAAGTAGTGTTTAAAATTTATATTCCTTATTTGATTGTAATGATTGCTGTGTTTGTCATGCTAACGTATACAGACATGGTAAGTAAATTTTCTAGTATTGCTTTAGAGTACTTCTGTATATTTACATCCCTTTTTGTTTTTAAAAAAATTTATAGAGGAATAATTTGGACTTTAGTCGTAGGGATACTTGGAGCCCAGATATCATCTTTATATACAAGTGGAAATTATGTCATACCTCTTACTCTCTCAAACGTTGGTGAGTATAATGCGTTAGGTTTTGAGCTTTTATTTAAGTTGTTATGTATATCACTCTTATTTTTATGTGTGGCACAAATTATCTTTAGTCCTGTTTTTACTTATGATATTCCACGGCGGAAAACATTTTTATTAGCTCTTCTTTTCTTGCCTCTAATAAATGGTCCTTTAGTTAAGTTCACAGAGACTCTTTATTTTTACTATAAGCAAGTGACTTTTTCCCCTGCGTATAATTATCCAGCAATTGCAAAAAAATTTTTAAAAACAGATATTTGGTATGATGAGTCACTTCTTTTGAAAAATAAAAAACCTAATGTGATAGTAATTTTTACTGAAGGAATGTCTTTTAATGTAATTGATAGCGTTAATAATTTAGGCCTCGGAGTAACTCCAAAGCTCGATGAAATCATGAAGAAATCATTTTTCTTTATAAATTATTATAATCATACAGCAGCTACTTTTCGAGGGTTAAGAGGGCAATTAACTTCTGCTTATCAATTTAAAGATGGTGTAGGTGCAAATGGTGATGGTTTTTTTGAAATAACAAATCAAAAAGTTAAGTCAATATATAATAAAAGATTAATCTCTTTACCGGAGATATTGAATTCAAATGGTTATAAGACGATATTTCTTTCTTCAACAGAAAAAACTAGCACTTTGAATGCGATGCTGAAAACCTTATCATTCAATGAAGTTTTGGGAATGGGAGATTTTGATTTTTATCAGAATGACCGTATGTCAGATAAGCAAACTTTCATAGCGCTTAAGGAAGTTGTTGAAAGAAACAAGAATAATAAATTTTTCATTGGAGTTTACCCATCTGGAACTCATCATGGTTTAGATAGCCCTGATTTGCGTTTTAGAGATGGTTCAAATTCTTATTATAACAAATTTTATAATTTTGATCATCAAGTTGGCAAGTTCATAGATTATCTTACGTCCACAGGTCTTATAAATAATACCTTGGTGGTTATTACGGCTGATCATTCAACTTTCCCTACACCACAATTTAATAAATCTTTTAGTTCAAATTCTGATTATTTTGTTGATGCAATACCTTTAATAATTTTGGGGGCAGGAATAGAGTCTAAAAAAAATAATGCGCATGGGAAGAATAGTTTAGCATTGGCACCAACGATACTAAATTTATTAAATATTAACCATTATCCTAATTTCTTTTTAGGCTGCTCGCTCTTGGATGTAAAATGCCAAAGTACTTTTAGTCATATATCGGCAATCGGAAATTCTTTTTTTAAAACCGGCGATAAAAAGTGTTCTTCAGATGATTATAACGTTAAAAAATTAGATAATTCTAGCGATATAATTAATTTCTATAATGTTAGTGGTTAAAGTATAAATACAGCTTATAGTTGACTGATATATATGGTTAATGTTTTTATAGTGAATATTTTTTCAAGCCGCACACCCTCGCGGTGACCACCCCCTGACAGGAGTAAACAATGTCAAAGCAACAGATCGGCGTCGTCGGTATGGCAGTGATGGGACGCAACCTCGCGCTCAACATCGAAAGCCGTGGTTATACCGTCTCTATTTTCAACCGTTCCCGTGAAAAGACGGAAGAAGTGATTGCCGAAAATCCAGGCAAGAAACTGGTTCCTTACTATACGGTAAAAGAGTTTGTTGAATCTCTGGAAACGCCTCGTCGCATCCTGTTAATGGTGAAAGCAGGTGCTGGCACGGATGCTGCTATTGATTCTCTCAAGCCATACCTCGATAAAGGTGACATCATCATTGATGGTGGTAATACCTTCTTCCAGGACACCATTCGTCGTAACCGCGAGCTTTCTGCCGAAGGCTTTAACTTCATTGGTACCGGTGTTTCCGGTGGTGAAGAAGGTGCGCTGAAAGGCCCTTCCATTATGCCTGGTGGGCAGAAAGAAGCCTATGAACTGGTTGCGCCGATCCTGACCAAAATCGCCGCAGTGGCTGAAGACGGTGAGCCTTGCGTTACCTATATCGGTGCCGATGGCGCAGGCCATTATGTGAAGATGGTTCACAATGGTATTGAATACGGAGATATGCAACTGATTGCTGAAGCCTATTCTCTGCTTAAAGGTGGCCTGAACCTCACCAACGAAGAACTGGCGCAGACTTTTACCGAGTGGAATAACGGTGAACTGAGCAGTTACCTGATCGACATCACCAAAGATATCTTCACCAAAAAAGATGAAGACGGTAACTGCCTGGTTGATGTGATCCTGGATGAAGCGGCTAACAAAGGTACCGGTAAATGGACCAGCCAGAGTGCGCTGGATCTCGGCGAACCGCTGTCGCTGATTACTGAGTCTGTGTTTGCACGTTATATCTCGTCTCTGAAAGATCAGCGTGTTGCCGCGTCTAAAGTTCTCTCTGGTCCGCAAGCGCAGCCAGCAGGCGATAAAGCTGAGTTTATCGAGAAAGTTCGTCGTGCGCTGTATCTGGGCAAAATCGTTTCTTATGCTCAGGGCTTCTCTCAGCTGCGTGCTGCGTCTGAAGAGTACAACTGGGATCTGAACTACGGCGAAATCGCGAAGATTTTCCGTGCTGGTTGCATCATCCGTGCGCAGTTCCTGCAGAAAATCACCGATGCTTATGCCGAAAATCCGCAGATCGCTAACCTGCTGCTGGCTCCGTACTTCAAGCAAATTGCCGATGACTATCAGCAGGCGCTGCGCGATGTCGTCTCTTATGCAGTACAGAACGGTATCCCGGTTCCTACCTTCGCTGCTGCGGTTGCCTATTATGACAGCTACCGTGCCGCTGTTCTGCCTGCGAACCTGATCCAGGCACAGCGTGACTATTTTGGTGCGCATACTTATAAGCGTATTGATAAAGAAGGTGTGTTCCATACCGAATGGCTGGATTAATCTGATTTAACCAACAATAAAATTGAGGCCCGGCGTATATTGCACCGGGCTTTTTTTTGCCAAATATCTTATAGACTAAATTTCACTGCTTAATATTAACTTAATAAATATCAGCTATTCTTATAAAGAAAATCTGAATTGTTTTTCGTTGCGTTGACCAGCTATCGACGTAGCGTTAAAACTTTTAGCTCTTATCAGGATGCTAAAAACATCATGATTCACAGTTAAGTTAATTCTGAGAGCATGAAATGAAAATCACCATTTCCGGTACTGGCTATGTAGGCTTATCAAACGGGCTTCTAATCGCACAAAATCATGAGGTTGTGGCATTAGATATTTTACCATCACGCGTTGCTATGCTGAATGATCGGATATCTCCTATTGTCGATAAGGAAATTCATCAGTTTTTGCAATCAGATAAAATACACTTTAATGCCACATTAGATAAAAATGAAGCCTACCGGGATGCTGATTATGTCATCATCGCCACTCCAACCGACTATGATCCTAAAACTAATTATTTCAATACATCCAGTGTAGAATCAGTAATTAAAGACGTAGTTGAGATAAATCCTTATGCGGTTATGGTCATCAAATCCACGGTTCCCGTTGGTTTTACCGCAGCGATGCATAAGAAATATTGTACTGAAAATATTATTTTCTCCCCCGAATTTCTCCGTGAAGGTAAAGCCCTTTACGATAATCTCCATCCTTCACGTATTGTCATTGGTGAGCGTTCAGAACGCGCAGAACGTTTTGCTGCGTTGTTACAGGAAGGCGCGATTAAGCAAAATATCCCAACCCTGTTTACCGACTCCACTGAAGCAGAAGCGATTAAACTTTTCGCTAATACCTATCTGGCGATGCGCGTAGCATACTTTAATGAACTGGATAGCTATGCAGAAAGTTTAGGTCTGAATACTCGCCAGATTATCGAAGGCGTTTGTCTCGATCCGCGTATTGGCAACCATTACAACAACCCGTCGTTTGGCTATGGTGGTTATTGTCTGCCGAAAGATACCAAGCAGTTACTGGCGAACTACCAGTCTGTGCCGAATAACCTGATTTCGGCAATTGTCGATGCAAACCGCACGCGTAAAGATTTTATTGCCGATGCCATTTTGTCACGCAAGCCGCAAGTGGTGGGTATTTATCGTCTGATTATGAAGAGCGGATCAGATAACTTCCGTGCGTCTTCCATTCAGGGGATTATGAAACGTATCAAGGCGAAAGGCGTTGAAGTGATCATCTACGAACCGGTGATGAAAGAAGATTCATTCTTCAACTCTCGGCTGGAACGTGATCTCGCCACTTTCAAACAACAAGCCGATGTCATTATTTCCAACCGTATGGCAGAAGAGCTTAAGGATGTGGCAGACAAAGTCTACACCCGCGATCTCTTTGGCAGTGACTAACATCCTGTTATCAGGGCGATTTTCGCCCTGATTCTCTTATGTTCCCTTTGTAATAATTCATTATTTTTATCATTTATCCTATAGCATTCATGGCGATTATCGCTAAACTATGGCGACTTAAAATTATTTCGTCCGTTAGGGTAATGATGAGAGTAGAAAATAATAATGTTTCTGGGCAAAACCATGACCCGGAACAGATTGATTTGATTGATTTACTAGTGCAGTTGTGGCGTGGCAAGATGACAATCATCATTTCCGTCATTGTGGCTATTGCCCTGGCTATTGGATATTTGGCAGTAGCGAAGGAGAAATGGACGTCAACAGCAATTATCACTCAGCCCGATGTGGGGCAAATTGCTGGCTATAACAATGCCATGAATGTTATCTATGGTCAGGCTGCACCGAAAGTATCGGATTTGCAGGAGACGTTAATTGGTCGCTTCAGTTCTGCCTTCTCTGCATTAGCAGAAACGCTGGATAATCAGGAAGAACCAGAAAAACTTACCATCGAACCTTCTGTTAAGAACCAGCAATTACCATTGACTGTTTCTTATGTTGGGCAAACTGCAGAGGGCGCACAAATGAAGTTGGCCCAATACATTCAGCAAGTTGACGATAAAGTGAATCAAGAGCTAGAAAAGGATCTCAAGGACAACATTGCTCTGGGACGGAAAAACTTGCAGGACTCTTTAAGAACACAGGAAGTGGTTGCGCAGGAACAGAAAGATCTGCGTATCCGTCAGATTCAGGAAGCGTTGCAGTATGCGAATCAGGCGCAGGTGACAAAGCCACAAGTTCAGCAGACTGAAGATGTGACACAAGATACGTTGTTCCTTTTGGGGAGCGAAGCGCTGGAGTCGATGATTAAGCACGAGGCGACCCGTCCGTTGGTGTTCTCGCCAAACTACTATCAGACTCGTCAAAACCTGCTGGATATCGAAAACTTAAAGGTTGATGATCTTGATATTCATGCTTACCGTTATGTGATGAAACCGACGTTACCTATTCGTCGCGATAGCCCGAAAAAGGCAATTACCTTGATTCTGGCGGTGCTGCTGGGCGGCATGGTTGGCGCGGGGATTGTGCTGGGGCGTAACGCTTTACGTAATTACAACGCGAAGTAATCTTTTCGGTTTTAAAGAAAATGGGCAGGGTGGTGACACCTTGCCCGTTTTTTTTTGCTGGATGCGATGTATCCAGCTTACGTGTGCAGAGAGAATAGTAGGCCCGATAAGCTTGCGCATCGGGCTATGGCTCCGGATGCGACAACAACATCGCATCCACTTACCCCGCAACTCACTGATGACGTTTACGTAGGTTCTCAATTACCGTCGTTAAATCCAGATCCTGATCCTGTAACAGCACCAGCAGGTGATACATCAAATCCGATGCCTCGTTGGTCAGCTCAAAGCGGTCATGTACCGTTGCGGCAAGTGCGGTTTCTACGCCTTCTTCGCCCACTTTTTGCGCAATGCGCTTGGTGCCGCTGGCATACAGTTTGGCTGTGTAAGAGGTTTTCGGGTCGGCAGATTTACGTTCGGCGAGCAGTTGTTCCAGTTGATACAGAAACAGCCACTGGTGAGTGGTGTCGCCGAAGCAGCTGCTGGTGCCTTTGTGGCAGGTTGGTCCGATAGGATTCGCCAGCACCAGTAACGTGTCGTTGTCGCAGTCCGGGGCAATACTCACTACGTTGAGGAAATTGCCGGACGTTTCACCTTTGGTCCACAGTCGCTGTTTAGTGCGCGAGAAGAAGGTGACTTTGCCACTTTCGATGGTTTTGTCTAAGGCTTCCGGGTTCATATAGCCCAGCATTAGCACTTCGCCGGATACCGCATGTTGCACAATCACCGGCAGCAGTCCGTCGGTTTTTTCCCAGTCCAGTTCGCGACGTTGTTGTTCTGTTAACATATCCTGATCTCCACGCCCTGTGTTGCCAGGTACGCTTTTAATTCACCAATATTGATTATTTGTTTGTGGAATACAGAAGCTGCCAGCGCGCCGTCAACGTCGGCATCGCGGAAGGCTTCGAGGAAGTGTTCCATGGTGCCTGCGCCACCGGAGGCAATCAGCGGGACGTGGCAAACTTCACGCACTTTTTTCAGTTGTTCGAGATCGTAACCGTTACGCACGCCGTCCTGATTCATCATGTTGAGGACGATTTCTCCGGCACCGCGTTTTTGCACTTCCTGTACCCAGTCGAGCGTTTCCCACTGAGTGACGCGGGTGCGGCTTTCATCTCCGGTATATTGATTCACATGATATTTACCGGTTTCGGCGTCGTACCAGGTATCAATACCGACCACAATACACTGCACGCCAAAGCGATCCGCCAGGCGAGTAATTAACGTCGGATCCGCCAGCGCAGGGGAGTTGATGGAAATTTTATCCGCGCCAAAGGAAAGAATTTTGGCGGCGTCATCCAGCGATTTAATCCCACCCGCCACGCAGAACGGAATGTCGATGACTTCTGCCACGCGAGATACCCAGCTTTTATCTACCACACGGCCATCACTGGAAGCGGTGATATCGTAGAACACCAGTTCGTCAGCGCCTTCTTCGGCGTAGCGTTTTGCCAGCGGTACAATATCGCCAATGATTTCATGGTTGCGAAACTGTACGCCTTTCACCACCTGACCATCACGAACGTCGAGACACGGAATTATGCGTTTTGCCAGCATGTGATGGCCTCCTTCACGGTGAATTTACCCTCCAGTAATGCACGACCAACTATTACGCCGCGCACGCCAGTGCCACGCAGGGCAGCAACATCGTTAATGTCGCCAATGCCGCCGGATGACTGAAATGCCACCTGCGGATATCTGGCGCACACTTCTTCATATAAAGAGACGTTAGAACCTGCCAGCGTGCCGTCGCGCGAGATATCTGTACACAGCACATGTTTCAGGCCGACGGGCAGATAGGTTTCCACCAGTTGTTCCAGTGAAACGCCCGAGTTCTCTTGCCAGCCGCTGACTGCCACCTGCTTGTTGCCTTGCTCGTCAATACGGACATCCAGCGCCAGCACTAAGGCATCGGCACCAAAACGTTCAAACCAGCCTTTCACCATTTCTGGTGATTTCACCGCGGTGGAGCCAACCACCACACGCGCAACGCCTGCTTCCAGTAACGCCGCCACGTCTTCTTCGCTACGCACGCCACCGCCAACCTGCACTGGAACGTTAACACCCGCGACCAGGGTTTTAATCAGCGGGATTTGACGTTTAGCCGGATCTTTTGCCCCGGTCAGATCCACCAGGTGCAGTACTTCGGCACCTTGTGCGGCGTAATCCTGTAAGCGCGGCAGCGGGTCGTTACCGTAATCGCGCTGTTTGCCGTAATCGCCCTGATGGAGACGCACCACGGTGCCGTCGATTAAATCTAATGCCGGAATAATCATCACATCTCCAGGAAATTTTTCAGCAACTTAGCGCCAGCGGCACCAGAACGCTCCGGGTGGAACTGCACGCCGTAGAAGTTATCTTTTTGTACCGCCGCGGTGAACGGTTCGCCGTAGTTACACTGGGCGATGGTCCACGGATTGACCGGCATTGCGTAGCTGTGAACAAAGTAAAAGTACGCACCGTCTTCAATCCCCTGAAACAGGCGGTTGCCTGCCTGCGGGTAAACGCGGTTCCAGCCCATATGTGGCAGCGGCAGACCAAAGTCGGTCATTTTCGGCACGTCTTCGTCGATGATGCCCAGCAAATCGACACCGTTGCTCTCTTCGCTGCGCCGCCCCAGCAGTTGCATCCCTAAGCAGATGCCCAGCACCGGTTGGGTACAGGCTTTGATGAGATCAAACAACTCGCGCTCACGCACCTGGTCCATCGCCGCTTGCGCGGTGCCAACGCCGGGTAAAAACAGTTTATCGGCCAGCAACACGACGTCCGGGTCACGGCTAACTTTGGGTTCATAACCGTGACGCGCAATGGCAGATTTCACCGAGTTCAAATTGGCGCAGCCGGTATCAAGGATCACCACGTTCATTACAGCACTCCTTTCGACGAGGGTAGGGTGTCGCCTTCCACGCGGATGGCCTGGCGCAGGGTGCGACCAAAAGCTTTGAACAGGCTCTCTACTCGGTGGTGATCGTTTTTACCTTTGGTTTTCAGGTGCAGGGTCACGCCCATAGTGTATGAGAGCGAACGGAAGAAGTGCTCGATCATTTCGGTGCTGAGATCGCCCACACGCTGGTAGGTAAACTCGGCTTTATATTCCAGGTGCGGGCGACCAGAGATATCCAGCGCGCAGCGGGCAAGACATTCGTCCATCGGCAGCACAAAACCGAAGCGGCAAATACCGCGTTTGTCGCCAAGAGCTATTTTTAACGCTTCGCCCAGCGCCAGACCGGTATCTTCGACGGTGTGGTGATCGTCGATATAGAGGTCGCCTTTAACGTTGATTTCCATCCGGAAGCCGCCGTGAGTAGCAATCTGATCCAGCATGTGATCAAAAAAGCCAACGCCGGTGTTAATCTTGCTGCCACCTTCGCGATCCAGCCACACCTGGACGTCAATTTGTGTCTCTTTGGTGTTGCGCACTACATGGGCGTAACGGTCTCGTTTAGTGAGCTGCTCGACAATCATTGGCCAGTTCAGGGTTTCGCGGTCATAGCGTAAACCATTAATGCCCATGTTTTCCGCTAGTTGAATGTCGGTCGCGCGATCGCCAATCACATAACTGTTGGCACGATCCATCGCTTGCTCAGCCAGGTAACGCTCCACCAGTTTTACTTTCGGCTTACGGCAGTCGCACTCATCGGCGGGCAGGTGCGGACAAATCAGCACTTCATCAAACTGTACACCTTGCGAAGTGAAGATCTGCATCATCAGATTGTGCGGGCCATCAAAATCCGCCTGCGGGAAACTTTGTGTTCCCAGACCATCCTGATTCGTGATCATCACCAGTTTGTAGCCCGCTTTTTGCAGCTTCAGCAGTTCCGGGATCACGCCCGGTTCAAAGGCGAGTTTGTCAAAACGGTCCACCTGAAAATCACTCGGCGGTTCGCTAATCAGGGTTCCATCGCGATCGATAAAAAGATACTTCTGACTCATCAAACTTGCTCCGCACGTAAGGCGTCAATGACGCGCTGGCTTTCTTCACGGGTTCCGACGGTAATTCGCAGGCAGCCGCTTAAAGAGGGTTGTTTATTCTGATCACGTAAGATAATGCCCTGATCCCACAAAGATTTAAACACTGCGCTGGAGGCTTTAAAGCGCGCCAGAATGTAGTTGGTTTCAGAGTCAAAAACCTGCTCCACGCAGGGGATCTCTTTCAGTGCGGTAATCAGGTATTCGCGTTCTGCAATAATTTGCGCCACTCGTTCGCGCATGGCGACGATTCCCTGCGGGCTTAACGCCTGGGCCGCAATGTCGGCAACCGGCGTCGAGAGCGGGTAGGGGGCGATCACTTTCATTAGCAGGTTGATGACTTCTTCGTTTGCCAGCGTAAACCCGCAACGAAGCCCTGCCAGAGCAAAAGCTTTCGACAGTGTGCGCAAAATAGCCAGGTGCGGATATTCCGCCAGCCAGCCAGCCAGAGATGCCTGCGGGCAAAACTCAATATAGGCTTCATCGGCAACCACAATCGCTTTACCGCGGGTTAACTCCAGCAGGGTGCGAAAATCCTGCGGGTTGATCAGTTGCCCGGTTGGGTTGTTGGGGCTGCAAACGTAGACCACTTTCACACCGTCCAGCTTGTCGGAAATTCCCTGTAAGTCCAGTTGCCAATTGTCCAGGGTCGGCACTGTGCGGCATTCGACACCAATGGTTTCAGCGCTGACGCTGTACATGCCGTACGTTGGCGGGCAGTAGAGAATGGCGTCTTTACCTGGTTCGCAAAAAGCGCGAATCAGCAGTTCAATACCTTCGTCCGCGCCACGGCTGACCAGTACCTGTTCCGGTTTTACGCCTGCATATTGCGCGTAATTTTCAATCACCGCTTTTGGCTGGCATTCCGGGTAGCGGTTGAGCGTTTGCTGAGTAAGCTGAAACTCCACGGCTGTGGGATATTCGTTGGCGTTCAGCCAGACGTCGCCGTTACCGCCCAGACGACGCGCCGACTGATACGGCGTCAGATTGCGGACGTTTTCACGCGCTAAATCGGTAATAGTCACGGTGCTCATGCTTGCTCCTTAAGGGCGTTAACACGCAAAGTAACGGCATTTTTGTGGGCAGTCAGGCGCTCGGCGGCGGCCAGTGTTTCAATGGTCGAAGCCAGCGCGGAAAAGCCTTCTTTCGACAGTTCCTGTACGGTCATGCGTTTCTGGAAATCTGCCAGCCCGAGGCTGGAACAGGTGGCGGTATAACCGTAAGTCGGCAGCACGTGGTTGGTGCCGGAGGCGTAATCACCTGCCGATTCCGGTGACCAGTCACCGAGAAATACCGAACCGGCGCTGGTGATGCCATCGACCAGATCGCGGGCGTTGCGGGTCTGAATGATCAGATGCTCCGGGCCGTACTGGTTGGAGATCTCCACGCACTGCGCTAAATCGTTGGTTACGATCAGGCGGCTGGCGCTCAGTGCCTGACGGGCGGTTTCGGCTCGCGGCAGTTCTGCCAGCTGGCGTTCGACGGCTTCGGCAACGCGACGCGCCATATCAGCATCAGGAGTCAGTAAAATCACCTGTGAATCCGGGCCGTGTTCAGCCTGAGAAAGCAAATCAGAAGCCACGAAATCCGGCGTAGCGCCGCTGTCAGCAATCACCAGCACTTCCGATGGGCCTGCGGGCATATCGATCGCCGCACCGTCCAGACGCTGGCTCACCTGACGTTTTGCCTCGGTGACAAAGGCGTTGCCTGGCCCGAAGATTTTGTCCACTTTCGGCACGGATTCTGTACCAAACGCCAGTGCGGCAATGGCCTGTGCGCCGCCGACGTTAAACACGTCCTGCACGCCGCACAGCTGCGCCGCGTAAAGAATTTCATCGGCAATCGGCGGCGGTGAGCACAGCACCACTTTTTTACAGCCCGCAATACGCGCCGGAGTTGCCAGCATTAATACTGTTGAGAAGAGCGGTGCGGAGCCGCCAGGAATATACAAACCCACTGAAGCCACCGGGCGCGTGACTTGCTGGCAACGAACGCCAGGCTGAGTTTCAACATCTACCGGCGGCAGTTTTTGCGCAGTGTGGAAGGTTTCAATATTCTTTACTGCCACCGCCATCGCCTGTTTTAGCTCGTCGCTCAGGCGTTCGCTGGCAGCGGCGATCTCATCCGCAGATACCTTCAGCGCGGTAACCGTGGTTTTATCAAACTTCGCGCTGTATTCCCGCAAGGCCTCATCGCCACGCGTTTTCACGTTATCGAGAATATCGTTAACAGTGCGGGTAATACTTTCAGAGGCGGAGATCGCCGGGCGCATTAACAGCTGGCGTTGTTGCTCCGCAGTACAGCTATTCCAGTCAATGATTGTGCTAAAGCTCATGGCGATCACTCCATCATCTTCTCAATCGGCAGGACCAGGATTGAACTGGCACCCAGCGCTTTCAGTTTTTCCATCGTTTCCCAGAACAGGGTTTCGCTGCTGACCATGTGCATCGCTACGCGTTGTTGATCACCCGCCAGCGGTAGAATGGTTGGGCGTTCGGCACCTGGCAGCAGGGCGATGACTTCATCCAGTCGGTCGGTCGGTGCGTGCATCATGATGTATTTTGATTCGCGCGCCTGGATCACGCCCTGAATACGCGTCAGCAGTTTGTCGATCAGTTGCTGTTTGGATTCTTCCATTTCGCCATCGCGTTGGATCAGGCAGGCTTTCGAGCGGTAGATAACTTCGACTTCGCGCAGGCCGTTAGCTTCCAGCGTGGCACCGGTGGAAACCAGATCGCAAATCGCATCCGCCAGGCCGGCGCGCGGCGCAACTTCGACAGAACCGTTCAGTAAGCAGGATTTAAAAGAGATGCCTTTCTGATCGAGATAACGCTTGAGCAGGTGAGGATAAGAGGTGGCGATACGTTTACCGTTTAAGGAGAGCGGGCCGTCCCAGGCTTCATCAACCGGCGTTGCCAGCGAAAGGCGACAGCCGCCGAAATCCAGACGACGCAGGGTAAAGTAGCGAGGATCTTCACCCTGGGCGCGGCGGTTAAGCAGCTCTTCTTCCAGCACGTTTTCGCCGATAATCCCAAGGTCAACCACGCCGTCCATTACCAGACCGGGAATGTCGTCGTCACGCACGCGCAGAATATCAATCGGCATGTTTTCTGCCATCGCGATCAGGCGCTGGGTGTGAAGATTAATTTTAATGCCACAGCGCGCCAGCAATTCGCGTGAGTCATCACTTAAACGGCCGGATTTCTGCATAGCTATGCGTAAACGAGTGTTATCTGTCATTTTCTTATTCCTCTTTAAACCTGTCTGAACCGTTATCAACCGCGCAATAAAAAAGCCCCCGGAAGGTGATCTTCCGGGGGCTTTCTCATGCGTTCATGCACCACTGGAAGATCTGAATGTCTTCCAGCACACATCGCCTGAAAGACTAGTCAGGATGATGGTGATGATGGTGGTGTTTAAATTGAACGCGTGTCATAAAAGTCTCTGTGAATGTTTATTCAACTGATGTCTTTTAACCTAAACCACTTTCACGTTAGAAAGCAAGGGCTTTTTTATATATTTTATGGCGATGGATTTGTTTAATGAATGAGCGGGGAAAGGAGAGGGCCAGGAGTGGCTACGTTAAAAAAGTAATCGTGAAAATATGTCTTTAAAACCCTCAAGAACATTGTGTTCTGTAACTAAAGTGGGCTTTGTTCCTGCCGGATGCGGCGTGAATACCTTATCTGGTCTACAAATGTTGCCTAAATTCAATATATTGATGTTTTTGTAGGACTGATAAGCGGAGCGCATCAGGCAATTGTATATTTGCTAACAGTTTCGATTTCATTCATAGAATGAATTGTCAGTTTTGATACGCTAGCGTAGCCTTATAGATCTAAGGTGTATCAGGAGATAACGGATGAAAAAGGTCGCAATTGTCGGGTTAGGGTGGTTAGGCATGCCGCTGGCGATGTCACTTTCAGCGCGAGGCTGGCAAGTCACCGGGAGTAAAACCACACAAGATGGCGTCGAAGCGGCCCGAATGAGTGGCATTGATAGTTATCTGCTTCGCATGGAACCTGAGTTAGTTTGCGATTCTGACGATCTGGATGCCCTGATGGATGCTGATGCGCTGGTCATCACGCTTCCGGCACGTCGTAGCGGCCCCGGTGATGAGTTCTATTTACAAGCGGTACAAGAGTTAGTGGATAGTGCGCTGGCTCATCATATTCCCCGCATTATTTTTACCAGCTCAACGTCTGTCTATGGCGACGCACAAGGCACCGTTAAAGAAACGACCCCGCGTAATCCGGTGACCAACAGTGGACGAGTATTAAAAGAACTTGAAGACTGGCTGCACAATTTACCCGGTACTTCAGTCGATATTCTGCGTCTTGCGGGCCTGGTCGGGCCGGAACGTCATCCTGGTCGCTTTTTTGCCGGAAAAACCGCGCCTGATGGTGAACATGGTGTTAATTTAGTCCATTTAGAAGATGTTATTGGCGCTATCACCCTGTTGTTACAGGCACCTAAAGGCGGACACATCTATAATATATGTGCGCCAGCTCACCCTGCGCGTAATGTTTTTTATCCGCAAATGGCCCGTTTACTGGGGCTTGAACCTCCGCAGTTCAGAAATAGTCTGGATAGCGGCAAAGGTAAGATTATTGATGGCAGCCGGATTTGTAATGAACTGGGATTTGAATACCAGTATCCCGATCCGCTGGTAATGCCGCTGGAGTAAACGATCACGCCAGCAGGACGCCGCATGCACTGCAAGGGGGCGTGTATGAAACCACTGCTGGATGTGTTGATGATCCTCGATGCCTTAGAAAAAGAAGGCAGTTTTGCGGCGGCGTCGGCCAAACTCTATAAGACGCCGTCCGCTCTGAGTTACACCGTTCACAAGCTGGAAAGCGACCTTAACATTCAATTGCTTGATCGTAGCGGTCACCGCGCTAAATTTACCCGCACCGGAAAAATGTTATTAGAGAAGGGGCGGGAAGTTCTGCATACCGTGCGAGAACTGGAAAAGCAGGCGATAAAACTGCATGAAGGCTGGGAAAACGAGCTGGTGATTGGCGTGGACGACACCTTCCCTTTTTCTCTTCTCGCGCCACTTATTGAAGCTTTTTATCAACATCATAGCGTGACGCGCCTGAAGTTTATCAATGGCGTGCTCGGTGGTTCCTGGGATGCCCTGACTCAGGGACGAGCGGATATTATTGTTGGTGCGATGCATGAGCCACCATCTTCCAGTGAGTTTGGTTTTTCACGGTTGGGTGATCTCGAACAAGTCTTTGCGGTCGCGCCTCATCATCCGTTAGCCCAGGAAGAAGAACCGTTAAACCGTCGTATCATTAAGCGATATCGGGCGATTGTGGTGGGGGATACTGCGCAGGCAGGCGCTTCTACGGCCTCACAACTTCTCGACGAACAAGAAGCCATTACCGTTTTCGATTTTAAAACCAAGCTGGAGCTGCAAATTAGCGGCCTCGGCTGCGGCTATTTACCTCGTTATCTGGCGCAACGTTTTCTCGATAGTGGCGCGTTAATCGAGAAGAAAGTGGTCGCCCAAACTCTCTTTGAACCTGTCTGGATTGGCTGGAATGAACAGACCGCAGGGCTTGCCAGCGGCTGGTGGCGAGATGAAATTTTAGCAAATAGTGCGATCGCCGGTGTTTATGCAAAATCTGATGACGGAAAATCAGCCATTTAAAGAAAAATTATTATGACAAGCCTCTCATTCTCTTGTCATTTCCCCCCCATTTAGGCACAATGCGCCGCTGTCAAAAAATGACTAAAAACCGACGTTTAATTAGCGTCGGTTATTTTTTGCTTCAAACCAATCATTCATACCAAGAGGCCGGGCTTCGTACCGGATAGATATTTACTAAAAATCGACAGTTGTTGTCGCTGAGGAATCCAAAAAAATGGGGCAATTTTTTGCTTACGCGACGGTTATTACCGTAAAGGAGAATGACCATGTCGCATAACGTTACTCCAAACACCTCTCGCGTGGAATTGCGTAAAACGCTTACGTTAGTTCCGGTTGTAATGATGGGTCTTGCCTATATGCAGCCGATGACGCTGTTTGATACATTTGGTATCGTTTCAGGCCTCACGGATGGTCATGTGCCGACAGCCTATGCGTTCGCATTGATTGCGATCCTGTTTACGGCTCTGAGCTACGGGAAGCTGGTTCGCCGCTATCCTTCTGCTGGCTCTGCATACACTTACGCCCAGAAATCCATTAGCCCGACTGTCGGCTTTATGGTGGGTTGGTCTTCTCTGCTCGACTATCTGTTCGCGCCGATGATCAACATTCTGCTGGCGAAAATCTATTTTGAAGCTCTGGTGCCTTCCATTCCATCGTGGATGTTTGTGGTGGCGCTGGTGGCCTTTATGACCGCCTTTAACCTGCGTAGTCTGAAATCCGTAGCGAACTTCAACACTGTAATTGTAGTGTTGCAGGTAGTGCTGATCGCGGTAATTCTGGGCATGGTAGTTTACGGCGTATTTGAAGGTGAAGGCGCTGGTACGCTGGCGAGCACTCGTCCGTTCTGGTCTGGTGATGCACATGTTATCCCGATGATTACCGGGGCGACAATCCTGTGCTTCTCCTTTACCGGCTTTGACGGCATCAGCAACTTGTCGGAAGAAACCAAAGATGCAGAGCGCGTGATCCCGCGTGCAATTTTCCTGACCGCGCTTATCGGTGGCATGATCTTCATCTTTGCAACTTACTTCCTGCAACTGTACTTCCCGGATATCTCTCGCTTTAAAGATCCGGATGCGTCACAGCCAGAAATCATGCTGTATGTTGCGGGTAAAGCGTTCCAGGTCGGCGCGCTGATCTTCTCCACCATTACCGTACTGGCGTCCGGTATGGCGGCGCACGCAGGCGTGGCGCGTCTGATGTACGTAATGGGTCGTGACGGCGTGTTCCCGAAAAGCTTCTTCGGTTATGTACACCCGAAATGGCGTACTCCGGCGATGAATATCATCCTGGTTGGCGCGATTGCCCTGCTGGCAATCAACTTTGACCTGGTAATGGCAACGGCGCTGATTAACTTTGGTGCGCTGGTGGCGTTCACCTTCGTTAACCTGTCGGTTATCTCGCAGTTCTGGATCCGTGAGAAGCGTAACAAGACGCTGAAAGATCACTTCCAGTATCTGTTCCTGCCGATGTGTGGTGCGCTGACTGTAGGTGCGCTGTGGGTTAACCTGGAAGAAAGCTCAATGGTTCTGGGTCTGATCTGGGCGGCAATCGGCCTGATTTACCTGGCTTGTGTCACCAAGAGCTTCCGTAATCCGGTTCCGCAGTACGAAGACGTTGCATAATCTTACAAGCCGGATGACATAATCATCCGGTAAATCTCAAAAAGCCGGAGTTTGTCGCTCCGGCTTTTTTGTTTCAGACGATCTCTTCCGCGTACTGCCAAAGCGCTTTTAACAGCGCCACTTTCTCTTTGTCATCGGCATATTGTTGTGCCAGCATCTGCAATTCATCAGCATAGCCCTGCAAAAACTCTGGCGTGAAAACCTGGCGGCGGTGCTCCAGCCAGCGTTGCTGCTCGGCATAATCCAGCGTCCCCGGGAAGTTGCGCGCCCGATAATTGAACAACAGCTTTTCAATCCGTTTATCAACAAAAGTGATATCCAGTGCCGGTAAGTTACGCGGCTCGGTTTCCAGCACAATTTTCATTGCTGCACGATCGGCGTCACTGAAAAAGCCATTATAAAGCTGTGCATCCACGTTATCTGAAGGCGTAAACGGTTCGGCTTCGGCGAATATCGCCACCACTTTTTCACGCACTTGCGGATTTTCACGCAGAATTTTCAGGTTATCGAGGCAATGCTGACGATTAATTCCCAGTCGGTCGGCATCTTCCGGGCGTAGCGTATTCGCCTGGGCCAGCACCGGACATTTATTGATATGCACCAGTTTAACCGGAACGGCGGCGTTATCGCCAAGATCGGCTTTTGCGGTATATAGACGCTCGCGCAATGTGTCGCTATCCAGTTCCAGTAATGGCGAAATGTCTCCTGCCAAATCCACCATAATTACGGCATTGCGATTTTCAGGATGCCACGCCAGCGGTGCCACCCAGCTGGTATTGCCACGCCATGCCCCAAACATTCCGGAAACGTGAACCAGGGGTTTCATCTGCGGAACATCAATCAACGCCGTCAGTTTGTGTTTATTACGATGGGTAAAGAGATAATCAAACAGGCGTGGCTGACGCGTTTTTACCAGTTTCGCCATCGCAATAGTGGCGTACACATCAGCCATCGCATCGTGGGCGTTGCTATGTTCAATACCATTCGCTTTGGTTAAATGCTCAAGGCGAAAGCTCGGTAGACCGTCATCATTTTCAGGCCAGTTTATTCCTTCCGGGCGCAGGGCATAACAGGCACGCATAACATCCAGTAAATCCCAGCGCGAGTTATCATGCTGCCAGCTCCAGGCGTAAGGATCGTAAAAATTACGATAAAAAACGTTGCGTGTGACTTCGTCGTCGAAACGCACATTGTTGTAGCCCAGAATACAGGTCTTCGGTACGGTAAAAAGCGAGTGAATACGGGCGGCAAACGTGGCTTCGTTTTCTCCTTTCGCCCGTGCTTCCTGCGGGGTAATACCGGTAATTAATACTGCTCCAGGCTGGGGTAAATAGTCATCCGCGGGCTTGCAGTAAAAAACTTCGGGTTCGCCGATGACGTTGAATTCGTTATCAGTGCGAATGGCTGCGAACTGTGCAGGGCGATCTAACGCGGGGTGCGTTCCAAAGGTTTCGTAATCGTGAAACAAAAAGGTAGATTGTTGCTTACCGTCATTCATCATTAGGTTAAATCCGTTATTTCTGCTGTCTGCCAGAGTATCAAATATCACCGTGCTAATCAGCTTTAGCGCGACAATTTGGCAGCGAGTGGCAACAGATCATGTCAGATAAAAATGAGATAGTAGTCACATTTTCTTGCACTTTATTCCAGCCAGTTCATAAGTATTTCCGTAAAAAGAACAGCTATTTGAAACACCTGAGGGTTTGCTGTTGAAACGCCGTCTTATTATTGCTGCTTCTTTGTTCGTTTTTAATTTATCGTCTGGTTTTGCGGCGGAAAACATTCCTTTTTCACCTCAGCCTCCAGAGATTCATGCCGGGTCCTGGGTACTGATGGATTACACCACCGGTCAGATTCTCACCGCGGGTAATGAGCATCAACAGCGCAATCCCGCCAGCCTGACAAAGCTGATGACGGGCTATGTTGTGGATCGCGCTATCGATAGTCATCGCATTACGCCAGACGATATTGTCACCGTGGGGCGTGATGCGTGGGCGAAAGATAATCCGGTGTTTGTCGGTTCTTCACTGATGTTTTTGAAAGAGGGCGATCGCGTATCGGTACGTGATTTAAGCCGTGGTTTAATTGTGGATTCCGGAAATGACGCTTGTGTTGCACTGGCTGACTATATTGCCGGTGGGCAACGGCAGTTTGTTGAAATGATGAACAACTATGCCGAGAAGCTGCATCTCAAGGATACGCATTTTGAAACAGTGCATGGTCTGGATGCACCTGGCCAGCATAGCTCGGCTTATGATTTAGCTGTGCTTTCTCGCGCTATCATCCACGGCGAGCCCGAGTTTTATCATATGTACAGTGAGAAAAGCCTCACCTGGAACGGTATCACCCAGCAAAACCGTAACGGGTTATTGTGGGATAAAACCATGAATGTTGACGGCCTGAAAACGGGTCATACTTCTGGTGCCGGGTTTAATCTCATTGCTTCGGCTGTAGACGGGCAGCGTCGCCTCATTGCAGTGGTAATGGGTGCTGACAGCGCAAAAGGTCGTGAGGACGAGGCAAGAAAATTACTGCGTTGGGGGCAACAAAACTTTACTACAGTGCAAATTTTGCATCGTGGGAAAAAGGTCGGGACGGAACGCATCTGGTATGGCGATAAAGAAACTATCGCCCTGGGAACGGAACAAGAGTTCTGGATGGTGCTACCGAAAGCCGAAATTCCACATATCAAAGCCAAATATACCCTTGATGGTAAAGAACTCACCGCGCCAATTAGCGCCCATCAGCGGGTAGGGGAAATTGAACTTTACGACCGTGATAAACAGGTGGCGCACTGGCCGCTGGTTACCCTGGAATCTGTCGGGGAAGGCGGCATGTTTTCCCGCCTGAGTGATTATTTCCACCATAAGGCCTGACCTTTCTTTTGCAGCAGACTGGCAGGAGTGCGAGTCTGCTCGCATAATAAACACTCATTCCTTGTGGTTTTAATATTGCAACTATACTGTATATAAAAACAGTATTAATGGAGGCGTCATGAACTACGAGATTAAGCAGGAAGATAAACGTACCGTTGCAGGTTTCCATCTCGTTGGCCCGTGGGAACAGACGGTAAAGAAAGGCTTTGAGCAGTTGATGATGTGGGTAGATAGCAAAAATATTGTGCCGAAGGAGTGGGTTGCTGTCTATTACGACAATCCAGATGAAACACCCGCCGAAAAATTACGCTGCGACACCGTCGTGACGGTGCCGAATAACTTTACGCTCCCTGAAAACAGTGAGGGCGTCATTCTGACAGAAATTTCAGGTGGTCAGTATGCGGTGGCGGTGGCTCGTGTAGTCGGTGATGATTTTGCTAAACCCTGGTATCAGTTCTTTAATAGCCTCTTGCAGGACAGTGCTTATGAAATGTTACCAAAGCCCTGCTTTGAGGTTTATTTGAACAATGGCGCGGAAGAGGGGTACTGGGATATCGAAATGTATGTTGCGGTGCAGCCAAAACATCACTAATTCATCTCAGGGCGGTGTGTTAACGCGATGACCACTCTTTTTTTGAAAGCGAAAAGAGTAAGATGCGCCTTTCAAATTTTTCGCTCCTGCCGGGAAATTACACTGTTCCCGGTATGTCCGTCGGATAATTCAGAGGCGCGCCTTCTGGCCGACAGATGTGTTATGAGCGCTTTTAATCTTCATTAACGGAGTTTCTGCGTGCGTGCCGATAAGTCATTAAGCCCGTTTGAAATCCGGGTATACCGCCATTACCGCATTGTGCATGGTACTCGGGTCGCGCTGGCATTCCTGCTCACTTTTCTCATTATCCGCCTGTTTACTATCCCGGAAAGCACCTGGCCGCTGGTCACCATGGTGGTGATTATGGGGCCAATCTCGTTCTGGGGTAACGTTGTCCCTCGCGCATTCGAACGTATTGGCGGTACGGTGTTGGGGTCGATTTTAGGTCTTATCGCTCTGCAACTGGAGTTAATCTCGTTACCGCTGATGTTAGTCTGGTGCGCGGCGGCTATGTTTCTTTGCGGTTGGCTGGCGCTGGGCAAGAAACCGTATCAAGGTTTATTGATTGGGGTGACGCTGGCAATTGTTGTTGGTTCCCCGACAGGTGAAATTGCTACGGCGTTATGGCGAAGCGGCGATGTGATCCTCGGCTCTTTACTGGCAATGTTGTTTACCGGTATCTGGCCACAACGGGCGTTCATCCACTGGCGCATTCAACTGGCGAAAAGTCTGACCGAGTATAATCGGGTCTATCAATCTGCATTCTCACCGAACTTACTCGAACGCCCACGTCTGGAAAGCCATCTACAAAAACTCCTGACCGATGCCGTGAAAATGCGTGGGCTGATTGCGCCCGCCAGCAAAGAAACCCGTATTCCCAAATCGATATATGAAGGTATCCAGACCATTAATCGCAATCTGGTTTGTATGCTGGAGTTGCAAATCAATGCATACTGGGCCACGCGCCCCAGCCATTTCGTGTTATTGAACGCGCAAAAACTTCGTGATACCCAGCACATGATGCAGCAAATACTGCTGAGCCTTGTTCATGCGCTGTACGAAGGTAATCCGCAGCCGGTTTTTGCCAATACGGAAAAATTGAACGATGCTGTGGAAGAGCTGCGTCAGTTGCTCGATAACCACCATGACCTGAAGGTCGTGGAAACACCAATCTATGGCTATGTGTGGCTGAACATGGAAACAGCGCATCAGCTTGAATTGCTATCGAATCTGATTTGCCGGGCCTTGCGCAAATAATTCCTGAACTTCAGAATCATCTTGCTGCTGCTTCGATTCAGCAAGGATAAAGGGTATGATAGTGAAAAGGGATAAAAGCATTGTCATCTGCGGCAGCTATGAGTAATGTTGGCCCTAACGAATAGCGGTTGCTTAAACGAATCCGACTCTCACATTATCAGGGGTATAAAAATGGAAACTACCAAGCCTTCATTCCAGGATGTACTGGAATTTGTTCGTCTGTTCCGTCGTAAGAACAAACTGCAACGTGAAATTCAGGACGTTGAGAAAAAGATCCGTGACAACCAGAAGCGCGTCCTGCTGCTGGACAACCTGAGTGATTACATCAAGCCGGGGATGAGCGTTGAAGCAATCCAGGGCATCATCGCCAGCATGAAAGGTGACTATGAAGATCGCGTTGACGATTACATCATCAAAAATGCCGAGCTCTCCAAAGAACGCCGCGATATCTCCAAAAAGCTGAAAGCTATGGGCGAAATGAAAAACGGCGAAGCGAAGTAATTCCTGTTTTATTCAATGAGGGTTGCCCGGTAACCCTCATTGCTCATTGCTCATTGCTCATTGCTCATTGCTCATTGCTCATTGTTTCTTTTCTGTGTATCACCGTCATCATTCCCATCTGATAACCTATTGAAATTAGCGACAGCCTTCTTCTGTATGCAGCAAGACAAAAAGTTCTGCAACTCCATTGTTATTAACCGCACTGGTTACTAACACATTGTGCGCTCCAGCTTCCCGTAACCAACTTTTCACCAAAGATATTTGTTCCATACTGGCTAAATCTGCTTTGGTTACTACTCCAATGACCGGGCGATTCATTGACGAGGTAAAGCCTGGCGAAAAAGGTGACCACGGTGCGTCCGCATTAAGCACCAGGGCGATAATGTCCGCTTCGCAGGCGCTGACTAACAGAGCACTGTAGAGGCTGCGGTTTTATCGGTGAGGACTGGCAGCAAGATTTCCAGCCTTTTGACGGTGGGCCTGTGCAATCGTTATCAGATTCGTATAGCGATTATTCAGTGCTGCTATTGATAGCAGCTGAAAGCGAGATATCCGTACCAGAATGGCTCCCTCATTCTGAGGGAACGACGGTAATTTTGATTGCAGAACACAATGCCCGTTTGCTGACTGGTCCGGTTGGTGGGGCTGTAGCATTGATCCATTATCTGAATGAAATCTGTCATTCCAGAGAAACCGCTGTCAATGACGCATTTTGTCGGACGTTAACACGAGGAAGTCTGGCTATTCCGCAATGCCATCTTCTTTCGTAATGGATTGAGAATGCTGGATTTTTAATTATATTACGCGCAGTATTAATCGCGTAAATGTTTTGCGGTCAGCAACAGTGGGGGAACCATTGTTCTGTTCAATGAATACCATCATACAATTGAATCAGGAGTCGGTATGATGATTTTGGTGACAGGTGGAGCACGGAGCGGGAAGAGTCGCCACGCAGAGGCGCTTATTGGGGACTCTTCACAGGTTCTGTATATCGCCACCTCGCAAATCCTTGATGATGAGATGGCGGCACGGATAGAACATCATCGGCAAGGCCGCCCGGCTCACTGGCGCACAGTGGAGCGCTGGCAACATCTTGATGAATTAATTCATGCAGACATTAACCCGAATGAGGCTGTGTTGCTGGAATGCGTTACCACAATGGTGACTAATCTGTTGTTTGATTATGGCGGCGATAAAGACCCTGATGAATGGGATTATCAGGCGATGGAACAGGCGATTAATGTTGAGATTCAGTCGTTGATTGCTGCCTGCCAACGTTGCCCCGCAAAGGTTGTATTAGTGACTAACGAAGTGGGAATGGGGATTGTGCCGGAGAGTCGTCTGGCACGACATTTTCGTGATATTGCCGGGCGGGTAAATCAGCAGCTGGCCGCTGCGGCAAATGAAGTATGGCTGGTGGTTTCGGGTATTGGAGTAAAAATCAAATGAGTAAATTATTTTGGGCGATGCTCTCATTTATTACGCGTCTGCCTGTACCGCGTCGCTGGTCCCAGGGACTGGATTTCGAGCATTATTCTCGCGGTATTATTACTTTTCCTTTAATTGGATTATTGCTTGGCGCGATTAGCGGGCTGGTCTTCATGGTGCTGCAGGCATGGTGTGGCGTACCACTGGCGGCATTGTTTAGCGTACTTGTGCTGGCGCTGATGACCGGGGGATTCCACCTGGACGGCCTCGCTGATACCTGTGATGGCGTATTTTCTGCACGTAGCCGCGATCGCATGTTGGAAATCATGCGTGATAGCCGTTTAGGCACCCACGGCGGTCTGGCATTGATTTTTGTTGTACTGGCAAAGATTCTGGTGTTAAGCGAGCTGGCTTTGCGTGGCGAACCGATCCTTGCATCGCTGGCGGCAGCATGCGCGGTCAGCCGCGGGACTGCCGCATTATTGATGTATCGTCATCGTTATGCCCGGGAAGAAGGGCTTGGCAATGTGTTCATTGGCAAAATTGATGGGCGACAAACCTGCGTCACACTCGGTTTAGCCGCTATTTTTGCTGCCGTATTATTGCCAGGTATGCATGGTGTGGCTGCTATGGTGGTGACGATGGTGGCGATTTTCATCCTCGGTCAGCTTCTCAAACGTACGCTGGGCGGGCAAACCGGCGATACGCTGGGAGCAGCCATAGAGCTTGGTGAACTGGTCTTCCTGCTGGCACTGCTATAAAGAGACGTGACATGCAAACACTTGCCAATTTACTGAATACGATCCCTGCCATCGATCCTGCCGCTATGTCGCGTGCACAACGGCATATTGACGGGTTACTCAAACCTGTTGGTAGCCTGGGAAGGCTGGAGGCGCTTGGCGTACAACTGGCGGGAATGCCGGGGTTGAATGGCATACCGCATGTGGGCAAAAAAGCGGTACTGGTTATGTGTGCCGATCACGGCGTCTGGGAGGAAGGGGTCGCTATTTCCCCAAAAGAAGTGACAGCCATTCAGGCTGAAAATATGACCCGCGGAACAACCGGCGTGTGTGTGCTGGCAGCACAAGCGGGCGCTAACGTCCACGTAATTGATGTTGGTATTGATACTGCTGAGCCTATCCCCGGGCTTATCAACATGCGTGTCGCACGAGGTAGCGGCAATATTGCTTCAGCTCCGGCAATGAGTCGCCGTCAGGCTGAAACGTTGCTTTTGGACGTCATATGCTATACGCGGGAGCTGGCAAAAAACGGTGTCACGCTGTTTGGTGTAGGTGAACTGGGGATGGCAAACACGACACCGGCAGCGGCGATAGTGAGCGCAATCACTGGCCGGGATCCTGAAGAAGTGGTTGGGATTGGCGCAAACCTGCCGACAGATAAACTGGCTAATAAAATTGATGTTGTGCGACGGGCGATTACGTTGAATCAACCAAATCCGCAGGATGGCGTTGATGTCCTGGCAAAAGTGGGTGGATTTGATTTGGTCGGAATGGCTGCCGTGATGTTAGGCGCTGCGTCCTGCGGTTTACCGGTGTTGCTGGATGGATTTCTTTCTTATGCTGCCGCGCTCGCAGCCTGCCAGATGTCTCCTGCAATCAAACCGTATCTCATTCCTTCTCACCTGTCGGCAGAAAAAGGGGCGCGTATAGCGTTGTCGCATTTGGGGCTGGAGCCTTATCTCAATATGGATATGCGTTTAGGTGAGGGAAGTGGCGCAGCTCTGGCGATGCCCATCATCGAAGCTGCCTGTGCGATATACAACAGCATGGGCGAACTTGCTGCCAGTAATATTGTTCTACCGGGGAATACGACTTCTGATTTGAACAGTTAAAAACGAAAAGTCTGATAAAAGCTATACTTATCGGATAGTATTCGCGACTTAGGAAAGGGACATGATGCGTCGTGTAAATATTTTTTGCTCATTTGCTCTACTTTTTGCCAGCCATAATAGCCTGGCGGTAACTTATCCATTACCTCCAGAGGGTAGCCGTTTAGTGGGACAGTCGCTTACTGTAACTGTTCCTGATCACAATACCCACCCGCTGGAGACTTTTGCCGCACAATACGGGCAAGGGTTAAGTAACATGCTGGAAGCGAATCCGGGCGCTGATGTTTTCTTGCCCAAGTCAGGCTCGCAACTCACCATTCCGCAGCAACTAATTTTGCCCGCCACTGTTCGTAAAGGGATTGTGATTAACGTCGCTGAGATGCGTCTTTATTACTACCCTCCAGACAGTAATACTGTGGAAGTCTTTCCTATTGGTATCGGCCAGGCTGGGCGAGAAACCCCGCGTAACTGGGTGACTACCGTTGAACGTAAACAAGAAGCACCAACCTGGACGCCAACGCCGAACACCCGGCGCGAATATGCGAAACGAGGGGAGAGTTTGCCCGCATTTGTTCCTGCGGGGCCTGATAATCCCATGGGGCTGTACGCGATTTATATTGGCAGGCTATATGCCATCCACGGTACCAATGCCAATTTTGGTATTGGGCTCCGGGTAAGTCAGGGCTGTATTCGTCTGCGCAATGACGATATCAAATATCTGTTTGATAATGTTCCTGTAGGTACTCGTGTACAAATTATTGATCAGCCAGTGAAATACACAACGGAACCGGATGGATCAAAGTGGCTGGAAGTTCATGAGCCGCTGTCGCGCAACCGTGCGGAATATGAGTCAGACCGAAAAGTGCCTTTGCCAGTAACGCCATCTTTGCGGGCGTTTATCAACGGGCAAGAAGTTGATGTGAATCGCGCAAATGCTGCATTGCAGCGCCGATCAGGAATGCCTGTGCAAATTAGTTCTGGTTCAAGACAGATGTTTTAAGAGCGTTGTTAATTAGAAAGCAAAAAGCCTGCTCGAAAGCAGGCTTTTTTGAATTTGGCTCCTCTGACTGGACTCGAACCAGTGACATACGGATTAACAGTCCGCCGTTCTACCGACTGAACTACAGAGGAATCGTGTGAACGGGGCGCATATTAATGGCAGTGCATGGTGATGTCAAAGGGTGAAATGCATTTTTTTGTTTGTTTGCTGCCAATTTCGACAAAATGGTGAGCTTTCAATCTTTTTGGTAATGAACCATCGTGGTGCATACCTTTCTGTATTGGGGCAGAGAACGCGAGTTCTAATAAAAAGATCGAGTGACAAAACTATCATAATCTCTTATTTGACCGTTGGTTAGCTTGCATATCAACACAAAATTAAAACTGGCAAGTATCTTGCAATCTGGATGTAAGTAATGGCGGCACTTGGGCCGATTCTTATAAACCGGAGGCAACATGAACTTCAGACGCCTGAAATACTTCGTAAAAATTGTAGATATTGGTAGCCTGACCCAGGCTGCTGAAGTGTTGCATATCGCGCAACCCGCGCTCAGCCAGCAGGTTGCCACGCTGGAAGGTGAGTTGAATCAACAACTTTTGATTCGCACAAAACGGGGCGTTACGCCAACAGACGCCGGAAAAATTCTCTATACCCATGCGCGGGCCATTTTACGCCAGTGTGAACAGGCCCAACTGGCGGTGCATAATGTTGGTCAGGCATTATCTGGGCAAGTCTCGATTGGCTTTGCACCAGGAACGGCGGCCTCATCTATCACCATGCCTTTATTGCAGGCGGTTCGCGCTGAATTCCCGGAAATTGTTATTTATCTCCATGAAAATAGCGGTGCTGTGCTCAACGAAAAACTGATAAGCCACCAACTCGATATGGCAGTGATTTATGAGCATTCTCCTGTGGCTGGTGTTTCCAGTCAGGCTTTGCTGAAAGAAGATCTTTTCCTGGTAGGAACGCAAGATTGCCCGGGGCAAAGCGTTGATGTTAATGCTATTGCGCAAATGAACCTCTTTCTCCCCAGTGATTACAGTGCTATTAGACTTCGTGTTGATGAGGCTTTTTCCCTACGGCGACTCACGGCAAAAGTCATTGGTGAAATTGAGTCTATTGCCACGCTTACCGCAGCAATTGCCAGCGGCATGGGCGTTGCAGTATTACCCGAATCGGCCGCGCGTTCGTTATGTGGCGCAGTAAACGGATGGATGTCACGCATTACCACACCTTCAATGAGTCTCTCTTTGTCATTAAATTTACCCGCCAGAGCGAACTTATCACCACAGGCGCAAGCAGTGAAAGAGTTGTTAATGTCAGTGATGAGTTCTCCAGTGATGGAAAAAAGGCAGTGGCAATTGGTGAGCTAAGCGTTATATCGGGATGGAATAAGATGCGGGTTTTTATTATTTGTTATGCCGGGCATTAAACTTTAACAATAACGTGATATCTGAACTGCCCGGAGTTTACCGTGAATTTCCAACAACTAAAGATAATCCGCGAGGCTGCACGTCAGGATTACAACCTGACAGAGGTTGCGAATATGCTTTTTACCTCACAGTCAGGCGTCAGCCGTCACATTCGGGAACTGGAGGATGAACTTGGCATCGAAATATTTGTTCGACGAGGTAAGCGACTGCTGGGCATGACTGAACCGGGCAAAGCATTACTGGTCATTGCAGAACGTATTCTTAATGAAGCCAGTAATGTTCGTCGGCTTGCAGACCTGTTTACCAACGATACGTCTGGCGTTCTCACTATTGCAACGACGCATACTCAGGCACGTTATAGCTTGCCTGAGGTCATTAAAGCTTTTCGCGAACTTTTCCCGGAGGTTCGGCTGGAGCTAATCCAGGGTACACCACAGGAAATTGCAACTTTGTTGCAAAATGGCGAAGCTGATGTTGGTATCGCCAGCGAGCGTTTAAGTAATGACCCGCAGCTCGTCGCCTTCCCGTGGTTTCGTTGGCACCATAGTTTGCTTGTTCCACTCGATCATCCCTTGACGCAAATTATACCGTTGACGCTGGAATCAATAGCGAAGTGGCCGTTAATCACTTACCGACAGGGGATTACGGGGCGCTCACGTATTGATGACGCATTTGTCCGCAAAGGTTTGCTGGCAGATATTGTATTAAGTGCGCAGGATTCTGATGTCATTAAAACCTATGTTGCACTCGGGCTGGGGATTGGATTAGTTGCCGAACAATCCAGCGGTGAACAAGAGGAAAAGAATTTAATCCGTCTGGATACGCGGCATCTTTTCGATGCTAATACTGTCTGGTTGGGACTCAAGCGAGGACAACTTCAGCGTAACTATGTCTGGCGCTTTCTGGAACTTTGTAATGCAGGACTGTCAGTTGAGGATATCAAGCGCCAGGTGATGGAGAACAGTGAAGAGGAAATTGATTATCAGATATAGCAAAAAGCCCGCTATAAAAGCGGGCTTTTCAGAAATTTGGCTCCTCTGACTGGACTCGAACCAGTGACATACGGATTAACAGTCCGCCGTTCTACCGACTGAACTACAGAGGAATCGCTGTTGAGGCACATCTTAACGGCGAAAAATCTTTTGTCAAACCCGATTTTTAAATTTCCCAACTGTTTGCCGTTTCTATCAACAGTTTGTTGCATTTGCAGACAATTTGTCGGCGAAAATCTTTGCAGCTTTGCTGATTCTCCCTCATTATTTGAAATGTGGTTTCACTTTCTGCAATTAAGGTCGGCTTTGAATATCTCCTCTGCTTTACGCCAGGTTGTTCACAGCACTCGCTGGCACGCCAAACGCAAGAGTTACAAAGTGTTGTTCTGGCGCGAGATAACCCCGCTTGCTGTTCCTATCTTCATGGAGAACGCCTGTGTCCTGTTGATGGGTGTCCTGAGCACTTTTCTGGTCAGCTGGCTGGGAAAAGATGCGATGGCCGGCGTGGGATTGGCGGACAGCTTCAATATGGTCATTATGGCTTTTTTTGCAGCTATCGATCTTGGTACTACTGTCGTTGTGGCATTTAGTCTCGGTAAGCGGGATCGACGACGAGCGAGGGTGGCGACGCGGCAGTCATTGGTGATCATGACGTTGTTTGCCGTACTGTTGGCAACGCTTATTCATCATTTTGGCGAACAAATTATTGATTTCGTCGCGGGTGATGCCACGACAGAAGTTAAAGCACTGGCGTTGACTTATCTGGAGCTGACGGTACTCAGTTATCCAGCTGCTGCCATCACTTTGATTGGTAGCGGGGCACTTCGTGGTGCAGGGAATACGAAAATACCGCTACTGATTAACGGTAGCCTGAATATTCTTAATATTATTATTAGCGGCATATTGATTTACGGCCTTTTCTCCTGGCCGGGACTGGGATTTGTCGGGGTTGGGTTGGGGTTAACCATTTCTCGTTATATTGGCGCAGTGGCAATTTTGTGGGTGCTGGCGATTGGTTTTAATCCTGCACTCAGGATTTCGTTAAAGAGTTATTTTAAACCGCTGAATTTTAGCATTATCTGGGAAGTCATGGGGATTGGTATTCCAGCGAGTGTCGAATCAGTGTTATTTACCAGTGGTCGGTTATTAACCCAAATGTTCGTTGCCGGGATGGGGACCAGTGTTATTGCCGGGAATTTTATCGCGTTTTCAATTGCGGCTCTTATCAACTTACCCGGAAGTGCGCTCGGCTCTGCTTCTACGATCATTACAGGCCGAAGGTTGGGGGTAGGGCAGATAGCGCAAGCAGAGATTCAGTTGCGGCATGTGTTCTGGCTGTCCACTCTTGGATTAACGGCCATCGCCTGGCTAACGGCTCCCTTTGCTGGGGTTATGGCATCGTTTTACACCCAGGATCCACAGGTTAAACATGTCGTTGTGATTCTGATTTGGCTAAATGCTTTATTTATGCCTATTTGGTCTGCCTCATGGGTGCTACCCGCTGGATTTAAGGGTGCTCGCGATGCCCGTTACGCCATGTGGGTTTCTATGTTGAGCATGTGGGGTTGCCGGGTTGTAGTCGGTTATGTGCTGGGAATCATGCTTGGCTGGGGTGTGGTTGGTGTCTGGATGGGAATGTTTGCCGACTGGGCTGTGCGGGCCGTGCTGTTTTACTGGCGCATGGTTACTGGACGTTGGCTGTGGAAATACCCTAGACCTGAGCCGCAAAAGTGTGAAAAAAAGCCAGTTGTGTCGGAATAAACGACAAAGTGCAGATTATTTCAGCAAACGATTTCAAATTTAAAAAACAGGCTTTGACATTGTGGATGGGCGTCGCTAATATTCGCCTCGTTCTCACGATTCCTCTGTAGTTCAGTCGGTAGAACGGCGGACTGTTAATCCGTATGTCACTGGTTCGAGTCCAGTCAGAGGAGCCAAATTTTAGTTTTGAGACATCTCTATGAGTCTCAAGACAGTTAAAAAATAAAAATTATTTTTACCCGGTTACCTTGTAAAAAAGTGACTGGGCTTTTTGATTTCTGTGTTTTGTGCGCTTAATCGAGTCTCACGCTTCAGTGAGCAAATTGCCCCCCCAACAGACATCACGATTCGCAAGGTCAAAAAATTCGTTCCGTGAAGTACCGTACAAAGGTATAGAGAAAAATGCCTTATGCGGGATGTTGCTGTCGCGTTTTTATCGGGAAACTAAACGTAATTGCCACTTTGTCTTCTGTAATCAGAAAAAGAAAACCTGGAATTTTAATAAATATTATTTCTCTGGGACCGGTATTTTTATAATCAATATGACGAGTTGAATATTATATTTATTATAAGAATTATATGAGATTAAAGAAATCTGCCATAAAGACAGATTTCTTTAAAATATAATTAGAGATTTGCGACGTTATGATAAACTTTTTGAACATCGTCATCATCTTCAAGGGCATCAACAAGCCCTTCAAAGATTTCTAAATCTTCTGGGGAAAGCTCAACTTCAGATTGAGCAATCATTTCTAATTCTGTTGTTGAGAACTCAGTGATTCCAGCTGCTTTTAGAGCCGCGATTCCTTTATGAAGGTCAGTAGGTTCAGTATAAATAACAATATTACCTTCTTCTTCAGTTACATCACGAACATCAACTTCAGCTTCAAGTAAAATTTCAAAAATATGGTCAGGGTCTGTACCTTTAAATACAATCACACCCGTATTGTCAAACATATAGCTGACAGAACCTGCCGCTCCGATATTGCCGCCTTTTTTATTGAAAATTGTGCGAACGTTAGCAATCGTACGGTTAACATTTGAAGTCAAGGTTTCAGCGATAATCATTGAGCCATTAGGACCAAAGCCTTCATAACGGCCCTGCACGAACGTTTCATCTCCGCCGCCTTTGGCTTTATCAATTGCTTTATCAATAACATGCTTTGGAACTTGTGCCTGCTTTGCTCGTTCAATAACGAATTTTAAAGATGTGTTTAATTCTGGATCGGGTTCACCTTGTTTGGCAGCAGCATAGATTTCTACACCGAATTTTGCATAAATTTTAGACGTTGCACCGTCTTTAGCCGTTTTTTTAGCAACAATATTGGCCCATTTACGTCCCACTGGAATGATCTCCTCGAAAATTTATTTACATTACTGGTAAATCGTTAACATGCGTTAATTCGGCATATTATATCATAACAGGAAAAATCTCGTCTATTAGAAATAAAAATATTCTAAATCCATAATCTTATATTTAATCTCATAAAAACTAATGTTGTTGGCGGATTTTTTTATAATTGTGTTTTGAAAGCATACTTGCTTTTAATATATGGAAATCATTAAGGCTATAATAAAACTCGTATCCGCCCCAGGAAGCAAACAGCCTGCTTTATTGCAGGCTATTTGCTGGATGACTTACTAAATCCTTCACATCTATTCCTGATAAAAAGGAACAGAACTTATTACCGGAACGGCGGTTCATTAAAGGTTCGTAATTTACGTGAATGCAGTCGGTCGCCTTCTGCGCGCAGCAAATCGATCGCACGAATGCCAATTTGCAGGTGTTCGGAAATAGCGCCTTCATAAAAACGGTTAGCCTGACCGGGAAGTTTAATCTCACCATGCAACGGTTTATCTGAAACACACAGTAGTGTCCCGTATGGCACGCGGAAACGATATCCTTGCGCGGCAATGGTTGCACTTTCCATATCAATTGCCACGGCACGGCTTAAGTTAAAACGAAGTGCAGAAGCTGAGTAACGTAATTCCCAGTTCCTGTCATCTGTGGTTACCACAGTGCCAGTACGTAGCCGCTGTTTAACTTCCTCTCCGGGCCTGCCGCTGACTAACTTGGTAGCGTCATAAAGCGCACGTTGCACTTCAGCAATGCTCGGAATAGGAATATCGGGCGGCAGTACCGCATCAAGAACGTGGTCATCGCGTAAATAAGCGTGTGCAAGTACATAATCTCCAATGGCCTGGCTTTCACGTAAGCCACCACAGTGACCAATCATCAACCAGACATCCGGGCGCAGCACCGCCAGATGATCGCAGATGGTTTTAGCATTTGACGGTCCCACGCCAATATTCACCAGAGTAATACCCTGACCATCGGCGGTAATTAAATGCCATGCAGGCATCTGATGTTTTTTCCATGCAAGGTCGGAAATGGCTTCTTCTGGCGCTTCGGTTTCGGCGGTGATCCAGTTCCCGCCAGCACAAGAAAGGGCAATGTAGGGACTATCAGGGTCGAGGATCTGGCTGCATCCCCAACGAACGAATTCATCCACATAACGTGTGTAGTTGGTAAACAAGACGAACGGCTGAAAATGTTCAACTGGCGTACCGGTATAATGGCGCAACCGCGCGAGGGAGAAATCGACGCGGCGCGCATCAAAATGCGATAGCGGGGAGAATTCCGTTGGATGATAAATGCCGTCTGCAGTTTCATCGCCAATTTGCGCCAGTTCTGTTGTCGGGAAGTAGCGAGTTAACCCAGCGCTCATTGAGCGATCAAGTGTCAATTCAGAGCCATCGATGACATAAGGATAAGGGATTTCATGCTGCGAGGGTTGCACCGAGATATGCGCACCATAATCCTGATACAGCAACGTAAGTTGTTCATTCAGATACGAACGAAAGAGAGTAGGGCGAGTAATCGTGGTGGTGTAGCTGCCTGCGTGGGTAAAACGACCAAATGCGCGCGTTTTGGGGGGATTGGTTGTGCTACCGTCCCAGGTTACGGTCAGTGATGGATAGACAAAAAGACCTTGTTTGCGGGCGTTTTCATCAGGTAATTCGCCACTTTTAATATAGTTGCCAATGGCGTTGCGTAAAGCGACTACAGATTGCTCATACAGCGTGTCGAGTTTATCCAGTGCCTGAGCTGGGGTCAGACCGGAGCCCTTATTATTCATGTGTGTCTCCTGTTCCATACAATTACCGCACTTCCGATAGTATGTCACAGGAATGTGAAACAAAAGTGTAAGGCGAAGATCGGATGATCTTCGCCAGGCTATTAAGCGCGTTGATTGTCTTTCATCAACAAAGCGGTTATTGCAGAAATGAGGCATCCAGCCAGCAAATAAATGGCGACGCTATGCCAGTTTCCAGCAAAATAAGTGATGAGTGCAGCAGCAATAAAAGGTGTAAATCCACCGCCGACCACACTGGCAACCTGATATCCGACTCCAGCGCCACTATAGCGATAACTGGCACCAAACATTTCGGTAAACATCGGTTGTTGCACGCACACCACCATGTCATGCGCAATGTTTGCCAGCATTATGGAGAAGAAAACTATCCAGAAAATAGATTGTGCTTCAAGCGCTATAAAGAAAGGAAATGCGCTCAACGTTCCGATTAACGCGCCTGTGATATACACTCTGCGGCGACCAAAACGATCGGCAAGCCAGGCAAAACAGGGAATTGTCAGGCAGCTTAGTCCACCTACCAACAAACCGATATTAAGGAAAAGTTCGCGCGGTAACCCCATATTCTGGGTTGAATAGTTAAGCGCAAAGGCGGTAACGATGTACATCGTCAGCAACTCGCACAGTCGTAGCGCAATAATCTTCAGGAAAGCACCGGGATGCCGTAATAGTGCTTCGATAACCGGGATGCGTTTTTGCGCTGCCGCTTGATTATGTTGCTGTTGTTCAAATTCCGCGGACTCCTCCATGCCATTACGCACCCACAATGCTCCCAGCACCAGTACGATGCTAAACAGGAAAGGAATACGCCAGCCCCAGCTTAGAAACTGTTCGTCAGTCGTCATCATACTGATCAGTGAAACCAGTCCGGTTGAAAGCAGTAAACCTACACCGTAACCAACTTGTACACCGCTACTGTAAAAGGCTTTTTTATTCTTAGGTGCGCTTTCAACGGAAAGCAACGCTGCGCCTCCCCATTCGCCGCCGACGGCAAATCCCTGAATGGCACGCAGTGTCACCAGTAAAATGGGGGCCCACCAACCTATGGTCGAGAAGGAAGGAAGAATGCCAATCAAGGCTGTCGCGATGCCCATCATCCAGACGGTCAGCATTAACATGCGCTTACGTCCCAGTCGGTCGCCAAAATGACCGAAAATGACACCGCCGAGCGGACGGAACAGGAATCCGACACCAAAGGTGGCAAATGCGGCGAGCGTTCCCATAGCCGGGCTGACTTGCGGGAAAAACTCGCGATTAAACACCAGTGCGGCGGTAATGCCATAGAGTAAAAAATCATACCAGTCGACGACGGCACCAGCGAAACTGCCTAACGCAGCTCGTCGGGCGCGACTTAACGAAAGCGTCCCTTCATCGGGACGAGTGGAGATGAGCGTGGAGTCCATAATGATCCTGTTTGTACTGTCTTTTTATAATTAGTATGGAAAAGGTAACTCACATTGCCGTCGATCTATAAACGAACCTTATGAGACTACCTCGACAGAGCGCATCTGCAAATGATTTTATGGCTGATTAACGGCAACATGAAAAATTCGATGGAAGATGAAATCGCAGGAGTTGCATAAGGATTGAGCAGAGCACCTACAGTTTTGAGATATGAAACATAAAAGTCCGCATATGCACAAAATTGCACCCTGATGATTCTGATAGACTGCATTGCATTATAACCAGTAGGGAGGCGAGGTTAGGTATGTTTTTAGCATCATTGTTGAGACGTATTGCATTTAGTTACTACGATTATAAAGCTAATAATTTCAATATTGGAAAAACAGACTTTGTTGTTATCCACATTCCCGATCAAATTGGCGATGCTATGGCCATCTTTCCAGTTATTCGGGCGCTTGAATTGCATAAAATTAAGCATCTTTTAATTGTTACTTCGACTATTAATTTAGAAGTCTTTAATGCGCTCAAACTTGAACAGACTAAATTAACATTAGTAACAATGACTATGCAGGATCACGCAACATTAAAAGAAATAAAAGATTTAGCGAAGAACATAACACAGCGATACGGTACGCCGGATCTTTGTATAGAGGCGATGCGTAAAAAGAACCTGAAAACGATGTTATTTATCAGTCAGTTGAAAGCAAAAACGAATTTTCAGGTTGTCGGTTTAACCATGAAGTGCTATTCCCCTTTGTGTAAGAACGCCTCCCGGATGGATCAGAATCTCAGGGCTCCCGTACCCATGACATGGGCGTTTATGATGCGTGAAGCGGGTTTTCCTGCAGTCAGGCCAATATATGAATTGCCATTAAGCGAGCAGGTAATAAATGAAGTACGTGAGGAATTGTGCACTTTAGGATCTTACATTGCGCTTAATTTAGATGGCAGCGTGCAGGAACGCACATTTTCGTTATCAGTAGCTGAGAAACTCATCGCCAAAATTCAAAGTGATAATGATATGCCAATAGTCATTGTTCATGGACCAAAAGGGGAAGATAAAGCCCGGAAATTAGCGGGTTGTTATAATAATGTCTACCGGCTATCCTTATCACCCTCGATTAAACGTTCAGCAGCAATCATAAAAGATGCTTATATCGCAATAACCCCTGATACCTCAATATTACATATGGCAAGTGCCTATAATACCCCCGTCGTTGCAATTTATGCTGATTACAAAACGCGGTGGCCTGCGATGGCAGATATCTCGGAGTCAGTGGTCGTTGGGCAAAAAATTGATCATATAAGTTTGGATGAATTCGGAAAGGCGCTAAAAAGTGCTTTGGAGAGAGTATGTGTCAGTACTTACGTATAGAGGGTAATGCCGATCTATGCTGAATAGGGGACATTAATACCCTGAGGTTGGTCAATCACCACAAAAAAAGCCTTTGAACCAAAGCAATACTCACCGAATAATAAGGCAACCTGAACTTAAATCCCCGTTAACTGCCATACATTATTATGACTTGCACTGATGTAATTAGCTAAATATTATCGTGATTTGACTAAATAGCAAAAATGATAGCTATCAAAAATAGCTCATATACTTTGTTTCCCGCTGCCGTAGAATAGATGGTCCTTCCATGTTCAAGCATTTATTCAAAAAAAAGGGGGCTCGACTGTCTTCAGATAAACAGAGAGGGATTGTAAAGTCGAGTGCCCCTAATGGAGCACTCTATAAAAAATTCAATAATCAAATGTTTTTATAACATGTAACATGAGCAAATCCAAGTTTTGCCATTACGCTTTGCTCACCTGTTGCCAGGGAAATTTCGTATTGTTCACTGGAGTTTGCGGGACTAGATGACCAATACATATTTGAATAAAAATCGGCTTCATTCATATAATGCCCCATATCTCCCCATTCACTGTACAATGTCCCTATACCTCGGGAACGCCCCTGGCTTAAAAGGCTTGCACGGGGAAGCATGTAGCCATTGCTACTGCAAAAATTTTCAGCAAGGCTGTATATCATGACAGAATCGCCGGAGTTTACCCACCAACTCTTCACCCGGATTTCGTATATATAGCCAGGGCCTCCTGATTTTGGCGTCGCTGTAATCGTTACCCAACTGCTTCCGACATTTTTAAATGTCACTTTACCGGTAGCGTCAACATCGACCCAGGAGGCAGAGCTTGAAAACTCATAATCAGCCGCCGTTTTGCCCGGGGAAAAGTTGTCATTATTCAACTGATAATACGCCCCGGTGAATCCCTGAGAAGGGAATGAGTCTGTCGGTAGGTCAACACCATTGACTGACACTGTACCGCTCATTTTTTTACTTTGTGCGCGAGTGAATTGTATTGTGGTACTCAGATCAGCTTGATGAACACCATTCAACACGGGGATCAGCTTTGCAATACCCTCTCCACCGCCTGTAACGGTGGCTTTGTACTCGCCGGAGAAATTATTACTGTAGTCAATTGCGCTAACTTGCACATAGGGCACGTTGGTATCTGACTGCACAAATTCCATCCCTTCAGAAACATTGATCGGATTGCCTGATATATCGTGCAGAACAAGTTGCAGTTCAGCACTATCGATAAAGTCACCTTTCAGTGATGGCCGGTTGTTCATAAGGACGGACTGCGAGGTGTCTGCTGGGCCAGCCACCAACGTTATATTAGCTGTTTGCGTTGCACCTGTGCTCGTTCCTGCACTAACAGTTACGCTCCCAGTTCGCGCACTTTTCACGGTGGTTGTCGCAAATCCGTGTTGATCGGTCACCGCTGTTAATGACCCTAATGTGGCAGAGCCACCTTTTAATGCGAAGTTCACATTGACGCCTTCGACTTGGTTACCACTGCCGTCCTCAACAGTAGCCTTCAGCGTGCTGATATCGCTGTCGTTGGCAGTGATAGTTGACGGATCAGCGCTCAGGCTGACCACATGGGCTGTGCTTTGGTTGCCAGTAACTTTCACGATTGTCTGCGCCTGAATAATTACGCCACTAGTGATAGATGCTGTAACCGTATACGTACCGACTTTATTGCTGGTCAGAACGACTTGTGCCTCCCCGGAAGGATTGGTTTTCATTGTTCCGCTACTTAACGTTGCATCTTCTGGCGTTACGCTAAAGGTAACGAGTTCATTGTTCACTGGGGTCCCATTTGGATTGGTTAGCCTTACTGTCAGAGTTGAACCTAATGGGTCATTGATGCCGATAAGTGGACTTGATGCTGTGAGTGTCAGTTTTAGATCGATTACCACCAAGTCCTTCTCATAAGAGGAGCCATTCGCCAGGGATGCTTGCACAGTATACGAACCGTATCTTTTGGGCGTCATGGTGACTTCGGCTATACCCAGTGTATTCGTAGAGACCGTATCCTGACTAATGACCATGTTAAAAATTGACGGCTCTGCACTGAATGTCACAAGCTGTTCAGAAACTGGATTGCCAAACTGGTCGTCGACGTGCGCTTTAACCGCCATGGGGGTTGCGACCATAACCTGACCTTCAGGCATTTCCAGACTGGTGATCGTCGCAGAATCAGCATCTGCTTTGACAGTCAACGTTTGCATGATGGTGTCTGTAGGTGCATTTGCCAGATTAGCCACAACAATTTTCGTCCCTGCAATGGTGCTTGTTACAAGAATTTCTGCCTTACCCTGAGCATCTGTTTCAGCGGTGGTGTTACTCAGCGTGGCGGATAAGCCGCGGAAATTGACCTTGATGCCTTCTAATGGATTGTCATAAGCGTCAGTGACACTTGCCGTCAGGGTCGCACCCTCGGTTGTGCTGGCGATTAGTGAGCTTGATGATGCGGTAAAATCAGCCAGTTTAGCGGTACTCGCATCGGCAAGCAAAGTCACCGGCCTCGTATCACTGACACCATAACTGTCCACGCTGACCGTCACGGGATAGGTGCCGGACTTCGTACCGCTTAGTGTAACTTCCGCCTTGCCGTTGATGTCAGTAATGGCGGAACCGCCTTCTCCAAGAGTGAAGCTTGCACTCACATCTGCCGGTAGTGTGAATGTCACCGGCTCATTGGCTAACGGGTTGCCGTGTCCATCAGTCACCGTTGCCTGAAGTTGGGTCATCCCAACGTTATTGGCGATAAAGTTGTTCTCGGTAACGTTCAGATTAACCTGCGCTGTGAGCGTATCCGCAATAAAATTCACCACCAATTGCTCACTCTTACCGCCAGCCATCGCTGCTGTCACGGTATGTGCTCCTGCTTTTGTACCTTTCAGTGTGACTTTCGCTTTGCCTTCAGCATCAGTAACCGCTTTACCGCCATCGCTCAGCGTGAAGTTTGCCCTCACATCTTCCGGGAGAGTAAATGTTACTTCAGTGTTGGCTATCGCATTGCCCTCTGTATCAGCGACTGTTGCTGTTAGTGTCGTGAGATCGTTATTGTCGGCAATCACCGGATCCTTCGAGGCTCCCAGCGTGATTTCAGCATTCGCCACGTTCGGCACATAGGTCACTGTTTGTTGTATCGAATCGCCATTGTCGAGCGTTGCCGTCACTTGATAAACCCCGGCTTTTGTAGCGGTAAAGCTTGCGTAAAAATGGCCGTAGGAGTTGGTAGTATATATAGCGTTATTACTGGGGGTCACACCTTCACTTGGCGAAACGCTGATGGTCACCTTATGTTGGGGTACACCGTTTCCGTAATTATCGTTTACCACAACATACAGATCGGTCGTGTTGCCTGCGGAGACTGTATCAGTAAGTGCTTGTAACAAGGTGATATGTGCCGTAGACGCATCAGCGTTGACATTAATTGATGTGCTAAGCGTGGAGCTACCATTTTCCAGACTGGCCTCAACGGTATCCGGCCTCCCTCCTGATTCTGTCGAGGAACGGGTATTGGTATAAGTGACGGTTGCCTTACCCTGTTCGTTCGTTACGGCTTGGCCGCCATTCGTCATTTCAGCAGAGTTTGTACTGCTGGTGAAACTCACAGTTACACCTTTCACCGGAAAGCTATTATTATCAACGACTGTCGCGGTGATGACGCTGCCGGTGCTATTCTGCGGGGTACCAGCGATTATGCTGTTTGGGACAGACGTCAACCCAATAATTTTTGCCGCAGCTGTGTCGCCAATAAAGTGCACAGTTTTGTGGTCGCTGGCACCATTATTAGCAAGTGATACAGTGACCGTCTGCTCACCAAAGGCAACGCCTACGAGAGTGGCCTGCGCGATGCCAGACTCATTGGTATTACTCTCCCCTGGGGTGAGGGTGAGGCCTGAAGAGGCTGAGCTGAATGTTACCGGAAGATTGTTCACCTCATTGTCGAACTGGTCTTTAACCGTTGCAGTTAACGTTGCACTATCGACGCCATTACCCGTGATCTCATCTTTTGACATCTGCAGGGCAACCTGAGCCGAGGTTTTGTCTGCCACAAATGTTACCGGCTGCGAATCACTGGCATTGTTATTAATCAGCGTCGCGGTAACTGTATGCGTGCCCGCTTTTTTACCTTTGAGGGTGACATGCGCTTCCCCATTGGCTTGGGTGACGGTAATACCGTTATTTTCAAGGGTAAAGTTTGCCGCGACGTCTTGTGGCATGGTGAAATTCACCGCTATCCCCGCCACCGGATGATTCGACGGATCTTTCACTGTAGCTGTCAGCTGCACACTGTCGCTGTTATTCGTCACCACCTGGTGAGCAGGGATGTTCAGCGTGAGCCGTGCGTTGCTGGCATCGGGAGCAATATTGACTGTCTTCGTATCGTTGTTGCCGTTAGGCAGTGTGGCTTCGGCTGTATGAACACCCAAAACCGTGCCCTTAAGGGTAACTTCAGCAACACCACTGTCGTTAGTGTTGCTCGTGCTCTGACTAAGTTGAGTATCAGCCGGATCGGTACTGAAGGTGACCGGTAGATCTTTTACTACGTTATCAAAAGGATCTTTCACTGTTGCTGTCAGTGTCGTCTCATCCACGCCATTCCCAATGATTTCCACTTTCGATGTTTGCAGAACGACAACTGCGCTGTCCTTATCCGCCACGAATGTGACTGGCTGCGCATCGCTGGCATTATTGTTACCCAGCGTTGCAGTAACCGTATGCGTGCCCGCTTTTTTGCCTTTGAGCGTGACATGCGCTTCGCCATTGGCCTGAGTGATGGCAATACCGTTATTTTCGAGGGTAAAGTTTGCCGCTACGTCCTGTGGCATGGTGAAGTTCACCGTTATTCCCGCCACCGGATGATTCGACGGATCTTTCACCGTCGCCGTCAGCTGCACGCTGTCACTGTTATTCGTCACCACCTGTTGAGCAGGGATATTCAGCGTGACTAGCGCGTTGCTGGCATCGGGCGCAATATTGACTGTCTTCGTATCTCTGTTGCCGTTAAGCAGTATGGCTTCGGCTGTATGAATACCCAAAACCGTGCCCTTAAGGGTAACTTCAGCAATACCGTTCTCATTAGTATTACGCGCGTTCAGACTCAGTTGCGTGTCTGCGGGAGAGGTGCGGAAGACTACTGACAGATTTTTAACCACGTTATCAAAAGGATCTTTCACTGTTGCTGTCAGCGTCGTCTCATCCACGCCATTCCCAATGATTTCCGCTTTCGATGTTTGTAGAACGACAACCGCTCTGTCTTTATCCGCCACAAACGTCATTGGCTGAGCATCGCTGACATTGCTGTTAGCCAGACGAGCCGTGATCATATGCGTGCCCGCTAACGTGCCGGTCAGGGAGGCGATTGCAACCCCGTTACTATCCGTCATGCCTTTTCCGCCGTTGCTAATCGAGAACCGACTTGCGACGTCGTTTGGCACAGTGAAGGTGATTTCTTTATCTTTTAGTGGGTTGCCATTTTTATCTTGCAAGGTTGCAGTCATATGTTGCGGAGCTGTGGTGGTGACGGTGATATCACCTGAAGGCACACTGAGGGTCAGGGCAGCAGTACTTTGATCACCGATAAAATTCACCTGTTGACTAGCCTGGGAACCAGAGCTGACAGAGGCCGTAACCGTGTAATCACCATTTTTCAAACTGGTCAGCGTGGCTGTGGCGATCCCGTCGTGGCTATTCACTTCGGTTTGGCTCAGTTTCGCCTCTGCTGAATTAACATTGAAGGTGACCTTGACGTCATTGAGCAGGTTGCCTTTTGCATCCCGGACTGTCGCGGTCATGGTGGCGCTGTCATTGCCGTCAGCGACCACTTCATTTTTCGACTTCTGTAGATCAACCTGCGCGGTACTCGAGTCACCGACAAAACTGACGATTAACGTTTGTTTCACGCCATTTTCAAGGGTGACTTCAACCGTGTTGTCTTCCTGCTTACTACTTTTCAGATCAAAAGTCGCCAGACCATTAACATCCGTTTTTGCGGTGTTTTGATTGTTGAAGGAAGTTGCCGATCCGTTTAATACCGCAAACGTGACGGTATGATCATTGATTGGGTTGCTTCCTTCATCAGCGACATTGACCGAGACGGTATTTGCTGCATTCTCATTGGCGAGCACACCATTATTGCTGGCAGATAATGTCGCAATTTTCGCTGACTGCGGGTTGGCGTCGATGATAAATCCAGCGGTATGCAAATCTTCATTCCAGTTTTGCATTAACAGCTTCGCAGTAAGTCCACTGCCTTTGGTATAGGCGGTATAGGTTGCCTTATAGACGCCATCTGCGGTTTCTTTCCAGTCTGTAGTGACTCCTGGTTTCACGTTGTCGATGCTGACTGCAGTATTCAGTTGCTGTTTTTGCTCCTTAACAGGTTTGTCATTTTCATCTCTCAGTTCTACCGTCACCTCGATAGGATTGCCGGAGAGATAACGGTCCTTATCAATCTTAATTGACGAGTGAGTTCGGGATGACGAAACAGAAATGATATTCACCACGGCGGGGGCTTTAGCCGCATCCACACCGTTCAGCTGTGGCATCAGCGTTAGCGTGCCAGACATCGCTCCTGTGGTCAGGACTTGGGTATAGCTTCCGTCACCATTATCTTTCCAGTCAGAAAGGGTGATGTCCTGAACACCTTCGTGACGCGTCGAGAGCACCAGCCCGATAACAGGATTACCTGCTGCATCATGAGCAATAAAAGTCAGTGTGGCGGTTGAATGGGAATCCGCACTCAATGTCTGGGTACTTAACGATACCGAGGAATCTTTCTGGCTTAGCGTAGGTGCCTGAACGACTACCATGCTCTGTTCACGATTCGAAAAATTGCCTTTGACATCTTCAGCGGTGACTTCAATCGGCCAGGTGTTATCGGTTTCTGGCGTACTGGTGAACCGGTAAGCCGGCAGGGTAACCAGAATATCTTTACCCGTTGTGACCACTTTACCACCGGCAGCTTCCAGAGCGGTGGCTTCGACGTTATAGCCTTTCAGGGCATATTTGGTTTGTAGCGACGAAACCAGTGATTTCACTTCTCCTGACTTCCCTATCACGGGGTCTGTCAGGGTCAGGCGAACCAGCTCTTTTTTGCGATATTCCAGAACGATGTTGTTGTTGCGATCCACCAGATCATAACGGCTGCCTGCAAGGCTACGCCGTGCAGCGACTTCGTTCGGGTCAAGCTGTTTCTGCATTGCGCTGCCAGGTTGCCAGGTAAAATCGACGGCAAAACGGGTGTCATTTTCGCCCTGTTTACCCTGGCGTTGCTCCGCGCTGAAGGTCATCAGCGGGAAGGGGGTATAGTTAAGTCCAGCGGTTATGGCATGAGGATTACTTTGCCGATCGTCTTTATCGAACAGGGCCACTTCATCGCCATAATACTGTTCATAGACCAGTTTACCGCCAAGGTGCGGCCAGGCGGGTAACCAGCCTTCTGCGCGTACATCCCAGCCATTGGCCGGGCGTGCTTCATAATCGTTGTCCAGTTCAGGTGCGCTGCGCCAGTTGGTCAGTCGCAAATAGCCGTTACTGCTTAATTTAAGATAGTCGCGCCAGTACTCCGCGCCAATGCCGGCGCGGGAGTGGTAACGGCTAAGATCGTGGTCGAAAAAGAAGTTGATGCCCGACATCCATGTGGGAGTGAAATGACGCCAACCCAAGCCGTTGTTAATCTGCGTACGCTCGTCAGTACGGTGGAGAGTATGCTGGCTGAAAAAGAGATTATCAGGCGTTTCATACCATGGATGGAGAAAATCGAACTGGGAATTCTTCAGGCTAAAATCTTCATCCACGCCCAGCGTGATTCTTGCGGTGCCGAAGCGGCTTAACCAGTCTGTCATTGCGCCAGATGCCTGAGAAGAGGCCCATCCACGCGCCATATTGGCCGCTTGCTCGCTGTTCATATCTTCGGCGAGCAGAGACCCGATTTGCTGTGAAGTACTGGCTATCTGTTGCTCAAGGTTGTCACTGCTATTACGCGGCGACGGGGTTAAATTTTTTTCACTAACTTGTACCGGGACATCCAGTTCATCACCCTGGCGGACATTATCAAAACCTCGAGCAAACGTACGAAACTGGTTGAGTTTGCGTAACTCAGCCAACGAAATACCGAAACGTTCGGCAACGCTTTGGGCCGATTCGAGCGCTCCAAGGGTGTAGGGCACCGTATTGGTATTTGCAATGGCGATTTGTGCAGGAACTGGTTGTTGGGTTGCGGCGTTTACCACACCTTGTGCTGCCGCAGTCATAGGGAACACAAGTTGAGTTACCAGGCAGATACCCGCAGTTAAGCGGCGTAGTTTAATACCCATCCCGCATAAGATTTGCCGATCATTTATTTCTTCTCCACTTCTCTTTTTCGTAGCCATGCTTACCTTCCCTGAACGAGCTAACATAAATGCGCCCTTTCTAGCACAGCGAAAAAATATAAATCCTGATAGCAATATGATTGAAAATTAATAACTTTTCGTTAAGCAGTTTTGGGTGTGAGTTGCAAGAGGGGAGACTACTGAATTACTCAAGTTTTATAATCGAGGGGAAAATGGTGATGGTGTCCATAGCAAAACGCCCTCAACCATAAAGATCGAGGGCGCTTAAGATGTCAAAAACCCGCTATCCGTTAAAAAGCAATGCTCAACTAAGGTCAGTGACATTGCGCTAAAAAGCGAATTTTTAGAATTTGGCTCCTCTGACTGGACTCGAACCAGTGACATACGGATTAACAGTCCGCCGTTCTACCGACTGAACTACAGAGGAATCGTGAGAACGAGGCGCATATTACTTAGCGGTACCTTGTCTGTCAACACTAAATTTCATAAGTCATTTCAATTGGTTAATTAATCTGCAAAGTTGTTAATTAATGAACATTCGTCGCCGAAAACGAGTCTGTATCATTAGCGTGATGCAGTCTCTGCAAAGGATCTTGTTGATAAAATTGGCAGAAACGTTGCCACAATGAAGGGAAACGAGGAGCAAAAAGTTCTGGGGCGCTAAAGAAATATTCAGAAAGTACAGCAAAACACTCAGCAGGATCACTGGCAGCATAAGCATCGATGCTCGCCGCATTTTCACCGACTAATTCGATCTCTTCCTGAATGTTGTTCATTGCGGCATGAAGATCGTGTTCCCAGCCAGCAACCTCACGCAACGGAATAAAGGGAACTCCGCTGGCGCGATCGCCGTTACGGGTGTCCAGCTTATGAGCGACTTCATGAATAATCAGGTTAAAACCAGAAGCATCAAACGAATCTTGTATATCCAACCAGTTCAAAACGATTGGCCCTTGCTGCCAGCTCTGACCTGACTGAACAATACGTTGGTTATGCACTAAACCGATATCGTCTTCCCACTCATCATCGACCACAAATGGCGCAGGATAAATTAAGACTTCATGAAAACCATCCAGCCATTCCAGTCCTAACTCCAGAACGGGCAGGCAAAATAGAAGTGCTATCCGGCAGCTTCTTAATGAATCCAGTTCAAAGCCCTGTAAAGGAACAAGCCGTTTTTGCTGTAAAAAACGTTCAGCAAGAGTGACTAGTTTGCTTTGTTCCTGTTCTGTCAGGCACGTTAAAAGGGGAATCGATAGTGCTTCCTGCCAGGGAAGGGCAGTTTGATGTGCTGATTCTTGTACTTTCCAGGGCCACTTAATCATCGTTTTGCTCGCAAACTCGTCACTTGAACAAAATTGCACGGACAGGGACTGTTAAAATGCCAAATTTCCTGGCATCATGGCAACCATCTGAACGGAGAGATGCCGGAGCGGCTGAACGGACCGGTCTCGAAAACCGGAGTAGGGGCAACTCTACCGGGGGTTCAAATCCCCCTCTCTCCGCCACTTTATCAATGACTTATCTCCTAACTTCCCACCTTGCTTTTTCTTAACAGAACAATCGTAGAATATTCTTGAAGGTTTAGATCGTCACTGTTTTCTGTTCGATACTGTGACATTCAGCACTTGATTCGCTATGGATCAGACAGGAAGGTTTCGAGCGTAAATCTGCAGTTATTCAGTCGTTTTCTTGTCGGTCACCATTATTCTTTTAGACATTGATCCTACGAAGCTGCCGCAAAGTTGGTGGTGGGAACTGAAGTTGCGTAGAGAAGGGGGCAATAATTGAGCCAAAAAAGGAACGCGGCCGTCAGATTAAAGCCGCGGGACAAAGTCCATAATTTCCAAGAGTTGTTGAATTTCCCAGCTTTTTTGAAAGCCTTTGTATCATACTAACAAGTAAAAAAGGTTTAAATACCAAAATTAACCTATATTTCTGGTTAGCTTTACCATGACAGATGACTTGCTCCTGAAGACATTGGCGCTGCCAGTTTGTATTGGTGAGTTGTGTATTTATTGTTCGCCGTTTTCTCAGTTTTTTTCTACAGACATAATAAAAAAGACACGTCTCAAGCATGAGCGTGTCTGAGTTTGTCTTATTTATTTGTCTTGGTAAATTATTGTCGTTACTACTAGGCACTGTTCTGTTAAATAACTGAAGTCAGCGCAAAAAATCAATGAGACATCATCTCCTCGACCACTTCTTCGCTACTCAACTGATATGGATAATATGTTGGCCAGTTTTCCATTTCATTCAATAAAGATTGCTGCGAATCATTGCCCATAAAAATGTGAAAATGAGATGATTTTCGTGGTGCAATTATATGATCGCTAAATTGTATATATTTAGGGGCTTTGCTTTCAGGATCTTTACATTCGAATAAGTAACGAACGCCTTTCTTGCCTGATTTATAGGTGAGTATTTTGTAGCCATCGTAATCATATTTACAGGATGTAGTTTCGTTATTTCTATGGAATTCAATAATGCCGTCCTCAATACCAATCATTTCGATATCTGTCGCGTAGCCTTTCTGATAATAATCTTTAACTTCTGCGAATGTTTTGGTTTTATCTGCATTCGCTTTCTTTCGAAAGACGGGGTCAAGCTTGCCATTTTGCAGTAAGGGATAAACGGATTGCCAGACTCCATCCCAGTCACTGAGCGTTCGGTTTTGTACATTGGCATCATCAAAAACACCGTTAGCCGCTTTTTGTTCGACCTCTGTTAGGGGGTTACCGTGTGAGTGATGACCATGCGAAAAGGCAGGACCGCTAACAATAAATACACCTAAAGCAATAGCCATTTTATGAAGACGAATCGCCAAAACAGTTTCCTCCAGAGTTATTTTATATGACATGTAATGTTATATTGTAACACATAACAAAATGCAACAACTCTTGGGAGACGAGTGCATAGTGTACCCAGGTGTACTCTCTATCTTATTGAAATAAAATAAATTACTTCGATGATTTGAGGTTGATGACAAACGAAACATAACTTGATGCGATCTGTGTGGGCCGGATAAGGCGCTCACGCCGCATCCGGCAGGGATAACGCGTACTTTGTCGGCAATATGAAGTTATAGAGATAATTTGTTGTGAACCTGCTTGCGTAGCCGTTTGAAAAGGGAAAGCAACTTCTTATACCGTAAGGCTAAAAGCAGTACAGCCAGCCCTGCGTAGATGAGTGGCTGCGGTGAAATAATCTTCACTGACCACAGATAATGTATTGGGGCCAGGATCGCGACAAGATAGACGAAGTTATGCAACTGTTGCCAGTGTTTACCGAGTTTTCGCTGCATCGCCTGGGTTGAAGTGAACGCTAAAGCAAGCAAAATTACCCAGCTAATAATACCTAACGTTAAATAAGGCCGGGTAATTAACTCCTTACCTAATAACGCCAGATTATTCACGCCCAGCTCCAGCAATGCGTAACTGGTTAAATGCAGTGTCGCCCAGGCAAAGCACCATAAGCCTAACAGGCGGCGAGTGCGTATCAATAACGGCTGTTTTGCGTAACGTGCCAGAGGTGTGATTAACAAGGTCGCCAGCAAAAATTTCAGTGCAGTGCGACCAGTAAAATGCTGAATATCTTTCACCGGATCGGCACCCAATCCACCGTGATTAATCGCCCAGACCAGCCAGAGAAACGGCAACAATCCAGCAAGATGCAGGCAAACTTTCAGCCATGTCACCTGTTTTGCTGTCAGACGCATTTAGAAATTCTCCCGCAAATCCAGGCCACGATACAGCGATGCCACCTGCTCGGCGTAACCATTAAACAGTAGCGTTGGCTGGCGCTGTACATCGAGGATGCCGCCTGAACCAATAAATCGCTCAGTAGCCTGTGACCAGCGGGGGTGATCAACATGCGGATTAACGTTGGCGTAAAAACCGTATTCGTCAGGCGCTGCCAGATTCCAGGTGGTTGGCGGACGCTCGCGGGTCAGCTTAATACTGACGATCGATTTAATCCCTTTAAAGCCATATTTCCACGGCACAATCAGTCGCACCGGCGCGCCATTTTGTGGCGGTAACGCCTTGCCATAAACACCTACGGTAATCAGTGTGAGCGGATGCATTGCTTCGTCGAGACGTAATCCCTCGACATAAGGATATTTAAGCCCGCCGCCAATAAAGCGATCCTGCTGGCCTGGCATCTGTTCCGGCGCATAAATCGTTTCGAAAGCAACATACTTTGCATTGCTGGTGGGTTCTGCAAGCGCCAGCAATTTATGCAACGGAAAACCAATCCACGGCACCACCATCGACCACGCTTCCACGCAGCGCATACGATATATACGCTCTTCCAGCGGGAAGCGACGAGTTAAATCATCGTGATCGAGTGTTAATGGTTTTGCCACTTCGCCACTGATTTTCAGTGTCCATGGATCGGTTTTCAGGCTACCAGCATTAGCGGCTGGATCGGCTTTATCTAGCCCGAATTCATAGAAGTTGTTATAGCCGGAAACTTTATCTTCTGGCGTCAGCGGTAGGTTATTTTGCCAGGCGGCAGTCTTGCTGAACTCCAGCGGTTTCCCTGCGGGGGCGGGCGGACGATCGTTCCCTTTAAACCAGCTAAGCAGATCAGCATGTGCGGCGTGAGGCAAAGAAAGTGCAGCTGCGCTGATGCCCAGTGCTTTTAACACCTGCCGACGCTGCATAAAGAATACCGACTCGGCAGTAATATCAGATTCTTTTAAAAATTGATTCTTTTTCATAAGCCATCACACTGTTTTGTCGTTAACCAGTAAGAGATTGTTAATCTGTCAGGGAGTCACCTCCCTAACAGTAGCAGAGATCTGCTTTTATATATTTATGCATTAACTGCCACGATAGGTTGAATACCCATATTGGCTAAGTAACAAAGGTACATGATAATGCTCGTTCACTTTATTAATTTGAAACTCAACAGGGATCTCAGGGAAGAAACTTTCAAGATTTTGTTTCTTAAAATATTCTCCAGTTTTAAATACAACACGGTAATCGCCCGTGGTTGCAGTTTGCTCGGGCCACAGTGCCTTGATTCGTCCATCCTTATCTGTTTTGGCGGTATTAAGTTGTAACCAGCCGTTATCCGCTTTCTTTTCCAGAGTGACTGTCACGTCGGCAGCGGGTTTTCCTGTTTGCTGGTTCAAAATGTGCACGCTAAGAATGTTCTGTTGTGCGGCATAAACCAAAGAAGGTAATGAAAATGCAGCCGTTGCAACCGAGAGTAGTAAATAACGCTTTAACATGTTTATATCCTTGTCATGTGAATGAGTTTTGAGGATAGCGAAAAAACGTCTGTGATAACCTTACAGAAGCATTACAATTTTGTAATGAACCAAGCTGTTTCTATAACATATGATTTATGGCATATTATTTTCATGAAGATTCTACTTATTGAAGATAATCAAAGGACCCAGGAATGGGTAACGCAGGGGCTTTCAGAAGCAGGTTATGTCATTGATGCGGTTTCTGATGGCAGAGATGGGCTTTATCTTGCGCTGAAGGATGATTATGCATTGATCATTCTGGATATTATGCTTCCGGGTATGGATGGCTGGCAGATCTTACAAACGTTACGAACGGCAAAGCAAACCCCCGTTATTTGCCTTACAGCAAGGGATTCTGTCGATGACAGAGTTAGAGGGCTGGACAGTGGGGCAAATGATTATCTGGTAAAACCTTTTTCATTTTCTGAGTTGCTGGCGAGGGTTCGGGCACAATTAAGACAACATCACGCTTTGAATTCAACATTAGAAATCAGCGGCTTAAGAATGGACTCTGTTAGTCAAAGTGTGAGCAGGGACAATATCAGTATTACACTGACGCGCAAGGAGTTTCAGTTACTTTGGCTACTGGTCTCCAGAGCTGGCGAAATTATACCCAGAACGGTTATTGCGAGTGAAATTTGGGGAATCAATTTCGATAGTGATACTAATACGGTGGATGTCGCCATTCGCAGGCTCCGCGCAAAAGTTGATGATCCTTTTCCTGAAAAGCTAATCGCTACAATCCGGGGAATGGGGTATTCATTTGTAGCGGTAAAAAAATAATGAAAAGATTATCTATAACCGTCCGTTTAACCTTGCTTTTTATATTGCTACTGTCTGTCGCTGGCGCTGGAATTGTCTGGACTCTCTATAATGGCCTGGCAAGTGAGTTGAAATGGCGCGATGATACAACACTCATTAACCGGACTGCACAGATCAAGCAGTTACTAATTGATGGGGTAAATCCAGATACTTTACCTGTCTATTTTAACCGGATGATGGATGTTAGTCAGGATATTTTGATCATTCATGGTCATGGCATCAATAAAATTGTTAACCGAACCAATGTCAGTGATGATATGTTAAATAACATACCTACGACTGAGGCAATCAGTGCAGCTGGCATTTACAGAAGCATTATTAATGACACAGAGATAGATGCTTTACGAATTAACATTGATGAAATTTCGCCATCATTAACGGTTACTGTGGCTAAATTGGCTTCAGCCAGACATAACATGCTTGAACAGTATAAAATTAATAGCATTATAATTTGCATCGTCGCCATTATACTGTGCTCAGTATTAAGTCCGCTGTTAATCAGAACGGGATTACGAGAGATCAAAAAGTTGAGTGGGGTAACGGAAGCATTAAATTATAACGACACCCGAGAGCCTGTTGAGGTTATCGCACTACCGAGTGAATTAAAACCTCTTGGTCAGGCGTTGAATAAAATGCACCATGCTTTAGTAAAAGATTTTGAGCGCCTTAGCCAATTTGCTGACGATCTCGCTCATGAACTTAGAACGCCAATTAATGCATTACTGGGTCAGAATCAGGTGACGCTCAGTCAAACCCGAAGTATCAGTGAATATCAAAAAACAATTGCCGGAAATATTGAAGAGCTGGAAAATATTTCGCGGTTAACAGAGAATATACTGTTTCTTGCCAGAGCAGATAAAAGCAATGTTTTGGTGAAACTGGATTCGCTCTCTCTTAACAAGGAAATTGGGAATTTGTTAGACTATCTGGAATACCTTTCAGAAGAGAAAGAGATTCGTTTTCAGGTTGAGTGCAATCAGCAAATCTTTGCGGATGAAATTTTACTTCAACGAATGTTATCGAATCTTATTGTTAACGCCATTCGATATTCACCAGAAAAATCGTGCATTCATATAACCAGTTTTCTTGATGCCAACGGCTCTCTTAATATTGATATCGCCAGCCCTGGATCGAAAATTAATGAGCCGGGAAAACTCTTCCGTAGATTTTGGCGGGGAGATAATTCGCGTCATTCTGCAGGTCAGGGGCTTGGCCTTTCTTTAGTCAAAGCAATTGCCGAATTGCATGGGGGAAGTGCTACGTATCACTATTTAAATCAACATAATGTGTTCCGTATTACGTTACCGCAAAGAAATTAACCTAGGGCTTCAGTACGCCACAGGTTAACCGTGAAAAAACGCAGCCACGTCGTGAGTACTCACGTGGCTGCGATTGATTATGCGCTTATATTACAATGTAACAGGGATTAACCCACGTAAGCTGCCAGCATTTCCTGTGCTGCCAGTTTACCCAACGCATTCGCTGCGAAAGGACTGTCGCCGGTGAGCAGTTTACGGTCTTTATGAACTCGCCCGGTGATGTCGTCATTAATAATGTTCATGCCCATTTTCTTCAGCTCTTCGCCGAAGTACCAGGTGAGATGACCCGGCATATAGCCAATATCTGGCGTTTGTTTGTCTGCGGCGTCTGGGAATGCGCAAATGGAATAACCGTTCAGTGGGTTATCGCTGTGGCGAAGCGCCAGAAATGCCGCTGGGCCGTGGCAAAGGGAGATAACAAAACGGTCATTTTTGATTGCCCACTGTAAAGCGTTAGCCACGTCCTGGCTTTCAGGTAAACCAATAAGTGCGCCATGACCACCAGGAACAAAGATTGCTGCATATTCGCTGTCAGCATTGAGGCTGGCGACAACATCCGCGAGTTTCTTTGGATTGCGGAACAACGATTTATGCTGCTCAAAGAACGGCATTACCTTTTCATCTTTGTGTGGCATAGCCCAGTATTCAAACTTGGTCATCAGGCCGGAAATGGTCGCCACTTCGAATTCGAAACCTGCAGCATGGAGATGATACAACGGCAGCAACGTTTCAATCGGATGGTTACCGGTTGAGAACAATTTGCCGTTGTCGGTCGGCAAATAACGTTCGTCCGCGGCGATCACCAGAATTTTGTGTTTACCGCGATACGGTTTTGGATAGTCCACGCCATCAAGATCAGAGACAGGACTGGTATATTGGCTAAGCGAATATTCTGAAGGGAAGAATGCATTATCTTCAGCAGTATCGACCTGCGGATCTTTACTTTTTTGAACAGTCATAGTGTATTCCTTGTTGTTGCTTAGTTAGGTTAGTCACTATATTTGCGACTGAGCTGGTCGCTATTTTTAACCAGGCTGGAAAATTGAGTCAATATATCGAAAGCGGTAGGCGACGAGGGAAAATATGTAATGATGATGCTGCACTGATGTTGAATGTTTCTCACGCCAAATTTTCCTTTTTGAGTCATGTGGTCACAAGTGACTTCAATGATTTTAGACCATTATCAGAGGTCTGGGACGACGATGAGAGATTTAGTGCTATGGAATATTGTTATTCTGTTGAATATTTATATCCCGGACTGCTATAGAAAAGGCTTTTTTCATGCACTATTTTTGCAAATATTTTTATATGGGAGGCGGTTTTGTTGCGGATTAATTCATAAAGAAATGCATTTGGGGTGGCTGGAAGAGTCGCTGGTAGATGTTATTGTGCCAGGAGGGGCAGGGTAAGGTGCTGTATCGATATGTTTGGCAATTGCATGTGCCGTAGATGGAGATGAAATGATCTTACCCAGTAATAGTGGACACTCGGCTAAGTGAGTAAACTCTCAGTCAGAGGTGACTCACATGACAAAATCTGTATCAACCAGCAAAAAAGCACGTAAACAACATTCGCCTGAATTTCGCAGTGAAGCCCTGAAACTTGCTGAACGCATCGGTGTGCTGCCGCAGCCCGTGAACTCAGCCTGTATGAATCACAGCTCAACAACTGGTGCAGTAAACAGCAACATCAGCAGACTTCTTCTGAACGTGAGCTGGAGATGCCCACCGGGGTTGCACGTCTCAAACGCCAGCTGGCAGAGCGGGATGAAGAGCTGGCCATCCTCCAAAAGGCCGCGACATACTTCGCGAAGCACCTGAAATGAAGTATGTCTTTATTGAAAAACATCAGGCGGAGTTCAGCATCAAAGCAATGTGCCGTGTGCTCCGGGTGGCCCGCAGCGGCTGGTATACATGGTGTCAGCGGCGTACAAGGATAAGCAAGCGTCAGCAGTTCCGCCATCAGGTGTGTGCGCTGCTAATGTCATACTCACAGACCAGCCTTGAACGATGACCATGACGTTACAGGACTGAGAATTGGGTAACGTTGAGCAGCCAGAAGAAGTCTGTCAGTCCTATCAGGTAAATATTTCAGCAGATCAAAACCTTCAGTGTGAAGTTGTGGATGTATCCGGCACGGCGTGTTTCGGCCTCATTCTTGAGATCGACCGGGGTGTACCGACGCTGCATATCGACACAGGGAGTGATTCACTGCTGCATATTCACGCAGCTCACAACGGACTGGTACTAATACCGGATTCACCAAGCCATGGATATGAAAATGCCCCAGTAGATCGTTTTTCGTATAACAGCCCGTCCCTGTGGGTGCCAGGGGTGTAACAAGGTATTAAACCCAGCGGCATAGAAGCCAAGGGTAATTAAACAAACAACTAAATAGCTCAGGGGATTACTGATGAGCGATTTTTGATAGTTCCGTTCAGATATATAAGGTGTAATTGTGCCAGAGATCATCTCAGGCACAATTTATTAGCCCAGGACGTTAATTTAAGTCGCTGCACTGGTAACTTGGGTGTTGACAGTTAGGGCTAAGATATTCAGCGATGGTGTTAAATTCGGATTGTTGTGTATAAATTAATAGTTCATCGTGAGGAATAGCGAGGTTACTATGGTTAGTGTGACGAGTAATATATATCCAAATAAAACAGAGAATGATAATAGCCAGTTACAAAATCAGAATCTAAGGGAGAGTATCGAAAAAAGACTTGAGAGTAATATTTCTAAGTTAAATGCGATGGAACAAAGTGGCCTGCTCGATAATTATAGGGCAAGGTCTCACGATGACAGTTTTCGTGAAGTTTTTCGCAGTTTATTATTATACATTTTAGATTCGTTTCATATCTATCGACATGATATTAGTGATAAATTGGTTCCTTATTTTCATGTTACGCCTGAATCGGAGAATGCGAATTATAAGACATGGATTGCCGTTACAGGCATGGATAGTTATACAAAAATTGAGCAGACCGGAAGTAATAAATTTAAAGTCACTGATATGTATCGTGAGCTCAATAACAAAAAAAAATGTTTTGATCGAAAGAGTAGGGAACAGGATTTTAGTGGTCGAAATGTAAAAGAGTTTATAAGGTTATTATCAGATCACGATCAATTTGAAAAACATCAACTCTCAGAATTAACAGTTGCTGCAAATGCTCTTAAGCTGGAAGTTGCTAAAAATAACTATAACATGTCCTCCTGTACTGATAAGCAAACCGAATGCCGAATGATCGAGCTTCTAAAGGAACAAAAAGATTTAATTCCAGAACAGTATTTACATCAATCAGGTATGGAAAACCTTACGCTTGGAGAGGCGGAATTTAGCTCACTCTTTGCAGATGCAGAAAGACAAGTTCTGGAGGGAAGTTCATTTGTTTTATGTTGTGGTGAAAAAATAAACAGCACTATAAGAGACTTACTTAGCGAAAAATTTCATGCCAACGAATCTTTCACTCGCTCTGGATCTCTTTCTCATGATGTTTATGAGGAAATATTCAAGAAATTTATTTTCAAATCTGATGAATGTCATCTGGTGAGAGAGTCTTTAGAGCAGGATCGTATAACGCCAGAAAAAAGAGAAGAAATTATTTCTTGTTTATCCAGTCCTACCGGGATTGGAAATTTGTTTTATGCTTGTTCACAAGCATTTCATGTTGCTAATGATAACGCTGCACATGATGTGCGTAGCGCCGCTCTAGCTGTTAGCGATAAATTAATTGATTGTCCGAGTTTTGTTGCTTTGAATGGTAGACATAACCATCTTCATGCCGATTTCTCAGCAAACGGATTCACACAAACTCTTTACGTTTTAAGAGCAGTCGTAAATAGCGAGAATAACAACTTTGATATTGCTAATTATATCTATACCACTAAAGGCGAAAGTATCATCCATAACAACGCTGAAGATGATAATCGGTCAAGGGATAATGATATCTGCAATATAAAGAGAAATTTCTCTGGCAATATTACGATTGCAACTTACAAATAATTCGCTTTTTTCAGTAATACGCGCAAAACGCTTACCTCTCAGGTAAGCGTTTTGACGATAAACCCAACATCATTAGGCCAATACATACCCCATATCTACTTGAACAACATCGCGCTTATCGTTAAGGTATGCGCGTTTTTATCCGCCAGGATCCAATCATGATCACCGTTGCCCTTACATACCCTTACCCACAAGTTTTCTGGGATATTTCTATGTCATTAATTGACAACATTAATCGTGTTAATCCTGACCATATTGCTTTTGGGCCTGGTGGCGAATCATTTTTTCTTGCCAGATATCCTCCAGGTCTCGCCAACATTACTGTTGCTGTTTTTATATCAAGAGGATTTTTCGGAGGTGCTGTATTTTCAACAAGAAGCCAGAGGTATTTCCACTCATCTCCGGGGGAAATAAATTTGCTAGATATTTCTGGCATAGTTTTATACAATGAGGTTATATACATGATTCGCCAGGCTATTATTAAATATAGCGCGAGACTGTTCCGGGTTCTTTCAAACGTTTCAAGCTATAATGTCTCAACCTGACATCCACTTTTTAATACTTAAAAAAAACTTCAATTTGCCAGCGTTGTAAATACCACTGAATAAGTTGTGCTGGTTCCGTTAAATCTTCAACAGGAATATTACTCATTAACTACCAGATAAGAGGTTGGGTCCCTTTCGGTGGGTTTCTTTCTTTTGCAAGCAAAACTGTTACGGTTACCGGAACACAACGAAGCTTTCCTCTACGTCCGGTGGGGGGATGCAGTGTCAGTCTGGCCAAGCGCAATTCCTGTGTCACTGTTCTGGCTGGCTGCCCCCGCCCATCTGGTATAGCGAATTGAACCAGTTGCTGCGGTGTAATCTCCATGATTCTTTCGTGCAACAACCTATGATCCCGTTTTCCATTGATATTCAGCGTGGCTCTGTTATTAAATTTCATTCTGACAAGCCAGTCAGCTTTTATTCCGGGAGTCTGTTCTGCGTGTTCAAACAGATCATAAAAATCGCCTTCGCGCTCAGAAATTGACAATACATGGGTAGCAGGGCATTGGCGGGCCAGTTCTGTTGCTTTATTATATCCTTCAACCCAACGCCAGGTTTCTTTTTCACTGACATGTTTTTATGAAGTAAATCATTGCAGATTTCTTATCGGGTATTTTTACTGGTCTTTAATTCATCCCTGAACCACTGATAGTCATCATAAACCCCAAGGCAAACACCTGACTCACTGATGACGAGTTGAGGATGAAGAAATAAGTTTCTTTCATCTTTATATTTTTTAGGACCAACTCCCTGTTTTTCATTCAGACCAGAATAATTAAGTTCAATTGTATCCTGTAAAACTAAAACTCTTTTAAACTGCTGAGCTCTTTCAATGATGTTTTCTTTGTGAGGAGCCATGATTTTATTAGGCTGTGTCCCGTAATAGTTTGAGCTATAGTAACGGTCTGTTTCCACAACATATTGATCCATGGCTCGCTACGACCTCCCCGATGAAGCATGGACCATCATCAAGCCCTTGTTGCCCCCTGAACCTGCCACACGACGGGCCGGGCGCCCATGGGCAAAGAATCGTAAAATCATCAACGGCATGTTCTGGGTGTTGTGTTCCGGCGCACCATGGCGCGATTTACCCGAACGATATGGGCCATGGAAAACCGTTTATAACCGCTTTAACAGGTGGTCAAAGTCAGGCGTGATTAACATCATTTTCAACAGATTGCTTTCACTACCTGATGCGAACGGCTTTGTTGACTGGTCTGCCACAGCGCTGGATGGCAGTAATATCCGGGCACTAAAATGCGCCGCCGGAGCTCAAAAAAATTCCGATATCGACGGAGATAATGGGCTGGGTCGCTCTCGAGGCGGTTTGGGCACCAAAATCCATCTGGCAACAGACGGAAGCGGCCTCCCGTTAAATATCGTGCTAAGCCCCGGGCAGTCTCATGAAAGCCAGTTCGCGCAACGACTTCTGGACGGCATTGGCGTTCATCGTCAGAACGGTTGCATGAAACGCCGTGGTCATGTTGTGCTGGCCGCCAAAGCGTACTCCGGACTCACATTGCGCAACGAGCTGAAAAATAAAGGCATAAAGGCAGTCATCCCCCGAAAATCAAATGAAAAAATGGCATCGGATGGACGAGCACGGCTTGATCGCGATGCATATCGCAATCGCAACGTCGTTGAACGGTGCTTTGGTCGCCTGAAAGAATACCGCCGCATCGCTACGCGTTACGACAAAACGGCGAGAAATTATCTGGTGATGGTGAAACTGGGCTGCATCCGACTCTTTTATCAACGGTTGCGTAATTAAGGGACACAGCCTAGTGTTATGTTTTACAGTAACACGCCGAGGCGTGTTGGCTGATTAGAACTGGTAGACTAAGCCCACAGCAACGATATCATCGGTAGCGATGCCGTTTGCTTCGTAGAAGTCATCATCGTTGTCCAGCAGGTTAATTTTGTAATCAACATAGGTGGACATATTTTTGTTGAAGTAGTAGGTCGCACCGACTTCAACGTATTTAACCAGATCTTTGTTAGTGTAACGCGGGTCGCCGTTGCCGTCATGAGCCCAGCCGCCTAAATCCTTACCTTTAGATTGCAAGTAAGCGATGGACGGGCGCAGGCCGAAGTCGAACTGATACTGAGCAACAACTTCAAAGTTTTGGGTTTTGTTAGCGATGGCTGATCTTGATTCACCATTATCAAACTCGCCACCACCATATGGGGTCATATTGCGAGTTTCAGCGTACATAGCTGCTAAATACACATTATTAGCATCATATTTTGCACCAACAGTCCATGCTTCAGCGGTTTCACCACCAGCATTTCTGTTGCTATGGTTACGATCATTTAAACCAACTCCAACCTGGCGATCTGAGCGATCAGAGTTTGAATATGCAGCACCCAGACTTAAACCGAAGTCGAAGTCGTAGGATGTAGACATACCGAAACCATCACCATTTTCTTTGGAAAGGCTACGGCCATCACCACTACCGGAACCTTCCTGCCCGAAGGGGCCACCACTTTCATTATTACCCTGATATTGCAGAGCAAAGTTCAGACCATCAACCTGACCAAAGAAGCCATTGTTACGGTAGGTTGCAACGCCGTTGGTACGACCGTTCATGAAATTGTCGGCACCAGCATAGGTATCACCACCAAATTCTGGCAGCATATCGGTCCATGCTTCGATATCATATACGACACCGTAGTTACGACCATAGTCGAAAGTACCATTCTGACCAAAACCTAAACCTGCGAATGCCAGACGGGTAGCAGAGTTATCGCCATCGCCTTCTGTGCCATTTGCCTGCAGGTTGTATTCCCACTGACCGTAACCAGTGAATTGATCAGCGATCTGAGTTTCACCTTTGAAACCGATACGAGCATATGACATATCGCCATCAGCGCCCGAGTTGTCAGAGAAGTAGTGCAGACCTGCTACTTTTCCGTAGAAATCCAGTTTATTACCATCTTTATTATAGACTTCAGCCGCATTTGCTGCGCCAGCAACTAATAACGCCGGGACCAGCATTGCCAGAACTTTTCTTTTCATTATGTATTCCCTTGTGATTATAATCTTCATGAATATAACAATAAGTGCCGTTATCCAAAAAAAAGCACATTTGGATACTATTCTATGAAGTTCATTTTATTTTAAGGATTACATGTAACAAATGTATTTAAAAGATTTCAAAATGTTTCCAATCTATTTAATATAATTCAGAATTATGAATTCTAGATATATACATTCATGAAAATTATGAATATATATCAATATGTTATGAGTTGATTGGAAAGATAGGAAGTGTCAATGATTTTTGCGCCAGACGGCCTATGTGATCGCGCGCACATTAATGAAGGCATAAAAAAAGCCGGCTTCATGCCGGCCCAAAAAATATAAACAAGACGATAAAAGGCTAATAACGGGGTTATCATGACACAGAAATCTAAAAAGGTATAATTGTATTCAGTACTAATGTATTGTTTGGGTGAATTAATAAAACCATTATCCAAGATAAAAATAAATCTTTATTGCTGTTTTTCCGGTAATTATTGCCGTTGCGCAAAAACTATCTATTTGTTCAAAAAATGATTGAGTCTTGACTGACTCATCCAATGTGGAAAAATGTGACTTTTATCACATAATAGTACTAAGTTTGAATTTTCCGGGTTATCTCAAAATGGAATACGGTTCGACAAAGATGGAAGAGAGACTCTCTCGCAGCCCTGGCGGCAAATTGGCTTTGTGGGCTTTCTATACATGGTGTGGCTATTTCGTCTGGGCAATGGCGCGATACATCTGGGTGATGAGCCGGATCCCCGATGCCCCCGTGTCGGGATTTGAAAGTGATTTAGGATCTACTGCGGGGAAGTGGTTAGGAGCATTGGTCGGATTTCTGTTTATGGCCCTGGTTGGTGCCTTGCTAGGCGGCATTGCCTGGTACACCCGACCTCGTCCCGCACGTAGCAGACGCTATGAATAAAAACTGCTAAGGTTGCGACTCTTTGGCAACGGAGCGCGTATGGATTTACAACACTGGCAGGCACAGTTCGAAAACTGGTTGAAAAACCATCATCAACATCAGGACGCGGCACATGACCTGTGTCATTTTCGCCGCGTCTGGGCTACGGCACAGAAACTGGCGGCAGATGACGACGTTGATATGCTGGTGATTTTAACCGCATGTTATTTTCACGATATCGTGAGCCTGGCGAAAAATCATCCGCAACGGCAGCGTTCTTCAATACTGGCAGCAGAAGAGACGCGTCGCCTGCTGCGTGAAGAGTTCGCGCAATTTCCAGCGGAAAAAATCGAGGCTGTTTGCCATGCCATTGCCGCACACAGTTTTAGCGCGCAAATTGCCCCTTTAACGGCGGAAGCTAAAATCGTTCAGGATGCGGATCGGCTGGAAGCTCTGGGGGCGATTGGCCTGGCGCGTGTGTTTGCCGTTTCGGGGGCGTTGGGCGTGGCATTGTTTGATGGCGAAGATCCGTTCGCGCAGCATCGCCCACTTGATGATAAACGTTACGCACTGGATCATTTTCAGACTAAGTTGCTGAAGCTACCGCACACCATGCAAACCACAAAAGGCAAACAACTGGCGCAGTACAACGCGCAATTTTTAGTCGAGTTTATGGCGAAGCTCAGTGCTGAGCTGGCGGGGGAGAATGAAGGTATCGATCACAAGGTGATTGATACGTTTTCACCGGTTGGCTGAGCACGTGGCCCTAAATGATGGTAATTATGTTAACCTGTCGGCCATCTCAGATGGCCGGTTAAATCTATGCAGGAAAATATATCAGTAACCGATTCATACAGCACCGGGAATGCCGCACAGGCAATGCTGGAGCAACTGCTGCAAATTTATGATGTCAAAACGCTGGTGGCGCATCTTAATGGTGTGGGTGAGAATCACTGGAGCGCGGCAATTTTAAAACGTGCGCTGGCGAATGACTCAGCATGGCACCGTTTAAGTGAGAAAGAGTTCGCCCATCTGCAAACGTTGTTACCCATTCCACCGGCACATCATCCGCATTATGCGTTTCGCTTTATCGATCTATTTGCCGGGATTGGTGGTATTCGTCGCGGTTTTGAATCGATTGGTGGGCAGTGCGTGTTTACCAGCGAATGGAACAAACATGCTGTACGCACTTATAAAGCCAACTATTATTGCGACCCGGCGGTGCATCACTTTAATGAAGATATTCGCGACATCACTCTCAGCCACAAAGAGGGTATAGGTGATGACGCGGCGGCGGAACATATCCGTCAACATATTCCTGAGCACGATGTTTTACTGGCCGGTTTTCCTTGTCAGCCGTTTTCTCTGGCTGGCGTATCGAAAAAGAACTCACTCGGACGAGCGCACGGTTTTGCCTGTGATACCCAGGGCACGCTGTTCTTCGATGTGGTGCGTATTATCGACGCGCGTCGCCCGGCGATTTTTGTGCTCGAAAACGTCAAAAACCTGAAAAGCCACGACCAGGGGAAAACGTTCCGTATCATCATGCAGACGTTGGATGAACTGGGCTATGACGTGGCAGATGCAGAAGATAATGGCCCGGACGATCCGAAAATCATTGACGGTAAACATTTCCTTCCGCAGCACCGTGAACGCATCGTGCTGGTGGGTTTTCGTCGCGACCTGAATCTGAAAGCCGATTTTACCCTGCGTGAGATCAGCGAATGTTTCCCTTCACAGCGAGTGACACTGGCGCAGTTACTGGACCCGATGGTTGAGGCGAAATATATCCTGACGCCGGTGCTGTGGAAGTACCTCTATCGTTATGCGAAAAAACATCAGGCGCGCGGTAACGGCTTCGGTTATGGAATGGTTTATCCGAACAATCCGCAAAGCGTCACGCGTACGCTTTCTGCTCGTTATTACAAAGATGGCGCGGAAATTTTAATTGATCGCGGCTGGGATATAGCCACGGGTGAGAAAGACTTTGACGATCCGCAGAACCAGCAACACCGCCCACGTCGGTTAACGCCTCGTGAATGTGCGCGCTTAATGGGCTTTGAAGCACCAGGAGAAGCGAAATTTCGCATTCCGGTTTCGGACACTCAGGCCTATCGCCAGTTCGGTAACTCGGTGGTCGTGCCGGTCTTTGCCGCGGTGGCAAAACTGCTTGAACCAAAAATCAAACAGGCAGTGGCGTTGCGTCAGCAAGAAGCAAAACATGGCCGACGTTCACGATAAGGCTACACGCAGCAAAAATATGCGCGCAATTGCCACGCGCGATACGGCGATTGAGAAGCGCCTCGCCAGTTTGTTAACCGGGCAGGGACTGGCGTTTCGCGTTCAGGACGCCTGTTTGCCCGGACGCCCGGATTTTGTTCTTGATGAATATCGCTGCGTGATATTTACCCACGGTTGCTTCTGGCACCATCATCACTGCTATCTGTTTAAAGTGCCCGCGACTCGAACCGAGTTCTGGCTGGAGAAGATAGGTAAAAATGTTGAGCGCGATCGCCGCGATATCAGTCGCTTGCAGGAGCTTGGCTGGCGCGTACTGATTGTCTGGGAGTGTGCGTTACGTGGGCGCGAGAAGCTGACGGATGAAGCGCTTAGCGAGCGTCTGGAAGAGTGGATCTGCGGCGAAGGTGCCAGCGCGCAGATCGACACGCAGGGGATTCATTTACTCGCTTGATGCGTCCTGAATAACTGGCGCAACTACGGGTTTTGCTGGGAAGAGATATTTTCCCAACGTGACCAGTACCACCGCGAAGACAATCACGCCGAGCGCCAGCCATTCAATCTTCGACAGCGTTTCGCCGCCCAGTCCAGTACCCAGCAAGACCGCGACCACCGGGTTAACGTAGGCGTAGCTGGTGGCGAGAGCTGGACTGACATTACGGATTAAATACATATAAGCGTTGATGGCGATAATCGAACCAAACAGCGCCAGATAACCGACTGCAAGGAAGCCTGAAAGGGAAGGGATCGTCGTGAGTTTTTCACCCGCAATCATCGACGCGATCATTAACACCACGCCTGCCGCCAGCATCTCAATCGCACCCGCCATCATTCCTACTGGCAAGGTAATGCGCGAACCGTAAACCGAGCCAAACGCCCAGCTAATCGAGCCGATTAAAATCAGAATCGCGCCCCACGGATTGCCGCTTAAATTACCCCCGCTATTGAGCATGATGATTCCGGCAAGCCCAATGGCGATACCCATCCATTCCAGTTTGCGCGTTTTAATGCCAAACAGGCGGCTGAAGCACAGGGTAAAGAGGGGCACGGTTGCAACCACTACGGCGGCGATGCCGGATGGAACATTTTGATGTTCGGCAACTGTCACCATGCCATTACCGACAGCCAGCAATAACAGGCCAATCAGCGCGGCATTGATCAGCGGACGTAGCGGGGGGAGTTTGTGTCCGCGCAGTAGCAAAAATGCCAGCAATAAAATACCGGCTGCCAGGAATCGAACGCCCGCCATCATTAACGGAGGCCAGCTTTCCACGCCAATCCGAATGACAAAATAGGTTGAACCCCAAATGATATACAACGCAAACAGCGCGCCAAAAAGCGGTAACAACTGGCGGAAACGCATAATCCCTCACGGTGAAAATAAAAAGGTGGTTCATAGTAAACGTGAAAATCATTCTGCTGGCGAGAGATATAATTGCACTTGATTGTTAAAAAAATGTTGACCTATGAAGCAAGTATCAGAGCTGCCGTTTTTGCTTCATACTTACTCCCTTCAACAATAAAAATGAGAGGGAATGCTTTTGGCCGGGAGTAGTTTACTGACGTTGCTCGATGATATCGCCACACTGCTGGACGATATCTCCGTGATGGGCAAACTGGCGGCGAAGAAAACCGCCGGTGTACTAGGGGATGATTTATCGCTCAATGCACAACAAGTTTCAGGTGTGCGTGCCAACCGGGAACTTCCCGTGGTCTGGGGAGTGGCGAAAGGATCGCTGATCAATAAAGTGATTCTGGTGCCGCTGGCGCTGATCATCAGTGCATTTATCCCGTGGGCGATTACGCCTTTATTGATGATTGGCGGCGCGTTTCTCTGCTTTGAAGGGGTAGAGAAAGTGCTGCATATGCTGGAGGCGCGTAAACACAGAGAAGATCCGGCGCAGAGTCAGCAGCGTCTGGAGAAGCTGGCGGCGCAGGATCCGCTGAAGTTTGAAAAGGACAAAATAAAAGGGGCGATTCGTACTGATTTTATTTTGTCTGCGGAAATCGTCGCCATCACGCTGGGGATTGTGGCAGAAGCGCCGTTGCTTAATCAGGTGCTGGTGCTTTCAGGCATCGCACTGGTAGTGACCGTGGGCGTCTACGGGCTGGTAGGGGTTATTGTTAAGATTGATGACCTGGGGTATTGGCTGGCGGAAAAATCCAGCGCGCTGATGCAGGCATTGGGTAAAGGGTTATTGATTATCGCGCCCTGGCTGATGAAAGCGTTATCGATTGTCGGCACGTTGGCGATGTTCCTCGTCGGTGGCGGGATTGTGGTTCATGGTATTGCGCCGCTGCATCACGCCATTGAACATTTCGCCGGGCAGCAAAGTGCAGTGGTGGCGATGATATTACCGACTGTTTTAAATCTGATACTTGGTTTTATCATCGGCGGCATTGTGGTACTTGGAGTGAAAGCGGTAGCGAAAATGCGCGGTCAGGCACATTAATACTCGCACTGGCTATTATGCAAAATTCGCCATCTTCAACTAAGGTGAACAAGTTTCACTCGAAAAAAGGAGGCGAGTATGAGCTTTATGATTAGTGAGGAAGTAACGGTTAAAGAGGGCGGCCCGCGGATGATTGTCACCGGCTATTCCAGCGGTATGGTTGAGTGTCGTTGGTATGACGGTTATGGGGTCAAGCGGGAAGCTTTTCATGAAACCGAGCTTGTTCCGGGGGAGGGGAGTCGTCCTGCGGAAGAAGTTTGAAAGAGTATCATTAACATCAGGCCGGATCACATCCGGCCTGATGTGCCAATGCCTGCAATGAATGATAGTCGCGTCTTATCATGCCACCATTATAAAATTATCGCTGTTTTGCGGTACGCTATCGCCAGGTTATGCCAGAATCATAAAAAAGCAGGTTGGGAGTCGTCAGGGTGCAGCACGAGACAAAAATGGAAAACCAGAGCTGGTTGAAAAAACTTGCGCGCCGCCTGGGGCCTGGTCATGTCGTTAATCTCTGCTTTATCGTAGTGCTGCTTTTTTCTACTTTGCTCACCTGGCGTGAAGTGGTGGTTCTGGAAGATGCCTATATCTCCAGCCAGCGTAATCATCTGGAAAACGTAGCTAACGCGCTCGATAAGCATCTGCAGTATAACGTCGACAAACTGATCTTTTTGCGTAATGGCATGCGCGAAGCTCTCGTAGCGCCACTGGATTTTACCTCTTTGCGTAATGCCGTAACGGAGTTCGAACAGCATCGCGACGATCACGCCTGGCAAATCGAACTCAACCGACGACGCACCCTGCCAGTCAATGGCGTTTCGGATGCATTAGTCAGCGAGGGAAATCTCCTGTCTCGCGAAAATGAAAGCCTCGACAATGAAGTTACTGCTGCGTTGGAGGTTGGTTACTTGCTACGACTGGCGCACAATTCCTCGTCGATGGTCGAACAAGCTATGTATGTCTCGCGTGCCGGATTTTACGTTTCGACGCAGCCGACCTTGTTTACGCGCAATGTACCAACGCGTTATTACGGCTATGTCACCCAACCCTGGTTTATCGGTCATTCTCAACGAGAAAATCGTCAACGCGCGGTACGTTGGTTCACCTCGCAGTCAGAACACGCCAGCAATACTGAACCTCAGGTTACCGTCAGTGTTCCGGTAGACAGTAATAACTACTGGTATGGCGTGCTGGGGATGAATATTCCTGTACGTACCATGCAACAATTTCTACAAAACGCCATCGATAAAAACCTCGACGGTGAGTATCAACTCTATGACAGTAAGCTGAGATTATTGACCTCTTCCAATCCTGACCATTCAACAGGGAATATTTTTGATCCTCGTGAACTGGCCTTGCTGGCGCAGGCAATGGAACATGACACGCGGGGCGGCATTCGTATGAACAGTCGCTATGTTAGCTGGGAACGGCTGGATCACTTTGACGGTGTGCTGGTGCGCGTCCATACGCTAAGCGAAGGAGTGCGCGGCGATTTCGGCAGCATCAGCATTGCATTAACCCTGCTGTGGGCGCTCTTTACCTCCATGTTACTCATCTCCTGGTATGTGATTCGCCGGATGGTCAGCAACATGTATGTTCTGCAAAGCTCGTTGCAGTGGCAGGCGTGGCACGACACCTTAACCCATTTATATAACCGTGGCGCCCTGTTCGAAAAAGCCCGTCAGCTCGCTAAATTGTGTCAGACACACCAACATCCTTTTTCTGTCATTCAGGTCGACCTTGACCATTTTAAAGCGATTAATGACCGCTTTGGTCATCAGGCGGGCGACCGTGTGCTTTCTCATGCTGCCGGGTTAATTAGCAGTTCCTTGCGTGCTCTGGATGTTGCCGGGCGGGTCGGTGGCGAGGAATTTTGTGTGATTCTGCCAGGGGCGAATCTGGCGCAGGCCGCGGAAGTTGCAGAACATATTCGCCTGAAGTTAAATGAAAAAGAGATGTTGATCGCCAAGAGTACGACGATACGCATTAGTGCCTCGCTGGGGGTAAGCAGCAGTGAGGAAACAGGTGATTATGATTTTGAACAACTCCAGTCACTGGCTGACCGTCGGCTTTATCTCGCTAAACAGGCAGGGCGCAATCGGGTGTTCGCGAGCGACAACGCTTAACGGGCAGAGAGAAAATGGTCCAGGCCTTCACGCCAGCCTTCCGGTCCTTCTCGCTGCGTTCGCCAGACGCGGGCCGGATCCTCATGATGCAGATGCACCCCTTGACGATTTAGCCCTTTCACAATCACCGCGTAATCCATTACCTCCAGTAAGGGCGCATCGTTTGGCCCATCGCCCAGACCAAGCGTGGTTGGTCGTTTGCCTAACGATTGTTGATAGGTCGCGATGATCCAGTTTGCGGCCTGATCTTTTCCGGCAGAGGCATCCAGTACGTGCCAGAAGCGCGCCCCCTGCATAAACTGCAAGCCCAGTTCATTCAGACGAGCGGTAAATTGTGCCATCCGCTCGTCACTGTCGCGCCAGATAAGCGTTACAGATGCCTCATGTAACTGCGTCAGTGCCGCCTGGCTACGGCTTAATCCCGTCCATTCGGCGATGGTTTCATCGTCGACGTCATCAAAAGTTGTGAATTTAAAATGCTCTTTCTCACGCAGCGTATTTAATACCTGGCTGATTTCGCCATGGGTAATACCTGAGATGATGCGTGGAAAACCGTCTATATCCTGCCATTGCTCAGCTAGCTGGATCACTGCGCCATTTTCGGCAATCAGCGGTAAACCTTGTAGCCCCAACGTTTTTTGCAAGTACAGCATTTCCGCTGATGTCTTACTGCTACAGAGAATGACGGGAACATTCGCTTCGCGTAAACGGCTGAGCCAGGGGGCAGCTGGTTGCCAGTCATAACTATGACTGTCCAGCAGGGTGCCATCAAGATCGCTAAAAACCAGTAGTGGTTGTTGAATTGAAAGCATGGTTGCGCAGTACTCCCCTTACCAGGATGATTCTCAAAACAGCACAAATTATCAAAGATGATTTTTTCGGGAGCGATCCCGTTGACGCCAGAGCCACCAAGGGGTGACGCGCGTCACATTTCTATTCATAAGTAGCGTTAATCATTCATATCACGAATATTTTCTTGTCAGCGAAAAAAATTGCGGATAAGGTGATGAACACATCAGATTTCCTGGTGTAACGAATTTTTTAAGTGCTTCTTGCTTAAGCAAGTTTAATCCCGACCCCCTCAGGGTCGGGATTTTTTTATTGTGCATTCAACGATTCACTTCAGAGACGCTGAAGTCATGAATATCCAGTTCGAAGGCATCCGCCAATTCACGCCATGTATGATATTCACGTCCATCGACACTAACGTGTTCAGGATCGTGCTGGCTGCGATGAACTTCGCTTTCGCTAATTTCATTGATCGCCGCCAGCAGGGCATCGACATCGACACTGACCTCACGTTTTGCGGTATCGCTGTACTCTTTTGCGGTTTTCATCATCTTTCCTCGCAACCGTTACTCTGTTGTTGCCGCCAGTCGTTAAGTCCGCTGGCATCTCTTAAGTATAGACCGTCGAGAAAATCAGCACTCGCGCGCGCCTGGCGCTGCCAGAAAAACGAAATTGTTCTACACTGGCACAAAGCCACAGGAGGAAAACGATGAAGGTGAATGATCGGGTAACAGTCAAAACGGATGGCGGTCCGCGTCGTCCTGGCGTGGTACTGGCAGTTGAGGAGTTTAGTGAAGGCACAATGTACCTGGTTTCGCTGGAAGACTACCCGCTCGGCATCTGGTTCTTTAATGAAGCAGGGCATCAGGACGGTATCTTTGTGGAGAAAGCAGAGTAATCTAATTCAGCCTGACTGGTGGGAAACCACCAGTCAGAATGTGTTAGCGCATGTTGACAAAAATACCATTAGTCACATTATCCGTCAGTCGGACGACATGGTAGATAACCTGTTTATTATGCGTTTTGATCTTACGTTTAATATTACCTTTATGCGATGACACGGTCTTGGCTTTGATATTCATTTGGTCGGAGATTTGAATGGTTCCCTGACCTGCCATCCACATTCGCAACATACTCGATTCGGTTCGGCTCAATGATAACGTCGGCATATTTAAAAACGAGGTTATCGTTGTCTCTTTTTTCAGAATATCGCCAAGGATATCGTCGAGAGATTCCGGTTTAATCGATTTAGAACTGATCAATAAATTTTTTCTGACCAACAGATATTCATCAAAATGAACATTGGCAATTGCCATAAAAACGATAAATAACGTATTGGGATGTTGATTAATGATGAGCTTGATACGCTGACTGTTAGAAGCATCGTGGATGAAACAGTCCTCATTAATAAACACCACTGAAGGGCGCTGTGAATCACAAGCTATGGCAAGGTCATCAACGGTTTCAATGTCGTTGATTTCTCTTTTTTTAACCCCTCTGCTCAACAGATACCCGGTTAAACCTAGTCGGGTGTAACTACATAAATCCATAATAATCGTTGACATGGCATACCCTCACTCAATGCGTAACGATAATTCCCCTTACCTGAATATTTCATCATGACTAAACGGAACAACATGGGTCACCTAATGCGCCACTCTCGCGATTTTTCAGGCGGACTTACTATCCCGTAAAGTGTTGTATAATTTGCCTGGAATTGTCTTAAAGTAAAGTAAATGTTGCGATATGTGAGTGAGGTTAAAACAAATATTTCGCCACAGGAGTATCCTGGAAGATGTTCGTGGGTATTATTTTTCAGATAATCCTTAGGATAACAAGATAAACATTAGGGAATCATATTACAGGTAATTCGCTGATAATATCTGCCAGCAAATTAAAAATTTCACTGAATAAATGCTCGCAAAAAGGAGCAATTAACGGCATTAATGCCGCCATTAATGAGATACCGACAGTCAGAGTTAATGGAAATCCAATAACAAAAATGGATAATTGCGGGGCCATACGATTCAGTAAACCTAATGCCAGATTCAGTGTCAGCAGCAGAGTAATGAGCGGTAACGCCAGCATCAGTCCATTGAGGAAAATCAAACTCCCTGCTTTGGTGAGTGCCAGAAACGCATTGCTATTCAGCGGCTCGCCACCAATAGGCAGGGTGTGAAAGGTATCCACCAGCAGTGAAATCAGCCATAAATGACCGTTAAATGTCAGGAACAGCAGTAACGCCAGCATATCCATGATGCGCGCTAAAACGGGCATATTGAGATGGCTGCCCGGATCGACAAACGTCGCAAATGACAGTCCCATTTGCAGACCGATAATTTCGCCAGCGGTTCGCACAGCGGCAAAAGCAAACTGCATGGTAAAACCAAGCGCAATGCCGATCAGGATCTGCTGCACGGCCAGCCACAGAGCAAAGAACGAAAAAACAGGAACATCGTTGGCAGGTAATGATGGGGCAATGGCGAACGTGATCATCATTGCCAGACCCAGTTTTACCCGTTTCGGCACGCTGCGTTCGCTCAGAATTGGCGCGGTAGAAATGAGCGCCAGCACGCGCAGTAACGGCCAGAAGTACAGACTTAGCCAGGAAAGCCATTGATCGCTTGTCACCTGCAACATTGTACGGGCTACCCGATGATATACGGCAGGTTAGTGAACAAGGTACGGACGTAATCCAGCAACAGATTGAGCATCCACGGTCCGGCAATAATAATGGCTATAAATACGGCGATGATTTTCGGAATAAACGACAGCGTCATTTCATTAATCTGCGTGGCGGCCTGCAAAATACTGATGATCAGGCCCGTGACCAACGCCACCAGCAACAGCGGGGCAGCCAACGCCAGCGCGACTTTCATCGCTTCAGTCCCCATCATCATGACCGATTCAGGTGTCATTTTGCCTCTCTAGCTGTAAAAGCTCTGCGCCAGCGAACCGACCAGCAATTGCCAGCCATCCACCAGTACAAACAGCATCAGTTTAAAGGGCAGAGCAATGGTGGCAGGGGGGACCATCATCATCCCCAATGCCATCAGCACGCTGGCAATCACCAGGTCGATAATCAAAAAAGGAATGAAAATCGTGAAGCCTATCTGAAATGCGGTTTTCAGCTCGCTGGTCACGTAGGCCGGGAGCAAAATGCGCATTGGCACGGCTTCAGGTCCCTGCAACGGGCCGGTATTCGCCAGTCTGGCAAACAACCCTAAATCTGCCTCGCGGGTCTGACGCAGCATAAACTCACGCAGCGGCTGCGCCCCTTTTTCCAGCGCCTCCTGCATTGAGATTTTCTCTTCGCTGAACGGCTGGTACGCATCGACATAAATTTTGTCGATCACCGGCGACATTATAAAAAAGGTCAAAAACAGTGCCAGCCCCAGCAATACCTGGTTGGGTGGTGCGGAGGGCGTGCCCAGCGCGTTTCGCAATAATCCAAAAACAATGATGATACGGGTGAAACTGGTCATCATCAGTAAAATCGCTGGAATAAACGTCAACGAGGTAATGAACACCAGCGTCTGCACCGGGAGGGACCAACTTTGTCCACCGCCAGGCAGCGGCTGACTGGTGATACCCGGCAGTTGTGCGAAGGCGAGGGGGGTAACCAGCCAGAGAAGAACAGGTGCGACAGACAACAAACGACGCATCAGGATCTCCCGCTACGCTTAAGCAAGTTTTTCATGACCGACTGAAAATCGGTCTGCGGTATCTCTTCCGTTGGCGCAGAAGGGGGAAGTTTATGCAGCAGATTGATTTGCCCTGCGGTAACGCCGAGCACCAGGCGTGCATCTTCCACATCGACCACCACGACCCTTTCACGGGCGCCCAGCGAAGCACTGGCGCTAATTTTCAGACCGTTAACGCCAGTTCGTTTGGGGGCAAATCCCAGCCGTTTTACCAGCCAGGCAGCAGCGAGGATCAGGGCAATAATGGCGATCAGTGCGCCGCTCACCTGCAGCAGCGGTGCAGCAGAAACCGGCGCGGACGGTTGCACAGTAGCGTGGTTATTCATCGCTAACGGCTCAGGCGGCGCATTCGCTCAGACGGAGTAATGATATCGGTGATACGCACGCCATATTTATCGGCAACGACCACCACTTCGCCCTGGGCGATTAAATAACCGTTGATCAGAATATCCAGCGGTTCGCCTGCCAGGCCGTCCAGCGCTACGACTGACCCTTGTGTCAGGCGCAACAGCTCTTTGATGGTCATCCGCGTGCGGCCCAGTTCGACGGTCAGCTTAACCGGAATATCCATAATCAGGTCGATATCCTGCAACGTTCCGCTGACATCACCGCCGCCAAATTGCTGGAATACCGCGTCTGCAGCGCTTTTACTGCTGGTTGATTTTTGTTCGCTCAACGCTTCAGCCCACAGATCGTCCATTGCGCCGTTGTTATCATCGGCCGGATTATTCAAGTCACTCATTTGGGCTGTTCCTCGTTCAGAGAATTCAAAATCGGGTTAATCAAATGTTCAATCCGTAACGCATACTGGCCGTTGAGGGTGCCGTACTGGCTGGTCAGCACCGGAACGCCGTCAACATGGGCGATGATGCGATCGGGTTTTTCTATCGGCAGGACGTCGCCGGGTTTCAGTTTTAAAATCTGCGACAGACGCAGCGATATATCGGCAAAGTTAGCGACCAGCTCCAGCTGTGAGTGCTGCACCTGACGCACCAGGTTATCGCGCCAGTTCTGATCTTCATTTCGTGAGTTTTCCAGCGGCGGGTTAACCAACAATTCCCGTAGCGGCTCGATCATGCTGAATGGCAGGCAGATATTAAATTCGCCGGTCAGGTTGCCAATCTCCACATGGAACGGGGTGTTAACCACGATGTCGTTCGGCGAGGTGGTGATATTGGTAAATTTCACCTGCATTTCCGAACGCACGTACTCGACATCCAGCGGATTAATTGCCTTCCAGGCGTCGCTATAGCCTTCCAGCGCCAGCTTCAACATACGGTTGATGACGCGCTGTTCAGTATGGGTAAACTCGCGACCTTCCACTTTGGTTGGGAAGCGTCCATCGCCGCCAAACAGGTTATCCACGGCGATAAACACCAGACTCGGCGAGAACACCACCAGCCCTGTGCCGCGTAGCGGTTTCAGGTGGATTAGGTTCAGGTTGGTCGGCACCGGCAGGTTGCGGGCAAATTCATGGTACGGCTGAATGCGGATGGCCCCGACGGTAATGTCCGGACTACGGCGCAATAGGTTGAACAGCCCCATACGGAAATGGCGGGCAAAACGCTCATTAATGATTTCCAGCGCCTGCAAACGTTCGCGTACAACCCGTCGTTGGGTATTCGGATCGTACGGACGAATGTCACTATCGCCGCTAACACTGGCCGTCGGTTCGTCTTTGACTTCGCTGTCACCATTCAACAGCGCATCAATTTCAGCTTGAGAAAGAATACTATCGCCCATGTCGTTATCGCAGAATGAAAGCGGTATACAGCACGTCGGTGACATCCTGTTTCGGTTGCCCGGCAACAAGCGGGGTGGAAAGTGTGGCTTTAATCTCAGCAATCAGGCTTTTCTTGCCTTCTTCTGTCGCCAGTACGGCAGCATCCTGACGCGAAAACAGTAACAGCAAGCGGCTACGGACTTCCGGCAAATACTCACTTAGCCGCGAGCGGGTAGCTTCATCTTTTAGCCGCAGAGTTATGCCGATATAAAGTACGCGATCCGCATCACCCAAATTGACCGTAAAGGTATCCAGCGCATAGAAGACCGGGGAGGGCACGACGCGCTGCTGCGCTTTGTCGTCAGCGGCAACCTGATGCGAATGCCAGTAGCTGTAACCTGCGCTGGCACAGGCCGCGAGGGTAATGAATACCAGAATCGGGATCCAAAGCGATCGCTTGCTTTTCTTGCTTATCGCGTAATCAGTCATGTGTTGCGGTCTTCCTGTGTCGCTACTGCTTATCGGCTAATTATCCTGCGTCTTGAACGCAACAAAGCGGGGAAAAGACGCGGATTACGGTGCTACCTCTGACGTTAGGCGAAAATATCAACGCCACTGTTGCCTGTTACGCGCCCTTGTAAAGAGACGGGAACGGGTAGCGCATCGTCGTCTTCACCCGCCAGAGGTTCATGATTTGCTGTGCGCTGGCTTTGCTGTTGCTGTGAAGCGGCCTGTTGCTGACCACTAAAGCTTTCGCCACTGATGTTGCTTTGCCCTAACTGAATGCCACTTTCTGCCAGCTGCGTACGCAGTACCGGTAGCGCAGCTTCCAGCGCGGCGCGTACGTGCTGATGCGGTGACACCATCTGGATTTGCGCCTGGCTATCATCCACTTTGAGGGAGATTTGTACTTCACCTAAATCCTGCGGGTGCAGACGTAACTCTGCGCTTTGTTGCCCCTGGCGGGTAAACAGCGAAATATGCTGGCTTAATGATTGTTGCCATTCGTGAGAACCCAGCGGCGCACTCAAAACAGGTGCTGCGACGGTGGGCAGCGGCTGTGTCTGGTGCGGAGTGATGAGCGGGCTGACGGCAGCGGTCACCGGCGAAGGTGTGCTGATGACTTCCGCTTTACTCTGGGCTTCTGCTACCAGCGGTGTTACTGGCTGAGCTTGCGCGTCGGGGGCGTCATCGGGCTGTGCGGTTGTGAATTGCGCCGTAGTCAGTTTTGTGTAGAGAGTTGGTTTCTCTGTCGGTAACACGGTTGACGGCGCATCAGCCACTTTGGGCGTATTCTCAAAACCCGGCAACATCGCAAAAAGGGCGCTCAGGCTTGCGGTGACGTCTTCATTAAGCTCATCCGCTTTTTCATCTTTTGTCGTATTTTTGTCAACCACCGCAGCCAACGTCATCGTCTGAGCGGTGGTTAACGGTGTTGATGTGGATTGTTCGTCGTTGATGACAGGCGGTATTTCATCCTCAGGGATCAGTAAATCCGCTTGTTGCACATCTGAAAGAATATCGCTAACCAGCGGCTCGCCTTTTGTTGTGGGCTTCTCTGTTGCCACCAGCAACTGGGGGGCCGCTTTGTCGGTTGTTGTTTCACCTGCTAATGCTCCGCTCAACAATGCGAGAAAATCTTGTGTAACATCGCTGGCTTTACTGCCGGGCAATATGGCGGTGTCAACGTCAGCGGTAATCAAGGGCGCTAAGCGAATCATTCGGGTTTCCTCATGGTGGCGCGTTGGGCGAACTCATCCATCTTTTTCTGATCGAGACGGTTTTCTGCAAGCAGTGCCGCCGTGGATTGCCGTTCCTGCAGTGTCTGCCAGGCCTGCAAACGTTGTTTCTTTTCTCGCCAGCTGTTCAGGGCAATGTCAACTTTCTGCGTCCACTGATTAAGTTGCTGGCGATGCTGAGTAATGGCTTTTTCCAGCGTCTGGATAAACTGCTGATAGTTGATCCAGCGGTTACTGGTCATCCCGGCACTCATATCGCTGTTGAGGTTATTGCGATATTCATTCTGATAATCGATCAGCATTTTGAGTTGTTCCTCTGCCTGCTGGCATCCGCGACGCATTTCACCCAGCAGGCGCGCGGCATCTTCTACCTCTTTTTCTGCCAGATCTTTCAGGGTCGCCAGCGCGCCATGTTCTGCCATCTGCCGTTATCTCCTGCGTTTTCACACTGTCGGGAATATGCGCTCCAGCCCCTGGAGAGACTCTTCCCAGTCCGCGCGTTCAAAAATGCCTTGTTGCAAATAGCCCTCCAGCTGCGGCCACAGAGCGATGGCTTTATCGAGCATTGGATCGCTGCCTTTGGCATACGCGCCGACGCTAACCAGATCGCGGTTACGCTGAAAACTCGACAACAGCTGTTTGAAGGTGCGCACTCGCGCGTAATGTTGCTCGCTGATCAACGCCGTCATTGCACGGCTGATCGACGCTTCAATATCAATCGCCGGATAGTGTCCGGCTTCCGCCAGACGACGAGAAAGTACAATGTGACCGTCGAGGATCGCCCGTGCGGAGTCGGCAATCGGGTCCTGCTGGTCATCGCCTTCGGTGAGCACGGTATAAAACGCCGTAATTGAGCCGCCGCCGCTGATACCGTTACCGGCACGCTCGACCAGCGCCGGTAATTTGGCGAATACCGACGGTGGATAACCTTTGGTGGCAGGCGGTTCGCCAATTGCCAGCGCAATCTCACGTTGGGCCATCGCGTAGCGGGTGAGGGAGTCCATAATCAGCAACACATGCTGACCACGATCGCGAAAATCTTCGGCAATGCGCGTGGCATAGGCGGCACCTTGCATTCGCAGGAGCGGAGAAACATCCGCTGGAGCGGCAATCACCACGGAGCGTGCACGCCCTTCGGCACCGAGGATATTCTCAATAAAATCTTTTACTTCGCGCCCACGTTCACCAATCAAACCCACGACAATGACATCGGCGCGGGTGTAACGTGCCATCATCCCCAGCAGCACACTTTTACCGACACCAGAACCAGCAAATAGCCCCATACGCTGCCCGCGCCCAACGGTAAGCAGGGCATTGATTGGGCGCACGCCCGTGTCCAGCACATGTTCAATCGGTGTACGTTGCAAAGGGTTAAAAGGCGGGGTGATCAGCGCACCTGTTTCGGTCGTATCGGGGGAGGGAAGGCCATCAAGCGGTTTACCGCTGCCATCCAGAACGCGACCTAATAACGCCGGACCGAGTGGCAACTGCTTGCCGCTTTGCAGCCCTTCAGCCGAAATGTGTTTGGCATAAACGCGCGCGCCGGGCAGGACACCTTCCACTTCTTCCAGCGGCATTAAAAACAGCCGTTGACCGTTAAAGCCAACCACTTCGCTTTCTACTTCATGCGTTTCCGACCCGTTCTGGCGCTCAATCACACAGGTTGCGCCGAGCGGCAATTGTAATCCGGTAGCCTCCAGCACCAGCCCGGTGGCGCGGGTTAATCGCCCGTAGCGACGTACCGCAGGCAACTGCGCCATTTTGGCTTCGAAGTTATCCAGCGTGGTTAGCCAGCGAGTCAGGCGCGTGGTCATTACACCACTCCTGGTGCTGCCAGACGGCAGAGTTCTTGCCAGCGAGTAGCGACGCTGGCATCGAGATCGCCTTCATCGGCGGAGACTTTGCAGCCGCCTGGATGGAGCGTGGGATCGCCCCGCAAGCGCCAGCCATGCAAACTTAAGGTTGCGCCCAGCATATCATCAACACGTTGCAGATCATCCGGGTGCACGCGCAGTTGCGGTTTGCCGCTGAATAACGGTTCTTGCTGCAATAACTGTTGGATCTGTTTGATCAGCGCCGAGTTGTCCACCGTTGGCGTTTGACCGATGACCTGGCGCGCCGCCTCCAGCGCCATCTGCATCAGGCGCGAAGCAATCACACTATCAAGTGCATCAAGGGTAGTTTGAAATTCGCTGACCAGTTGCTGCATCCGGGCATGAATTGGCGCTTGCTGGGATTTTGCCTGTGCCAGCCCTTGTTCCAGCCCCTGGGCCAGACCTTCCTGATAGCCTTGCTCATGGCCTTGTTGGCGACCTTCGGCAATCCCCGCCTGATAACCTTGCTCATGGGCCTGCATTTGCAGTTGTGCCAGTTGCTGCTCAAGGCTGGGTTCAGTCTCTTCAATGATGGTTTCTTCTGGCTCGGCCATTGGCACAAACTCTGCCTGTGATGGCGCGAGATCGTCTGGCGTCCAGGTTTTCCACGGCAAATTATCAGACATAGGTATCCTCGCCGCTACCAATCACCATCTCGCCAGTTTCGGCAAGGCGGCGCACAATCAGCAGAATCGCTTTCTGTTCGTTTTCCACCTGCGACAGACGCACCGGACCACGGTTGGCGAGATCGTCGCGCAGAATATCGGCGGCACGCTGCGACATATTGCGCAGGAACTTCTCGCGCAGTGGTTGCTCGGCCCCTTTCAGCGCGATCAGCAACGATTCGGAATCCACTTCCTGCAACAGACGCTGGATGCTGCGATCGTCGACATCCACCAGATTTTCGAACAGGAACATCTCGTCGATAATTTTTTGCGCCAGTTCGCCGTCGAATTCACGCACGGCAGAAATAACCGCTTCTTCCTGCTGAGTTTTCATCAGGTTGATAATTTCGGCTGCTGTTCTCACGCCGCCCATTTTGCTGCGCTTGAGATTCTGACCGTCGAGCAGACCATTCAGTACTTCGGTCAGTTCCGCCAGCGCGGCTGGCTGCACGCCGCCAAAGGTGGCGATACGCAACATCACGTCGTGGCGCAGACGTTCATCGAACAACGCCAGAATATCGGCGGCTTGCGCACGCTTCAGATGCACCAGAATGGTGGCGATAATCTGCGGATGCTCATCGCGAATCAGATCGGCGGCGCTCTGCGGCTCCATAAAGTTGAGCGTTTCAATACCGCTGGCGGTATCGCGGGTTTCGAGAATATCTTCCAGCAGGCTGGCGGCACGTTCTTCACCGAGGGCTTTGACCAGCACCGAACGCAGATAATCGTTGGCGTTGATATTCAGTGCGGCAAACTGTTCAGCTTCTTGCTCAAACTCCGCCAGCACATCGGTTAGCTGCTTGTTGGAGATCTGCGTGACGTTCGCCATTGCTGCACTCAGGGTTTGCACTTCGCGCTGGGAGAGGTGCTTGAACACCTCTGCCGCCCGGTCTTCGCCAATGGTCATCAGCAGGATGACGCTTTTATCGGTGCCTGTCAGGTTACTCATGATCGTTATTTATCCACTGGCGAATGACCAGCGCCACCACGCGCGGATCGTTATCAGACATTTCACGGATACGCTGGCTCATGACCTCTGCCCCCAGACGTTGGTTCGCGCGTCGTTGTTGGAGTTGTTCATCTTTGCTCAGGCGGACTTCCACCGCATCTTCCACTTCCTCGCGGGCCTGCGCCTGTTGCTGCACGGCTTTCATCGCCTCAGCGCGACGAGTTAGCTGTGGACGTACCGCTTTACGCCATAGTAGCCACGCCACCAGCAGTACCAGCAACCAGCGTCCGGCGCTCAGCAACTGATCGATAAATACCTGTTGTTGCCAGAACGGCAGTTCTCCACCGCTTTCGTCGCTGCTATTGAACGGCGAGTTAACGACATTGAGTGAGTCACCGCGTTTTTCAGAAAAGCCCATCGCCTCGCGGGTCAGATCTTCAATTTGCTTCATCTGTTCGTTGCTGAGAGGCAACGGTTTGCCATCTGGCAAGGTTTTGTAATTCACCACTACCGCGACTGACAGACGTTGCACATCGCCCACGTTCATTTTGGTATGACGAATGGTGCGATCGACCTCGTAGTTACTGGTTTCATTACGTTGTGTGCTACGCGGCCCATTATTGCTGGTAGTGCTTGCCTGCTGCTGGCGATTATTTTGATTTGCCGGAGGCGTGCTGATCGGCGCGTTATTTGCGGGTGCTGGTTGATTCGACAACGCACCCGGTACGCCGCCTGGATAACCGGAACCGCTTTGCTCGCTCTCATTAAGCTGGCGTGAGCGGAGCGCCGCCTGAGATTTATCACCGTTAGGGCGATACTGCTCTTCGGTTTGCTCCTTACTGGCGAAGTCCAGTTGCGCCGTAACCTGGGCGTGAATATTGCCGTTGCCGACAATAGGCGACAGGATCGCTTCAATACGCCGCTGAATTCGGCCTTCGACATCACTGGCATATTTCAACTGAGCATCATTAAGATCGCGCCCGCTGGTGTTGGACTGGGTTAACAGATGTCCGCCCTGATCCACCAACGTGACGTTCCCCGGAGGCAGACCAGCCACCGCGCTGGAAACCAGATGCACAATGGCGCTAATTTGCCCTTCATCGAGTGCGCGGCCGGGTAACAGATTTACCGTCACCGATGCAGAAGGGGATTTTTGCTCACGGACAAATAAAGAGGGTTTCGGCAATGCCAAATGGACACGCGCCCCTTTTACCGGGCCGATAGTTTCGATGGTACGAGAAAGCTCGCCTTCCAGCGCCCGCTGATAATTCACCTGTTCGCTGAACTGGCTAATGCCAAACTTTTCCTGATCGAGCAGTTCGAAACCGACCGCGCCGCCTTTGGGCAAACCTTGTTGCGCCAGGCGCAGGCGCAGTTCGTGAACTTTATCTGCCGGAACTTCAATAGCGCCGCTGGCTTCGCTGAAGCGGTAAGGAATATTCATTTGCGTCAGTTGGCTGACAATTGCGCCACCATCCTGATCGGAAAGATTGCTGAATAATGTGCGGTAGTCGGGGGCTTTCGCCCACAGGATCAGTGCGACCATGACCGCCACTGCTGCGGAACCGGCAACAATCAATGGAATTTTCGGATTCGCACGCAGGCGATTAAGCCACTCAAGAGATTTTGTCTGGGCTGCAGTCGCATTCATCGCGCACCTCGTGGCTGATTATGGACGGCGTTATTGGCAAAGTGGAACAAGACTCACTCCCGGGTCAGCAAACTCGAAAAATTGACGCTCCCATTATTTGTGCTTTCGTTTTTTTCTATCCGCCAATAAACCCGTTTTTTTGTTGCTATTTAGCGCCTTTGTCTTATTGACTTACTGGTAGGCTTTGCTACCAGAAATTATCCGGGAGATGAAAATGTCAGCGATACAGGGGATTGAAGGGGTTATCAGCCAGTTACAGGCTACGGCGATGAGTGCGCGTGCGCAGGAATCACTACCGCAACCGACCATTAGTTTTGCCGGGCAGCTGCATGCCGCGCTCGATCGCATAAGCGATACACAAACCGCCGCCCGCACGCAGGCAGAAAAATTCACCCTCGGCGAACCCGGCGTGGCGTTAAACGATGTGATGACCGATATGCAAAAAGCCTCAGTTTCAATGCAAATGGGGATTCAGGTGCGTAATAAGTTGGTGGCGGCGTATCAGGAAGTGATGAGCATGCAGGTGTAGGTTGTGTAACCTGTTGTTGATTACATCCGATCTCACCGCGTGGGGCATGGATGGGGTAAACACACTCAATTTCTGGTTTAAAATGGAAACCTGATTCTGAAAGTTTTCTGCCATCCACGATCTGTAAACGCGATAACCCCCCTGAACATCAGAGTGTCTCCTTTAACACGCATCACCAGGTCGGTTGTTGTTACAACCACAGACGCAATAGTAACGTTTGGATAATTTAATCTTTGTTGATGTTTTTATTCATATTCCGGGCTAGGGAAATAATCAGGCGTGATTGTGTCACTGGAATAGAGGTTTCTTGTGGCGTATGTGGAAGGGGCGTCTAGAGACAAGGCGTTTCCGGCTGGTGATAAATAAAGGCGCAGCACGTCGAATGCAAGAATGTGCTGCGTCTGGCTCATGGCAATTCATTATTTTCGCATAGCGTCAATGACAAAAATCGACTGTGTGGATCAAGTTGATAATCAGCAAACGGTTCGCAATCAACGAAACCATGCTTCAAATAAAGTTGATGGCAGGGCGTAAATCCAGCCTGTGTACCCGTTTCTAAGCTCAGGCGATGAAGGCATCTGTCATGGGCGACCTGCAAAATGTGGCGTAAAATCAGACTGGCGACACCCCGACGTAAATAATTTGGCGCGGTACGCATTGATTTCAGTTCGCCATGTTTATCATCCAGCAACTTCAGCGCACCAATTCCTGCGAGTTGTTCGCCTTCCCATACTGACCAGAATGTCACTGTCGGGTTACGTAATTTTTGCACATCTAAAGCATGACTGCTTTCGGGGGGAGACTGCTGCAGCATGCCGGAAATATGGTAAGCCACTAATGCTTGCACTGCTGGATGGGTGAGATCATCTGTTTTAATCGTGAACATGACGATTCCGTATTGGTGTTATTTTTGCAATATGCCAACAGGTAATGAAATCTTTGTCTAATAGAGATTTCTTATGACGCAGTATTGTTGAACAATAATCTCCAGGCTTATCAAACAGGGTGAATTAACGCTGCGCCCTGGTTTTTGACATTACCCACCGCGCGCGATACCGGGTGCCAGGTGAACTGGTTTGCTGGCACACAGCCACTGGTAGCGATTTCTGAGGCTTCTTTACCACCAATGTCTTGCCGCATCCATTCCTGCGCAGTTTCTGGCGACAGTACCAGCGGGCGGCGGTCATGAATATCTACCAGACCCTGGTCTGCTGCTGCAGTGACAATTAAAAATCCTTCGGCTTCGTCACCACGCTCAAACGGTGTGCTACCTATCGCGGCTATAAAAACAGGTTGTCCATCAGCGCGATAGATAAAATAAGGCTGTTTTTTGTCGCCTTCTTTTTTCCACTCAAACCAGCCATCGGCAAAACAGATTGCCCGACCATGTTGCCAGAGCGGTTTAAACATACGACTGGTTGCCGCAGTTTCTACGCGGGCGTTAATCAGCGGCGGTTTATCCCACCATCCGGGAGCATATCCCCAGAAAACCGGATCCAGATGAAGGTGTTCATCACGTTCACTGAGCAGAAGAACTTTGGTTCCCGGCGCGACGTTGTATCTGCCAATGGGTTCGGGATCGTAGGGAATATCGCGTTCAATATCTTCCGCGAGAAGCGCAAGGTAATCTTCACGCGTTTGGGATTGGGCAAAGCGTCCACACATAGAAACCTCCTGAGATCACCCTGAAAAGAATAGGAGAGGGGGCGGGTAAAATCTATGTGCCAGAGGCAACGATGTTCCCGCTGTGGGACACAGCGGGAAGGAGGGATTACTTCTGAATTAAATAACGAATGGTCGGCCCGTCTTGCTGAATATCCAGCACCGTATAGCCGTGATTACGCGCATCCAGTGGAATATTATTGATCGACTGCGGACAGTCGCTCACCACTTCCAGGATCTCACCTTTTTTTAATTGCGGCATCGCCTCAAGGGTTGCGACTGCCGGATAAGGGCAGGGTTCACCCACCATATCAAGGCGGTAATCAGGAACGATATTTTTCATGCGATCTCCTTAGCAGTCTGCGGTGCCGCACGGCGGAAGAAGCGTTTTTCCCAGCCGATAATCAACATCAGCGCAGCAAACAGCAGCAAATATGTCACCAGCAGGCCACCCATCGGACCAAAGGTTTTCAGTAGGTTGATTTTGTCCCAGTCGGTGGCCAGCGCCGGAGCGAAATCATCCCAGTAATACGCCAGAATCGTTGAGCCGATCACATTGCCCAGACCGACCCACCAGTAGTGTACCTGGCCTTCTACCGCGCGGTACATCCAGCCGGTTTCGCAGCCGCCTGCCAGCACGATGCCAAAACCAAACAGTAAACCACCGATTACCGCGTTCGGCCCCGCCCACATGATTTTGGGTTCAACGCCTAACTGGACGTAACTGAAGATCCCGATGGCACTCACCGCCATACCGATAATGATTGCTTTCGCCATATGGGTACGCCCGGTGATCCACATATCGCGGAACGCCGAAGTAAAGCAGATTTGTGCACGTTCAATCAGTAAGCCAAAGCCGACGCCAAACAGCATTGCCAGCCCCAGTTTTGGTTGGTTCATCGCCGTCAGCAGCGCCCAGCCCAGCATGCCGAAAAAGACCAGCATCCCGAGACGAAAACGACGCCGCGCCTGATCCGGTTTTTGCGTCAGCGGTGAGGCGGCAGAAACTTTCTGCATTTTCACGGGAATACGAAAGATGGGCAGCAGGGTAAAGCGCGCGCCAAACCATGAACCAATGGCAGTGGCGATGGCAAAGAACCAGGCATGCAGCGAGAACTGAGGAATGCCGGTAAAGAACGCCGCCAGGTTACAGCCCATTGCCAGACGCGCGCCAAAACCGGCGATAATGCCGCCAATGATGGCCTGCATAATGCGGATACGGCTGCGCGGCATGCGCAGTTTGACATTGTTGGCCCACAGCGCTGCGGCAAAACAGCCGCCAAACATACCGAGGATCATCATGCCGTCGATGCGGGTTAATGGCGATCCTTCCAGATGAATAATTTTAAAATAACCCCACTCTTCAGCATGGACGCCGAACAGCTGCAGGAGCTGACCGCCCCAACGGGTAAATTCACCCGTGACAGCCCAAAAGGTGCCAGTGATGCCAAAGTAGTAAGTGGAGAGAATACCCGCCGCGATGACCGCAGGGATGGGTGCCCAGAATTTAATCAACCAGGCGTGTTTGAATTGCTGCCATGACATGAATGTAGCCTCTGAACTCAGAAGGTTTGAAACAAGAGTCGCGAATCATACATCAAGCAAATTTATTTTCGGTGTAATAATTCACAAAAATAATAGTTAGATCAAATTTCTCTCTGAACCTGGAAAGGCTGGCGACATCAGGGCTTTAATGCCACAATCCTCTTTTCTTCTCATGCAGGACGAATGATGAAAAAACTCGCAATTGCAGGCGCGCTCATGTTGCTGGCGGGCTGTGCCGAAGTCGAAAACTATAACAATGTCGTTAAAACCCCCGCGCCGGACTGGCTGGCGGGCTACTGGCAGACCAAAGGGCCGCAAAGTGCGCTGGTCAGTCCGGAAGCGATAGGCAGCCTGATTGTCACTAAAGAGGGCGATACCCTGGATTGCCGTCAGTGGCAGCGGGTGATTGCTGTGCCGGGTAAGTTGACATTGATGTCTGATGATCTCACTAACGTTACCGTAAAACGTGAGCTGTACGAGGTTGAGCGTGAAGGTAACACCATTGAGTACGATGGAATGACGATGGAGCGTGTGGATCGCCCGACGGCAGAGTGTGCCGCTGCGCTGGATAAAGCGCCGTTACCGACGCCATTGCCGTAATGAAATCTCCCCGGCTTGCCGCCGGGGATGAATTTAAATCACCTCTTCGATAACCCACACGCTGACGCTGCCGCCGTTGCAAAAGAAGGTCGCTTCGCCGTTTTCGTCGGTTACTACACTTTCTTGCCGGTTCCCCAGAAAATCACGCCAGGTTTTATTGCCGTAATTCTCTCCTAAATGAATGGTTTTTTCGCCATCATCTCCGTTCGACATGACCACCACGCAGCCGGGATATTCGTCGGTGCCACTGCGGCTAAAGGCAATGCAGTTCGGATGGTCGAAAAATAACGTCTGTACACCGTGGGCGAAACGCTGACGGGCGAGAATTAACTCATCAAGTTGTTCGATTATTGGCATATCTATCGGATAGGTTTGCCCGTCACCACCGACATCTTCGTAATGTGCACCGTAGAGATCCGGATAGAACACCGAAGGAACGCCATTTTCCCGCAACAAAATTAGGGCGTACGCCAGCGGTTTAAACCATGGTTCGACCGGCGCTTCGAGGGCTTGCAACGGTTGGGTGTCATGGTTGGCAACGAGGGTTACGGCGTGAAAAGGATCGGCTTCCACCAGCGTCCCAGTGAAAATCTGCGTCATGTCGTAGTCGCGTCCCATGCGCGATGCTTCATGGAATTTCATCTGCAGCGGCGCATCGAACAGCATGGTTTTGCCTTCCACCTGATCAATATACGTTTGCAGTTTATCGACTTCATGCGACCAGTATTCCGCCACAATAAACAGCGGCTTTGGCGCAACTTCTTGTACGTGTTCGATCCACTCTTTATAAAACCACGCCGGAATATGTTTGACCGCATCAAGACGAAAACCGTCGCATTGTGTTTGTTCCATCACCCAGCGCGCCCAGTATTTAATCTCTTCCGTCACGGCATGATTGCGAAAATCGATATTCTCGCCCATCAGATAATCGAAATTACCGAGTTCATCATCAACCTGATCGTTCCAGCCTTCGCCGGTGTAGTCGTTAACAATTTTAAAAATGCCATCTTCATCAGGGTTTTCGATATGGTCGATACCGCTAAAACATTTGAAATCCCAGATAAACTGCGAGTATTGCCCGGCACGGGCGGGGAAGGTGTAACGCGTCCAGCCTTCGCACTCAATGATTTCTTCGTCAATTTGCGTACGGTCATCAGCATTTACACGCTGCACGCGAATAGCTTCTTTTTCATCTGCGCCCATTTTGTGGTTGACTACCACGTCCAACAGCACCGCAATGTCATTACGTTTCAGGGCGTCAATGGCGGCCAGCAGTTGTGCTTTATCGCCATATTTAGTAGGGATGCTGCCTTTCTGATCAAACTCGCCTAAATCAAATAAATCATAGGAGTCGTAGCCGACCGAGTACCCGCCCGATGCGCCTTTATAGGCTGGCGGTAACCAGACCATATTGATACCAATATCATTAAAACCGTCGGCGCGCTCGGCCAGTTCAGGCCAGAGCTTACCGCCTTCCGGGTAATACCAGTGAAAACATTGTAACAGCGTGGGATTACGCATTCTTCGACTCCATTCAAGGGGAACATTAGAAGCGTAGCCGTAATCGGATTATTCGCGAGCCATCGGCTCGTTAAGATTCAAAAGAGGTTATCCTGCGGAGCCAGCACAAAGCCGCCCTGATCGCCATAGGCACTTAACACCGATTTTTGCACCGATGACTGACCGACCAGTTTCGCCAGTTCATCCATCCGAATCTGCAATAACTGCTTTACCCTGCTTTCGTTGTCGAGAATCAGGCGCAGCATCGGGCGGAGTTGCTCCTGCATCGTGGTGGACGGATCAATCTCTTCAGTCAGATGTGCAATCTCCTGCACCGCATTCACATACGCCATTTCGCTGGCGATGAGTTCGTCCCATTGTTCTTCCGTTGCCAGGCGTAACATGAGCTGGCTTTTTTCGACGAGTTGTTGCCAGGCGAAATACAAATGCGGTGCATGGTTCATCAGACGGGGTCCTGAATCAAAGAAGGGGAGAGTAAAGACTCTTTCCAGGCATCGGCAATATTGCGCATTAATGCTTCCACTTCTTCGACTGCGGAGACATCGTTGCGTAAATTGGCTTGCAGCAAGCGCCTGACCATATAGCTATAAAGAGCAATCAAGTTTTGGGTTAGTTCGTCTTTGCTCTCTTCATCAAGACTCACCCGCAGCCCGTTCTCAATGATGTTGATCGCTTTTGACAAAGAGACGCCTTTGCCTTGCTGATTGTTGTCCTGCATAAACAGGCGCGCTCTAACCAGTGCGCTCAGCACTCCATCAAATAGCATGGTGACCAGCTGCTGCTGGCTGGCGCTCATTACGGCGCTTTCGACGCCAATTTGTGCATAGGCTTGGGTGCCTTTTGCCGCGTACATGACCTGTCTCCCGATGAATATTGATTACTTGGAATTACTGTTGTTTTCGAACTGCTGCGTTAAGTAGCTGCTGGTGCTGTTTAACGAGGTCATTAAAACGTCCAGTTGGGTAAATTGTTCTTTGTAGCGAGCGACCTGCGCATCAATGCGATCGCTGGCGGCGTTGTAGTCTTTAGTTAACTTATTCAGGGTCTTACTAACGCCATCGGTAGCGGCTTTAATAATGCCCGTTGTCGAAAGCCAACTGGTCAGGTTGCTGCCGATGGTGGTCGTGATGCCGGTTTTTTTACCATCGCCAACAATCAATGCACCTACGCCGCTGGCATCTTTTTTCAATGCAGCGGTGAGTTTGTCGGCATCCAGTTCCAGTTTGCCATCGCTGGGATCGGTCGTGATACCAATCTGCGCCAACGTTTTATAGTTGGAAGAACTAACGGTATTACTCAGCATCGATTTCAACTGCGTCTGAATCGTCCGCAACGTGGAGTCGCCAAGCAGTGCGCCATTGCTAGAACTCTGGCTATCAGCCCCCGCATCTACGGCGGTGTATTTGGTCAGGCTGCTGAAGGTATCTATTAGCGAGTTATAGGCATTCACCCAGTCTTTAATCGCCGTTTGCGCTTTGGAGGTGTCCTGAGTGATGGTTAGCGTCTGGTTGCCCGTGGTGACATCGTTCAGGTTCAGGGTGATGTTTTCCAGCGCGTCGCTGATGGTGTTGCTGCTGTTCTCAATGGCGACGTTGTTGACCGTCAGCTGCGCATTCTGGGCGGCGACCGAGACCTCCATGCCGTTGCTGCTGGCACTGGCGTCATAGCCCATAAAACTTTGTAGCGCATCATCACCGCTAACCGAGAGCGTCATCGCATTGTCAAGGCCGGTGTCATTTGATGTGACTGACAGACGATATTCACCGTTACCCACGTTAATGATGCTCGCGCTAACACCCGCTTTTGCGTTGTTGATGGCATCACGGATCCCGCTTAACGATGAGTTAGCCGCGCTGATATCAATGGTAATCGGATCTTTGTCGCCGCCTTGTTGAATGGTGAGTTTGCTGTCGCTGGTGGCGATCGCCGTTTTCGTATCATCTCTGGTGGTGCGCGTGGTCAGGGTTTGCGCCTGCGCCAGATGGGTGACGCTGATGGTGTATTTCCCGGCGATGGCGTTACCCGCGGTGGTGGCACTGAACGCGGTGGTGCTGCTGGTAGTGCTGGTGGCGGAAAAAAGATCGGCTTTAGACAATGCAGTATTGGCGGTCTGGAAAGTCGTCAACGCGCTTTTCAGCGTACCGTAGGCGCTAAGTTTAGCGGTAAACGACGATTGCTGATTTGAAATAGGGGTTAGCGTCGCTTTTTGCGCGGCGGTGAGGCTATCGAGGATTGAACTTAAATCCAGACCTGACCCGACTCCCAGCGATGAAATACTTGCCATGCGATTTCCTTTTATCTTTCGACACGTAAAACGAATACCGGGGTTATCGGCCTGAATTGCGCAAAGTTTACGTTTAATTGTTTTTTTTAATAGCGGGAATAAGGGGCAGAGAAAAGAGTATTTCGGCGACTAACAAAAAATGGCTGTTTGTGAAAAAAATTCTAAAGGTTGTTTTACGACAGACGATAACAGGGTTGACGGCGATTGAGCCGACGGGTGGAAACCCAATACGTAATCAACGACTTGCAATATAGGATAACGAATCATGGCACAAGTCATTAATACCAACAGCCTCTCGCTGATCACTCAAAATAATATCAACAAGAACCAGTCTGCGCTGTCGAGTTCTATCGAGCGTCTGTCTTCTGGCTTGCGTATTAACAGCGCGAAGGATGACGCCGCAGGTCAGGCGATTGCTAACCGTTTTACTTCTAATATTAAAGGCCTGACTCAGGCGGCCCGTAACGCCAACGACGGTATCTCCGTTGCGCAGACCACTGAAGGCGCGCTGTCCGAAATCAACAACAACTTACAGCGTATTCGTGAACTGACGGTTCAGGCCACTACAGGGACTAACTCCGATTCTGACCTGGACTCCATCCAGGACGAAATCAAATCCCGTCTCGACGAAATTGACCGCGTATCCGGCCAGACCCAGTTCAACGGCGTGAACGTACTGGCAAAAGACGGTTCGATGAAAATTCAGGTTGGTGCGAATGACGGCCAGACTATCACTATTGATCTGAAGAAAATTGACTCTGATACGCTGGGGCTGAATGGGTTTAACGTTAACGGCAAAGGTACTATTGCGAACAAAGCTGCTACAGTCAGCGATCTGACCGCTGCTGGTGCAACGGGAACAGGTCCTTATGCTGTGACCACAAACAATACAGCTCTCAGCGCTAGCGATGCACTGTCTCGCCTGAAAACCGGAGATACAGTTACTACTACTGGCTCGAGTGCTGCGACCTATACTTATGATGCGGCTAAAGGGAACTTCACCACTCAAGCAACAGTTGCAGATGGTGATGTTGTTAACTTTGCAAATACTCTGAAACCAGCGGCTGGCACTACTGCATCAGGTGTTTATACTCGTAGTACTGGTGATGTGAAGTTTGATGTAGATGCTAATGGCGATGTGACCATCGGTGGTAAAGCCGCGTACCTGGACGCCACTGGTAACCTATCTACAAACAACGCCGGCATTGCATCTTCAGCGAAATTGTCCGATCTGTTTGCTAGCGGTAGTACTTTAGCGACAACTGGTTCTATCCAGCTGTCTGGCACAACTTATAACTTTGGTGCTGCGGCAACTTCTGGCGTAACCTACACCAAAACGGTAAGTGCTGATACTGTTCTGAGCACAGTACAGAGTGCTGCAACGGCTAACACAGCAGTTACTGGTGCGACGATTAAGTATAATACAGGTATTCAGTCTGCAACTGCGTCTTTCGGTGGTGCGAATACTAATGGTGCTGGTAATTCGAATGACACCTATACTGATGCAGACAAAGAGCTCACCACAACCGCATCTTACACTATCAACTACAACGTCGATAAGGATACCGGTACAGTAACTGTAGCTTCAAATGGCGCAGGTGCAACTGGTAAATTTGCAGCTACTGTTGGGGCACAGGCTTATGTTAACTCTACAGGTAAACTGACCACTGAAACCACCAGTGCAGGCACTGCAACCAAAGATCCTCTGGCTGCCCTGGACGACGCTATCAGCTCCATCGACAAATTCCGTTCATCCCTGGGTGCTATCCAGAACCGTCTGGATTCTGCGGTGACTAACCTGAACAACACCACTACCAACCTGTCTGAAGCGCAGTCCCGTATTCAGGACGCCGACTATGCGACCGAAGTGTCCAACATGTCGAAAGCGCAGATCATCCAGCAGGCAGGTAACTCCGTGCTGGCAAAAGCCAACCAGGTACCGCAGCAGGTTCTATCTCTGCTGCAGGGTTAATCGTCGTAACCTGATTAACTGAGACTGACGGCAACGCCAAATTGCCTGATGCGCTGCGCTTATCAGGCCTACAAGGTGAATTGCAATTTATTGAATTTGCACATTTTTGTAGGCCGGATAAGGCGTTTACGCCGCATCCGGCAACATGAATGGTAATTTGCCAGCAACGTGCTTCCCCGCCACCGGCGGGGTTTTTTCTGTCCGCAATTTACCGGTAACCCCCAAATAACCCCTCATTTCACCCACTAATCGTCCGATTAAAAACCCTGCAGAAACGGATAATCATGCCGATAACTCATATAACGCAGGGCTGTTTATCGTGAATTCACTCTATACCGCTGAAGGTGTAATGGATAAACACTCGCTGTGGCAGCGTTATGTCCCGCTGGTGCGTCACGAAGCATTGCGCCTGCAGGTTCGACTGCCCGCGAGCGTGGAACTTGACGATCTGCTACAGGCGGGCGGCATTGGGTTACTTAATGCCGTCGAACGCTATGACGCCCTACAAGGAACGGCATTTACAACTTACGCAGTGCAGCGTATCCGTGGCGCTATGCTGGATGAACTTCGCAGCCGTGACTGGGTGCCGCGCAGCGTGCGACGCAACGCGCGTGAAGTGGCACAGGCAATAGGGCAACTGGAGCAGGAACTTGGCCGCAACGCCACGGAAACTGAGGTAGCGGAACGTTTAGGGATCGATATTGCCGACTATCGCCAAATGTTGCTCGACACCAATAACAGCCAGCTCTTCTCCTACGATGAGTGGCGCGAAGAGCACGGCGATAGCATTGAACTGGTTACTGATGATCATCAGCGAGAAAACCCGCTACAACAACTGCTGGACAGTAATCTGCGCCAGCGGGTGATGGAAGCTATCGAAACGTTGCCGGAGCGCGAAAAACTGGTATTAACCCTCTATTATCAGGAAGAGCTGAATCTTAAAGAGATTGGCGCGGTGCTGGAGGTCGGGGAATCGCGGGTCAGTCAGTTACACAGCCAGGCCATTAAACGGTTACGCACTAAACTGGGTAAGTTATAACGTCAGTAAATGCCGCACTTTAATTTTGACTACCAGGAGTTCTTAATGATGGTGCAGCACCTGAAAAGACGGCCATTAAGCCGCTATCTTAAAGACTTTAAACACAGCCAGACCCATTGCGCGCATTGCCGTAAATTACTCGACCGCATTACCCTCGTTCGCGACGGCAAAATAGTGAATAAAATCGAGATTTCCCGCCTGGACATGCTGCTTGATGAAAATGGCTGGCAAGTGGAACAAAAATCATGGGCGGCATTGTGCCGATTCTGCGGTGATTTACATTGCAAAACGCAGAGTGATTTTTTCGATATTATCGGCTTTAAGCAATTTCTTTTTGAGCAAACTGAAATGAGCCCAGGTACGGTGCGTGAATATGTCGTTCGTCTGCGCCGTTTGGGTAATCATCTACACGAGCAAAATATTTCCCTCGAACAGCTGCAGGACGGTTTCCTTGATGAAATCCTCGCCCCGTGGCTGCCCACTACCAGCACCAACAATTACCGCATTGCGTTACGGAAGTATCAACACTATCAGCGTCAAACGTGTACCGGACTTGTGCAGAAATCCTCCAGCCTGCCTGCTTCTGATATATATTAAATAAGAATAAGATGTAGCGGAGTTGTTTTTGTGTTTACAAACAATGGCTCTACACTGCAAACAGACATAACAACATTCGGGGTGAATATGAAATTAGCACATCTGGGACGTCAGGCATTGATGGGTGTGATGGCCGTGGCGCTGGTTGCGGGCATGAGCGTTAAAAGTTTTGCAGATGAAGGTCTGCTTAATAAAGTCAAAGAGCGCGGCACGCTGCTGGTAGGGCTGGAAGGAACTTATCCGCCGTTCAGTTTTCAGGGGGATGACGGCAAATTAACCGGTTTTGAAGTGGAATTCGCCCAACAGCTGGCAAAACATCTTGGCGTTGAGGCGTCACTAAAACCGACCAAATGGGACGGTATGCTGGCGTCGCTGGACTCTAAACGCATTGATGTGGTGATTAACCAGGTCACCATTTCTGACGAGCGCAAGAAAAAATACGATTTCTCTACCCCGTACACCATTTCCGGTATTCAGGCGCTGGTGAAAAAAGGTAACGAAGGCAGCATTAAAACGGCTGATGATCTGAAAGGCAAAAAAGTGGGTGTCGGTCTGGGCACCAACTATGAAGAGTGGCTGCGCCAAAATGTTCAGGGCGTCGATGTGCGTACCTATGATGATGACCCGACCAAATATCAGGATCTGCGCGTAGGCCGTATTGATGCGATCCTCGTTGACCGTCTGGCTGCGCTGGATCTGGTGAAGAAAACCAACGATACGCTGGCAGTAACCGGTGAAGCATTCTCCCGTCAGGAGTCTGGCGTAGCGCTGCGTAAAGGAAATGAAGACCTGCTGAAAGCGGTGAATGATGCAATTGCGGAAATGCAAAAAGATGGCACTCTGCAAGCCCTTTCTGAAAAATGGTTTGGTGCTGATGTGACCAAATAATCAGCATAATGACAAAAAAGGGCGCTTTCACTAGCGCCTTTTTTATTTACGCGTTTTCAGCGTGCATAATAAGAAAATCACAACAACACACATCGGAGGCTGTTATGCCACTGCATAATTTAACCCGTTTTCCACGGCTGGAATTTATCGGCGCGCCAACGCCGCTCGAATATCTGCCACGCTTTTCTGATTATCTTGGACGGGAAATTTTCATCAAACGGGATGACGTCACCCCCATGGCAATGGGCGGCAATAAATTACGTAAGCTGGAATTTCTTGCGGCAGATGCTCTGCGCGAAGGTGCCGATACGCTGATTACTGCCGGGGCGATCCAGTCTAACCATGTGCGCCAGACTGCCGCAGTCGCTGCGAAACTCGGTCTGCACTGCGTGGCGCTGCTGGAAAATCCTATTGGCACAACCGCAGAAAACTATTTAACCAACGGCAATCGTTTGTTGCTGGATCTGTTCAATACCCAGATTGAAATGTGCGACGCACTGACCGATCCCAATGCCCAACTGGAAGAGCTGGCGACGCGAGTCGAAGCACAAGGCTTTCGCCCGTATGTCATTCCGGTTGGCGGTTCTAATGCTTTGGGTGCGCTGGGTTATGTGGAGAGTGCGCTGGAAATCGCGCAACAGTGTGAAGGGGCGGTTAATATTTCGTCGGTGGTGGTCGCGTCGGGCAGTGCCGGAACTCACGCCGGACTGGCTGTTGGGCTGGAACACCTGATGCCTGAAAGCGAACTGATTGGCGTGACCGTGTCGCGTTCCGTTGCCGATCAATTGCCGAAAGTGGTTAACCTCCAACAGGCGATTGCGAAAGAACTGGAGCTGACCGCATCAGCGGAAATTTTACTCTGGGATGACTATTTTGCACCTGGCTACGGCGTGCCGAACGACGAAGGCATGGAAGCAGTGAAATTGCTGGCGCGGCTGGAAGGCATTCTGCTTGATCCTGTGTATACCGGAAAAGCGATGGCGGGGCTGATTGACGGTATCAGTCAGAAACGCTTCAAAGATGAAGGGCCGATTCTGTTTATTCATACCGGCGGCGCGCCTGCGCTGTTCGCCTATCATCCCCACGTTTAGCTCCGGAAACGCTCATGCAAGAAAGTATACAACTGGTTATTGATTCCTTGCCGTTCCTGCTGAAAGGGGCTGGGTATACGCTGCAACTCAGTATCGGCGGCATGTTTTTTGGCTTACTGCTAGGGTTTATTCTCGCGCTGATGCGCCTTTCGCCAATCTGGCCCGTGCGCTGGCTGGCGCGTTTTTATATCTCTATTTTTCGTGGTACGCCACTCATCGCACAACTGTTTATGATCTATTACGGCTTGCCGCAGTTTGGCATCGAACTAGATCCCATTCCGTCAGCAATGATTGGTCTGTCGCTAAACACTGCCGCCTATGCTGCCGAAACGCTGCGCGCCGCCATTTCTTCTATTGATAAAGGTCAGTGGGAAGCTGCTGCCAGTATTGGTATGACGCCGTGGCAGACCATGCGTCGCGCGATTTTGCCACAGGCGGCGCGAGTGGCGTTGCCGCCGCTGTCGAACAGCTTTATCAGCCTGGTAAAAGATACGTCGCTGGCCGCGACAATCCAGGTGCCGGAGCTGTTCCGTCAGGCGCAGTTGATTACCTCGCGTACGCTGGAGGTGTTCACCATGTATCTGGCGGCTTCGCTCATCTACTGGATCATGGCGACAGTGTTATCGACGTTGCAGAACCATTTTGAGAATCAACTTAATCGCCAGGAGAGAGAACCAAAATGAGTGCCATTGAAGTTAAGAACCTGGTGAAAAAATTCCACGGTCAGACGGTGCTGCACGGTATCGACCTTGAGGTGAAGCCTGGCGAAGTAGTGGCAATTATCGGTCCGAGTGGTTCCGGCAAAACCACGTTGCTACGCAGCATAAATCTGCTGGAACAACCGGAAGCGGGAACCATTACCGTTGGCGATATCACCATTGATACTGCACGTTCATTAAGTCAGCAAAAATCGCTGATTCGCCAGTTGCGTCAGCACGTCGGGTTTGTCTTCCAGAACTTTAATTTGTTTCCGCATCGTACGGTGCTGGAAAACATTATTGAAGGGCCGGTGATCGTCAAAGGCGAACCGAAAGAAGAGGCCACGGCGCGCGCTCGCGAGCTGTTGGCGAAAGTTGGGCTGGCAGGTAAAGAAACCAGCTATCCACGTCGTTTGTCTGGCGGTCAACAGCAGCGTGTCGCGATTGCGCGAGCGCTGGCTATGCGTCCTGAGGTGATTTTGTTTGACGAGCCAACGTCGGCGCTGGATCCAGAGCTGGTGGGCGAAGTCCTGAACACCATCCGTCAGCTGGCGCAGGAAAAGCGCACGATGGTGATTGTGACGCACGAAATGAGCTTTGCCCGGGATGTTGCGGACCGGGCGATCTTTATGGACCAGGGGCGGATAGTCGAGCAGGGGGCCGCAAAAGCGTTATTTGCCGATCCTCAGCTGCCTCGCACCCGCCAGTTCCTCGAGAAGTTTCTGCTGCAATAATAAGAAAAAATCAGCCCCGACGATTTACCAGTCGGGGCGGGACGCCACTTCAAACGTGATAAAACTGCTTAACAAATCAGCATAACTCATTAATAACATAAGAGAATGCGATGGCTTGCAAAAGTAATTCATTGTCTGAATAATATAAATTATATATAAATCTTATTTATGTGATAGTTTAAATTATCATTATAAATGATACTCACTCTCAGGGGCGTTGCGGTTTACTATGCAGGATACGGATTTTTTCAGCTGGCGTCGCACGATGCTGTTGCGTTTTCAGAGGATGGAGGCCGCAGAAGAGGTCTACCATGAAATAGAGCTTCAGGCTCAGCAGCTGGAGTACGATTACTATTCGTTATGTGTTCGCCACCCGGTACCATTCACGCGACCTAAAGTAGCTTTCTACACCAATTACCCTGAGTCGTGGGTGAGTTATTATCAGGCAAAAAACTTTCTCGCAATTGATCCTGTGCTGAACCCTGAAAACTTTAGTCAGGGCCATTTAATGTGGAATGATGACTTATTCAGCGAAGCACAGCCATTATGGGAAGCCGCGCGCGCACATGGTTTACGCCGCGGTGTCACTCAGTATTTAATGCTGCCAAATCGGGCGCTGGGCTTTTTGTCCTTTTCCCGTTGCAGCACGCGCGAAATACCCATTCTTAGTGATGAACTGCAATTAAAAATGCAGTTACTGGTGCGCGAAAGTCTGATGGCTCTGATGCGTTTAAATGATGAAATAGTGATGACGCCAGAGATGAATTTCAGCAAGCGCGAAAAAGAAATTCTGAAATGGACGGCGGAAGGGAAGACATCAGCAGAGATAGCGATGATTTTGTCAATCTCTGAGAATACGGTCAATTTCCATCAGAAAAACATGCAGAAAAAAATCAATGCACCGAATAAGACCCAGGTGGCCTGTTACGCGGCCGCTACTGGCTTAATTTGATCGCTTTTCTTTCTGCGTGCCAGATGCAAAAACCGGCTGAAAGGCATGCTCTCAGCCGGTTTTATATTACTGACGGTAGGCTTGTTTAATTTGCTTAACCGTTTTGGAAAATACTGCAGCCTGGGTTTCGTCTTCGATCAGCGCAAGCTGTTTTTCCATCTTTAACATCACGCGGCCCGCGTCAGCTTGTCCCATCGCCTGCAGCATCAGCGTCAGCATCGCTTTCAGGCAGGAGACTTCATTTGCCAGTTCTTGATTATTCTCGGCAGTAGAAAAATCAGGCGTACTCATTTATTTTCCTCGTCATGTTGCAATGAAAATTTGCGGTGAAAAATGTTAAGGCGGCGGAGTATACCATAAGCTTTGCTAAAAATAGCAGTGGTTGTTTTTTGAGCGCGCCGTCAACGGTGCTATTAAATGCGTTAATATAATGACCAATAAATATTTTTATCATGAATGTTTTTTGCCCGTATTGTTCGGGTTAATTAATGTTACATATTCAGCGGGCTGATTTTCATTTTTGCTGAATAAAGGTAATTTTTGTCACATTTCGTCGCAGGGCTTACTGTGAAACGATCCGGTAAGCCGTTGGTGACGGGCGTGACCATAACTGTGGACAATCGAATTGACTAAAACGAGAGAAAAATCGAATACCCACCATTTTTAACGTTTCAAAGTTGCAATAAAAACCGCTAATATACGAATGACTAACTATCAGTAGCGTTATCCCTATTTCTGGAGATATTCCTTTGATCAACGTTCTACTTGTTGATGACCACGAACTGGTGCGCGCAGGGATACGACGCATTCTGGAAGATATAAAGGGTATAAAAGTCGTCGGTGAGGCATCGTGCGGTGAAGACGCCGTTAAGTGGTGCCGGGCAAATGCCGTTGACGTGGTGCTAATGGACATGAGTATGCCGGGCATTGGCGGTCTTGAGGCGACGCGTAAAATCGCGCGTTCCACAGCTGATGTAAAAATCATCATGCTTACGGTCCATACAGAAAACCCTTTACCAGCGAAAGTCATGCAGGCCGGTGCTGCTGGCTACCTCAGCAAAGGCGCGGCTCCGCAGGAAGTCGTGAGTGCGATTCGTTCTGTCTATTCTGGGCAGCGTTACATTGCTTCTGACATCGCTCAACAAATGGCGTTAAGCCAGATCGAACCAGAAAAAACAGAAAGCCCATTTGCCAGTTTGTCTGAACGTGAATTGCAGATTATGCTGATGATCACCAAGGGCCAGAAGGTCAATGAGATCTCAGAACAGCTCAATCTCAGTCCGAAAACGGTGAACAGCTACCGCTATCGTATGTTCAGTAAACTAAACATTCATGGCGATGTTGAGCTGACTCACCTGGCAATTCGCCATGGTCTGTGTAATGCGGAGACATTATCAAGTCAGTGAGTGATCAGTTTGACGCAAAAGCGTTTTTAAAAACCGTAACCAGCCAGCCAGGCGTTTATCGCATGTACGATGCTGGTGGTACGGTTATCTATGTCGGCAAAGCGAAAGACCTGAAAAAACGGCTTTCCAGCTATTTCCGTAGCAACCTCGCTTCGCGCAAAACCGAAGCGCTGGTCGCCCAGATCCAGCAAATTGATGTAACGGTTACTCATACAGAAACCGAAGCGCTGTTGCTGGAACACAACTACATCAAACTCTATCAGCCGCGTTACAACGTTTTGCTACGCGATGATAAATCTTATCCTTTTATCTTCCTGAGTGGCGATACCCACCCGCGTCTGGCGATGCATCGTGGTGCGAAGCATGCCAAAGGTGAATATTTCGGCCCGTTCCCGAATGGCTATGCCGTACGTGAAACATTGGCGTTACTGCAAAAGATATTCCCCATTCGCCAGTGCGAAAATAGTGTTTATCGCAATCGCTCGCGTCCGTGTCTGCAATATCAGATAGGGCGCTGTCTGGGACCGTGCGTTGAAGGACTGGTGAGTGAAGAAGAATACGCTCAGCAGGTCGAGTATGTGCGCCTGTTTTTGTCTGGCAAAGATGATCAGGTGCTTACGCAACTCATTAGCCGTATGGAAACTGCCAGCCAGAATCTGGAGTTTGAAGAAGCGGCACGTATTCGCGACCAAATTCAGGCGGTGCGACGCGTCACCGAAAAACAGTTTGTGTCCAATACCGGCGACGACCTTGACGTTATTGGTGTGGCGTTCGATGCGGGCATGGCTTGTGTCCACGTATTGTTCATTCGTCAGGGTAAAGTGCTCGGCAGCCGCAGCTATTTCCCGAAAGTGCCGGGCGGTACGGAACTGAGCGAGGTGGTGGAAACCTTCGTAGGTCAGTTCTATTTACAAGGCAGCCAGATGCGCACCTTACCGGGTGAGATCCTGCTCGATTTTAATCTTAGCGATAAAACGCTGCTCGCCGATTCCCTTTCAGAACTGGCGGGACGCAAGATTAATGTTCAAACCAAACCTCGCGGCGATCGGGCGCGTTATCTGAAACTCGCGCGCACCAATGCGGCGACGGCCTTAACCAGCAAACTTTCGCAGCAATCTACCGTTCACCAGCGACTGACCGCGCTTGCCAGCGTGTTGAAATTGCCGGAAGTGAAGCGGATGGAGTGCTTTGACATCAGCCATACCATGGGTGAACAAACCGTCGCCTCCTGTGTGGTATTTGATGCTAACGGCCCGCTGCGTGCGGAGTATCGGCGCTATAACATTACTGGCATTACGCCGGGCGATGATTATGCGGCGATGAATCAGGTGCTGCGTCGGCGTTATGGTAAAGCCATCGACGACAGTAAGATCCCGGATGTGATCCTTATCGACGGCGGCAAAGGCCAGCTTGCACAGGCGAAAAATGTCTTCGCCGAACTGGATGTCTCATGGGATAAAAATCATCCGCTGCTACTTGGCGTTGCCAAAGGAGCAGATAGGAAGGCTGGGTTGGAAACGCTGTTCTTTGAGCCGGAAGGTGAGGGATTCAGTTTGCCGCCAGATTCTCCCGCGCTGCATGTTATCCAACATATTCGCGACGAATCACACGATCACGCGATTGGCGGGCACCGCAAAAAACGGGCGAAGGTCAAAAATACCAGTTCCCTGGAAACCATTGAAGGCGTCGGGCCAAAACGTCGGCAAATGTTGTTGAAATATATGGGCGGTTTGCAAGGTTTACGTAACGCCAGCGTCGAGGAAATTGCAAAAGTGCCGGGTATTTCGCAAGGTCTGGCAGAAAAGATCTTCTGGTCGTTGAAACATTGATGTCTCTGTAGCAACATAGGGGTAATCTTACTGACAACAGATAGTTACCCGTCATTATGCAATTTAATATTCCTACGTTGCTTACACTGTTCCGTGTCATCCTTATCCCATTCTTTGTATTGGTCTTTTATCTACCTGTCACCTGGTCGCCGTTTGCCGCCGCGCTCATTTTCTGCGTCGCGGCGGTGACTGACTGGTTCGATGGTTTTCTGGCACGCCGCTGGAACCAGAGTACCCGGTTTGGTGCTTTCCTTGACCCTGTAGCAGATAAAGTTCTCGTGGCTATCGCCATGGTGCTGGTAACCGAGCATTATCACAGCTGGTGGGTGACATTACCGGCGGCAACGATGATCGCCCGTGAAATTATTATTTCAGCGCTACGCGAATGGATGGCAGAGTTGGGTAAACGCAGTAGCGTGGCTGTCTCCTGGATTGGGAAAGTGAAAACCACTGCCCAGATGGTAGCGCTGGCCTGGCTGCTGTGGCGTCCGAACATTTGGGTTGAGTACGCCGGTATTGCACTTTTCTTTGTGGCTGCGGTACTGACTCTGTGGTCAATGTTGCAATATTTGAGCGCTGCGCGTGCAGATTTGCTTGATCAGTGATCGTTTCGGCGCAATTTTCAGCAAACGATCAAAAGTGGTGAAAAATATCGTTGACTCATCGCGCCAGGTAAGTAGAATGCAACGCATCGAACGGCGGCACTGATTGCCAGACGATAATAAAATCAAGTGATTAACTGATTGCTTGATGAATGCGGGAATAGCTCAGTTGGTAGAGCACGACCTTGCCAAGGTCGGGGTCGCGAGTTCGAGTCTCGTTTCCCGCTCCAGTTTAAAAGACATCGGCTTCAGCGGATGTCCGGCTGAAAGGCCTGAAGAATTTGGCGCGTTAACAAAGCGGTTATGTAGCGGATTGCAAATCCGTCTAGTCCGGTTCGACTCCGGAACGCGCCTCCACTTTCTTCCCGAGCCCGGATGGTGGAATCGGTAGACACAAGGGATTTAAAATCCCTCGGCGTTCGCGCTGTGCGGGTTCAAGTCCCGCTCCGGGTACCATGGGAAAGATAAGAATAAAATCAAAGCAATAAGCAGTGTCGTGAAACCACCTTCGGGTGGTTTTTTTGTACCTGCAACTTGTCGTTACACCCTCCTTAATTTTTAATCACCGGCAAAGCCACTCAAAAAGTATCTCTGATACGGACCGACATGTAAGATAGGTGTTGGCGAGTTGAGATCCACAAGGAAAAGCGTATGAAAACGGGACCGTTAAACGAAAGTGAGTTGGAATGGCTGGACGATATTCTGACCAAATACAACACTGACCACGCCATTCTTGATGTGGCGGAGCTGGACGGTTTATTGACGGCGGTGTTGAGTTCTCCGCAAGAGATTGAACCGGCACAGTGGCTGGTTGCCGTATGGGGTGGGGCTGACTATGTGCCACGCTGGGCGTCAGAGAAAGAGATGACGCGCTTTATGAACCTGGCTTTTCAGCATATGGCCGATACCGCAGAGCGTCTGAACGAATTCCCGGAGCAGTTTGAGCCGTTATTCGGCTTGCGAGAAGTCGATGGCAGCGAGCTGACGATTGTTGAGGAGTGGTGCTTTGGCTATATGCGGGGCGTGGCACTTTCTGACTGGTCAACGTTGCCCGATTCGTTAAAACCGGCGCTGGAGGCGATTGCGCTGCACGGTACTGAGGAAAACTTCGAGCGGGTAGAGAAGATGTCGCCAGAAGCGTTTGAAGAGAGCGTAGATGCCATTCGACTGGCGGCGCTTGATTTACATGCATACTGGATGGCGCATCCGCAGGAAAAAGCTGTTCAGCAACCGATCAAAGCAGAAGAGAAACCGGGTCGTAACGATCCTTGTCCGTGCGGCAGTGGTAAGAAATTTAAGCAGTGCTGCCTGCATTAAGAGGTCAAATTGGGTGTCAGCGTTAATTCTGGCACCCAATAAGATCTAATCATCCCACTTCTGGTAACAAGCCTGCCGCAATCAAAAATTGCACGCCAATCACAGCAATACCACAGAGAAACACCACCACCAGCGCCGGACGACCACCTTTCACCCGGTAACCCGCCTGAGGATTGTGCTTTCTGCTTTGCCAGGTCAACAGCGAAGGGATAATCAATGCCAGTACCGCCAGCGCCACACCGGCGTAACCCAGCGCCATTACAAATCCTCGTGGATAAAACAGTGCAAACGCTAACGGCGGCAGAAAGGTAATTGCACCAGTTTGCAATCGTCCACCAACGGTATTTGAACGCTGAAACAAATCTGCCAGATAATCAAATAAACCTAACGCAACGCCGAGGAATGACGTGGCGAGGGCTAAATCAGCAAATAAATGCACCGCCAGCTCAACATGCGGAGAGGCCACCATTTCGCGTAACGCCTGTAACAGCCCGTTTAATCCGGCATGATTAGCCAGCAATCCCATAAAGGTTGTTGAATCAATGCTGCCAAGCGTCGCCAGCTGCCAGAAAATATATGCCACCAGGGGGATCGCACTACCGGTTATAAACACCCAGCGTAGCTTACGAATATTGCCATCCATATAACTGACAATGCTCGGCACGCTACCGTGAAAACCAAACGACGTAAAAATCACTGGGATTGCAGACAGTGCCAACCCCTGTTGCAACGGCAGGGTTAATAGATTCACTTTGTGAATATGCGGTAGCAGCAGTACCAGCATTACCACCAGAAAAATAATTTTGGCGCTGAACAGAAAACGGTTAAATAAATCGACCAGCGAAGTTCCGACACAAACCACGCCACCGGCAACAAAAGTGAACAACAGCACGCCAGCGGTTGCCGACATTGAAATACCTGTCCAGTCGCTGATGCTGGAAGCCAACAATTCACCAGCACCGCTGATGTATGCCGCAGTCAGAGCATACATTAAGAACATCATACTGAAGCCCGTCAGCCACTGACCGTAGCGTCCCAGATAGCGTTTTGCCAGCGTGCCCAGACCGGTATCTGCCGGGACATGCTGGTACACCTCCAGTAGTAATAGCGCCGTGTAGCACATCAACGCCCAAAGCCCAATCAACAAGATTAACGTGATGCTAAAACCAACACCTGCCGCAGCCAGCGGCATTGCCAGCATGCCTGCGCCAATTGTGGTTCCCGCCACGATAAAAACACTTCCCAGAGTTCTGTTTTTCACGCTTTCTTCTGTCCTGACGATCTTTATGAGTGATATCTGCGGCGCAGGTTAAGGCATAACGGCTGCTTCGTCAAACCGGCGTTACATATGGTGTAAATTTAAATGTACAATAAAATGCGTTCAGTCCTGCGCTGGCGCAAAGTCTTCATAAGCGGCAATCGCTACGCTAGGCTTTTTTTTGAGGAGGAACGATGGACTCTATTCACGGTCATGAAGTGTTAAATATGATGATTGAATCAGGTGAGCAATATACGCATGCCAGTCTGGAAGCTGCGATTAAAGCGCGTTTTGGTGAACAGGCACGTTTTCACACCTGCTCGGCAGAAGGGATGACAGCGGGAGAGCTGGTAGCGTTTCTGGCAGCAAAAGGCAAATTTATACCTTCGGAAGACGGTTTTTCAACCGATCAGAGTAAGATTTGCCGTCACTGATTTGAAACGGCGGCAGAAAACCTGCCGCCGGAGAGCATTAGTTTTGTGTGTCGAGGGTAGAGAGTTCTTTGTCGATAAAATACAAACCTTCGCCGCTTTTGCCTGCAAGGCTTAATTTATCAATAATCGATTTGAACAGTTTCTCTTCTTCATGCTGCTCAGAAACATACCATTGCAGGAAATTAAATGTTGGGTAGTCCTGATTGGTCATTGCAGCATGAGCCAGTTCGTTAATTTTCTGCGTGATTAATTGTTCGTGTTTATAGGTTTCCTGGAATAATTCATCAAGTGAAGAATATTCAGCAAACGGAGATTCAACGGTATTAATACGCGGTAAGTTGCCGGTATCAGTCAGATAATCAAACAGACGCTGCATATGCGTCATCTCTTCCTGGGCGTGGCGGCGCAGGAACGCGGCAGCACCTTCGAAGGTATGATAGCTGCACCAGGCGCTCATTTGCTGATAAAGCAGTGAAGAGTACAGTTCCAGGTTCATCTGCTCATTAAGTTTTTCAATCATTTCTGGTTTCAGCATGATAGTGCTCCACAAAGGTTATATTTGTTGCTGTGGCGTCACTATAATTTGTTATTTTATTATTTGCAAAAGGTAAAATATAAACATCATTTATTAAAAATACGAATGGGAATAAAACGCATTACCGCTATTTATTTAATCAGCGAAGATCCCCCTCGCTGATTAAAACGTTTAGAGAAAGACAGGGAAGGCGGAATGATGGCACTGATATGACAAAGTGAATTCCGTATTCAAACATAAGGAACCCGCAAAGAGGCTACAGTTGCCTACTGGCTGACCAAAGGGGATAGCGTGGGTATAGCCTTCCTGCTGGCATGCGCGATCGGCGATCCCGCGACTGATATAACGATCGGTACGGGCATGCTGCAAAAAAGCCTGATCATAAACCAACCGAACAATACCTGTTGCCGCGTCAACTTCGCCCACATGAGCCTGGCGAGTAACTGTGCACCCCGCCAGCGTTATTAATGAAAGAGTCAGAATCAGAAGTCTCATGGTCCAGCCAGAAGAGTAAAAGAAAGCAGTATTTTACGCGTTACAGCGCTGCGACAATGGCCGGAAAAGACGCCTGGCAGGCGCTATTTCTCGCCATCTGTATGTGTCAGAAATGGGGGTGCTGCCTTTTGATTATCATTTTTATAACATTAAAGGGGTATTTATGTGATTTGCATCACATAAAGATTGATTTTTGTGATGGTTGTCATATTATAAGTGCAAAGACAATAACACCTGCATAACAAATAGTCGGAGTGCCGCGATGAAACTGCGCAAGATCCTGAAAAGTATGTTCAATAACTATTGCAAGACGTTCAAAGACGTACCGCCAGGCAATATGTTCCGATAACAAAAAACCTGCTCCGGCAGGTTTTTTTGTGTCCTGATGACGGTGTATGTGACTATCGCTGAAGATGTGAAGCCGCTACTATAACGGCTTTCAAAATGCTATCAGGAGTTTACGATGTCCCAGCCGCTGAATGCCGATCAGGAACTGGTTTCTGATGTGGTTGCTTGCCAGTTGGTTATCAAACAAATTCTCGACGTTCTGGATGTAATCGCACCCGTTGAAGTTCGCGAAAAAATGTCCAGCCAGCTGAAGAATATCGACTTTACTCACCATCCCGCCGCCGCAGACCCGGTCACCATGCGGGCAATCCAAAAAGCCATCGCGCTGATTGAACTCAAGTTTACCCCACAGGGCGAATCCCATTAAAAAACCGCTGCTTCAAAAAGATGAGGCAGCGGTTTCTCAAAAACTTCATCGGCGCAATGCATTAGCGCCGATGATGATCAATGCAGCTGATGCGACACGACATTCAGAACATGTTGGTCGGTCTGCACAGGGCACATACCAGCAAGTTTCGCACTGCGCACTTCATCAAGAATGGTTTGCAGCAACAGGCCATCATGCTGCTGCTCTTTTTCCAGATCGCGCAGGAAATTGACGGTTGAATCATCATTCAGTTCTTTAGCTTCATCGGCTAACTGTGCCAGCGTGCTTGAACGTTGCTCGTATTCTTCCATCGTTTTTTGGAAAAGTTCTTCCAGTGAGTTCAGTTTTTCACCGGGAACATCAATGGCTTTAACGATGGGAGTAGCGCCGACACTCTTCATAAAGTTAAACATGCGCATCATTTGGGTCACGTTACTCTGTGCCTGTGCGCGAAGGAAAGTGGCGGTGCCGTTCAGACTCTGTTCAGAACACCAGTTACTCAGGTGAAGGTAGAGATTGGATGCGTAAAACTCGCGGTTCATTTGAGAGTTGAGTTTGAGAAGCATTCCAGCGGTTGCCATACCTAATATCCTTATATCCAGAAGTGGAGAGGTGCAAGATAAATCAAAACACCATAATTACTGTTTGCAGAATAATTCCTTTCTGCCGGTCCGAAATGTGATCGTGGAGTCAATTCTGACGATGATCTGAAATAAGAATAACGTCTGAACGGGTATAAGAAAATGCTTAAATCATCAAGTTTATATATTTTTACATTTCATTGATGAAATCAATGTAACTGCAATGAATTTTAATGATGATGCTTTTTGTATCTTGTTGATATTAATAGGGGGATTTGAATTCATGATGAAGCAATGATTTTTTAAAACGTTTTTTCATTTTTGCGATATGGCTCTCAGTATACGTGTTCTGTTAATTAATGAGCACGGTGATAATTAATGGCGAAATGAATGACGCTCATTTTCCACATCTTTGAGTTGCGGTTATTACACCATTTCAAAAACTCAACGCCAGGTAATGCAGCCTATTGACTGGTTAAAAAGAAGACATCCCGCATGGGTACCAAAGACAACAAGGATTTCCAGGCTAATCTTATGGATTAATCTGCTGCGCGCTCGGTGATTTGTCTGACAAATAAGCTTTTCCTTATGTCTTTTCCCGCTAAATTTATGCACGTTCTCACTGTAATTCTGCGATGTGATATTGCTCTCCTATGGAGAATTAATTTCTCGCTAAAACTATGTCAACACGGTCACTTATCTTTTAGTTAAAAGGTAATGCTTTGTTTTCCGATTAATTTAACGAAAGTCATTCGTTTTTGCCCTACACAAAACGACACTAAAGCTGGAGAGAACCATGCACAAATTTACTAAAGCCCTGGCAGCCATTGGTCTGGCAGCCGTTATGTCACAATCCGCTATGGCGGAGAACCTGAAGCTCGGTTTCCTGGTGAAGCAACCGGAAGAGCCGTGGTTCCAGACCGAATGGAAGTTTGCCGATAAAGCCGGGAAGGATTTAGGGTTTGAAGTTATTAAGATTGCCGTGCCGGATGGCGAAAAAACATTGAACGCTATCGACAGCCTGGCTGCCAGTGGCGCGAAAGGTTTCGTTATTTGTACTCCGGACCCGAAACTCGGCTCTGCCATCGTGGCGAAAGCGCGTGGCTACGATATGAAAGTCATTGCCGTGGATGACCAGTTTGTTAACGCCAAAGGCAAGCCAATGGATACCGTTCCGCTGGTGATGATGGCAGCGACCAAAATTGGCGAACGTCAGGGCCAGGAACTGTATAAAGAGATGCAGAAACGTGGCTGGGGTGTCAAAGAAAGCGCGGTGATGGCGATTACCTCCAACGAACTGGATACGGCTCGTCGCCGTACTACGGGTTCTATGGATGCGCTGAAAGCTGCAGGATTCCCGGAAAAACAAATTTATCAGGTACCTACCAAATCTAACGACATCCCGGGGGCATTTGACGCTGCCAACTCAATGCTGGTTCAACATCCGGAAGTTAAACATTGGCTGATCGTCGGTATGAACGACAGCACCGTGCTGGGCGGCGTACGCGCGACGGAAGGTCAGGGCTTTAAAGCGGCCGATATTATCGGTATCGGTATTAACGGTGTAGATGCGGTGAGCGAACTGTCTAAGGCACAGGCAACCGGCTTCTACGGATCACTGCTGCCAAGCCCGGACGTACATGGTTATAAGTCCAGCGAAATGCTTTACAACTGGGTCGCAAAAGGTGTCGAACCGACCAAATTCACCGAAGTTACCGACGTGGTGCTGATCACGCGTGACAACTTTAAAGAAGAACTGGAGAAAAAAGGGTTAGGCGGTAAGTAATCTGCCGAAAAAATTCCCCTCTGCATGATGCAGAGGGGGTGTGAACGACCAGTGATTCACGGAGACGTTATGCAACAGTCTACCCCGTATCTCTCATTTCGCGGCATCGGTAAAACGTTTCCCGGCGTTAAGGCGCTGACGGATATTAGTTTTGACTGCTATGCCGGTCAGGTTCATGCGTTGATGGGTGAAAATGGCGCAGGAAAATCAACTCTCTTAAAAATCCTCAGCGGCAACTATGCGCCAACCACGGGTTCTGTAGTGATTAATGGGCAGGAAATGTCCTTTTCCGACACGACCGCAGCACTTAACGCGGGTGTGGCGATTATTTACCAGGAACTGCATCTCGTGCCGGAAATGACCGTCGCGGAAAACATCTATCTCGGCCAGCTGCCGCATAAAGGCGGCATTGTGAATCGCTCATTGCTGAATTATGAGGCGGGTTTACAACTTAAACATCTTGGTATGGATATTGACCCGGACACGCCGCTGAAATATCTCTCCATTGGTCAGTGGCAGATGGTTGAAATTGCCAAAGCGCTGGCGCGTAACGCCAAAATTATCGCCTTTGATGAGCCAACCAGCTCCCTCTCTGCCCGTGAAATCGACAATCTTTTCCGCGTTATTCGTGAACTGCGAAAAGAGGGGCGGGTGATCTTATACGTTTCTCACCGTATGGAAGAAATATTTGCCCTCAGCGATGCCATCACCGTCTTTAAAGATGGGCGTTATGTCAAAACCTTTACTGATATGCAGCAGGTTGACCACGACGCCCTGGTGCAGGCGATGGTCGGGCGCGACATCGGCGATATCTACGGTTGGCAACCGCGTAGTTATGGCGAGGAGCGGCTGCGTCTTGATGCTGTGAAAGCACCAGGCGTGCGTACGCCAATAAGTCTGGCGGTTCGCAGTGGAGAAATTGTCGGTCTGTTTGGTCTGGTCGGGGCAGGGCGTAGCGAATTAATGAAAGGCATGTTTGGCGGTACGCAAATCACCGCCGGTCAGGTTTATATCGACCAACGGCCGATTGATATTCGTAAACCGAGCCACGCTATTGCCGCAGGCATGATGCTCTGCCCGGAAGATCGCAAAGCGGAAGGCATTATTCCTGTGCACTCCGTTCGCGACAATATCAACATCAGTGCCAGACGCAAACATGTGCTCGGCGGTTGTGTAATCAACAACGGTTGGGAAGAAAACAATGCCGATCACCACATTCGTTCGCTCAACATCAAAACGCCGGGCGCAGAGCAACTGATCATGAATCTTTCAGGCGGAAATCAGCAAAAAGCCATTCTGGGTCGCTGGTTATCGGAAGAGATGAAGGTCATTTTGCTGGATGAACCTACGCGCGGCATTGATGTTGGTGCTAAGCATGAAATTTACAACGTGATTTATGCGCTGGCAGCGCAGGGCGTGGCGGTGCTGTTTGCCTCCAGCGACTTACCTGAAGTCCTCGGAGTTGCCGACCGGATTGTGGTGATGCGGGAAGGCGAAATCGCCGGTGAATTGTTACACGAGCAGGCAGATGAGCGTCAGGCATTAAGCCTTGCGATGCCTAAAGTCAGCCAGGCAGTTGCCTGAGTAAGGAGAGTATGATGTCTTCTGTTTCTACATCGGGTTCTGGCGCACCTAAGTCGTCTTTCAGCTTTGGGCGTATCTGGGATCAGTACGGCATGCTGGTGGTGTTTGCGGTGCTTTTTATCGCCTGTGCCATTTTTGTCCCAAATTTTGCCACCTTCATTAATATGAAAGGGTTGGGCCTGGCAATTTCTATGTCGGGGATGGTGGCGTGTGGCATGTTGTTCTGCCTTGCTTCCGGTGACTTTGACCTTTCTGTCGCCTCCGTAATTGCCTGTGCGGGTGTCACCACGGCGGTGGTTATCAACCTGACTGAAAGCCTGTGGATTGGCGTGGCAGCGGGTTTGTTGCTGGGCGTTCTCTGTGGTCTGGTCAATGGCTTTGTTATCGCCAAACTGAAAATAAATGCCCTGATCACGACACTGGCAACGATGCAGATTGTTAGAGGTCTGGCGTACATCATTTCAGACGGTAAAGCGGTCGGTATCGAAGATGAAAGCTTCTTTGCCCTTGGTTACGCCAACTGGTTCGGTCTGCCTGCGCCAATCTGGCTTACCGTCGCGTGTCTGATTGTCTTTGGTTTGCTGTTGAATAAAACCACCTTTGGGCGTAACACCCTGGCGATTGGCGGTAACGAAGAGGCTGCGCGTCTGGCGGGTGTACCGGTTGTTCGCACCAAAATTATTATCTTTGTTCTCTCTGGTCTGGTATCAGCGATAGCCGGAATTATTCTGGCTTCACGTATGACCAGTGGGCAGCCAATGACGTCGATTGGTTATGAGCTGATTGTTATCTCCGCCTGCGTTTTAGGTGGCGTTTCTCTGAAAGGTGGCATCGGAAAAATCTCATATGTGGTGGCGGGTATCTTAATTTTAGGCACCGTGGAAAACGCCATGAACCTGCTTAATATTTCTCCTTTCGCCCAGTACGTGGTTCGCGGCTTAATCCTGCTGGCAGCGGTGATCTTCGACCGTTACAAGCAAAAAGCGAAACGTACTGTTTGATGCTTTTTTCTGCAACAATTTAGCGTTTTTTCCCACCACAGCCAGCCGCCACAACGGTTGGCTGTTCTTCATTGCAAATGGCGACCCCCGTCACACTGTCTATACTTACATGTCTGTAAAGCGCGTTCTGCGCAACACAATAAGAAAAGAGAAGGAGGAGAACCGGGTGACAGAACCGTTAACCGAAACCCCTGAACTATCCGCGAAATATGCCTGGTTTTTTGATCTCGATGGAACGCTGGCGGAAATTAAACCGCATCCCGATCAGGTGCTCGTGCCTGACAATATTCTGCAAGGACTTCAGCTACTGGCAACCGCAAGTGATGGTGCATTGGCATTGATATCAGGGCGCTCAATGGTAGAGCTTGACGCTTTGGCAAAACCTTATCGCTTCCCGTTAGCGGGCGTGCATGGGGCGGAGCGCCGTGACATCAATGGTAAAACGCATATCGTTCATCTGCCGGATGCGATTGCGCGTGATATTAGCGTGCAACTGCATACGGCTATCGCCCAGCTTCCCGGCGCGGAGCTGGAGACGAAAGGGATGGCCTTTGCGCTGCATTATCGTCAGGCTCCGCAGCATGAAGACGCATTAATGACATTAGCGCAACGTATTACCCAGATCTGGCCACAAATGGCGTTACAGCAGGGAAAGTGTGTTGTCGAGATCAAGCCGCGAGGCACCAGTAAAGGTGAGGCGATTGCTGCCTTTATGCAGGAAGCTCCCTTTATCGGGCGAACGCCGGTATTTCTGGGCGATGATTTAACCGATGAATCTGGCTTCGCTGTCGTTAACCGGCAGGGCGGAATGTCAGTAAAAATTGGCACAGGCGCAACTCAGGCATCATGGCGACTGGCGGGCGTGCCGGATGTCTGGAGCTGGCTTGAAATGATAACCACCGCATTACAACAAAAAAGAGAAAATAACAGGAGTGATGACTATGAGTCGTTTAGTCGTAGTATCTAACCGGATTGCACCACCAGATGAGCACGCCGCCAGTGCCGGTGGCCTTGCCGTTGGCATACTGGGGGCACTGAAAGCCGCAGGTGGACTGTGGTTTGGCTGGAGTGGCGAAACAGGAAATGAGGATCAGCCACTAAAAAAGGTGAAAAAGGGTAACATTACGTGGGCCTCTTTTAACCTCAGCGAACAGGACCTTGACGAATACTACAACCAATTCTCCAATGCCGTTCTCTGGCCTGCTTTTCATTATCGCCTCGATCTGGTGCAATTTCAGCGTCCTGCCTGGGATGGCTACCTACGCGTAAATGCAATGCTGGCAGATAAATTATTGCCGCTCCTGCAAGACGATGACATTATCTGGATCCACGATTATCACCTGTTGCCCTTTGCGCATGAATTACGCAAAAGAGGGGTGAATAATCGCATTGGTTTCTTTTTGCATATTCCATTCCCGACGCCGGAAATCTTCAACGCGCTGCCGACATATGACACCTTGCTTGAACAGCTTTGTGATTATGATTTGCTGGGTTTCCAGACAGAAAACGATCGTCTGGCGTTCCTGGATTGCCTTTCTAACCTGACCCGTGTCACGACGCGTAGCGCAAAAAGCCATACGGCCTGCGGCAAAGCGTTTCGAACAGAAGTTTACCCGATCGGCATTGAACCGAAAGAAATAGCGAAACAGGCAGCCGGACCACTGCCGCCAAAACTGGCGCAACTCAAAGCGGAACTGAAAAACGTACAGAACATCTTTTCTGTTGAACGACTGGATTATTCCAAAGGTCTGCCGGAGCGTTTTCTCGCCTATGAAGCGTTACTGGAAAAATATCCGCAACATCACGGTAAAATTCGTTATACCCAGATCGCGCCAACGTCGCGTGGTGATGTGCAAGCCTATCAGGATATTCGTCATCAGCTCGAAAATGAAGCCGGACGAATTAATGGTAAATATGGGCAATTAGGCTGGACGCCGCTTTATTATTTGAATCAGCATTTTGACCGTAAATTACTGATGAAAATATTCCGTTACTCTGACGTGGGCTTAGTGACGCCACTGCGTGACGGGATGAACCTGGTGGCAAAAGAGTATGTTGCCGCTCAGGACCCAGCCAACCCGGGCGTACTTGTTCTTTCGCAATTTGCGGGAGCGGCAAACGAGTTAACGTCGGCGTTAATTGTTAATCCCTACGATCGTGACGAAGTTGCAGCTGCGCTGGATCGTGCATTGACTATGTCGCTGGCGGAACGTATTTCCCGTCATGCAGAAATGCTGGACGTTATCGTGAAAAACGATATTAACCACTGGCAGGAGTGCTTCATTAGCGACCTAAAGCAGATAGTTCCGCGAAGCGCGGAAAGCCAGCAGCGCGATAAAGTTGCTACCTTTCCTAAGCTTGCGTAAGTGCGGTTAATCTCCCGTAAGTGGAACTAACAGCACATCGACCTCACTTGAGGCAATCACTCTTTTCGCCGAGCAGGATGCTCGCGAAAAGAAACTGTGATTGTGATTACCGCAAATCACCAAATCGAAATGATGTTTGCGACAAACCTCCAGAATATGTTCGCTTAACTCACCGTAGGCAATAAACGTCTCGTCAACGGGATACCCCGCATCCTGAATTAACTTATCAAGAAAGCTTTGCGTTTCTTCCTGCATCACGCTGCGTAAATCTTCAAGCATCGGCGCGGCTAATTGATTGTACATTTCCGGGTCGGAAGCGAGAGTAATTAAACTGATGTGTCCCTTTACTGGCCTGGCGATAGATACCGCTTTTGCTAGCAGTTGCTGACTTTCCGGTGTAACCGCAACGGCGACAAGAATATTGCTATAGCTCATAACCTGTTCCTTATTCTGTGAACTTCAGGTGACATTAAAGCTTTACTCCTAATGGAGGAAGGACGCAATTCGAACTCAGTCAAACAGGTAAATATTAGCTTGGTTATTAGTAAAAATAATTAATCAATGACGCCCAGCAATCATATAATTTCAATTGTTATTATAAGGAAAAAATGTACTAATTCCCCTTATTAAACAAATGGGTAATATATATAAAACATTTCGTTAACATTAAGTGGGTTGTTGCCTGTCTTTGCCTTAAATCAGTATATTGTGTTGTAAGTGCCTGTTTGTAAATAGATTAACTGATTTGGCATTTGACCAATTATTTATAGCAGATGATTATTTACGGTGAGTTATTTTAACTGTGCGAAACATCTCATTTCGATTATTACGGTTTCACTTTTGCTTACCATCGGTGTGAAAAACTTTTTAACAGATTGAAATACACCCAAAACAAAAGTATGACTTATACATTTATGTTAAGTAATTGAGTGTTTTATGTGATCTGCATCACACATTATTGAAAATCGCAGTACCCCTCCGTTGTATGTGCGTGTAGTGACGAGTACAGTTGCGTCGATTTAGGAAAAATCTTAGATAAGTGTAAAGTACCCCCTCTATTTGTAAGGACCTATTAAACCCAATAAGGTGGGGCTGTTTTATTGCAGCTTATCGCAACTATTCTAATGCTAATTACTTTTTACCGGGGCTTCCCGGCGACATCACGGGGTGCGGTGATACCGCATAAAAATAAAGTTGGTTATTCTGGGTGGGAATAATGCATACCTCCGAGTTGCTGAAACACATTTATGACATCAACTTGTCATATTTACTACTTGCACAGCGTCTGATTGTTCAGGACAAAGCGTCCGCAATGTTTCGTCTCGGCATAAATGAAGAAATGGCGACAACGTTAGCGGCACTGACTCTTCCGCAAATGGTTAAGCTGGCAGAAACCAATCAACTGGTTTGTCACTTCCGTTTTGACAGCCACCAGACGATTACTCAGTTGACGCAAGATTCCCGCGTTGACGATCTCCAGCAAATTCATACCGGCATCATGCTCTCAACACGCTTGCTGAATGATGTTAATCAGCCTGAAGAAGCGCTGCGCAAGAAAAGGGCGTGATCATGAGTGAAAAAAGCATTGTTCAGGAAGCGCGGGATATTCAGCTGGCAATGGAATTGATCACCCTGGGCGCTCGTTTGCAGATGCTGGAAAGCGAAACACAGTTAAGTCGCGGACGCCTGATAAAACTCTATAAAGAACTGCGCGGAAGCCCACCGCCGAAAGGCATGCTGCCATTCTCAACCGACTGGTTTATGACCTGGGAACAAAACGTTCATGCTTCGATGTTCTGTAACGCATGGCAGTTTTTACTGAAAACCGGCTTGTGTAATGGCGTCGATGCGGTAATCAAAGCCTACCGTTTATACCTTGAACAGTGCCCGCAAGCAGAAGAAGGACCGCTACTGGCATTAACCCGTGCCTGGACATTGGTACGGTTTGTTGAAAGTGGATTACTGCAACTTTCCAGCTGCAACTGCTGCGGCGGCAATTTTATTACCCACGCTCACCAGCCTGTTGGCAGCTTTGCCTGCAGCTTATGTCAGCCGCCATCCCGGGCAGTAAAAAGACGTAAACTTTCCCAGAATCCTGCCGATATTATCCCACAACTGCTGGATGAACAGAGAGTACAGGCTGTTTAACTGATACGGTGTGGCGAAACATTCCAGCAGCGGTAACGACGTACCGCTGCTTTTTTTTGCCCCAATCGCGCGTTAACGTCTGACGACTGAACATCCTGTCATGGTCAACAGTGGAAGGATGATGTCGTGCTTATCTTATTAGGTTACCTGGTTGTTCTCGGTACAGTTTTCGGCGGTTATCTGATGACCGGTGGAAGCCTTGGAGCACTCTATCAACCCGCTGAACTGGTGATTATTGCCGGTGCAGGGATTGGGTCGTTTATCGTCGGCAATAATGGCAAAGCGATTAAAGGCACGCTGAAGGCGCTGCCGTTGCTATTTCGTCGCTCCAAATATACCAAAGCAATGTATATGGATCTGCTGGCTCTGCTTTATCGGTTGATGGCGAAATCGCGGCAGATGGGGATGTTTTCGTTGGAACGCGATATTGAAAATCCCCGTGAGAGCGAGATCTTCGCCAGCTACCCACGCATCCTTGCGGATAGCGTCATGCTTGATTTTATCGTCGATTATCTGCGCCTGATTATCAGCGGTCACATGAATACCTTCGAAATTGAAGCCCTGATGGATGAAGAGATTGAGACGCACGAAAGCGAAGCAGAAGTCCCGGCGAACAGTCTGGCATTGGTCGGGGACTCACTTCCGGCGTTTGGTATTGTCGCGGCTGTGATGGGGGTCGTTCACGCGTTAGGTTCAGCCGATCGTCCTGCCGCCGAGCTGGGGGCGCTTATCGCACATGCGATGGTGGGGACTTTCCTCGGTATTTTATTGGCTTACGGATTTATTTCCCCATTAGCGAGTGTTTTACGTCAGAAAAGCGCCGAAACCAGCAAAATGATGCAATGCGTGAAAGTCACACTGCTTTCTAATCTGAACGGTTACGCACCGCCTATCGCCGTTGAGTTTGGTCGCAAAACGCTCTATTCCAGCGAACGTCCGTCGTTTATTGAACTGGAAGAGCATGTGCGTGCGGTGAAAAATCCGCAACAACAGACGACAACCGAGGAAGCATGAAGAATCAAGCGCATCCGATTATTGTCGTCAAACGACGCAAAGCCAAAAGCCACGGGGCAGCACATGGATCGTGGAAGATTGCTTATGCCGACTTTATGACCGCGATGATGGCCTTTTTTCTGGTGATGTGGCTAATCTCCATCTCCAGCCCAAAAGAGCTGATTCAGATTGCGGAGTACTTCCGGACTCCACTGGCGACTGCGGTTACGGGCGGCGATCGCATTTCTAATAGTGAAAGCCCAATTCCCGGTGGGGGTGATGATTACACCCAAAGCCAGGGGGAAGTGAATAAGCAGCCGAACATCGAAGAGCTGAAAAAACGCATGGAGCAAAGTCGATTGCGGAAATTGCGTGGCGATCTCGACCAGTTGATTGAATCCGATCCGAAACTGCGGGCGTTACGTCCACATCTCAAAATCGATCTGGTCCAGGAAGGTCTACGTATTCAGATCATCGATAGCCAGAATCGCCCGATGTTCAGAACCGGCAGTGCCGACGTCGAACCCTATATGCGCGACATTCTGCGCGCCATCGCGCCCGTTTTGAATGGTATTCCCAACCGTATTAGCCTTTCGGGTCATACCGATGATTTCCCTTACGCCAGTGGTGAGAAAGGATATAGCAACTGGGAGCTTTCTGCCGATCGGGCCAATGCATCCCGCCGCGAACTGATGGTTGGCGGATTGGATGGCGGCAAAGTGTTACGTGTCGTCGGCATGGCGGCAACGATGCGCTTAAGCGATCGCGGTCCTGATGATGCTGTCAACCGTCGCATCAGCCTGCTGGTACTGAACAAACAAGCCGAACAGGCCATTTTGCATGAAAACGCCGAAAGCCAGAATGAGCCAGTAAGCGCCCTGGAAAAACCTGAGGTTGCACCACAGGTCAGTGTTCCCACAATGCCATCAGCCGAACCGAGGTGACAGCGTGAGCATGGATATAAGCGATTTTTATCAGACTTTTTTTGATGAAGCGGACGAACTGTTGGCTGATATGGAGCAGCATCTGCTGGTTTTGCAGCCGGAAGCGCCAGATGCCGAACAATTGAATGCCATCTTTCGGGCTGCCCACTCGATCAAAGGAGGGGCAGGAACTTTTGGCTTCAGCGTTTTGCAGGAAACCACGCATCTGATGGAAAACCTGCTCGATGAAGCCAGACGAGGTGAGATGCAACTCAACACCGACATTATCAATCTGTTTTTGGAAACGAAGGACATCATGCAAGAACAGCTCGACGCTTATAAACAGTCGCAAGAGCCGGATGCCGCCAGCTTCGATTATATCTGCCAGGCCTTGCGTCAACTGGCATTAGAAGCGAAAGGCGAAACGCCATCCGCAGTGACCCGATTAAGTGTGGTTGCCAAAAGTGAACCGCAAGATGAGCAGAGTCGCTGTCAGTCACCGCGTCGAATTATCCTCTCGCGCCTGAAGGCCGGGGAAGTCGACCTGCTGGAAGAAGAGCTGGGACATCTGACAACCCTAACTGACGTGGTAAAGGGGGCGGATTCTCTCTCGGCAATATTACCGGGCGACATTGCCGAAGATGACATCACAGCGGTACTCTGTTTTGTGATCGAGGCCGATCAGATTACCTTTGAAACAGTAGAAGTCGCGCCAAAAATATCCCCCCCACCAGTGCTTAAACTGGCAGCCGAACAAGCGCCAACCGGTCGCGTGGAGCGGGAAAAAACGACGCGCAGCAGTGAATCCACCAGCATCCGTGTAGCGGTAGAAAAGGTTGATCAATTAATTAACCTCGTCGGCGAGCTGGTCATCACCCAGTCCATGCTTGCCCAGCGTTCCAGCGAACTGGACCCGGTTAATCATGGTGATTTGATTACCAGCATGGGGCAGTTACAACGTAACGCTCGTGATTTGCAGGAATCAGTGATGTCGATTCGTATGATGCCGATGGAGTATGTCTTTAGTCGCTATCCCCGCCTGGTGCGAGATCTGGCGGGAAAACTCGGCAAGCAGGTAGAACTGACGCTGGTGGGCAGTTCCACTGAACTCGACAAGAGCCTGATAGAACGCATTATCGATCCGCTGACCCACCTGGTACGCAATAGCCTCGATCACGGTATTGAACTGCCAGAAAAACGGCTCGCCGCAGGTAAAAACAGTGTCGGAAATTTAATTCTGTCTGCCGAACATCAGGGCGGCAACATTTGCATTGAAGTGACCGATGATGGTGCGGGGCTAAACCGTGAGCGAATTCTGGCAAAAGCGGCCTCGCAAGGTTTGACTGTCAGCGAAAACATGAGCGACGACGAAGTCGCGATGCTGATATTTGCGCCTGGCTTCTCCACTGCGGAACAGGTCACCGACGTCTCCGGGCGCGGCGTCGGTATGGATGTCGTTAAACGTAATATCCAGGAGATGGGGGGGCATGTCGAAATCCAGTCGAAGCAGGGCACAGGTACTACCATCCGCATTTTACTGCCGCTGACGCTGGCAATCCTCGACGGCATGTCCGTACGCGTTGCGGATGAAGTTTTCATTCTGCCGCTGAATGCGGTCATGGAATCACTGCAACCCCGTGAAGCTGATCTCCATCCACTGGCAGGCGGCGAGCGGGTGCTGGAAGTGCGTGGTGAATATCTGCCCATCGTTGAATTGTGGAAAGTATTCAACGTCGCGGGCGCGAAAACCGAAGCCACCCAGGGAATTGTGGTGATCCTGCAAAGTGGCGGTCGCCGCTACGCCTTGCTGGTGGATCAACTAATCGGTCAACACCAGGTTGTGGTTAAAAACCTTGAAAGTAACTATCGCAAAGTCCCCGGCATTTCTGCTGCGACCATTCTTGGCGACGGCAGCGTGGCACTGATTGTTGATGTCTCCGCCTTGCAGGCGATAAACCGCGAACAACGTATGGCGAACACCGCCGCCTGAATGAGTAAAAAGGTAACAATATGACCGGTATGACGAATGTAACAAAGCTGGCCAGCGAGCCGTCAGGCCAGGAATTCCTGGTATTTACCCTTGGTGACGAAGAATACGGTATTGATATTCTGAAAGTGCAGGAGATCCGTGGTTACGATCAGGTGACACGGATTGCAAACACGCCAGCGTTTATCAAAGGTGTCACTAATCTGCGCGGTGTTATTGTGCCGATTGTCGACTTACGAATTAAGTTCAGCCAGGTGGATGTGGACTATAACGACAACACGGTAGTTATCGTCCTGAATCTCGGACAGCGGGTGGTCGGCATCGTGGTTGACGGCGTCTCAGATGTGCTTTCATTGACGGCGGAGCAAATTCGTCCGGCACCGGAATTTGCCGTGACGCTTTCAACAGAATATCTCACTGGACTGGGCGCACTGGGCGACCGCATGTTGATTCTGGTGAACATCGAAAAACTGCTGAACAGCGAAGAGATGGCGCTGTTAGATAGCGCGGCGTCAGAAGTGGCGTAATTCTCCTGATTTCCTCAATTGCAATGAACCCGATGACCTGCGCATCGGGTTTTTTATTTCAGTTTCGCGGCGGGTGGCATCAGCAATAAAGTTTCCCTCCTTCTTGCCGATAACGAGATCAACTTGTTTTCAGGAAGGTGCCTTATGATTAACCGTATCCGCGTAGTCACGCTGTTGGTAATGGTGCTGGGGGTATTCGCACTGTTACAGCTTATTTCCGGCAGTCTGTTTTTTTCCTCCCTTCACCATAGCCAGAAGAGCTTTGTGGTTTCCAATCAATTACGGGAACAGCAGGGCGAGCTGACGTCAACCTGGGATTTAATGCTGCAAACGCGCATTAACCTGAGTCGATCAGCGGTGCGGATGATGATGGATTCCTCCAATCAACAAAGTAACGCCAAAGTTGAATTGCTCGATAGCGCCAGGAAAACTTTGGCCCAGGCCGCGACACATTATAAAAAATTCAAAAGCATGGCGCCGTTACCTGAAATGGTCGCTACCAGTCGTAATATTGATGAAAAATATAAAAACTATCACACAGCATTAACTGAACTGATTGATTATCTTGATTATGGCAATACTGGAGCTTATTTCGCTCAGCCAACCCAGGGAATGCAAAATGCAATGGGCGAAGCGTTTGCTCAGTACGCCCTCAGCAGTGAAAAAATGTATCGCGATATCGTCACTGACAACGCAGATGATTATCGATTTGCCCAGTGGCAACTGGCGGTTATTGCGCTGGTGGTGGTATTGATTCTGCTGGTGGCGTGGTACGGCATTCGCCGTATGTTGCTTACACCGCTGGCAAAAATTATTGCTCACATTCGCGAAATCGCCAGTGGTAACCTGGCGAATACCCTGACCATTGACGGGCGCAGTGAAATGGGCGACCTGGCGCAGAGCGTTTCACATATGCAACGCTCTTTGACTGACACCGTCACTCATGTGCGCGAAGGCTCTGATGCCATCTATGCTGGCACCCGTGAAATTGCGGCGGGCAATACCGATCTTTCTTCCCGTACTGAACAGCAAGCATCCGCGCTGGAAGAAACTGCTGCCAGCATGGAGCAACTCACCGCGACGGTGAAGCAAAATGCCGATAACGCCCGCCAGGCCTCACAACTGGCGCAAAGTGCCTCCGACACCGCCCAGCATGGCGGCAAAGTAGTGGATGGCGTAGTGAAAACGATGCATGAGATTGCCGATAGTTCGAAGAAAATCGCCGACATTATCAGCGTTATCGATGGTATTGCCTTCCAGACCAATATCCTGGCGCTGAATGCCGCTGTTGAAGCCGCGCGTGCGGGTGAACAGGGCCGTGGTTTTGCCGTGGTGGCGGGCGAAGTGCGCAATCTTGCCAGTCGCAGCGCCCAGGCGGCAAAAGAGATCAAAGCACTTATTGAAGACTCCGTCTCACGCGTTGATACCGGTTCGGTGCTGGTCGAAAGCGCCGGGGAAACAATGAACAATATCGTCAATGCTGTCACTCGCGTGACTGACATTATGGGCGAAATTGCATCGGCATCAGATGAACAGAGCCGCGGCATCGATCAAGTCGCATTGGCGGTTTCGGAAATGGATCGCGTCACGCAACAGAACGCATCGCTGGTGCAGGAATCAGCTGCTGCCGCCGCTGCGCTGGAAGAACAGGCCAGTCGTTTAACACAAGCGGTTTCTGCGTTCCATCTGGCAGCCAGCCCACTCACCAATAAAACGCAAACATCATCCCGTCCTGCCAGTGAGCAACCACCGGCACAGCCACGACTGCGAATTGCTGAACAAGATCCAAACTGGGAAACATTTTAACGAGCATTGACTAACGCGGTCATTGCCGCCTGATGGGGAGCGTTGATGTTTAATCGTATTCGAATTTCGACCACGCTGTTTTTAATTTTGATTCTCTGCGGGATCTTGCAGATTGGCAGTAACGGCATGTCTTTTTGGGCATTTCGCGATGATTTGCAACGATTGAATCAGGTCGAGCAGAGCAATCAGCAACGTGCGGCATTAGCGCAAACTCGGGCGGTGATGTTACAGGCCAGCACCGCGCTGAATAAAGCGGGCACTCTGACGGCGCTTAGCTATCCGGCAGATGACATTAAAACGTTGATGACGACGGCGCGCGCCAGTCTGACGCAATCCTCTACGTTATTTAAAAGTTTTATGGCGATGACTGCGGGCAACGAGCACGTCAGGGCGTTGCAAAAAGAGACGGAGAAAAGTTTTGCCCGCTGGCACAACGATCTCGAACATCAGGCGACCTGGCTTGAAAGTAATCAACTTTCGGATTTCCTCACTGCGCCGGTGCAGGAATCACAGAATGCGTTTGACGTTAACTTTGAGGCCTGGCAGCAGGAGATCAACCATGTGCTGGAAGCCGCCAGTGCGCAAAGCCAGCGTAACTATCAGATTTCGGCGCTGGTGTTTATCAGCATGATTATTGTTGCAGCGCTCTACATCAGCAGTGCGCTGTGGTGGACGCGCAAGATGATTGTTCAACCACTGGCCATCATCGGTAGCCATTTTGACAGCATTGCTGCGGGTAATCTGGCGCGTCCGATTGCGGTATATGGTCGCAATGAGATCACCGCCATTTTTGCCAGCCTGAAGACCATGCAGCAGGCTTTACGTGGGACGGTGAGTGATGTGCGTAAGGGAAGCCAGGAGATGCACATTGGTATCGCGGAGATTGTCGCAGGCAATAACGATCTCTCAAGTCGTACCGAACAGCAGGCGGCATCGTTGTCACAAACGGCCGCCAGTATGGAGCAATTAACCGCCACGGTAGGGCAAAACGCCGATAACGCGCGACAGGCGTCGGAACTGGCAAAAAAAGCCGCCACAACGGCGCAGGCGGGGGGTGTCCAGGTCAGTACCATGACTCACACCATGCAGGAAATCGCCACCAGCTCGCAAAAAATTGGCGACATTATCAGCGTTATCGACGGCATTGCTTTCCAGACCAATATTCTGGCCCTGAATGCGGCAGTGGAAGCGGCTCGCGCCGGAGAGCAGGGGCGTGGTTTTGCGGTAGTGGCAGGTGAAGTGCGCAATCTTGCCAGCCGTAGCGCCCAGGCGGCAAAAGAGATCAAAGGACTGATCGAAGAGTCTGTCAATCGTGTCCAGCAGGGTTCGAAACTGGTGAATAACGCCGCCGGGACCATGACCGATATTGTCAGTTCGGTGACCCGCGTGAACGACATTATGGGAGAAATTGCCTCTGCGTCGGAAGAACAACGGCGTGGGATTGAACAAGTTGCACAGGCTGTCAGCCAGATGGATCAGGTGACTCAGCAGAACGCCTCGCTGGTAGAAGAAGCGGCGGCGGCAACGGAACAACTGGCGAACCAGGCTGACCATCTTTCGTCGCGTGTGGCGGTATTTACCCTTGAAGAACATGAAGTAGCACGACATGAGTCGGCGCAGTTACAGATTGCGCCAGTGGTATCCTGAAGTGATTGAGAAGGCGCTATGACTTCATCTCTGCCCTGTGGGCAAACGTCTTTATTGTTACAGATGACCGAGCGCCTGGCGCTTTCCGACGCGCATTTTCGGCGGATAAGTCAATTGATCTATCAACGAGCCGGGATCGTCCTGGCCGACCATAAACGCGACATGGTTTACAACCGACTGGTTCGTCGTTTGCGTTCGCTGGGACTGACGGATTTCGGCCATTACTTGAACTTGCTGGAATCTAATCAGCACAGCGGTGAGTGGCAGGCGTTTATCAATTCGCTGACCACGAATCTGACGGCTTTTTACCGTGAGGCGCATCATTTTCCTCTGCTCGCGGATCACGCCCGGCGTCGTTCTGGCGAGTATCGCGTATGGAGCGCGGCGGCTTCGACCGGCGAAGAACCGTACAGCATTGCGATGACACTGGCTGACACATTGGGCACCGCGCCTGGACGCTGGAAAGTGTTTGCCAGCGATATCGACACCGAGGTGCTGGAAAAAGCCAGAAGCGGTATTTATCGCCATGAAGAGCTGAAAAATCTGACGCCGCAGCAACTGCAGCGGTACTTCATGCGGGGGACGGGACCGCATGAAGGATTGGTGCGTGTGCGTCAGGAGCTGGCGAACTATGTTGATTTTGCCCCGCTGAATTTACTGGCGAAACAATACACCGTGCCGGGGCCGTTTGATGCGATCTTCTGTCGTAACGTCATGATCTACTTCGATCAAACTACCCAGCAGGAGATTTTGCGCCGCTTTGTTCCGCTCCTTAAACCCGACGGATTGCTGTTTGCGGGTCACTCTGAAAACTTTAGCCACCTTGAGCGCCGCTTCACGCTGCGTGGTCAGACGGTGTATGCGCTAAATAAGGATTAACGATGAGCAAAATCAGGGTGTTATCTGTCGATGATTCGGCACTAATGCGCCAGATCATGACAGAAATCATCAACAGCCATAGCGACATGGAAATGGTGGCGACCGCCCCTGATCCGCTGGTTGCGCGTGATTTGATTAAGAAATTCAATCCCGATGTATTGACGCTGGATGTTGAAATGCCGCGGATGGACGGACTGGATTTTCTCGAAAAATTAATGCGTTTGCGTCCAATGCCCGTTGTGATGGTTTCTTCCCTGACCGGCAAAGGGTCAGAAGTTACGCTGCGCGCGCTGGAGCTGGGGGCGATAGATTTTGTCACCAAACCGCAGCTGGGTATTCGCGAAGGAATGCTGGCGTATAGCGAAATGATTGCTGAAAAGGTGCGTACAGCAGCAAAGGCGAGCCTTGCAGCACATAAACCATTGTCGGCACCGACAACGCTGAAAGCGGGGCCGTTGTTGAGTTCTGAAAAACTGATTGCGATTGGTGCTTCAACGGGTGGAACTGAGGCAATTCGTCACGTCCTGCAACCGTTGCCGCTTTCCAGCCCGGCACTGTTAATTACCCAGCATATGCCGCCCGGTTTCACCCGCTCTTTTGCCGACAGACTTAATAAGCTTTGCCAGATCGGGGTTAAAGAAGCCGAAGACGGAGAACGTGTCTTGCCGGGGCATGCCTATATTGCGCCGGGCGATCGGCATATGGAGCTGGCGCGTAGTGGCGCAAATTATCAAATCAAAATTCACGACGGCCCGGCGGTTAACCGTCATCGGCCTTCGGTAGATGTGTTGTTCCATTCTGTCGCCAAACAGGCGGGGCGTAATGCGGTTGGGGTGATCCTGACCGGTATGGGCAACGACGGCGCGGCGGGAATGTTGGCGATGCGTCAGGCGGGAGCATGGACCCTTGCACAAAACGAAGCAAGTTGCGTGGTGTTCGGCATGCCGCGCGAGGCCATCAATATGGGTGGTGTTTGCGAAGTGGTCGATCTTAGCCAGGTAAGCCAGCAAATGCTGGCGAAAATCAGTGCCGGACAGGCGATACGTATTTAAATCAGGAGTGTGAAATGGCGGATAAAGAACTTAAATTTTTGGTTGTGGATGACTTTTCCACCATGCGACGCATTGTGCGTAACCTGCTGAAAGAGCTGGGATTCAATAATGTTGAGGAAGCGGAAGATGGCGTCGACGCCCTCAATAAGTTGCAGGCAGGCGGTTATGGATTTGTTATCTCCGACTGGAACATGCCCAACATGGATGGCCTGGAATTGCTGAAAACGATTCGTGCGGATGGCGCGATGTCGGCATTGCCGGTGTTAATGGTGACTGCAGAAGCGAAGAAAGAGAACATCATTGCTGCGGCGCAAGCGGGGGCCAGTGGCTATGTGGTGAAGCCATTTACCGCCGCGACGCTGGAGGAAAAACTCAACAAAATCTTTGAGAAACTGGGCATGTGAGGATGCGACTATGATGCAACCATCAATCAAACCTGCTGACGAGCATTCAGCTGGCGATATCATTGCGCGCATCGGCAGCCTGACGCGTATGTTGCGCGACAGTTTGCGCGAGCTGGGGCTGGATCAGGCAATTGCCGAAGCGGCGGAAGCCATCCCCGATGCCCGCGATCGTTTGTACTATGTTGTGCAGATGACTGCCCAGGCTGCAGAGCGGGCGCTGAACAGTGTTGAAGCGTCACAACCACATCAGGATCAAATGGAGAAATCAGCAAAAGCATTAACCCAACGTTGGGATGACTGGTTTGCCGATCCGATTGACCTTGCCGATGCCCGTGAACTGGTGACAGATACGCGGCAATTTCTGGCAGATGTCCCCGCGCATACCAGCTTTACTAACGCGCAACTGCTGGAAATCATGATGGCGCAGGATTTTCAGGACCTCACCGGACAGGTCATTAAGCGGATGATGGATGTCATTCAGGAGATCGAACGTCAATTGCTGATGGTGCTGTTGGAAAACATCCCGGAACAGGAGTCGCGTCCAAAACGTGAAAACCAGAGTTTGCTTAATGGACCTCAGGTTGATACCAGCAAAGCCGGTGTGGTAGCCAGTCAGGATCAGGTGGACGATTTGTTGGATAGTCTTGGATTTTGATTTGTATTGCCTGATGTGGCGTAACCGCGTCATATCAGGCGATGACGCCGCATCCGACAAACGCACACCATGCTTGATGTGTGCAGCAAAAGCCCTAAATCCCCCCTGTTTTGCCCCTTACTCAGACCATTGAACGCTTTTCGCTCTGGTATCATTCACGCTTAATACTCTTTCCAGGATTGGCGACGTGTCTGACGAGAGCGACGACAAAACAGAAGCCCCCACACCCCACCGACTTGAAAAAGCGCGGGAGGAGGGGCAGATCCCGCGTTCCCGTGAACTGACCTCACTGCTGAGTTTGTTGGTGGGCGTCTGTGTTATCTGGTTTGGCGGTGTGTCGCTGGCCCGTCGATTGTCGGGCATGCTCTCCGCTGGGCTGCATTTTGATCACAATATTATCAATGACCCGAATCTGATCCTCGGGCAGATTATTCTGCTGATCAGAGAAGCCATGTTGGGGCTGCTGCCGCTGATTAGCGGCGTGGTGCTGGTGGCGCTCATTTCTCCGGTCATGCTGGGGGGGCTGGTATTTAGCGGCAAATCCTTGCAGCCAAAGTTTTCCAAACTCAACCCACTACCGGGAATTAAACGGATGTTCTCGGCACAGACTGGCGCGGAGTTGCTTAAAGCGATTTTGAAAACCATCCTGGTTGGCAGCGTGACGGGGTTTTATCTCTGGCATCACTGGCCGCAGATGATGCGCTTAATGGCTGAGTCTCCGATTACTGCCATGGGTAATGCGATGGATCTGGTTGGGCTATGCGCACTGCTGGTGGTGCTTGGTGTTATTCCGATGGTGGGATTTGACGTTTTTTTCCAAATTTTTAGCCACCTGAAAAAACTGCGTATGTCGCGGCAGGATATTCGTGATGAGTTTAAACAAAGCGAAGGCGACCCTCATGTTAAGGGGCGGATCCGTCAGATGCAGCGAGCTGCTGCACGGCGTCGGATGATGAACGATGTGCCGAAAGCGGATGTCATTGTCAATAACCCGACCCACTATTCGGTAGCGTTGCAGTATGACGAAAACAAAATGAGCGCACCGAAAGTGGTCGCTAAAGGTGCAGGGCTGGTCGCACTGCGCATTCGTGAAATTGGCGCTGAAAATAACGTCCCGACGCTTGAAGCGCCGCCGCTGGCGCGAGCGCTGTATCGACATGCGGAGATCGGTCAACAAATCCCAGGCCAACTGTACGCCGCGGTGGCGGAGGTGCTGGCCTGGGTCTGGCAACTGAAACGCTGGCGTCTGGCTGGCGGACAGCGCCCTGTTCAACCTACTCATCTTCCGGTGCCGGAAGCCCTGGATTTTATTAACGAGAAACCGACCCATGAGTAATCTGGCCGCGATGCTGCGCCTGCCCGCAAACCTGAAATCGACACAATGGCAGATCCTTGCCGGACCGATTTTGATCCTGTTGATCTTGTCGATGATGGTGCTGCCCCTGCCCGCATTCATACTCGACCTGCTGTTCACCTTCAATATTGCCTTGTCGATAATGGTGTTGCTGGTCGCGATGTTTACCCAGCGCACGCTTGAGTTTGCTGCGTTTCCGACCATTCTGTTGTTTACCACGCTGTTACGTCTGGCACTTAACGTGGCTTCAACCCGTATCATTTTGATGGAAGGGCATACTGGCGCGGCGGCGGCAGGGAAGGTGGTCGAAGCGTTCGGTCACTTCCTCGTTGGTGGCAATTTCGCTATCGGTATCGTGGTGTTCGTCATTCTCGTGATCATCAACTTTATGGTTATTACCAAAGGTGCCGGGCGTATCGCAGAAGTAGGCGCGCGCTTTGTTCTCGATGGTATGCCAGGAAAGCAGATGGCGATTGATGCCGACCTTAACGCCGGACTGATTGGTGAAGATGAGGCGAAAAAACGCCGCAGTGAAGTCACTCAGGAAGCCGATTTTTACGGCTCAATGGACGGGGCAAGTAAGTTTGTTCGCGGCGATGCCATCGCCGGGATCCTCATCATGGTCATTAACGTTGTCGGCGGATTGCTGGTCGGTGTGCTGCAACATGGCATGAGCATGGGACATGCGGCGGAAAGTTATACGCTATTGACCATTGGTGACGGTCTGGTAGCACAAATTCCGGCGCTGGTGATTTCTACCGCCGCGGGGGTTATCGTTACGCGCGTCAGCACCGATCAGGATGTTGGCGAACAGATGGTGAATCAGCTTTTCAGTAACCCGAGCGTTATGTTGTTAAGCGCCGCCGTGCTCGGTTTACTCGGCCTGGTGCCTGGAATGCCGAACCTGGTATTTTTGCTGTTCACTGCCGGATTGCTGGGGCTGGCCTGGTGGATCCGCGGACGCGAACAAAAAGCGCCTGCCGAACCAAAACCGGTAAAAATGGCAGAGAATAATGCCGTTGTCGAAGCAACGTGGAACGATGTTCAACTGGAAGATTCTCTGGGAATGGAAGTGGGTTATCGACTGATCCCGATGGTCGATTTTCAGCAGGATGGTGAACTACTGGGTCGTATTCGCAGTATTCGCAAGAAATTTGCTCAGGAAATGGGCTTTCTGCCGCCGGTAGTACACATTCGCGACAATATGGATCTGCAACCTGCCCGCTACCGTATTTTGATGAAAGGCGTGGAGATAGGCAGTGGTGATGCATATCCGGGGCGCTGGTTGGCAATAAACCCAGGTACCGCAGCTGGAACGTTACCTGGAGAGGCGACCGTCGATCCGGCATTTGGTCTGAATGCTATCTGGATTGAAAGTGCGCTAAAAGAACAGGCGCAGATTCAAGGGTATACCGTGGTTGAGGCCAGCACGGTGGTGGCTACGCATCTTAACCACCTCATAAGCCAGCATGCCGCAGAGCTGTTTGGTCGTCAGGAGGCGCAACAGCTGCTGGATCGTGTCGCTCAGGAGATGCCAAAGCTGACGGAAGATCTCGTTCCTGGCGTCGTCACGCTCACCACACTGCATAAAGTGCTGCAAAATCTGCTCGATGAAAAAGTCCCGATTCGCGATATGCGCACCATTCTCGAAACGCTGGCGGAACATGCGCCCATCCAAAGCGATCCACATGAATTAACCGCCGTCGTGCGCGTGGCGTTAGGACGGGCTATAACCCAGCAGTGGTTTCCTGGCAAAGATGAAGTCCATGTTATTGGCCTCGATACACCGCTGGAACGTTTGTTACTACAGGCCTTGCAGGGTGGGGGCGGACTGGAGCCTGGGCTGGCGGATCGTTTACTGGCACAAACTCAGGAAGCGCTATCCCGTCAGGAGATGCTGGGTGCGCCGCCAGTATTATTGGTGAACCACGCGCTGCGACCATTATTGTCTCGCTTCCTGCGTCGCAGCCTGCCGCAGTTAGTGGTGCTGTCGAATCTGGAACTATCAGATAACCGACATATCCGTATGACGGCGACGATTGGCGGCAAATAATGAGAGCCTTATTAGCAATATTATTGTTTCCGCTGCTGGCGCAAGCCGCCGGGGAGGGGATGTGGCAGGCGAGCAGTGTGGGCGTTACGTTGAATCACCGTGGTGAATCGATGTCGTCAGCGCCTCTTTCTTCGCGACAACCTGCATCAGGATTGATGACGCTGGTTGCGTGGCGTTATCAGCTTATCGGCCCAACTCCCGTAGGGCTGCGGGTTCGCTTGTGTTCACAATCTCGTTGTGTCGAATTAGAGGGGCAGAGCGGAACCACCGTGGCCTTTTCCGGTATACCGGCGGCAGAACCGTTGCGATTTATCTGGGAAGTGCCTGGCGGCGGGCGGTTAATTCCGCCGCTAAAAGTACAACGTAATGAAGTGATTGTGAATTATCGCTGAAGGACAAATAAAAATTACGCGCTCGCGGCATGTTTAATAACTCAGTGAAAAAGGCTCGATGTTTTGTTGCAATTATTTATCAGGAATAGCTTGCAACAAAACATGCCAAAAATATGTGAATTATCCTCTTGTCAAAGGGCTTGGATAAAAATCTTCAGAGTTACGGTATAACTGCAACTGGCGAGTTCGCGTATTGGTCTGTATGATCATACATGAGAGCCATTCTGATTCAGAATAAGGGGCACTTAAATCCTGAACGTCTTCATTTGAAAGGATTAATTCACATTCTTTGTCCCTAAAATCCAGCCAGGCTCGTTGTGATTTTTTAAGCAAGTTAAGTTGTTCGGTATCAGGTTTTTTGACACCTGTGCGTGGTACTTGTTCTATATAACGATAAGCTTCACCATAAGCTTTATTTAATTGCGCATCGACGAGATTGTATTCTTGTCGCAGGCATGATTTGATCACGTTAATGTCAGTATCATCATCTGAATTTTTTTGCCAACAATCTTTGATGGCTGAAATGTCATGGTCATTGACTATAACCGTATCTTCTGCGTAAGCCTGGCAAGAGATAATGCCTAATGTTAATACAAGAAATTTAAACACTGCGGTATTCCTTAAATTCAACCGTTATCGTTTCCCTGGGGCCGGATATTACGCTTCTGGCCTCTTATCCAACAGTGAGAAAACAGTGGCATGTCCATTTTCAGAATACATTTAGATGGCAATAAAAAAGCCTGATCAGGTAACCCTGATCAGGCTTCACTCTCACGAAAAATCGATTACATACGCTCTACTGTCTCAATACCCAGCGTATCCAGGCCCAGCTTCAGCGTCTTCGCCGTCAGTTGTGCCAGTTTCAGACGACTGTTACGCACTTCTTCGTTTTCTGCGCTGAGGATCGGGCAGTGCTCGTAGAAGCCAGAGAACAGACCGGCCAGATCGTACAGGTAAGCACACATTACATGCGGCGTGCCTTCACGGGCAACCACGGTGAGGGTTTCTTCAAACTGCAGCAGGCGAGCTGCCAGTTGTGCCTCACGATCTTCACGGATGATTACCGGGGCTGCAGCCAGTTGCTCTTCGTTAATTTCTGCTTTACGGAACACGGACAATACACGCGTGTAAGCATACTGCATGTATGGCGCGGTATTACCCTCAAACGCCAGCATGTTGTCCCAGTCGAAGATGTAGTCAGTGGTACGGTTTTTGGATAGATCTGCGTATTTAACCGCACCAATACCAACCGCATTAGCCAGTTTTTCCAGCTCATCGGCTGGCATATCCGGGTTCTTCTCTGCCACCAGACGGCGTGCGCGTTCCAGGGCTTCATCCAGCAGATCGGCCAGTTTCACCGTACCGCCAGCACGCGTTTTGAACGGTTTGCCGTCTTTGCCCAGCATCATGCCGAACATATGGTGTTCCAGCGGTACGGATTCCGGCACATAGCCTGCTTTACGGACGATCGCCCACGCCTGCATCAGGTGTTGATGCTGACGGGAGTCGATGTAATACAGCACGCGATCGGCATGCAATGTTTCATAACGATATTTCGCACAGGCGATATCAGTGGTGGTGTAGAGATAGCCACCATCTTTCTTCTGAATGATCACGCCCATCGGTTCGCCTTCCTTGTTTTTGAACTCATCAAGGAATACGACGGTTGCGCCTTCGCTTTCTACAGCCAGACCTTTGGCTTTGAGATCAGCCACGATACCCGGCAGCATCGGGTTGTACAGGCTTTCGCCCATCACGTCATCACGAGTCAGCGTCACGTTCAGACGATCGTAGGTGATCTGGTTCTGCGTCATGGTGATGTCGACTAGTTTGCGCCACATCTCACGGAAGTATTCGTCACCGCTTTGCAGTTTTACCACGTAGTTACGTGCACGCTCAGCGAACGCTTCATCTTCATCGTAATGCTTTTTCGCATCGCGGTAGAAACCTTCAAGATCAGCCAGCTCCATTTCACCGGCATTTTCCTGCTGCTGCTTTTCCAGCCATGCAATCAGCATACCGAACTGAGTGCCCCAGTCGCCGACGTGGTTTGCGCGAATCACTTTGTGACCGAGGAACTCCAGAGTACGAACTGCTGCGTCACCAATAATGGTAGAGCGCAGGTGACCAACGTGCATCTCTTTCGCCACGTTTGGCGCAGAGTAGTCAACCACAATGGTCTGTTTTTCTGGCGTAGCAACACCGAGACGATCGGACGCCAGCGCCTGCTGAACATGTTCAGCCAGGAATGCCGGATCAAGGAAAATGTTGATAAAGCCAGGACCCGCGATCTCAACTTTGCTGGCGATACCGTTAAGATCCAGATGAGTCAGCACCTGCTCTGCTAATTGTCGCGGTGCCATACCCAGTTTTTTAGCAACTGCCATCATGCCGTTAGCCTGATAGTCGCCGAACTGAACTTTTGCTGACTGACGAACCTGCGGTTCGCAATCCGCAGGCGCGCCTGCCGCAATCATGGCCTGACGGACTTTTTCTGAGAGAAGAGCCTGAATATTCACCGGAATACCTTACATTGATGAAGCGAGCAAAAATTGCCCGCACCAGTTAAAGAAATTAGGGCGGGAGTATACTGCAAATGGCTGTTTTCGTCAGCAACGTGCGCGTGGTGTATTGCCGTTTTCACTATTGCATCAGAAGCGGCGTGAAATCAGCGGTTGGTTGGCGCAGGGCAACAGGGTAAATTAACGCTTTTACTGAAAGACGAAGAGTGATTATGGCGAACTGGCAATCTATCGACGAGCTGCAGGATATTGCATCGGATTTACCGCGATTTACCCACGCATTAGATGAACTTTCCCGCCGTCTGGGGTTGGATATCACTCCACTGACTGCCGATCACATTTCTTTGCGTTGCCATCAAAACGTCACCGCTGAACGCTGGCGTCGCGGGTTTGAACAGTGCGGCGAGCTTTTGTCAGAAAATATGATCAATGGCAGGCCGATTTGTCTGTTTAAATTGCATGAACCGGTACAGGTTGCGCACTGGCAGTTTTCCATTGTGGAGCTACCGTGGCCCGGGGAAAAACGTTACCCGCACGAAGGTTGGGAACATATTGAAATCGTTCTGCCGGGCGATCCAGAAACGCTGAATTCCCGTGCGCTGGCATTGTTTTCTGATGAAGGACTCAGCCTGCCGGGGATCTCAGTTAAAACCAGTTCGCCAAAAGGTGAGCATGAGCGATTACCGAATCCGACGCTGGCGGTCACCGATGGCAAAACGACCATTAAATTTCATCCGTGGTCCATTGAAGAGATCGTTGCCAGCGAGCAGTCGGCGTAATTAAGGAGCAAAAATGGCATTACTGGAAATTTGCTGTTACAGCATGGAATGCGCGCTAACGGCGCAGCAAAACGGCGCAGACAGAGTTGAATTATGCGCAGCCCCAAAAGAGGGGGGCTTAACGCCGTCGTTGGGGGTATTGAAATCCGTGCGCCAGCGGGTGACGATCCCTGTGCATCCAATTATTCGCCCACGCGGTGGTGATTTTTGCTACAGCGACGGTGAGTTTGCCGCCATTCTTGAGGATGTGCGCACAGTCCGCGAATTAGGTTTTCCTGGACTGGTGACGGGCGTTCTCGATGTTGACGGGAATGTCGATATGCCACGAATGGAAAAAATAATGGCTGTTGCCGGTCCGCTGGCAGTGACTTTTCATCGCGCCTTCGATATGTGCGCTAACCCTTTAAATACACTCAATAATCTTGCGGAATTGGGCGTTGCTCGGGTACTGACATCAGGGCAAAAATCAGACGCACTGCAAGGTTTATCAAAAATTATGGAACTTATTGCCCATGGTGATGCTCCAATCATTATGGCCGGAGCAGGAGTCCGTGCAGAAAACCTGCACCACTTCCTCGATGCCGGAGTGCTGGAAGTCCATAGCTCCGCGGGAGCGTGGCAAGCCTCACCAATGCGTTATCGTAATCAAGGATTGTCCATGTCATCAGATGCACACGCGGACGAGTATTCGCGTTATGTCGTAGACGGGGCGGCGGTTGCTGAAATGAAAGGAATCATTGAACGCCGTCAGGCCAAATGATTTTTACCGTTGCATCATGTCGCCCAATATGATGCTTGCTCGTACCAGGCCCCTGCAATTTCAACAGGGGCCTTTTTTTATCCCCGAGAAGTATAAAAAACGAACGATTTCTGTGATCGGTTGAGCGCGTGACAGTGCGCATAGCGTTGTGCTAAAAATTTTTATATATTCATATTAATTATGTAATTTAAATTACTAAAACTGTCAAATATATATTCTAAATAACAACTGGGTTATTCCTTAGCAATTAATGATTACATTGTAATAAATCATATTCTTTATCGATTATTTCAGGCAGTGTTGTGCCGAATTATGCAAGCGGTCAATTCGTTGTATATTTAATTATACAATGATTTCGGTGTTCTGGAATTAATTAGAGGAATCTATGCGAGGGAAAAAACGCATTGGGTTATTATTTTTGCTGATAACGGTTGTGGTTGGTGGCGGCGGGTTATTACTGGCGCAAAAAGCCTTACATAAAACGTCGGATACCGCATTTTGCCTTTCCTGCCACTCGATGAGTAAACCTTTTGAGGAATATCAGGGAACTGTCCACTTTTCTAACCAGAAAGGGATACGTGCGGAATGTGCCGATTGCCATATTCCAAAGTCAGGGGTGGATTATTTATTTGCTAAATTAAAAGCTTCTAAAGATATTTATCATGAATTTGTTAGCGGCAAAATAGACAGTGACGATAAGTTCGAAGCGCATCGTCAGGAAATGGCCGAAACAGTATGGAAAGAATTAAAAGCAACTGATTCTGCAACGTGTCGTAGTTGCCATTCTTTTGATGCCATGGATATTGCCTCGCAAAGTGAATCTGCGCAGAAAATGCATAACAAAGCGCAAAAGGACGGCGAAACCTGTATCGATTGTCATAAAGGCATTGCCCATTTTCCACCAGAAATAAAAATGGATGACAACGCGGCGCATGAGCTGGAAAGTCAGGCCGCTACTTCAGTTACCAATGGCGCACATATTTATCCTTTCAAAACTTCTCGCATAGGCGAGCTGGCTACCGTGAATCCAGGTACCGATCTCACCGTCGTTGATGCCAGTGGCAAACAGCCGATCGTTCTGTTGCAGGGTTATCAAATGCAGGGCAGTGAAAACACGCTCTACCTGGCGGCAGGTCAACGGCTGGCGCTAGCCACATTAAGTGAAGAAGGTATCAAGGCGTTAACGGTAAACGGGGAATGGCAGGCTGACGAATACGGCAATCAATGGCGTCAGGCGTCTTTACAGGGTGTGCTTACCGATCCCGCATTAGCGGACCGTAAACCGCTATGGCAATACGCTGAAAAACTTGACGATACCTATTGTGCTGGTTGCCATGCCCCTATCGCCGCTGACCATTACACCGTCAATGCATGGCCGTCCATTGCCAAAGGAATGGGTGCGCGAACCAGCATGAGCGAAAACGAACTGGACATTTTGACGCGGTACTTCCAGTACAACGCCAAAGATATTACCGAGAAACAGTGATCCTCGTTGATCAGGGAGGAAGTTATGACATTAACAAGACGTGAATTTATTAAACACAGCGGTATTGCCGCTGGGGCGCTGGTGGTGACATCGGCTGCACCGTTACCTGCATGGGCAGAAGAGAAGGGCGGCAAAATCCTCACCGCAGGCCGTTGGGGAGCGATGAACGTAGAAGTGAAGGACGGGAAGATTGTTTCTTCAACAGGCGCGCTGGCGAAAACCATACCAAACTCCTTACAGTCTACAGCGGCGGATCAGGTACATACAACGGCGCGTATTCAGCATCCGATGGTGAGAAAAAGCTATCTCGATAATCCACTACAACCGGCGAAAGGTCGTGGCGAAGATACCTATGTACAGGTGAGCTGGGAACAAGCATTAAAACTTATTCATGAGCAACACGATCGCATTCGCAAAGCTAACGGACCATCGGCCATTTTTGCCGGATCTTACGGCTGGCGCTCTTCTGGCGTGTTACATAAAGCGCAAACCTTACTGCAACGTTATATGAATCTTGCGGGCGGTTATTCAGGGCATAGCGGCGATTATTCAACCGGGGCGGCACAGGTAATCATGCCGCACGTGGTGGGTTCCGTGGAGGTGTATGAACAGCAGACCTCCTGGCCACTGATTCTGGAAAACAGTCAGGTGGTGGTGTTGTGGGGGATGAACCCGCTGAATACCTTAAAAATTGCCTGGAGCAGTACCGATGAGCAAGGGCTGGAATACTTCCATCAGCTGAAAAAATCTGGCAAACCAGTGATTGCTATCGACCCCATTCGTTCCGAAACTATTGAGTTCTTTGGCGACAATGCTACCTGGATCGCGCCAAATATGGGCACCGACGTGGCGCTGATGTTGGGGATTGCGCATACCCTGATGACACAAGGCAAACACGACAAAGTGTTCCTTGAAAAATACACCACCGGATATCCGCAATTTGAAGAGTACCTCGCAGGTAAGAGCGATAATACGCCGAAGAACGCGGCCTGGGCGGCGGAAATTACTGGCGTAGCGGAAGCGCAGATAGTCAAACTCGCCGAACTGATGGCGGCAAATCGCACAATGCTGATGGCAGGCTGGGGAATTCAGCGCCAGCAATATGGTGAACAGAAACACTGGATGCTGGTGACGCTGGCGGCGATGTTAGGGCAGATTGGTACACCGGGCGGCGGGTTTGGTTTCTCTTATCATTACTCAAACGGTGGCAACCCGACGCGTGTTGGCGGAGTGCTGCCGGAAATGTCTGCGGCGATTGCCGGACAGGCCAGCGAGGCCGCTGATGATGGCGGAATGACGGCGATTCCTGTTGCCCGTATCGTCGATGCGCTGGAAAATCCTGGCGGCAAATATCAGCATAACGGTAAAGAACAAACGTATCCGAATATCAAAATGATCTGGTGGGCGGGTGGCGGTAACTTTACCCATCACCAGGATACCAATCGTCTGATTAAAGCATGGCAGAAACCGGAGATGATCGTCGTTTCTGAATGCTACTGGACCGCAGCTGCTAAACATGCAGATATCGTATTACCGATCACCACATCGTTTGAGCGCAATGACTTGACGATGACCGGTGATTACAGCAACCAGCATATTGTACCGATGAAGCAGGCTGTCGCTCCGCAATTTGAAGCGCGTAACGATTTTGATGTGTTTGCCGATCTTGCTGAATTACTCAAACCTGGCGGAAAAGAGATCTATACCGAAGGTAGAGATGAAATGGCGTGGCTGAAATTTTTCTATGATGCCGCTCAGAAAGGTGCGCGTGCGCAACGCGTGACTATGCCGATGTTTAATGCTTTCTGGCAGCAAAATAAACTGATCGAAATGCGCCGCAGCGAGAAGAACGAACAGTACGTTCGTTATGCTGATTTCCGCGCCGATCCGGTGAAAAATGCGCTGGGTACGCCAAGCGGCAAAATTGAGATTTACTCCAAAACGCTGGAAAAATTTGGCTATAAGGATTGCCCGGCACACCCAACTTGGCTTGCGCCTGATGAGTGGAAAGGTTCCGCCGACGAGAAGCAGTTGCAGCTTCTGACCGCACATCCGGCACACCGTTTACACAGTCAGCTTAACTATGCGGAACTGCGTAAAAAATATGCGGTTGCCGATCGTGAACCGATCACTATTCACACCGAAGATGCTGCTCGCTTTGGTATTGCGAATGGCGATCTGGTGCGTGTCTGGAACAAACGTGGTCAGATTCTGACAGGCGCGGTGGTGACTGACGGGATCAAAAAAGGCGTGGTATGCGTGCATGAAGGTGCATGGCCAGATCTGGAAAATGGCTTGTGTAAAAACGGCAGTGCGAACGTGTTAACGGCGGATATCCCCAGCTCTCAGCTGGCAAATGCCTGTGCCGGTAACTCTGCGCTGGTGTATATCGAAAAATATACGGGCAATGCACCGAAGTTAACGGCGTTTGATCAGCCAGCTGTTCAGGCATAAGACGTGAAAAGCGCCCGGAAACGGGCGCTAAATTTTTACGGCTTACGCGCAATCAACACCGCGCGTTTAGGTGCCGGATAACCTTCCACCGTTTTACTCGGATCATGTGGATTAAGAAAATCGGCCAGCGATTCGGTGACCATCCATTCGGTGCGTCGCTGCTCTTCGGTCGTGGTAACGCTCACATCCGCAATGCGGATATCAACAAAACCACACTTCTTCAGCCAGTTTTTCAACGCCAGGGCTGACGGGATGAAATAAACATTGCGCATTTGCGCGTAACGATCGCCTGGTACCAACACTGTGTTTTCATCGCCATCAATAACCAGCGTTTCCAGCACCAGTTCACCTTCATTCACCAGTTGATCTTTTAACTGCCAGAGATGCTCCAGCGGTGAACGACGATGATAAAGCACGCCCATCGAAAAGACGGTATCAAAGGCTTTCAGTGCCGGAAGTTGTTCAATGCCTAACGGCAGCAGATGCGCCCGTTGGTCGTTACCCAATAGTTTACGCACCGCTTCAAACTGGCATAGGAACAGTTGCGTAGGGTCGATACCCACCGCCAGATGTGCGCCTGCGCCAATCATGCGCCACATGTGATAACCGCTGCCGCAGCCGACATCAAGAATGGTGCGCCCGGTTAAATCAGAAAGATGGGGCAGAACACGATCCCATTTCCAGTCAGAACGCCATTCGGTATCGATGTTCACGCCATACAGTGAAAACGGCCCTTTGCGCCACGGCATGAGGTTGCGCATCAGTGTTTCAATGCGCTTAATCTGCCCGGCGCTCAGTGGCTCTTCGCTTTCTGCCGTCACGCTATGTAGTAAATCAAGACGATACGGTTTAATTTCAGGCAGAAATTCCACCGCATTGGACCACTGTTTAAACAGACCGTGCTGCTGTTCGCGCTGCCAGCTGGCAATCTGCGCGGGCAGCGTTTCCAGCCAGTGTGAAAGATGATTTTTGGCAATCAGAGAATAAAAGTTACCAAAGTCGATCATGCAGCGTCCTCTGCTTTTAAAGCCACCAGTGAACCAAAGTTAAAGCACTGGAACCATAGCTCGCTATGTTCGAAACCGGCTTGATGCAGGCGAGCTTTATGGGTTTCCACGGAATCGGTCAGCATGACATTTTCCAGCATACTGCGCTTCTGGCTGATCTCCAGTTCGCTGTAACCGTTGGCACGTTTAAAGTCGTGGTGCATGTTGAACAGCAGTTCACCAACTTTGGCATCTTCGAAACTGAATTTTTCTGAAAGCACCAGCGCGCCGCCCGGATTCAGCCCTTGATAAATTTTATCCAGTAACGCCTGACGCTCTGAAGGTTCCAGGAATTGCAGGGTAAAATTCAGCACAACCATCGATGCGTTTTCAATGGTGATATCGCGAATATCACCTTCAATAACGTCTACTGGCGTAGGGGCTTTATAAGCGTCAATATGACGACGGCAGCGTTCAATCATCGCCGGAGAGTTGTCGATGGCGATAATTTTGCAATTATCATGATGAATATTGCGACGCACTGAGAGCGTCGCCGCGCCCAGAGAACAACCCAGATCGTAAACCTGCGTACCAGGTTGAACGAAGCGTTCGGCTAACATACCAATCATGGAAATAATATTGGAGTAGCCGGGAACGGAACGCTGGATCATATCCGGGAAGACTTCGGCTACCCGTTCATCAAAGGTCCAGTCGCCCAGTCTGGCGATAGGGGCAGAAAATAGCGTGTCGCGGTGAGACATAACGTAAAAATCCGGGAAAAAGAAAGTGGCGTATTGTGCGCTAACGCAGGGAGAAAACCAACTCCCAGGGCATATACCAAAGATTCGCCAGCACCATCAGCAACAGCGCACACCAGGTGGCGCTCATGCCAGAACGTCGCCAGCGGAACAGACGGTGATGAAAACCGTAATAATGCATCAGACGACCAGCAAGCAAAACGATGCCGCAAATATGCACCATCCAGGTTTCGGCGCCATTCATTTCCATAAACAGCATCAACACAATCGCGATGGGAATATACTCCACCGCGTTACCATGAATGCGAATAGCGCTTTGCAGTTCGCTAAAACCGCCGTCACCATAGGCAACGCGGTACTGCATACGCAGGCGAACGACATCAAAAGAGAACTTCATTAATAACAACGCACTTAAAACGGCATACAGCGCGCTTACCATACAAACTCCCTTTAAAATGGCCGATGGCACCTGTCTATGATAGGTGGCAAATTCAGAAAAGAGAAGATTGCTGTGGAATAGCCGGAACTGCTCCGATCTCTGGAAGTGTTTTACGTAAGCCTTCCCACAGGGTATGTACCAGTTCCGGTGCCTGGGCAATATCTGGCGTATGTAAAAAAAGATAAGGCGTAGTGGTCTGATGCCACTGCGCTAATTTTTGTAACCAAACCTGAAACAACTCTCGGTTTTGCGTCATATCATCACTACCGATAAAACGGATCAGCGGATTTGTCGCCGTCAGCACAGCATGTACGGGAACTTTAGGTTTTTTCCGTTGAGCGTCGCGAATAGCTTCACTGTGTGGGCGTGCTGCATGAACCGGGCGGCTGTCTAAAATCACCCGATTAACGCCGCGCTGATGTAAACCGCGATTAAGTGTTTGTTCCTCTTCCCCTTTGGCGAAAAACTGTGGATGGCGGACTTCCACACCATAATTAAACTCGCCGGGAAGAGAGTCGAGAAAATGCCAAAGCGCAGGCAGATCCCGTGGGCCAAATGTGGCAGGCAGTTGCAGCCAGTATTGCCCAATGCGCGGCGCTAACGGTGACAAGCGAGTCAAAAATTCAGTTACTAAATCATCGCAATGCCGTAATGCTGCCTGATGCGAAATGGTCGCCGGAAACTTAAAACAGAAGCGAAAATTATCTGTGGTCTGCTCACGCCAGCGCAGGACAACCTCGGATTTCGGCAGGGCGTAAAGCGTGGTGTTGCCCTCCACACAGTTAAAGTGGCGGGCATACTCTTCAAGGCTGGTGATCCCCAACCGCACCCATTTAGGATGCGACCATTGCGGCAGACCGATGTAAATCATAATGCGTTGAGGATCTCTTCCACACTGCGCACACGGGCGATGCGTGGGTAGATATGGTTGATGCTGTTATTGTGCTGCTCGGCGCTGGCGGCGCTGCAGGCGTCTTCGGCAATCACCAGATTAAAACCGAGTTCCCAGGCATTGCGGGCGGTGGATTCAACACCGATATTGGTCGAGATCCCACATAATACTATTGTATCGATACCCCGGCGGCGTAATTGCAACTCCAGATCCGTACCGTAAAACGCACCCCATTGACGTTTGATGATTTCGATATCGCTGTCGGTTGCACCTAATGCAGCAGGATGTTGCCACCAGTTTTCGGGTAACACTTTAGCGGGGGAGGGGGCATCAACCGGCTGTTTTAATGCTTCGGCGTAATCGGTAGACCAACCAACGCGCACCAGAAACACGGGCTGACCGTTCGCGCGAAATTTCGCCGCCAGCTTCCCTGCTCGATTAACCACCTCATCGGCAGTATGAGGACCACCGGCAAAAGGTAAGATGCCTTCTTGTAAATCAATCACCACCAGCGCAGTGGTTTTAGCATTAAGTTCAAGCATGATGACTCCTGACAAAACAAAATCGTGCCTCTCACCTTAATGCGATTAGCCGATGGCGGAACGACAAATTTTGTTAATTTTTATGAGTTCGGGCAACACCTTTATAGCAAACTGGCGTAGAGTCTGATTTCAGGCCCGATATAAAGTGGTAACGAGGCGTTCCAGCGCGGGCCAGGCTCTTACGGTGCGGCAGAATTTCCAGTATAATAGCCGCCTTTTTTCATTCAGTTGTGACATACAGCTAACGCTGCGACTTGGTCACCTGCGCAGCAGGGGGCATCCGCCGGCAGCTAAGTTAAGGGATATCTCATGCGTACAGAATATTGTGGACAGCTCCGTTTGTCCCACGTGGGGCAGCAGGTGACTCTGTGTGGTTGGGTCAACCGTCGTCGTGATCTTGGTAGCCTGATCTTCATCGATATGCGCGACCGCGAAGGTATCGTGCAGGTATTTTTCGATCCGGATCGTGCGGACGCGTTAAAGCTGGCCTCTGAACTGCGTAATGAGTTCTGCATTCAGGTCACGGGCACCGTACGTGCGCGTGACGAAAAAAATATTAACCGCGATATGGCGACCGGCGAAATCGAAGTGCTGGCCTCCTCGCTGACCATCATCAACCGCGCAGACGTTCTGCCGCTTGACTCTAACCACGTCAACACCGAAGAAGCGCGTCTGAAATACCGCTACCTCGACCTGCGTCGCCCGGAAATGGCTCAGCGCCTGAAAACCCGCGCTAAAATCACCAGCCTGGTGCGCCGTTTTATGGATGACCACGGCTTCCTCGACATCGAAACTCCGATGCTGACCAAAGCCACGCCGGAAGGCGCGCGTGACTACCTGGTGCCTTCTCGTGTGCACAAAGGTAAATTCTACGCACTGCCGCAATCCCCGCAGTTGTTCAAACAGCTGCTGATGATGTCCGGTTTTGACCGCTACTATCAGATTGTAAAATGCTTCCGTGACGAAGACCTGCGCGCTGATCGTCAGCCTGAATTTACTCAGATCGATGTGGAAACTTCTTTCATGACCGCGCCGCAAGTGCGTGAAGTGATGGAAGCGCTGGTGCGTCATCTGTGGCTGGAAGTGAAGGGCGTGGATCTGGGCGATTTCCCGGTAATGACCTTTGCAGAAGCAGAACGCCGTTATGGTTCTGATAAACCGGATCTGCGTAACCCGATGGAACTGACTGACGTTGCCGATCTGCTGAAATCCGTTGAGTTCGCGGTATTCGCAGGTCCGGCGAACGATCCGAAAGGCCGCGTTGCTGCTCTGCGTGTTCCGGGTGGCGCATCGCTGACCCGTAAGCAGATCGACGAATACGGTAACTTCGTTAAAATCTACGGCGCGAAAGGTCTGGCGTACATCAAAGTTAACGAACGTGCGAAAGGTCTGGAAGGTATCAACAGCCCGGTAGCGAAGTTCCTCAACGCTGAAATCATCGAAGCCATCCTGGCTCGTACTGCCGCGCAAGATGGCGATATGATTTTCTTCGGTGCTGATAACAAGAAAATTGTTGCCGACGCGATGGGCGCATTGCGTCTGAAAGTGGGTAAAGACCTTGGTCTGACCGACGAAAGCAAATGGGCACCGCTGTGGGTTATCGACTTCCCGATGTTTGAAGATGACGGTGAAGGCGGCCTGACGGCAATGCACCATCCGTTCACCTCACCGAAAGATATGACGGCGGCAGAGTTGAAAGCTGCACCGGAAAATGCGGTGGCGAACGCTTACGATATGGTCATCAATGGTTACGAAGTGGGCGGTGGTTCTGTGCGTATCCATAATGGGGATATGCAGCAGACGGTGTTTGGTATTCTGGGGATCAACGAAGAAGAACAGCGCGAGAAGTTCGGCTTCCTGCTCGACGCCCTGAAATACGGTACTCCGCCGCACGCAGGTCTGGCATTCGGTCTTGACCGTCTGACCATGCTGCTGACCGGTACCGACAACATCCGTGACGTTATCGCCTTCCCGAAAACCACGGCGGCAGCGTGTCTGATGACCGAAGCGCCAAGCTTTGCTAACCCGACTGCTCTGTCCGAGCTGAGCATTCAGGTTGTGAAGAAGGCAGAGAATAATTGATATGACTTATAAGCGTCCCGTTTCTATTCTGGTGGTTATTTATGCGCAAGATACGAAACGGGTGCTGATGTTACAGCGGCGTGATGATCCCGATTTCTGGCAGTCGGTAACCGGCAGCGTGGAAGAGGGGGAAACCGCGCCGCAAGCCGCCATGCGCGAAGTAAAGGAAGAGGTCACCATTGATGTTGTCGCTGAACAACTGACCTTAATTGACTGTCAGCGCACGGTGGAGTTTGAAATTTTTTCACATTTACGTCATCGCTATGCGCCGGGCGTAACGCGTAATACGGAATCTTGGTTCTGTCTTGCACTCCCGCACGAGCGCCAGATCGTTTTCACTGAACATCTGGCCTACAAGTGGCTTGATGCGCATGCTGCGGCGGCGCTCACAAAGTCATGGAGCAACCGGCAGGCGATTGAACAGTTTGTAATTAACGCTGCCTGAACAGGCAGGGCTACCTGGAGATATTTTTATGGCAGGTCATAGTAAATGGGCCAACACCAGACATCGTAAAGCTGCGCAGGATGCTAAGCGCGGTAAAATCTTCACTAAAATCATTCGTGAACTGGTAACCGCCGCGAAGCTGGGCGGTGGAGATCCGGATGCTAACCCGCGTCTGCGAGCAGCCATTGACAAAGCACTGTCTAACAACATGACCCGTGACACCCTGAACCGCGCAATTGCACGTGGTGTGGGCGGTGATGATGATGCAAACATGGAAACCATCATCTACGAAGGTTACGGTCCTGGCGGCACGGCAATCATGATTGAATGTCTGTCTGATAACCGCAACCGTACGGTTGCTGAAGTGCGTCACGCATTCAGCAAATGTGGCGGTAACCTCGGTACTGATGGTTCCGTAGCCTATCTGTTCAGCAAAAAAGGCGTGATCTCCTTCGAGAAAGGCGATGAAGACACCATCATGGAAGCAGCTCTGGAAGCTGGTGCTGAAGATGTTGTGACCTATGATGACGGCGCGATTGATGTCTACACTGCATGGGAAGAAATGGGTAAAGTACGCGACGCTCTGGAAGCTGCAGGTCTGAAAGCAGACAGCGCGGAAGTTTCTATGATCCCGTCCACCAAAGCTGATATGGATGCAGAAACCGCACCGAAACTGATGCGTCTGATCGATATGCTGGAAGATTGCGACGACGTGCAGGAAGTTTACCATAACGGTGAAATCTCTGATGAGGTTGCAGCGACTCTCTGATGAGGCCTGCTAAACAGCAAACGGAGACGCGTGATGGCTATTATTCTCGGCATTGACCCGGGTTCGCGCGTGACCGGCTATGGCGTCATCCGCCAGGTGGGCAGGCAGCTGTCCTACCTGGGTAGCGGATGTATACGCACCAAAGTGGATGATTTACCGTCTCGCCTTAAGCTCATCTATGCGGGCGTGACGGAAATCATCACCCAGTTCCAGCCTGATTATTTCGCCATTGAACAAGTCTTTATGGCTAAAAATGCCGACTCGGCCCTGAAGCTGGGGCAGGCGCGTGGCGTGGCGATTGTGGCGGCGGTGAATCAGGAATTACCGGTATTTGAATACGCGGCACGTCAGGTAAAGCAAACGGTGGTAGGTATTGGTAGTGCCGAAAAAAGCCAGGTGCAGCATATGGTTCGCACCTTGCTGAAACTCCCCGTTAATCCGCAGGCGGATGCCGCTGATGCGCTGGCAATTGCCATCACCCACTGCCACGTTAGTCAGAATGCGATGCAGATGAGCGAATCGCGGCTGAACCTGGCGAGAGGGCGACTGCGTTAAGTTATACCGCCTCAGTCAATTCAGGCTGAGGCGTTTCTACTCCCTCCGCATGAATCAACACCAAACCCGGATGATGCCACAAACTGGCTGGCGTGACGGTTTTACGCTCCCACGGAATCGAACCTAAAAACCAGAATTTCCAGAAAGTGAGTTTTGCATTCGGATTGCTGTTTAGCAGTTCTCCAAACGTCTCAATTTCACCCACCGGGATACATAGCGCCTCTTTATAAATATCAAAAACGAATTTTGAACAGAACTGGCGGGATGATTCGTATTTAAAACCGGTGTGGTAGAACTTATGCAACCGGGCAGGGACCTTTTCGACAAGAGCAAGTTTCTGCTCTGCGGTTAAACCTCCTGCCAGGCGGCGAACACCGTAGCGTTGATCGGTCGACCGTTCAATAAATCGTGACAAAGTTGTGATTGTGGAGAGCGGAACTCGACTCTCCGCAACCAGGTAATCATCACCGTCATGTCCGATGATTATCCCCACATGGTTGCTCCAGCATTTCGAGGCTGCAGAGATTTGCCCAAACAGGCGAGCACCGATGCAGGTAAAAACAATATCACCGGTTTCATATTTAGCTGGGTAATTTATTTTCACTATATCAATCCATTATTTATATATAAAACAGCATCTATCTTTCGTGATGGTAAAGCATTAGCATTGTATTGTAATCATGACAAGGAATGTTTTATGCGGTTATTTATTAATGTGATAATTATAGTTTCGATCAGTCAATGCGTGAATGTATTTGCTCAAGATAATGTCATTCGCTATCCCTGGCGATATGGACGTATTTCTTTAAATGAGAATAATGAGTTTGTGCCTCAAATTATTCATATGCGTGATGATATCTACGGCGTGGGTGAAGCTGGTGCAAGCCTTAACGATGCGAGAATGGCGCAAAGTGGTGTCACCGTGAGGCTTCGCGTTATCCAGCAGGGGCAGGTGGTGAATGCTTTGCTGGATTTCTACAATAGCAATAATCAACCTGCTTATATCTTTGAAGGTGGTTTGATGCCTTGCAATAAAGCCTTTGACATCACAACAAGCAACATTGTCCTTGATGGGATGTGTGGAATTTATGATGGGGTCGATGGCTGGCAAGTTATTCCTGCGGGTGATCATTATAAAGAATCATTTTCACTCACTCAGGCTTTTGAATTTCTGCCGGGAAAACATCATTATAAAATTAATGCCGGAAGTTTTATCATCAGAGTGGGGGATGATATTTTTGCAAGAGAGGACGCCGAAAGCATTCTTTTTGATTTGATTAACTGGCGATATGGCTATGTGCTAAAAAGTTATGAAAGGGTGTCGAAGGGGGATTTGATGGCAGGATATTATGCTCTGTATGAATACTCAGGCGCTGACATAATTGATGAGTATGATATTTACTCAAACCAGGTCTCGATTGATCTTAATGGTGACGAGTTAGCGCATACGGAGTCATATCAGTGGCGTATTGATAGTGGAATGATCCCGCAAAAATTCAGCGTTCAGGGACTCGCTGAATGATTAGTCCTCTACCTGCTTGCCAGATACAGAGGTGCGGATGAATTTATCAAGCGTATTCAATCAGCTTTTAATCTCATTTGCTCTTGCCGGGACGTTGATATTAAGCATCTATCTCATGGAAGCTCACTACCCACGTTTCAGGAAGCCAATTGCGCTCTTTTACTTCTTTTTAGCGATTTATACCAGTTATGCTGCCGTTCTGGAGTATGAGTACCACCGCAATAGCTTGACTACGCTCGCAAAAGTTTCTTCGGTTCGTTATACCAGTAATTTTGAGCGTAGCGCCTCGCACTCCTGCAATTTACTGCGGGGAGGAAGGATTGATTGCACGGGGCTGTATGCCTATGACCTGACCTGGCAGATTGACGGTAAGACCTGGAATTTGCATGTTGAGGACAAGCGTATAAAACCAGGATTCACCATGTGCGTGAAGGTTGTAAAAGATCGCCCCGCCATCGGGAAACCCTGTGAAAACGTGTTTTTCAATATCAGCCCTTTACCGACTCTGATAGCTATATGGGCAATAAGCGCATTTATATTTGCGGTCTTACTCCTTCACAAACTAAAAAAATGCCGCGAATGGAAGCACGCCAGCAAGGAACGTGGAAAAATTGGCCATTAGAAGTCAAAGAAAGAGTGCGATGTAAGGTGATTCACAGAAAATTTCAGATACCGTGAGCCAAAGGATTATCAGTTCTGAAATGATTTAATATCATCCCTCGCTGGATATCTATCCAGCATTTTTTTATCATACAGCATTATCTTTGATTCATTACGCAGGAGCGTCATGTGATAGGCAGACTCAGAGGCATCATTCTGGAAAAACAACCCCCGCTGGTGTTACTTGAAGTGGGCGGCGTAGGCTATGAAGTGCATATGCCGATGACCTGTTTTTATGAACTCCCTGAAGCGGGTCAGGAAGCGATCGTTTTCACCCACTTTGTGGTGCGTGAAGACGCGCAACTGCTGTACGGTTTTAACAATAAACAAGAGCGCACGTTGTTCAAAGAGTTGATCAAAACCAACGGCGTTGGGCCTAAACTGGCATTGGCAATCCTCTCTGGAATGTCAGCGCAGCAGTTCGTTAATGCCGTTGAGCGTGAAGAAGTGGGGGCGCTGGTGAAACTGCCGGGTATTGGCAAAAAAACCGCCGAACGCTTGATTGTTGAAATGAAAGACCGATTTAAAGGTTTGCATGGCGATCTCTTTACGCCAGCTGCCGACCTGGTACTCACGTCACCTGCTAGCCCGAAGACCGACGATGCTGAACAGGAAGCGGTTGCCGCGCTGGTGGCGCTGGGCTATAAACCACAAGAAGCAAGCCGCATGGTGAGCAAAATCGCTCGCCCTGACGCCAGCAGTGAAACATTAATTCGCGAAGCCCTACGCGCCGCGTTATGAGGTAAAGGATGATTGAAGCAGACCGTCTGATTTCTGCCGGTACCACTTTGCCGGAAGATGTGGCAGATCGCGCCATTCGCCCTAAATTACTGGAAGAGTATGTTGGTCAACCGCAGGTTCGTTCACAGATGGAGATTTTCATCAAAGCAGCGAAACTGCGCGGCGATGCCCTCGATCATCTGTTGATTTTTGGTCCTCCGGGGTTGGGTAAAACTACGCTTGCCAACATTGTCGCCAATGAAATGGGCGTTAATTTACGCACGACTTCTGGTCCGGTGCTGGAAAAGGCGGGCGATCTGGCCGCGATGCTCACTAACCTTGAACCGCATGACGTGCTGTTTATTGATGAGATCCACCGTCTTTCACCAGTGGTGGAAGAGGTGTTGTATCCGGCAATGGAAGACTACCAACTGGATATTATGATTGGTGAAGGTCCGGCGGCACGCTCCATTAAAATTGACTTGCCGCCGTTTACTCTGATTGGTGCAACCACGCGCGCAGGTTCGCTGACATCACCGCTGCGTGATCGTTTTGGTATTGTGCAACGTCTGGAGTTTTATCAGGTGCCGGATCTGCAATATATCGTCAGTCGTAGTGCCCGTTTTATGGGGCTTGAGATGAGTGACGATGGCGCGCTGGAAGTTGCTCGCCGGGCGCGTGGTACGCCACGTATTGCCAACCGTCTGCTGCGTCGTGTTCGCGATTTTGCCGAAGTGAAGCACGATGGCACCATCTCGGCGGATATCGCCGCCCAGGCACTGGATATGCTGAATGTTGATGCTGAAGGTTTCGATTATATGGACCGCAAATTGTTGCTGGCGGTAATCGATAAGTTCTTTGGTGGGCCGGTAGGCCTGGATAACCTGGCGGCAGCCATTGGTGAAGAACGTGAAACCATTGAGGATGTACTGGAACCTTATTTGATTCAGCAAGGCTTTTTGCAGCGTACACCGCGCGGGCGTATGGCGACAGTGCGGGCGTGGAACCACTTCGGCATCACGCCACCAGACATGCCTTAAGTTGAATAAGGTATTCAAGCCGCTTCCGACATTGGCGATAAGCCTGATGCGACGCTGTTCGCGTCTTATCAGGCCTACCAGAAGTAGCGAACCGTAGGTCGGATAAGGCGCTCGCGCCGCATCCGACAAATGTGTTCAGCGACAGATTAGCTGGCCTGCTTTTTCATCATACTGATAATAAATAACAGTGCCGCACATAGCACTACCGACGGACCCGCCGGCGTATCGTAAAATGCGGAAAAGGTTAAACCGCCAGTTACTGCCACCATTCCCACCAAAACAGCGACACCGGCCATCTGTTCCGGCGTGCGGGCAAAGCGACGCGCTGTAGCTGCAGGAATAATCAGCAGCGAAGTAATAATCAACGCGCCGACAAATTTCATCGCTACACCAATCGTCAATGCTGTCACCAGCATCAACAACAATTTCACGCGCTGTAATTTCACACCATCAACAAACGCCAGATCCGGGCTAATCGTCATTGACAGCAAATTGCGCCATTGCCAGAACAGAATCGCCACTACGATGACCACGCCAATCGCAATAGAGATGAGATCTTCTGGCGTCACTGCCAGCAAATCACCGAACAGGTAAGCCATCAAATCAACACGAATGTTAGACATCAGACTAACGACCACCAGGCCCAGCGACAGGGCACTGTGCGCCATAATCCCTAATAACGTGTCGATCGCCAGCTGTGGGCGCTTCTCCAGCCATACCAGACCGCCCGCCAGCAGCAGCGTAACGGCAATTACCGCATAGAATGGATTCACGTCCAGCAATAAACCAAACGCGACGCCAAGTAATGAGGCATGAGCCAGTGTATCACCGAAATAAGACATACGACGCCAGACCACAAACGAACCCAGCGGACCCGCGGCACAGGCGAGCATGATCCCGGCTAACCAACCAGGAAATAATAATTCAATCATGAGCGATCATTTCCCCGACGCAAAACAATTCGTCCCTGTAAATCATGACGATGATTATGATGATGGCGATAGATACCCAGTTGTTCAGCACCACGAGGACCAAACATAGAAATAAACTCCGGATGCAGGGAAACAACTTCCGGTGTGCCGGAACAACAAATGTGGTGATTCAGGCAAAGCACTTCATCGGTTTTTGCCATTACCAAATGCAGATCGTGAGACACCATTAAAACGCCACAATCCAGTTCGCGACGCAACTGGTCAATAAGGTCATATAACGCCACCTGACCATTCACATCCACGCCCTGAGTGGGTTCATCCAGCACTAATAATTGCGGTCGATTTAACAATGCTCGCGCTAACAATACACGCTGTGTTTCGCCACCCGAGAGCTTTTGCATCGGTGCGTTAATCAGATGCCCGGCCTGGACACGTTTCAGTGCAGGCAAAATATCTTCTTTATGTGTGCCAGGGCGTAAGCGTAAAAAACGGTTTACGGTCAGTGGCAAAGTGGTGTCGAGATACAGCTTCTGCGGTACATAGCCGATGCGCAGTTTTCCGTTGCGCTTGATAACCCCTTCATCGGGTGTTACCAGCCCGAGCACTACCCGTACCAGTGTCGACTTACCTGCGCCATTTGGCCCAAGTAAAGTTAAAATTTTTCCAGGTTTAAGTTCCAGCGACACATCAGAGAGGACGCGGCGTTGGCCGAAAGAAACCGAGACATTTTCCAGGGAAACCAGACTTGTCATGTTAATTTTAGTCTTGCAGTAGTCATGAAATGTTATAATATCACACTTCTCATATTCATTACGATGATTGGTCGCATTATGTTACATAAAAAAACGCTTCTTTTCGCAGCATTATCTGCCGCTCTCTGGGGCGGTGCAACTCAGGCCGCAGATGCCGCCGTTGTCGCTTCGCTTAAACCCATTGGGTTCATCGCATCTGCCATTGCTGATGGGGTAACAGAAACGGAGGTTTTACTTCCTGACGGCGCTTCAGAACATGATTATTCACTGCGTCCATCAGATGTAAAACGCTTACAGAACGCGGACTTAGTTGTTTGGGTTGGCCCGGAGATGGAAGCGTTCATGCAAAAACCGGTAAGTAAATTACCTGAAGCCAAACAGGTAACGATTGCGCAGCTAGAGAATGTGAAACCGCTGCTGATGAAAAGTATTCACGGCGATGATGATGATCACGACCACGCGGAAAAAAGTGACGAAGATCACCATCACGGCGATTTCAACATGCATCTTTGGCTTTCCCCAGAGATAGCGCGGGCTACAGCGGTTGCAATCCATGGAAAATTAGTGGAACTTATGCCGCAAAGTCGAGCCAAACTTGACGCCAACCTGAAGGATTTTGAGGCACAATTAGCCTCAACCGAAAAGCAGGTTGGTAACGAGCTCGCGCCGCTCAAGGGGAAAGGTTATTTCGTTTTTCACGATGCTTACGGCTATTTCGAAAAACAGTTCGGACTGACACCGCTTGGTCATTTTACCGTTAACCCTGAGATTCAACCTGGCGCGCAGCGTTTACATGAAATAAGAACACAGTTGGTTGAGCAAAAAGCAACCTGCGTTTTTGCTGAGCCACAGTTCAGGCCAGCGGTCGTTGAGAGCGTCGCACGAGGGACATCCGTTCGTATGGGAACGTTGGATCCCCTGGGGACGAATATCAAACTGGGTAAAACAAGCTATTCAGAATTCCTGAATCAATTAGCCAACCAGTATGCGAGCTGCCTGAAAGGAGATTAATGAGGAAGTGATTACGTGCAACAGATAGCCCGCTCTGTCGCCCTGGCGTTTAATAATTTACCGCGACCACACCGCGTTATGTTGGGGTCGCTCACCGTTCTTACTCTGGCCGTCGCTGTCTGGCGGCCCTATGTTTATCACCGCGATGCCACGCCAGTTGTCAAAACCATTGAGCTGGAACAGAACGAAATTCGTTCGCTCTTACCTGAAGCCAGTGAGCCGATTGATCAAGCTGCACAAGAAGATGAAGCCATTCCCCAGGATGAACTGGATGACAAAATCGCCGGTGAAGCGGGCGTGCATGAATATGTTGTTTCCACTGGCGATACGCTAAGCAGCATTCTCAATCAGTATGGTATTGATATGGGTGATATCACCCAACTGGCTGCTGCCGACAAAGAATTGCGTAACCTGAAAATCGGTCAACAACTCTCCTGGACATTAACCGCGGACGGCGAACTGCAGCGCCTCACCTGGGAAGTGTCTCGTCGGGAAACCCGAACCTATGACCGTACTGCCGCTAACGGTTTTAAAATGACCAGCGAAATGCAGCAAGGAGAGTGGGTCAACAATCTGCTGAAAGGTACCGTCGGGGGAAGCTTTGTTGCCAGCGCCAGAAACGCCGGTTTAACCAGCGCCGAAGTGAGCGCAGTGATTAAAGCCATGCAGTGGCAAATGGATTTCCGCAAACTGAAAAAAGGCGATGAATTTGCGGTGTTAATGTCACGAGAAATGCTTGATGGCAAACGTGAGCAAAGCCAACTGCTGGGCGTACGTTTGCGTTCAGAAGGTAAAGATTATTACGCAATCCGCGCTGAAGATGGCAAATTCTACGATCGTAACGGTACTGGTCTGGCGAAAGGATTCTTGCGATTCCCGACGGCGAAACAGTTCCGTATCTCGTCTAACTTTAACCCGCGTCGTACTAATCCGGTGACTGGTCGTGTTGCGCCACACAGAGGTGTTGATTTCGCCATGCCACAGGGTACGCCGGTGCTTTCAGTGGGTGACGGTGAAGTGGTGGTTGCCAAACGCAGTGGCGCAGCAGGTTATTATGTGGCTATTCGTCATGGTCGCAGCTACACCACGCGTTATATGCACTTGCGTAAGATTCTGGTGAAACCAGGACAGAAGGTGAAACGTGGCGACCGTATCGCGCTTTCCGGTAATACCGGACGTTCAACCGGGCCGCATCTGCACTATGAAGTATGGATAAACCAGCAGGCCGTAAACCCGCTGACGGCAAAACTGCCGCGTACCGAAGGGCTGACCGGCTCCGATCGTCGCGAATTCCTGGCGCAGGCCAAAGAGATTGTGCCGCAGCTACGGTTTGATTAATTAACATCCATTCGCAGCCGGTACGCAGTCAGTACCGGCTTTTTTTATTTGGTGCGGGGCAAGTTGCGCCGCTACACTATCACCAGATTGATTTTTGCCTTATCCGAAACTGGAAAAGCATGGAAACGAAAAAAAATAATAGCGAATACATTCCTGAGTTTGATAAATCCTTTCGCCACCCGCGCTACTGGGGGGCATGGCTGGGCGTAGCAGCGATGGCGGGTATCGCTTTAACGCCGCCAAAGTTCCGTGATCCCATTCTGGCACGGCTGGGACGTTTTGCCGGACGACTGGGAAAAAGCTCACGCCGTCGTGCGTTAATAAATCTGTCGCTCTGCTTTCCAGAACGTAGTGAAGCTGAACGCGAAGCGATTGTTGATGAGATGTTTGCCACTGCGCCGCAAGCGATGGCAATGATGGCTGAGTTGGCAATACGCGGGCCGGAGAAAATTCAGCCGCGCGTTGACTGGCAAGGGCTGGAGATCATCGAAGAGATGCGGCGTAATAACGAGAAAGTGATTTTTCTGGTGCCGCACGGCTGGGCCGTCGATATCCCTGCCATGCTGATGGCCTCGCAAGGGCAGAAAATGGCAGCGATGTTCCATAATCAGGGTAACCCGGTTTTTGATTATGTCTGGAACACGGTGCGTCGTCGCTTTGGCGGTCGTCTGCATGCGAGAAATGATGGTATTAAGCCTTTCATCCAGTCGGTACGTCAGGGCTACTGGGGATATTATTTACCCGATCAGGATCATGGCCCCGAGCACAGTGAGTTTGTTGATTTCTTTGCCACCTATAAAGCGACGTTGCCCGCGATTGGTCGATTGATGAAAGTGTGCCGTGCGCGCGTTGTACCGCTGTTTCCAATTTATGATGGCAAGACGCATCGTCTGACGATTCAGGTGCGCCCACCGATGGATGATCTGTTAGAGGCGGATGACCATACGATTGCGCGGCGGATGAATGAAGAAGTCGAGATTTTTGTTGGTCCGCGACCAGAACAATACACCTGGATATTAAAATTGCTGAAAACTCGCAAACCGGGCGAAATCCAACCGTATAAGCGCAAAGATCTTTATCCCATCAAATAAAAAAAGCCTCTCGCGAGGAGAGGCTTCCGCCGTGTGATAAGTTCAAGTTTGCTTCAGAAGATTCGAAATCTGTTGAACTATCATTGAACTGTAGGCCGGATGAGGCGTTTTCGCCGCATCCGGCAACGTACTTACTCTACCGTTAAAATACGCGTGGTATTAGTAGAACCCACGGTACTCATCACGTCGCCCTGGGTGACAATCACCAGGTCACCAGACATCAAGTAACCTTTATCGCGCAGCAGATTAACCGCTTCGCTGGCAGCTGCTACGCCGTCATTAGCGCTATCAAAGTGCACCGGCGTAACGCCACGATAGAGAGCAGTCAGATTCAGCGTACGTTCATGGCGCGACATAGCGAAAATCGGCAGACCGGAGCTGATACGGGAGGTCATCAGAGCGGTACGACCCGATTCGGTCATAGTGATGATCGCCGTAACGCCTTTCAGGTGGTTAGCCGCGTACATTGCTGACATGGCGATAGCTTCTTCCACATTGTCGAACTGAACGTCCAGACGGTGTTTAGAAACGTTGATGCTCGGGATTTTTTCCGCACCCAGGCAAACACGCGCCATGGCTGCAACGGTTTCTGAAGGATACTGACCAGCAGCAGTTTCTGCAGACAGCATCACAGCGTCAGTACCATCCAGAACGGCGTTTGCTACGTCCATGACTTCTGCACGGGTCGGCATTGGATTAGTAATCATTGACTCCATCATCTGGGTCGCAGTGATTACCGCGCGGTTTAACTGACGTGCACGACGGATCAACGCTTTTTGAATGCCGACCAGTTCAGGGTCGCCAATTTCCACACCGAGGTCGCCGCGTGCAACCATTACCACATCAGAGGCGAGGATAATGTCATCCATTGCATCCTGGCTGCAAACGGCTTCCGCACGTTCAACTTTGGCGACAATTTTTGCATCACAACCTGCGTCGCGAGCCAGGCGGCGTGCATAGTTCAGATCTTCGCCGCAGCGCGGGAAGGAAACAGCCAGGTAATCTACGCCAATCAACGCCGCAGTCTTAATGTCTGCTTTGTCTTTTTCGGTCAGCGCTTCAGCCGACAAACCACCGCCGAGTTTGTTGATACCTTTATTGTTGGAGAGCGGACCGCCGACGGTCACTTCGGTGAATACTTTCATGCCTTGAACTTCCAGTACTTTTAACTGGACGCGACCATCGTCCAGCAGCAGGATGTCACCAGGCACGACGTCAGCAGGCAGGCCTTTGTAGTCGATACCGACTTTTTCTTTATCGCCTTCACCTTTACCCAGGTTGGCGTCGAGCAGGAATTTATCCCCAATATTGAGGAAAACTTTGCCTTCTTTAAAGGTGGATACACGGATTTTGGGCCCCTGGAGGTCACCCAGAATAGCCACATGACGCCCCAGTTTTGCGGCAATCTCACGAACTTTATCCGCGCGCATTTTGTGATCTTCAGGAGAGCCGTGAGAAAAGTTCATACGTACAACGTTTGCACCCGCAGCGATAACTTTCTCAAGGTTATTATCGCGATCTGTTGCTGGGCCTAACGTGGTAACGATTTTTGTTCTGCGAAGCCTTCTGGACATGTAATACTCCGTTGACTGAAACAACCAGGTGTTGCTTGAACATGAAATCCGAATGAAATAACGCCGTTATGGCGATAAAGTAATCTCATTCGGATGTCGTATAAGATTAGAACAGTGACAGTCGTTTTTAGCGATCGTCACTTAAATTAAGTAACTGCTTATCAAAACGCGATTCCTTCAGCGCTTCCTTGACCCGCTTCAAGTTATCTCTGAATTTTGCACCGCGTCGCAAAGTAAAACCTGTTGCCAGCACATCTATCACGGTCAGCTGTGCAAGTCGAGAAACCATGGGCATATAAATGTCAGTATCTTCCGGTACATCGAGGGTAATTGCTAGCGTTGCTTCTCGGGCAAGCGGGGTACCCGCAGAGGTGAGGGCAATCACCATGGCGTCGTTTTCCCGTGCCAACTGCGCCAACTCGACCAGATTTTTTGTTCTTCCAGTGTGAGAAATCAGCACCACCACGTCTCCGTCGCTACAATTCATACAACTCATGCGTTGCAGCACGATATCATCGGAGTACACCACCGGAACATTAAAACGAAAGAACTTATTCATCGCATCGTGGGCAACGGCGGCAGAAGAGCCTAATCCAAAAAACGCGATTTTTTTGGCCTGAGTGAGCAAGTCGACGGCGCGGTTAACGGCAGATTTATCCAGTGAATGACGGACATGATCGAGCGTCGCCATTGCCGACTCAAATATTTTTCCCGTGTATGATTCAACGCTGTCATCTTCATTGACGTTGCGATTAACATAGGGGGTGCCATTCGCCAGACTTTGTGCCAGATGCAGTTTAAAATCAGGAAAACCGCGCGTGTCCATACTGCGACAGAAACGATTCACCGTCGGTTCACTAACATTGGCCTCCAGCGCCAGAGCAGCAATACTCGAATGGATCGCGTTATCGGGCGAAGCCAGAATGACCTCGGCAACTTTGCGCTCTGATTTGCTCAAATGTTCCAGCTGAGACTGGATTTTTTCCAGCATATTCATGATGTAAAGAGACTCACGGGTAATGACGATTTCCGCACTGAAAGAAATCGAAATGCAGTTTTGTCAGATATTACGCCTGTGTGCTGTGTTAATGACAAAAGCAGATAAAAAAGTTGTTATTTTTTTTCATAACATGATCAGTGTCAGATTTTTACCCAATGGAAAACGATGATTTTTTTATCAGTTTTGCCGCACTTTGCGCGCTTTTACCGTAATCGCACGGGTGGATAAGCGTTTACAGTTTTCGCAAGCTCGTAAAAGCAGTACAGTGCACCGTAAGAAAATTACAAGTATACCCTGGCTTAAGTACCGGGTTAGTTAACTTAAGGAGAATGACATGGCGGTAACGCAAACAGCCCAGGCCTGTGACCTGGTCATTTTCGGCGCGAAAGGCGACCTTGCGCGTCGTAAATTGCTGCCTTCCCTGTATCAACTGGAAAAAGCCGGTCAGCTCAACCCGGACACCCGGATTATCGGCGTAGGGCGTGCTGACTGGGATAAAGCGGCTTATACCAAAGTTGTCCGCGAGGCGCTCGAAACTTTCATGAAAGAAACCATTGATGAAGGTTTATGGGACACCCTGAGTGCACGTCTGGATTTTTGTAATCTCGATGTCAATGACACAACTGCATTCAGCCGTCTCGGTGCGATGCTGGATCAAAAAAATCGTATCACCATTAACTACTTTGCCATGCCGCCCAGCACTTTTGGTGCAATCTGCAAAGGGCTTGGCGAGGCAAAACTGAATGCTAAACCGGCACGCGTAGTCATGGAGAAACCGCTGGGGACGTCGCTGGCGACCTCGCAGGAAATCAATGATCAGGTTGGCGAATACTTCGAGGAGTGCCAGGTTTACCGTATCGACCACTATCTTGGTAAAGAAACGGTGCTGAACCTGTTGGCGCTGCGTTTTGCTAACTCCCTGTTTGTGAATAACTGGGACAATCGCACCATTGATCATGTTGAGATTACCGTGGCAGAAGAAGTGGGGATCGAAGGGCGCTGGGGCTATTTTGATAAAGCCGGTCAGATGCGCGACATGATCCAGAACCACCTGCTGCAAATTCTTTGCATGATTGCGATGTCTCCGCCGTCTGACCTGAGTGCAGACAGCATCCGCGATGAAAAAGTGAAAGTACTGAAGTCTCTGCGCCGCATTGACCGCTCCAACGTGCGCGAAAAAACCGTACGCGGGCAATATACTGCGGGCTTCGCCCAGGGCAAAAAAGTGCCGGGATATCTGGAAGAAGAGGGCGCGAACAAGAGCAGCAATACAGAAACCTTCGTGGCGATCCGCGTCGACATCGACAACTGGCGCTGGGCCGGAGTGCCATTCTACCTGCGTACTGGTAAACGCCTGCCGACCAAATGCTCTGAAGTTGTGGTCTATTTCAAAACACCTGAACTGAATCTGTTCAAAGAGTCGTGGCAGGATTTGCCTCAGAATAAACTGACTATCCGTCTGCAACCTGATGAAGGCGTGGATATCCAGGTACTGAATAAAGTTCCTGGCCTTGACCACAAACATAACCTGCAAATCACCAAGCTGGATCTGAGCTATTCAGAAACCTTTAATCAAACGCATCTGGCAGATGCCTATGAACGTCTGCTGCTGGAAACCATGCGTGGTATTCAGGCACTGTTCGTACGTCGCGATGAAGTGGAAGAAGCCTGGAAATGGGTAGACTCCATTACTGAGGCGTGGGCGATGGACAATGATGCGCCGAAACCGTATCAGGCCGGAACCTGGGGACCCGTTGCCTCGGTGGCGATGATTACCCGTGATGGTCGTTCCTGGAATGAGTTTGAGTAATATCTGCGCTTATCCTTTATGGTTGTTTTACCGGTAACATGATCTTGCACAGATTGTAGAACAATTTTTACACTTTCAGGCCTCGTGCGGATTCACCCACGAGGCTTTTTTTATTACACTGACTGAAACGTTTTTGCCCTATGAGCTCCGGTTACAGGCGTTTCAGTCATAAATCCTCTGAATGAAACGCGTTGTGAATCATCCTGCTCTGACAACTCAATTTCAGGAGCCTTTATGAATCCACAATTGTTACGCGTAACAAATCGAATCATTGAACGTTCGCGCGAGACTCGCTCTGCTTACCTCGCCCGGATAGAACAAGCGAAAACTTCGACCGTTCATCGTTCGCAGTTGGCATGTGGTAACCTGGCACACGGTTTCGCTGCCTGCCAGCCAGAAGACAAAGCCTCTTTGAAAAGCATGTTGCGTAACAATATCGCCATCATCACTTCCTATAACGACATGCTCTCCGCACACCAGCCTTATGAACACTATCCAGAAATCATTCGTAAAGCCCTGCATGAAGCGAATGCGGTTGGTCAGGTTGCGGGCGGTGTTCCGGCGATGTGTGATGGTGTCACCCAGGGGCAGGATGGAATGGAATTGTCGCTGTTAAGCCGCGAAGTGATTGCGATGTCTGCGGCGGTGGGGCTGTCCCATAACATGTTTGATGGTGCGCTGTTCCTCGGTGTGTGCGACAAGATTGTCCCCGGGCTGACGATGGCAGCCCTGTCGTTTGGGCATTTGCCTGCGGTGTTTGTGCCGTCAGGTCCGATGGCAAGCGGTTTGCCAAATAAAGAAAAAGTGCGGATTCGCCAGCTTTATGCTGAAGGTAAAGTGGACCGCATGGCATTACTGGAGTCAGAAGCCGCGTCTTATCATGCGCCGGGAACATGTACTTTTTACGGTACCGCCAATACGAATCAGATGGTGGTGGAGTTTATGGGGATGCAGTTGCCGGGCTCTTCTTTTGTTCATCCGGACTCCCCGCTGCGCGATGCTTTGACCGCTGCCGCTGCGCGCCAGGTTACACGCATGACCGGCAATGGTAATGAATGGATGCCGATCGGTAAGATGATCGATGAGAAAGTGGTGGTGAACGGTATCGTTGCACTGCTGGCGACCGGTGGTTCCACTAACCACACCATGCACCTGGTGGCGATGGCGCGCGCAGCCGGTATTCAGATTAACTGGGATGACTTCTCTGACCTTTCTGATGTTGTACCGCTGATGGCACGTCTCTACCCGAACGGTCCGGCCGATATTAACCACTTCCAGGCGGCAGGTGGCGTACCGGTTCTGGTGCGTGAACTGCTCAAAGCAGGCCTGCTGCATGAAGATGTCAATACGGTGGCAGGCTTTGGTCTGTCTCGTTATACCCTTGAACCATGGCTGAATAATGGTGAACTGGACTGGCGGGAAGGGGCGGAAAAATCACTCGACAGCAATGTGATCGCTTCCTTCGAACAACCTTTCTCTCATCATGGTGGGACAAAAGTGTTAAGCGGTAACCTGGGCCGCGCGGTTATGAAAACCTCTGCCGTGCCGGTTGAGAACCAGGTGATTGAAGCGCCTGCGGTTGTTTTTGAAAGCCAGCATGACGTTATGCCGGCCTTTGAAGCGGGTTTGCTGAACCGCGATTGTGTCGTTGTTGTCCGTCATCAGGGGCCAAAAGCGAACGGAATGCCAGAATTACATAAACTCATGCCGCCACTTGGTGTATTATTGGACCGGTGTTTCAAAATTGCGTTAGTTACCGATGGACGACTCTCCGGCGCTTCAGGTAAAGTGCCGTCAGCTATCCACGTAACACCAGAAGCCTACGATGGCGGGCTGCTGGCAAAAGTGCGCGACGGGGACATCATTCGTGTGAATGGACAGACAGGCGAACTGACGCTGCTGGTAGACGAAGCGGAACTGGCTGCTCGCGAACCACACATTCCTGACCTGAGCGCGTCACGCGTGGGAACAGGACGTGAATTATTCAGCGCCTTGCGCGAAAAACTGTCCGGTGCCGAACAGGGCGCAACCTGTATCACTTTTTAAGACGACAAATTTGTAATCAGGCGAGAGAAAACTCTGATGAAAAACTGGAAAACAAGTGCAGAATCAATCCTGACCACCGGCCCGGTTGTACCGGTTATCGTGGTAAAAAAACTGGAACACGCGGTGCCGATGGCAAAAGCGTTGGTTGCTGGTGGGGTGCGCGTTCTGGAAGTGACTCTGCGTACCGAGTGTGCAGTTGACGCTATCCGTGCTATCGCCAAAGAAGTGCCTGAAGCGATTGTGGGTGCCGGTACGGTGCTGAATCCACAGCAGCTTGCAGAAGTCACCGAAGCGGGTGCACAGTTCGCAATTAGCCCGGGTCTGACCGAGCCGCTGCTGAAAGCTGCTACCGAAGGGACTATTCCTCTGATTCCGGGGATCAGCACTGTTTCCGAACTGATGCTGGGTATGGACTACGGTTTGAAAGAGTTCAAATTCTTCCCGGCTGAAGCTAACGGCGGCGTGAAAGCCCTGCAGGCGATCGCGGGTCCGTTCTCCCAGGTCCGTTTCTGCCCGACAGGTGGTATTTCTCCGGCTAACTACCGTGACTACCTGGCGCTGAAAAGCGTGCTCTGCATCGGTGGTTCCTGGCTGGTTCCGGCAGATGCGCTGGAAGCGGGCGATTACGACCGCATTACTAAGCTGGCGCGTGAAGCTGTAGAAGGCGCTAAGCTGTAAAAGTCAAAATGCCCGATCGAGGATCGGGCATTTTTGTAGCATTTTTTTGCCGGGTTTAACCCTGTACTTTTACCTGTGCTGCGGCGTGCTTTGCGCGCTCAATCGCTTCATCAACGCTCTCAGCGGTCGCCAGCGCTACACCCAGACGACGGCTGCCATCAATTTCCGGCTTACCAAATAAACGAATCTGCAAACCTGCCCCTACGGCATTCTGCACATTATCAAACGTGACATTCTGACTGGTCAGTTGTGGCAGGATAACGGCAGAAGCTGCAGGGCCATACTGGCGGATCCCGCCAACCGGAAGTCCGAGGAAAGCACGCACATGCAGGGCAAATTCCGAGAGATCCTGAGAAATTAACGTCACCATCCCGGTATCATGTGGGCGAGGGGAGACCTCACTGAAAATCACCTCATCACCACAGACAAACAGCTCGACACCAAACAGCCCATAACCGCCCAGTGCCAGCACCACTTTACGGGCAATCTCTTGCGCACGTTCCAAAGCCAGCTGGCTCATTTGCTGTGGTTGCCAGGATTCACGATAGTCGCCATCTTCCTGGCGATGACCTACCGGTGCACAGAAATGGACGCCATCCACCGCGCTGACGGTTAGCAGGGTAATTTCGAAATCAAACTTAACGACGCCTTCAACAATTACGCGGCCCGCTCCGGCGCGTCCACCTTGCTGAGCGTATTCCCACGCATGTGTAAGCTGCTCGGCGGAACGAATAAACGTCTGCCCTTTGCCGGAAGAGCTCATTACCGGTTTAACTATGCAGGGATAGCCAATAGCGGCAACTGCTTCGCGGAAAAGACTTTCGCTATCGGCAAAACGATAAGTTGAAGTGGGTAGCTGCAGTTCTTCTGCCGCCAGGCGACGGATACCCTCGCGATTCATCGTTAATTTCGTTGCGCGAGCGCAGGGGACAACATTCCGTCCTTCCTTTTCAAGCTGGATCAGCATATCAGTGGCAATAGCTTCGATCTCCGGCACGATATAATGTGGTTTTTCCAGTTCAACCACACGGCGTAATGCATCACCATCAAGCATATTAATGACATGGGAGCGATGCGCGACATGCATGGCTGGTGCGTCGGCATAGCGATCGACGGCAATCACCTCGACACCGAGACGCTGACACTCGATGGCCACTTCTTTACCCAGTTCACCGGAGCCTAATAACATCACGCGAGTTGCTGCCGGACGCAGCGCAGTGCCTAATAACGTCATAACGAATATCCCCTGATTAATTCCGCGCGCAGTATAAACGAAAACGTTTGCGCGTGTCTTTATTGTTGATGTTGATTTCCCAATCGAGAAGAAATATACTGTATAAAATCACAGTTATTATGAGAGGCTGCAAATGGCGGTTGAAGTTAAATACGTAGTCATTCGTGAGGGCGAAGAGAAAATGTCGTTTACCAGCAAAAAGGAAGCCGATGCTTATGACAAAATGCTTGATACGGCGGATCTGCTTGACACCTGGCTGACAAATTCTCCAGTGCAAATGGAAGACGAGCAACGTGAAGCCCTTTCGCTATGGCTGGCAGAACAAAAAGATGTGCTGAGCACCATTCTGAAAACCGGCAAATTACCGTCCCCACAGGTCGTCGGTGCTGAATCCGAAGAGGAAGATGCCTCACACGCGGCCTAAAGCAACTTGCGCTCCTGACAATTTGTACCATGCTTTCTCCTGAATCATTGTGCTATGGAGAAAAACATGAAAAAAAGAGGGGCGTTTTTAGGGCTGTTGTTGGTTTCTGCCTGCGCATCAGTTTTCGCTGCCAATAATGAAACCAGCAAGTCGGTCACTTTCCCAAAGTGTGAAGATCTGGATGCTGCCGGAATTGCCGCGAGCGTAAAACGTGATTATCAACAAAATCGCGTGGCGCGCTGGGCAGATGATCAAAAAATTGTCGGTCAGGCCGATCCTGTGGCATGGGTCAGTTTGCAGGACATTCAGGGTAAAGATGATAAATGGTCAGTACCGCTAACCGTGCGTGGTAAAAGTGCCGATATTCATTACCAGGTCAGCGTGGACTGCAAAGCGGGAATGGCGGAATATCAGCGGCGTTAATGGCCTCTGATAATTCGATTGACCGTCGGCGGATGCGGCGCGAGTGCCTGGTCCGCCCTACAAGGCACCTCAATCGTAGGCCTGGGAAGACGCAACAGCGTCGCATCGGGCAATCAGCATCAAACAATGCCACTCAAAACGTCAAATTACGTTCACCTAAAATACCCTTATCACCTGATATACAGTGAACACCTTACCTGGCGCGAATTTCTTTGAATAACGGCCTGCCGACCCGCTTATTTGCGCATCTTTTGTCTCGATATACATTTTCTGACATCCTCATCCGCTATGCTACAGGCACTAAAAATGGTTATTGAGGAGCAAATATGGCTAACTGGTTAAATCAACTGCAATCCCTGCTTGGGCAAAGCAGTTCTTCTACCTCCTCGTCTGCGGATCAGGGATTGGGCAAACTTTTAGTGCCGGGCGCATTAGGCGGATTGGCTGGGCTGCTGGTCGCAAATAAATCAGCACGTAAACTTCTTACGAAATATGGCACCAACGCGTTGCTGGTTGGCGGTGGAGCGGTAGCGGGTACGGTGCTGTGGAATAAATACAAAGATAAAATTCGCGCGGCGCATCAGGACGAACCGCAGTTTGGCGCGCAAAGTACGCCGCTGGATGAGCGTACGGAACGTTTGATCCTTGCGCTGGTCTTTGCCGCTAAAAGTGATGGTCATATTGATGCCAAAGAACGTGCGGCAATCGACCTGCAATTGCGTGAAGCCGGCGTGGAAGAGCAGGGGCGTGTACTCATTGAGCAGGCAATCGAACAACCGCTGGATCCACAACGCCTGGCTACCGGGGTCCGCAATGAAGAAGAGGCGCTGGAAATCTATTTCCTGAGCTGCGCGGCTATTGATATTGACCATTTTATGGAACGCAGTTACCTGAATGCACTGGGTGACGCGCTGAAAATCCCCCAGGACGTTCGTGAAGGCATTGAACGAGATCTCGAACAGCAAAAACGCACTTTGGCGGAATAATTCCGCTCTGGATAGCCTGAAGTTGACTATTTCGGGCTATCCAGAACCACACAGCCATTTGAGCAGGCTGATTTTCTCTGTCTGCATAACATTCGATATCCGCGCCATTACCTGTCATCATCTAAGCAATGACTACCCTGTTTCGCTTGCATCCCCGGTGAGTTTTGCCACCCTTATAAGATGTTTCAACCAGAAAGAACAATAACATGCTACCAAAAGCCGCTCGCATTCCCCACGCCATGACGCTTCATGGCGATACGCGCATCGATAATTACTACTGGCTGCGGGACGATACGCGTTCGCAGCCGGAAGTGCTGGACTACCTGCAACAAGAAAATAGTTACGGTCATCGGGTGATGGCCTCACAACAAGCCTTGCAGGATCGAATCTTAAAGGAAATCATCGACCGTATTCCGCAAAGAGAAGTTTCTGCGCCCTACATTAAAAATGGTTACCGCTACCGGCATATTTATGAACCTGGCTGTGAATATGCTATCTACCAGCGTCAATCGGCGTTCAGTGAAGAATGGGACGAGTGGGAAACATTGCTCGATGCTAACAAACGCGCAGCGCACAGTGAGTTTTATTCCATGGGCGGAATGGCGATTACGCCCGATAACACCATTATGGCACTGGCAGAAGATTTTCTTTCCCGACGCCAGTACGGCATTCGTTTTCGTAATCTGGAAACAGGTAACTGGTATCCGGAACTGCTGGATAACGTTGAACCCAGCTTTGTCTGGGCAAATGATTCCTGGACTTTCTACTATGTTCGCAAGCATCCGGTGACGCTGCTTCCTTATCAGGTCTGGCGTCACGCCATCGGTACGCCAGCATCGCAGGATAAACTGATCTACGAAGAAAAAGACGATACCTATTACGTCAGCCTGCATAAAACGACCTCGAAGCACTATGTAGTCATTCATCTGGCCAGCGCCACCACCAGTGAAGTTCGCCTGCTGGACGCGGAAATGGCCGATGCCGAGCCGTTTGTTTTTCTGCCGCGACGCAAAGATCACGAATACAGCCTTGATCACTACCAGCATCGGTTTTATCTGCGTTCCAACCGCCACGGCAAAAACTTTGGCTTATACCGTACCCGTATGCGTGATGAGCAACGGTGGGAAGAGTTAATTCCGCCACGCGATAACATTATGCTGGAAGGGTTTACGCTGTTTACCGACTGGCTGGTGGTTGAAGAGCGTCAGCGCGGGTTAACCAGTTTGCGCCAAATCAACCGCAAGACCCGGGAAGTCATTGGCATTGCCTTTGATGATCCGGCCTATGTGACCTGGATTGCCTACAATCCAGAACCTGAAACCGCGCGATTGCGTTATGGTTATTCTTCCATGACCACACCAGATACTTTGTTTGAACTGGATATGGATACCGGTGAGCGTCGTGTATTAAAACAAACGGAAGTTCCCGGTTTTGATGCGGCGAATTACCGCAGTGAACACCTGTGGATAGTCGCCCGTGATGGCGTCGAAGTCCCGGTTTCGCTGGTTTATCATCGCAAACATTTTCGCAAAGGACACAACCCGCTACTGGTGTATGGCTACGGTTCTTACGGCGCAAGTATTGATGCCGATTTCAGTTTTAGCCGCTTGAGTTTGTTGGATCGTGGATTTGTCTACGCCATTGTCCATGTTCGCGGCGGTGGTGAGCTGGGGCAACAATGGTACGAAGACGGAAAATTTCTGAAGAAGAAAAATACGTTTAATGATTATCTTGATGCCTGCGATGCATTGTTAAAACTGGGCTATGGCTCTCCTTCGCTCTGTTATGCGATGGGCGGGAGTGCGGGGGGCATGTTGATGGGCGTTGCAATTAATCAACGCCCGGAATTGTTCCACGGCGTTATCGCCCAGGTACCATTTGTTGATGTTGTAACAACGATGCTTGATGAATCAATTCCTCTTACCACTGGTGAGTTTGAAGAGTGGGGGAATCCGCAGGATCCGCAATATTACGAGTACATGAAAAGCTACAGCCCGTATGACAACGTTACCTCCCAGGCTTATCCGCATTTGCTGGTAACGACCGGTTTGCACGATTCTCAGGTGCAATATTGGGAACCGGCAAAATGGGTCGCTAAATTGCGCGAGCTGAAAACCGATAACCATCTTTTATTGCTCTGTACCGACATGGACTCAGGCCATGGCGGTAAATCTGGTCGCTTTAAATCGTATGAAGGCGTAGCGATGGAATATGCTTTTCTGGTCGCGCTGGCACAGGGAACATTACCCGCTAAGCCAGTAGATTAAGTATTTTCCAGATAATGTTTCAGTGTTAAACGCAGCTCCGGGCTCATGCTGTCCAGGTTATTAAATAACCAGCGCAGATAGCCCGGATCGCGTTCGGCAACGTCGGAAACCGCTTTGCCACGGTATTTGCCAAAGGTGAAGGTCGTCATCAACGATGGACGTCCGGTGATATCGGCCATCTGTTCTGCCGTCCAGCCGGAGGTGTTCATAATATCGATAAGCAACGCAGCGGTGATATAACAGTCATACAACGCGCGGTGATGATGCAGGCCCGGCGGCGTCTGTACATTGAGCTTCCGTGTTTTATATAACGCCATATTGCTGTACTTGATCCCTGGCCACAGACGACGGGCCAGTTTCATAGTGCAAATCCACTCACCGGGCATCTCAGGCAGTACGCGGCGGTCAAAGCTGGCGTTGTGCGCGACATACCATTCACTACCGTAATAGTGCGGGATCACATCTTCAATCCACGGTTTATCGGCGACCATGGCTTCGGTGATGCGATGAATCGCCATCGCCTGTGGACTAATAGGACGATCGGGGCGCACCAGGTGGCTCATGGGGTTGACGATTTTTCCGTCAATGACATCAACAGAGGCAATCTCAACGATCCCTCCCTGCAAACCGCAGGTTTCTGTATCGATAATGCGCAACATGGCATGCTCCAGGCCGAAAAAGCCTAGCGTAATGGAATGATATCGCCTTGCCAACCCTGTGATGAACGCTGACCGACTAACAATAATGAACCACGATCGGCGCGAACGATGAGACGACCATGTTCATCCCATAGTGCACTGTTACCACGGGCATTTGCCATCAGCACGGCAATTGAGTACTGATGTGAAAAAAATTGTAAGCGGCGGGTCGACGCCAGCAGGTCGGGTTCCCCCAGACATTGCCCTGTCGTAAATAGTGAACAGGTCGGATCCATATCCATACCTTGCGGTTGTTCATCGACCACCGTGATGGTTCTGGAACGACGGCCCAGACATGCACCATGACTCTGATGGTAGATCCCTGGCGTTTTTCGCCACGGTGCGAACACCGCAATTCCACGAATAAAGCGATCATTATATTCAACGGGAAGGCCGGCAATGATGGTCATTCGCCAGGTCGTTGCAGCATAACAAAGCGGGTCTAACAGCGAGAGATCGGGTGGGGCAGGAAGGGCACGTCGCGAATAATCACACCCCAGTAAAGAAAGCGATGGAAAAACTAACAGCTGACATTGTTGCCTGGCGGCGGCCCTCACAAACTCCAGATGATGAGCTACCTGTTCGGTCAGTGAGGTTTTACGAGGCTCATATTGCGCTGCTGCAACTTTCCAGAACGACATAATGACTTCCTTTTCAAAATGACTGCAAATTATGGGTGCGGTTTAGAAAATACTCATAATTTAGCAGGCGTTATGTAAGAAAGTGTAACTCTGTATAAGTTTTATTTAAGTTTGGGCTCGTAAGGTAAACGTGACAGATTGACCGAAGCCAAACGGTGGGCGATAAGCCGCTCGCGAAACCAGCTGCGCAAATGTTCAGGCTGTTCACGTTCAACCGCTTCAGCGATCACCGGCATATTGTAGCGTTCTTTAAATGCCACCCCGGCTGCCGCCAAATCGACATTCACTTTATCCATTTCTGTTTGATCCAGTTTAGCCAGATTCTTCAGCATTCTTAATCTCCTCATCATTCGCGGGCAAAAGTTACTAAGAGTGAGCCTGGATGGCAAGCCGGAATTGATGATCCTCGACTCAGACATTAGACAAGGTTATGCTCTGTAAAAAAGTTATTACAAAAAGGAATAGATAATATGACTTCAACTGCACGCTCCCTTCGCTACGCGCTGGCAATCCTGACCACTACGTTGGTGACACCTTCCGTCTGGGCACATGCGCATTTAACGCATCAGTATCCTGCGGCAAACGCGCAAGTGACAGCTGCCCCGCAGGCAATCACTTTAAACTTCTCGGAAGGCGTTGAAACAGGATTCAGTGGTGCAAAAATCACGGGGCCAAAAAACGAAAATATTAAAACATTACCGGCGAAGCGGAATGAGCAGGACCAAAAGCAACTGATTGTTCCACTGGCCGATTCGCTGAAACCCGGAACCTACACCGTTGACTGGCATGTTGTTTCGGTGGACGGGCATAAAACGAAAGGACACTACACCTTTAGCGTGAAATAAATCATGCTGGCGTTTACCTGGATCGCGCTGCGATTTATCCATTTCACCTCGCTGATGCTGGTTTTTGGCTTCGCAATGTACGGTGCCTGGCTGGCCCCCTTAACGATTCGTCGCTTGCTGACGAAGCGTTTTCTGCGTTTACAACAGCACGCTGCCGTCTGGAGTTTGAGCAGTGCCACTGCAATGCTCGCAGTTCAGGGCGGGTTGATGGGAACGGGATGGTCAGATGTATTTTCGCCAAACATTTGGCAGGCTGTTTTGCAAACGCAGTTTGGTGGCGTCTGGTTATGGCAAATTGTTCTCGCCCTCGTAACGTTGATCGTCGCCCTTATGCAACCGCGGAATATGCCACGTTTGCTGTTTATGCTCACTACCGCGCAATTTATTCTGCTGGCGGGAGTCGGGCATGCGACGCTGAATGAAGGGGTAACGGCGAAAATCCATCAGACTAATCACGCGATTCACCTGATCTGTGCGGCGGCGTGGTTTGGAGGATTACTTCCGGTGCTCTGGTGTATGCAACTCATCAAAGGCCGTTGGCGACACCAGGCTATTCAGGCGCTGATGCGTTTTTCCTGGTGCGGGCATTTTGCGGTGATCGGCGTACTGGCAAGCGGCGTGCTTAATGCATTGTTGATTACCAGATTTCCCCCCACGCTTACGACTTACTGGGGCCAACTCTTATTGCTCAAAGCCATCCTGGTGATGATTATGGTGGTCATCGCGCTGGCTAATCGTTATGTTCTTGTACCGCGCATGAGGCAGGATGAAGATCGTGCGGCTCCCTGGTTTGTGTGGATGACTAAACTCGAATGGGCGATAGGTGCGGTAGTGCTGGTGATCATCAGCCTGCTTGCGACTCTCGAACCTTTTTGATGGATTACGAAAATGATGAAAAAAAGTATTCTGGCGTTTCTGTTACTCACCAGTTCTGCAGCGGCGCTGGCGGCACCGCAGGTGATTACCGTCAGTCGTTTTGAAGTGGGTAAAGACAAATGGGCATTTAACCGCGAAGAGGTGATGCTGACATGCCGACCGGGCCATGCGTTGTATGTTATTAATCCGAGTACCCTCGTGCAGTATCCTTTGAACGATATCGCACAAAAGGAAGTCGCCAGCGGGAAGACCAATGCCCAGCCCATTTCGGTGATTCAGATTGATGATCCTAACAATCCAGGTGAAAAAATGAGTCTGGCACCGTTTATAGAGCGAGCTGAAAAACTCTGTTAATTACCTAAAATAGCCTTTTGATTTCCAATAAAAAACCGCCTCATTTCTTTCACCAGAACAGGCGGTTTTTAACATTTAAGCTGATGACCACCACGCTTTTTATTGACCATTTTGCACGCAAACTGGAAAACCTGGCGTCGTCATCTATTCTTAAAGGGCAAGGCAACTAAGCCTGCATTAATGCCAACTTTTAGCGCACGGCTCTCTCCCAAGAGCCATTTCCCTGGACCGAATACAGGAATCGTGTTCGGTCTCTTTTTATCTGTTAAAAGCCAGAAGCATTCCCTTCGCTGACTTTATATTCAACCATAACACACACTCCACGGTCTTAGTCCAGCGTTTTTTAACATTCTTGTTAAGATTATGTGATCTTTAGCGCGGGAGGAAAATATTGATGAAACAGCCTGCGCCCGTTTATCAGAGAATTGCGGGTCATCAATGGCGACATATCTGGCTTTCAGGCGATATACACGGTTGTCTTGAGCAGTTGCGCCGCAAATTATGGCATTGTCGTTTTGATCCGTGGCGAGATTTACTTATCTCAGTGGGAGACGTTATCGATCGTGGGCCGCAAAGTTTACGTTGCCTGCAGTTACTGGAACAACATTGGGTTCGTGCGGTAAGAGGCAATCATGAACAGATGGCGATGGATGCGCTGGCATCCCAGCAGATGTCTTTGTGGTTGATGAATGGCGGCGACTGGTTTATTGCGCTGGCAGATAATCAACAGAAACAAGCGAAAACGGCGCTGGAAAAATGTCAGTATTTGCCCTTTATTCTTGAAGTACACATTCGCACCGGCAAACATGTTATTGCCCATGCCGATTATCCGGATGATGTTTATGAATGGCAAAAGGACGTCGATTTGCATCAGGTCTTGTGGAGCCGCTCACGATTACGTGAAGGCCAAAAAGGGCAGGGAATTACAGGTGCTGATCATTTCTGGTTTGGTCATACACCGTTGCGCCATCGCGTGGATATTGGCAACCTGCATTATATTGATACCGGTGCTGTCTTTGGGGGAGAACTGACTCTTGTGCAATTGCAATAATTAAAAATCAGCGTACTCCTGTGCAGGTCGCCAGAAACCATCTATAAAATCCTCAATCGGAAAACAACCGCCATGGCGGATCCGTTGATCGCTCATAGAATAAAGACACTGTTGTTCCGTGTTGTAGACATCCACAACAATATCTTCACAACCGCCATCCAGGTAGCAAACAAAAAGTACCAGCGCGAACATTTCATCCCCGAAGTGTGGTGCCGTACCGTTAAGTTTAGGAGAGATTTTACAACGGGGGAATAACCAGGACAAATAACCCGCCATGCCGACGGGTTCTTTTTGGATCAGGCAAGACGCATAATCCAGGCATCAGATTGTTGATCGTAACGGGTACGGTAAAGGACAGAGTGTTCGCCATTTAGCAGGGCAGGGATACTGGTTTCAGCATCCCAGGCATCCAGTTGCATACATAAATCGGGGTCTGATTTACAAGGAATGGTTAACGTTCGATCACCCGGCGATTCGCCGTGTAATTCGCCGTCGTCGATTTCAAAAGCGCCTATGCGCACACTGGTTTTCATCTTCGTGCTCTCCATTTAGCTGCCGGTTGTGGTACGACCAGTCCGATCGCACCATTTTTCAGCCTAGTTGAGGCAGCCGAATGTGCCAGTCAAAAAGTGCGCTTTTTTTGTGCGCTATCAGGCGTTACCTGTAAAAAGTTTCCCGTCCCGCACCAGTTCACGCGGGTAGCTGTTTTTCAGTCGCGAACCAATCCGTTTGGCTAAACCAATCGGCTGATGCTGGAAAGTAACCAATACATCATCCGCTACTGGCGCGGCTTGCGGGTAAACATCGCGCCCGCGATACCATTCTTCCGCTTCCTGCGGTGTCAGTTCAAAAGCGTTCACATTGTCGGGGGAGGCAAGGGCAATAACCGCTTCATGCTGCCAGCGATAACCTTTGTTATGTGTTTCGGCAAGTTTAATCCCCAACCGAGAAAATCGGACTTTACCGATCAAGGCTTCAATGCCCACCGGGAACAACCACAGTTCTTTGTCGCGTTGCCAGAGTCGCAGGTTTCCATCCCAGTTTAAGCCAACACTTGCAGCCGCCTGACGAATTTGACCGGCTTCGCGATCTTTCACCGGGCTAAACGGGAAATTGCCCACTTTGTATTTTGGGGCGGGTAAGACGGGGATCGCCTGAGTTTTACGCAGACGAGCAACGAAGAAGCCTTCGCAGTCGTAAATTTGTGGGAAAACATGCAAAAAGCCTTCTTCGGTCAGCGCCTTATTTGCACCAGGGAAGAGATCGCCAAGCGGTAAAAACTCTACTGCGTCGGGGTAAGTCTCTTTCAGCCACAGGCAGACGGCTTCATTTTCTTCCCGGTTTAAGGTACAGGTTGAGTAAACCAGCGTACCGCCAGGACGTAATGCATGAAAGGCACTGTCGATCAGTTCACGCTGGGTGGCAGCGATTTCCTGATTGCTTTCTGGTGACCAGTTTTTCAGCGCATCGGGATCTTTACGCACCACGCCTTCGCCGGAGCAGGGGGCGTCCAGCAAAATGGCATCGAACATTTCTGGCACTGCCGCACCAAATACACGGCCATCAAAATGCGTGAGCGCAACATTACGGATGCCACAGCGGCTGATATTGGCATGTAACACTTTTACCCGACTGGCGGAAAACTCATTGGCAAGGATCGCCCCTTCGTTATTCATCCGCGCGGCAATTTGCGTCGTTTTGGAGCCGGGCGCGGCAGCGACATCCATCACCCGCTGTGGTGCATTACCGTCAGCAAACAAGGCGGCGACGGGCAACATTGAACTGGCTTCCTGAATATAAAACAGGCCACTTAAATGCTCGGCGGTACTACCCAATGGCAAGGCATCTTCATCGTTGCGTTCAATCCAGAAACCTTCTTCACACCACGGAATTGGCGTAAGCGTCCAGCCATAAGGGGCGGTTAATTGCAGGAAATCAGCAACGGAGATTTTCAGCGTATTAACGCGAATACTACGGCGCAACGGGCGCTGACAGGCGGCAAGAAAATCATCAAATGAGAGCGTCGAAGGCATTGCTTCGCGCATTTGTGTCAGAAAGGCGTCCGGGAAATAAACGGTGTGTTGGGCCACGAGCATGTACCACTGGCAAAAAAACAGGCGCGCAGTTTAGCATAAACGCTCCGGCGCAGGCACGCCGGAGCAGTGGGCATTATTTGGGAAGCGCTGTTCCCCATTCACGCCACTCTTTCGGTTCACTTTCCTGCAACAGGAAGTGCTTGCCTTCCTGGGCTTTCGGTGCCAGCGGCGTACCCGGAGGCGTAGCGAAGGCGATGCCGCCACGGATAAACTGGTTAAAGGTGCCGGTTTTCACGACGCCGCCCGTCAGACCAAAGTCCAGACTGTAACCCGATGCCAACCAGAAGACGGAATTGTTACGCACCAGGTGTTGATAGCGTTTACTGATGCGCATCGCAATCATCACGCGATCTGACAATGTCCCCAGCGTCATTCCGGTAACCGTACCGACTTCCAGACCACGGAACAGCACAGGCGTACCGATGCCTAACGAACCGGCTTCCGGCGCTTCAACAATAATGCTTAAGCCATCCAGGTAACGCGAATCAGTTATGGTGGCCTCTTGTAATTCAAAGTCGCGGCGAGGATTGCCCCGGCCTGGTTCGACGTTGATATACGGCTGGAGGATAGTATCAAGATGCTCAACGCCAGCTGCCGAAATTTGCGGTGTGACCACTGAGAAGCGTGTACCACCGCGTGCAAAGGTCTGGACATATTCCGGATAGAGTACCGCCTTTGCCTGTACTTCATTGCGCGCGGTGATCAGATCCAGCGTCTGGATTTGCCCGATATCAATACCGAGATAGCGAATTGGCATCCCGACCGCCAGTTTTCCGGCATCGAAAGCGTGAAGCGTAATTTGCCCTCCAACCGCACGGGCCGCTGTTTCGGAAGCATACAGAATTCGCTTGTCGCCTTTACGCTGACTGGCGCTGGCACCGCTGAGGTTATCGAAGCTAATAGCTCCCTTTAATGCTCTGGAGAGCGGGGATGCCTGTACAGTCAGACCACTACCATTTAGCTGAACTTTCGCCCCACCTTCTGCCCAGAACACGCTGTTGCTGGTCAGAAGGTTGCGATACTCCGGCTTAATATGCAGATCGATATCAAACGCGTTAGCTCGCGGACGCACAGTAATAACTTCACCAACTTCAAATTTACGGTACAGCACTACCGATCCTGCCTGCACATCCGGCAGCGTCTCTGCACTCAAACTCACGGTTGTGGTGGGTAAATCGCTAAGGCTGTTCTCCAGCGCTTTTTCCAGATTGGCATACAGCGGATAGCTGGCTTTCATCTCGCCTTTATCGCCTGGCAGAATACGTATCCCGCCGTTAATCCATTCTGAGGCGCTGGCACCGAGAAACTCAACGCCATCCAGCCCCACCTTCACGTCGACACGGCTGTTGACGACAAATTTGCTATCGCCTTTTACCAGTTCGCGATGCTGAGGCTCGATGGCGACGGTAAAGGTGACGCCTTTGCTGGTGAGTTTACGATCAATAACCTGGCCTACCTGCACGCCGTGAAGAATGAGCGGCTGACCAGCATCAATGCCGTAACTTTCTGGTGCTGTCAGGGTCAGCGTCAGAACATCTGGCTCATGGAGCAGGGCTTTTTCGCCAGGAACAACAATAAACTCTTTACGTGGCTCACCGTCGCCGGGCACCAACTCAAAGGTTTTGCCGGTCAGCAGGGCGCTGAGATTGGCATCGCTAAGGGATAATTTCGGGTTGCGTAATTCGATGCGGGTATTTTCCCGTAACAGCGTGACGACGCTGGGATCAACGGTCATTTCCCCAGTGACTTTACCACCAGGATTTAAATCCAGTTTAGTCAGCTGTCCGACTTCCAGCCCCTGATACATTAACGGCGTCGAGTCGGCGGTTAATCCGGCCCCACTCGGCAGTTCCAGTTTTATTATTACGCCACGCTGGCTGTGGGCGAGATCTTCATAAAGACCAAAGGTATCTTCCGCCTCGGCAGGTTTCGACTCTTCAGGTGAATCGAAGGCAATCGCACCGTTAACCAGTGCCGCCAGACTTTCCAGTTTCACCTTCGCACCACTGATACTGACGTTGGCATCAACGCCAGAAACGTTCCAGAAACGGCTACCTTTTTTCACCAGATCGGTAAAACGCCGCTCGATCAGGACATCTATCACCACACCTTGTTTATTGGGATTGATGGCATAGTCGTAGACTTTACCCACCGGGATCTTGCGGAAATAGACCAGTGAACCACTGTTCAGTGAACCGAGATCGGGGGCTTGCAGGTGGATCATCAGATCGCCATTATCCAGCCGATATTTCGGTTGGGTATCGAGTGCGACAAAGTGATCCTGCTCTTTACCTTTACCCGGCATCATGCCGATATAGTTACCCCCGACGAGGGCGTCCAGCCCGGAGACACCTGCCAACGAGGCTTTTGGCGTCACCAGCCAGAACTGTGTCTCCTCGCGCAGCGCATCTTTCATATCAGACTTGATGCTGACTTTGACTTCAATCTTACGAAGATCGTCGCTCAGGCTGATATCCTGCACTGTTCCGACCTCAACGCCCTGATAACGAACAGGTGTGCGGCCCGGGACGATACCGTCCGCCGACATAAAGTCGATGGTGACGGTATTACCCCGATCCTGATAACTGTCCCAAATCAGCCAACCGGCAATCATAAGCGCGATGAACGGCAGCAGCCAGAAAGGTGAGATACGGCGTTTATTTTTAATCTGCGCTTCAGTCGTCGAAGCGGGCGTTTCCTGACTCATGTGCATCCCAAAGTAAGCGGCTGTCCAGCCATTCCACAGCAAGAATAGTCAAAATTACCGCTGCGCCGAAATAAAACGCAGCCGGTCCCATAGTAAAAGCGAGTATCTGATCGCGATTAATTAGCGACATGGTTAAAGATATGACAAACAGGTCGAGCATCGACCAGCGACCGATCCAGGTCACCATCCGCAGTAACAGAATCCGTGTGCGTAAACCTTGCTGGCATTTAAAATGAATGCTCAACAGTAAAGTGAACATGACGATCACTTTGGTAAATGGCACCAGAATACTGGCGATAAACACGATGCCGGCGACCGCAATGTTGCTACTTGCCAGCGACATAATCCCGGAAAGAATCGTATCTTCCTGCCGCCCACCATTCAGATAAATGATAGAAATAGGTAACAGGTTGGCAGGTAACAACAACACGATTGATGCTAACAACGCCGCCCAGCACTTTTGCAGACTATGACGGCGACGCAGGCGTAGCGGGATATGGCAACGCGGGCAGCGACCACGCTGATCGGGATAGCCGGTAAAATGGCATCCCAGGCAGACACGAAGTTTCTCGTCCCTACGCGTAGCGGGGCGCTGTGGATAAAATCGCGCCCACAGTTCCTCGACATTAAGATGTGACAACGTCACCGTGGTCAATATCACTAATGCAACAAAAGAGAACAGACCAATACCCGCCTGAATGTGCGCATAATCCTGCACCTTTATAGAAGCAACGCCAATACCGACCAGATAGATGTCCAGCATCACCCACTCTTTCAATCGCTCAAGCATCAGCAGTACCGGGCGTAGATTCATTCCCAGTCGGTTACCAAACCATAAATAAGCTATGGAGGTCACCAGAATAAGGGGGGCACCAATAACGCAAAAAAAGACCATCGCCCCCGTTATTGCATCGCCCTGTTTGGTCATTTGCCAGATGCCTTGCATGACATTGGCGTCAATACGAATACCTAACAGCCAGATATGCAACAGCGGTTCGCCCCAGGCAAACGGCATCAGCAACAGCATGGTGAATGCCATTGCTGCCAGGCGCGTTAGCGACCAGTCGCGCCCGTCACGAATTTTTGCCTGACAGCGCGGACAATAGGCACTTTGATGAGAGTTTATCTCGGGTAGGCTAAACAGCATGTCACATTGCGGGCAACGTTGGTAATCACCACGCGGCAGTTCCTCGCAAATTGCCCTCACTGTTATCTTTTTTGTCGGCGTAATTTGTGGTGTGTTAAGAGCCATGACGTGCCAAATGTAATAAGAATTAACATTAATCTTAACCCATGATGGGAATGATCTTGAGCATTAACGCATTTAATGCTTATTTTAATAGGCTGGCAGTTCCAGGTAAGACAACCAAGTGATTATATAATGAACAAAACAGAATTTTACGCGGATTTAAACCGTGACTTTAACGCGCTGATGGCAGGAGAAACCAGTTTTCTGGCAACGCTGGCAAACACCAGTGCGTTGTTATATGAGCGTCTCACTGACGTAAACTGGGCAGGTTTTTATTTACTTGAGGACGAGACGTTGGTTCTCGGACCGTTTCAGGGCAAAATTGCTTGTGTACGCATCCCCGTCGGGCGAGGTGTGTGTGGCACTGCAGTTGCCCGTAATGAAGTGCAGCGAATCGAGGATGTTCACGCTTTTGACGGACATATTGCCTGTGATGCAGCAAGTAATTCTGAAATTGTCCTACCGCTGGTGGTGAAAAATCAGATTATTGGTGTTCTCGATATCGACAGTACCGTCTTCGGTCGCTTTACAGACGAGGACGAGCAGGGCTTACGTCAGCTTGTGGCACAGCTTGAAAAGGTGCTTGCAATGACGGATTACAAAAAATTCTTTGCGAGCGTCGCAGGATAATCAACGGATAACGTAGCATTTACTGATGGCGTCATTATAATGACGCCTGTTCATGCCTGCGCTTGTTGGCTACGTCCGTTGTAATCAGGAAATTTCATGGAAAATCAACCTAAGTTGAATAGCAGTAAAGAAGTAATCGCGTTTCTGGCCGAACGTTTTCCCCACTGTTTCAGTGCGGAAGGTGAAGCGCGTCCGCTGAAAATCGGTATTTTTCAGGATTTGGTCGATCGTGTTGCCGGGGAAATGAACCTGAGCAAAACGCAATTGCGATCCGCTTTACGTCTCTATACCTCGAGCTGGCGTTACCTTTACGGTGTTAAACCCGGCGCAACGCGTGTCGATCTTGACGGCAACCCATGCGGTGAGCTGGACGAGCAACATGTAGAGCATGCTCGCAAGCAGCTTGAAGAAGCGAAAGCACGTGTTCAGGCACAGCGTGCTGAGCAGCAAGCGAAAAAACGCGAAGCTGCCGCAGCTGCTGGTGAGAAAGAAGACGCACCGCGCCGTGAACGCAAGCCACGTCCGACCACGCCACGCCGCAAAGAAGGCGCTGAGCGTAAACCACGTGCGCAAAAGCCGGTAGAGAAAGCGCCAAAAACAGCAAAAGCACCTCGCGAAGAACAGCACACCCCAGTTTCTGACATTTCAGCTCTGACTGTCGGACAAGCCCTGAAGGTGAAAGCGGGTCAAAACGCGATGGATGCCACCGTATTAGAAATCACCAAAGACGGCGTCCGCGTCCAACTGAATTCGGGTATGTCTTTGATTGTGCGCGCAGAACACCTGGTGTTCTGAAACGGAGGCCGGGCCAGGCATGAACATGTTTTTTAGGCTTACCGCGTTAGCTGGCCTGCTTGCAATAGCAGGCCAGACCTTCGCTGTAGAAGATATCACGCGTGCTGATCAAATTCCGGTGTTAAAGGAAGAGACGCAGCATGCGACGGTGAGTGAGCGCGTAACGTCGCGCTTCACCCGTTCTCATTATCGCCAGTTCGACCTCGATCAGGCATTTTCGGCTAAAATCTTTGACCGCTACCTGAATCTGCTCGATTACAGCCACAACGTGCTGCTGGCAAGCGATGTTGAACAGTTCGCAAAAAAGAAAACCGAGTTGGGTGATGAACTGCGTTCAGGCAAACTCGACGTTTTCTACGGTCTCTACAATCTGGCACAAAAGCGCCGTTTTGAACGTTACCAGTACGCTTTGTCGGTACTGGAAAAGCCGATGGATTTCACCGGCAACGACACTTATAACCTTGACCGCAGCAAAGCGCCCTGGCCGAAAAACGAGGCTGAGTTGAACGCGCTGTGGGACAGTAAAGTCAAATTCGACGAGTTAAGTCTTAAGCTGACAGGAAAAACGGATAAAGAAATTCGTGAAACCCTGACTCGCCGCTATAAATTTGCTATTCGTCGTCTGGCGCAAACCAACAGCGAAGATGTTTTCTCGCTGGCAATGACGGCGTTTGCACGTGAAATCGACCCGCATACCAACTATCTTTCCCCGCGTAATACCGAACAGTTCAACACTGAAATGAGTTTGTCGCTGGAAGGTATTGGCGCAGTGCTGCAAATGGATGATGACTACACCGTTATCAATTCGATGGTGGCAGGTGGCCCGGCAGCGAAGAGTAAAGCTATCAGCGTTGGTGACAAAATTGTCGGTGTTGGTCAAACAGGCAAGCCGATGGTTGACGTGATTGGCTGGCGTCTTGATGACGTGGTTGCCTTAATTAAAGGGCCGAAGGGCAGTAAAGTTCGTCTGGAAATTTTACCTGCTGGTAAAGGGACCAAGACCCGTACTGTAACGTTGACCCGTGAACGTATTCGCCTCGAAGACCGCGCGGTTAAAATGTCGGTGAAGACCGTCGGTAAAGAGAAAGTTGGCGTGCTGGATATTCCTGGCTTCTATGTGGGTTTGACAGATGATGTCAAAGTACAACTGCAGAAACTGGAAAAACAGAATGTCAGCAGTGTGATCATCGACCTGCGTAGCAATGGCGGTGGGGCGTTGACCGAGGCAGTATCGCTTTCAGGCCTGTTTATTCCTGCAGGTCCGATTGTTCAGGTTCGTGATAACAACGGTAAAGTTCGTGAAGACAGCGATACCGACGGTCAGGTCTTCTATAAAGGCCCGCTGGTGGTGCTGGTTGACCGCTTTAGTGCTTCGGCTTCAGAAATCTTTGCTGCGGCAATGCAGGATTACGGTCGTGCGCTGGTTGTGGGTGAACCGACATTTGGTAAAGGCACTGTCCAGCAGTACCGTTCATTGAACCGTATTTACGATCAGATGTTACGTCCTGAATGGCCAGCTTTGGGTTCTGTTCAATACACGATCCAGAAATTCTATCGCGTTAACGGCGGCAGTACGCAACGTAAGGGCGTAACGCCAGACATCATCATGCCGACAGGTAATGAAGAAACGGAAACGGGAGAGAAATTTGAAGATAACGCGCTGCCGTGGGATAGCATTGATGCTGCAACCTATGTGAAATCAGGCGATTTAACGGCCTTTGAACCGGAGTTGCTGAAGGCGCATAATGCGCGTATCGCGAAAGATCCTGAGTTCCAGAACATCATGAAGGATATCGCGCGCTTCAACGCCATGAAGGACAAGCGCAATATCGTTTCTCTGAATTACGCGGTGCGTGAGAAAGAGAATAATGAAGATGATGCGACGCGTCTGGCGCGTTTGAACGAACGCTTTAAACGCGAAGGTAAACCGGAGTTGAAGAAGCTGGATGATTTACCGAAAGATTACCAGGAACCGGATCCTTATCTGGATGAGACGGTGAATATCGCACTCGATTTGGCGAAGCTTGAAAAAGCCAGACCCGCGGAACAACCCGCTCCCGTCAAGTAACATCAATCAGGCACAAGAAATTGTGCCTGATTTTTTAACAGCGGCAAGATGCCGTAAATCAGATGCTACAAAATGTAAAGTTGTGTCTTTCTGGTGACTTACGCACTATCCAGACTTGAAAATAGTCGCGTAACCCATACGATGTGGGTATCGCATATTGCGTTTTGTTAAACTGAGGTAAAAAGAAAATTATGATGCGAATCGCGCTCTTCCTGCTAACGAACCTGGCCGTAATGGTCGTTTTCGGGCTGGTACTGAGCCTGACAGGGATACAGTCGAGCAGCGTTCAGGGGCTGATGATCATGGCCTTGCTGTTCGGTTTTGGTGGTTCCTTCGTTTCGCTTCTGATGTCCAAATGGATGGCATTACGATCTGTTGGCGGGGAAGTGATCGAGCAACCGCGTAACGAAAGGGAACGTTGGCTGGTCAATACTGTAGCAACCCAGGCTCGTCAGGCGGGGATCGCTATGCCGCAAGTGGCTATCTACCATGCGCCGGACATCAACGCTTTTGCAACCGGTGCGCGCCGTGATGCCTCTCTGGTTGCTGTCAGCACCGGTTTGCTGCAGAACATGAGCCCGGATGAAGCTGAGGCGGTAATTGCTCACGAAATCAGTCACATCGCCAATGGTGATATGGTCACCATGACGCTGATTCAGGGCGTGGTGAACACCTTCGTTATCTTTATTTCCCGTATTCTGGCGCAGTTGGCTGCTGGCTTCATGGGCGGTAACCGTGACGAAGGTGAAGAGAGCAACGGCAACCCACTGATCTACTTTGCGGTTGCAACGGTTCTGGAACTGGTGTTTGGTATTCTGGCGAGCATTATCACCATGTGGTTCTCGCGTCACCGTGAATTCCACGCCGATGCGGGTTCAGCAAAACTGGTTGGTCGTGAGAAAATGATTGCCGCGCTGCAACGCCTGAAAACCAGCTATGAACCACAAGAAGCAACCAGCATGATGGCTTTCTGTATTAACGGGAAGTCGAAATCGCTCAGTGAGTTGTTCATGACTCACCCGCCGCTGGATAAACGTATTGAAGCTCTGCGTACGGGTGAATACCTGAAGTAATATGAAGTAAATACTAAAAAGCGCGTCCTGATCGACGCGCTTTTTTTATGCCCTGGATCGTGGCTGGGAATACGTAAGCCACTGACACAGGCAGCAATCACTGCCAGAATAGCCGCAGCCATCAGCGAGACGTGTGTACCATTATCACCAAACTGATTTAGCATCAGCGCCACCAGCGCCGCGCCACTACTCTGACCCAATAGACGAGCCGTCCCTAACATGCCACTGGCCCCACCGCTACGTTCGCGCGGAGCGGAGGTAATAATGGTGTGGTTATTGGGTGACTGGAATAAGCCAAATCCAGCGCCACATAAGATCATCGGCCAGATAATATTGATATCCGCAGGTGACGCGGGCAGCAGAACCAGGGAAAAAAGCCCCGCAGCCATGATGAACAACCCTAAAGCACCCAGCAATCCTGCATGTACGCGTTCAATTAAATAGCCTGCCAGCGGAGCCATCACCATCGTTGCTAACGGCCACGGTGTCAGAAGTAAACCTGTTTCGACTTCACTACGCCCGAGCACGGTTTGCAGGTAAAAGGGCAGGGAAACCATTGCCAGCATTTGTGCGCAGAAAGAGCAAACAGATGTGCAAATAGAAAGTGAAAACAGCGGGATACGCAGTAAATCCACCGGTAGCAGCGGTACGGGAAGAGAAAGCTGGCGGCGAATAAAGAAAATACCAACGACAACCATTACCACCAGTTCCGCGCCAATCAACGTCAGCGATTGCCCCTGAGCGAAACCACTCAATGCAGTAATAAGCAGGCCGAAGGTTAACGCGTTCATCACGGCGCTGGGCAGGTCGAAACGGGGTTTACTGGCACGAGAGCCATTGGGTGGCAGAAAACGCATGGCCAGAAGCAGGGCGATAATACCCAACGGTACGTTGATTAAAAATAACCATTTCCAGGATGCGATGGAGAGGATTGCTGCAGCAATTGTCGGCCCGGCAGCAGAAGAGACGGCAACAATAAACGAGTTTACGCCCATCCCTCTACCCAGAAAACGTTGTGGATAGATCAGGCGGATAAGTGCGGTATTAACGCTCATCAACGCTGCACCGCCGAAACCTTGTATGACACGCGCAAGGGTGAGCATTTGTAGCGAATCAGAAAGGGCGCAGAACAGTGAAGACAACAGAAAAACGACCAGACCGCATTTATAAATACGTCGATAGCCAAACATATCGCCCAGAAACGAAAACGAGAGCAGGGAGATGACAATGGCGATTTGATAGGCGTTCACTACCCAGATGGAACTGGCCGGTGTGGCATGAAGGTCTGTGGCGATTGTTGGCAAGGCGACGTTGGCGATTGCGCCGTCAAGCACAGCCATCGAAATACCAATCACAATGGTTAATATCGCACCGTATCGCTGGGGCAACGGCAGGCCGTCGGCCTGAACTTTTGGCATAGGAATTTTATATCTTTGGTGAATAATCAACAGGGGTAAGATTCTAGCACTGATATTCACGGTGGATGTCGCAGAATTGTAACTAACCGGCAAAAGATGGATTGCGACCACCCAGGTGCGAAATTATAATAAAAAACAGTTCTGATTTTTATAAAACACTCGCAATGAGGTGATAAATGGCTAACGCAGATCTGGATAAACAGCCTGATTCTGTATCTTCCGTGCTGAAAGTTTTTGGCATTTTGCAGGCGCTGGGTGAAGAGCGCGAAATAGGGATAACCGAGCTGTCGCAGCGCGTCATGATGTCAAAAAGCACCGTTTATCGCTTTTTACAGACCATGAAAACCCTGGGTTATGTGGCGCAGGAAGGGGAGTCGGAGAAATATTCGCTGACCCTGAAATTGTTTGAACTGGGCGCTCGTGCGTTACAAAACGTCGATTTAATTCGTAGTGCAGATATCCAGATGCGTGAGATCTCCCGTCTGACCAAAGAAACGATCCACCTCGGTGCTCTCGATGAAGACAGTATTGTTTACATTCACAAAATTGACTCTATGTACAATTTGCGCATGTATTCACGGATTGGGCGTCGTAATCCGCTGTACAGCACCGCGATTGGTAAGGTACTGCTGGCATGGCGCGATCGCGATGAAGTGAAGCAAATTCTTGAGGGCGTGGAGTATAAACGCAGTACCGAACGGACCATCACCAGTACAGAAGCGTTATTACCCGTTCTGGACCTGGTGCGCGAGCAGGGGTATGGCGAAGATAACGAAGAGCAGGAAGAAGGACTGCGTTGCATTGCGGTTCCGGTATTTGATCGCTTTGGCGTGGTCATTGCCGGTCTGAGCATCTCCTTCCCGACGTTGCGTTTCTCTGAAGAGCGTTTACAGGAATATGTCGCAATGTTGCATACCGCGGCGCGCAAAATTTCTGCCCAAATGGGTTATCACGACTATCCGTTCTGATGAGAGTAAGAACCTGTCTGAATATCAAACAGACAGGTTCTTTATTTAGCATGAGAAAAATAAAGTTGAAGGTGGCGTTATATTAAACGCACTTGCGATAAGAATATTTTACTTATGAGTGAGAATCTGATTATTTATTACCCTTAACCATTATCGACCACAATATTGCTTTTACGTAACAACGGGCAATCTGTTATCCCCAGAAAACCACTTTTAGTGTGCAGGTATTGTACCGTGCTGGTGCCTCTGGCGGTCAGATAGGTACATTGCAAACCTAATCCCGCGGCATTCTCTTTGCTTCCAATCAAAACGCCATATCCGCTGAGTAATAATCCTATCCATACCAGTGCTATCAGCATAACTGTGCGAATGATGAATCGCATTACAACCTCTTCTCTTTTTATGTTCGCTTAATCGTAGCGGCAATATGCGCTGAAGCAAGCGACTCATTCTGAAAAAGCACGAATATCGACATAGTTAGGCGCTGTTTAACTAACACATGCTAGTTTAATGACATAAGGTAGGTGAAACGGAGATTGGAGTGAAAAAGTTTCGATGGGTCGTTCTGGTTGTCGTGGTGTTGGCTTGCTTGCTGCTTTGGGCGCAGGTATTCAACATGATGTGCGATCAGGATGTACAATTTTTCAGCGGAATTTGTGCCATTAACCAGTTTATCCCGTGGTGATATCATTTTTTCAGCACTAGATTTTCTTCCTCTCCAGCAGTGGTAGAATAGCGCCTCTACTCAGAGGTGGTGAAATGAACGAAGTTGTAAATTCAGGCGTGATGAACATTGCGTCTTTGGTTGTATCGGTGGTGGTTCTTCTTATCGGGCTCATCTTGTGGTTTTTTATCAATCGTGCCAGTTCACGAACTAACGAACAGATTGAACTGCTTGAGGCGTTGCTGGATCAGCAAAAACGTCAAAATGCACTGTTACGTCGTTTGTGCGAAGCAAACGAACCTGAGAAAGAAGATAAAAAGACCGTTGAGAGTCAAAAATCGGTTGAAGACGAAGATATTATTCGTCTGGTCGCCGAACGGTAATCCTTCCTCAATCTTGAGTAACCCCGTCGTTGAAGGGTTACTCAATTCATCCTGATTATACGCACTGTCATGGTGCAACTGCTTCAAATTAAAACTCTGGTCTGACTTCAAATAATTATCATATTATTTATTTGCGTAACGGGATATCAGAAAAAGATATTTAGCTCATTAATTTATTAGGATGTTTACATCGGATTTGTGATTAAGCGTGTTATTATTTATTAGCGAAACGTTTCTCTCTTGATTTTTTTGCGCATTCATCAATTTTTCTTATTTTAAATTTACAATACCTTTGGCGATTGACTTCTCTTTGGGGTGATTGATAGCCGTTAACTGACTGTTTTATGAGAAAAAGTGATATAACTTTTTATTCATTGCATAGCAGAAAATGTGATATTGCACGCACTATGTAATAACTTCTCCCATTGGCCTGGAACAACTGAACTTATTGAACTATGTTAGAAAATACGTCAGTTTAAGTATCTGCCTGAACTGGCAAGGTTAAGCACAATGATATATCGGCGCGTATTCCGTTGCATAAGTGTGCAAAAAAAGTGGAAGACGTATCGAGATTTGTGCGTCTGATCGAGACATGTTTAAAAATGGCTTGCCATAATTAACGTTGTATGTGATAACAGATTTCGGGTTAAACGAGGTACAGTTCTGTTTATGTGTGGCATTTTCAGTAAAGAAGTCCTGAGTAAACACGTTGACGTTGAATACCGCTTCTCTGCCGAGCCTTATATTGGTGCCTCATGCAGTAATGTGTCAGTTTTATCTATGTTATGCCTGCGGGCGAAGAAAACAATCTAAGGAATTTTTCAAATGGCAAAGATTAAAGGTCAGGTTAAGTGGTTCAACGAGTCTAAAGGTTTTGGCTTCATTACTCCGGCTGATGGCAGCAAAGACGTGTTCGTACACTTCTCCGCTATCCAGGGTAATGGCTTCAAAACTCTGGCTGAAGGTCAGAACGTTGAGTTCGAAATTCAGGACGGCCAGAAAGGTCCGGCAGCTGTTAACGTAACAGCTATCTGATCGAATCCACTGATCTGAAGTGTGAATACGCTTCAATCTCGCTATAAAGCCTCGTCGAATGCGAGGCTTTTTACTTTGCTTTATCTTCGCTTCTGGCGTTCGGATATTTGCCCGCCGCGTGATTCGCGTTACACTTGCGGCCTTTAGTATCCTGCCGGAGTTGTCATGTCGTTTTCCTGTCCACTTTGCCATCAGCCTCTCTCGCGTGAAAAAAACAGCTATATCTGTCCCCAGCGACATCAGTTTGATATGGCGAAAGAAGGGTATGTCAATCTGCTGCCCGTTCAGCATAAACGGTCTCGTGATCCGGGCGACAGCGCGGAAATGATGCAAGCACGCCGCGCATTCTTAGATGCCGGACATTATCAGCCGCTGCGTGATGCAATTGTTGCCCAACTGCGGGAACAGCTTGATGAAACGGCCACGGCGGTGCTGGATATCGGCTGTGGTGAAGGGTATTACACACACGCATTTGCCGATGCGTTGCCCGAAATCACCACGTTTGGTCTGGATGTCTCGAAGGTGGCGATCAAAGCTGCGGCAAAACGCTATCCGCAGGTCACTTTTTGTGTCGCTTCCAGTCACCGTTTGCCGTTTGCCGATGCCAGCATGAACGCCATTATTCGCATCTATGCGCCGTGTAAAGCAGAAGAATTAGCGCGCGTAGTGAAGCCCGGCGGTTGGGTCATTACAGCTACGCCGGGACCGCGACATTTGATGGAGCTGAAGGGGCTGATTTACAATGAAGTACATCTTCATGCACCTCATGCAGAACAACTGGAAGGTTTTACATTACAGCAGAGTGCTGAGTTGTGTTATCCGATGCGTCTTCGCGGTGATGAAGCCGTCGCATTATTGCAGATGACGCCGTTTGCCTGGCGTGCGAAGCCAGAAGTCTGGCAAACACTGGCAGCAAAAGAAGTGTTCGACTGCCAGACGGACTTTAATATTCACCTCTGGCAGCGTTCTTATTAACCGTGGAAGTGCGTCCAGAGGATCTGGACGCCGATGCCGATCAGCACCAACCCGCCGAGAATTTCTGCTTTTTTCCCAATAATTGAGCCAATAAAGCGACCAACCATCATCCCTAATGTCGACATAATCAAGGTTGCACAACCAATGGCCAATGCGGTCGCGATAATGTTGACCTGCAGGAAGGCGAGACCAACACCCACAGCCATGGCATCCAGGCTGGTGGCAATCGCGGTGGTTACCAGTAGCCAGAAACCGTGTCGACGGCGCGGTTCTTCATCTTCATCATCTGCACCACGAAAACCCTCAATAATCATTCGCCCGCCGAGGAATATCAGCAGCACAAACGCAATCCAGTGGTTCCATTCAAGGACAAACCGGCTGGCTAACATGCCCATTCCCCAGCCGATCAGCGGCGTCAGGGTTTCGACGGCACCAAAAATAAGGCCGGTTCGCAACGCTTCAGAAAATTTCGGTTTATGGAGGGTGGCACCTTTACCGATTGATGCAGCAAATGCATCCATCGACATACCAAACGCAAGAAGAACAGTAGCAGTGATATTCATGACAACGTCCTGACCGGGGTATCCATAAAACACATCATCGCCCCCAGCAAACATGCATACATGAACAACAAACCGCGATGGTTTTCGCGTTCATGCAGGCATAGCGATTGATGTGCATATGGTCTCGCCTGACTGAAAGTGTTCAGTCCGTACGTGCCACGTTTTGCAACGAGTATGTTGACACGTACATTTCCGGAATCTGGAAATCGGCTACTCCCCAAATGAGGGCGCAACATTAACATATTTTTAGAATATAAAACAACTGTTGGGATATATTATTTCAGCAGTTAATTGATAACGATTTTCATTTAGATTTATATATCAATGAAACGTTAAAATAAATAACAAATAAGGGATGGGATAATATAGCCTAAGCTATGTCTGATTATTTAAAATACAGCAAACATAGCTTTGGCTAAATTCATAACTTATTGAGTGGAAACAAGAAGTTTATAAATTTTCTCCAGGTCGTCGATATTTCGAACGCGGATTAACAGCCGGCGCTGTTCTAATTGCATCACCAACACGCCATCTTCAGACAAGTTCATCGCTTTAATTCGACTATATTCAATCCAGACATTGGCGAAGAAAAAACCTTTTTGTTTAAAGATGATCTTCGGAACGCGGATCCAGAAAATATAAAACCCCATTAGAGCCAGTGCACTTAATAACCATGTCGTTATTTGCGCGCCATGATTCGTGACGTTGTTATAGATAAGAATGACAATCAGTCCTACGAAGATAACGCTGTCGATGCGGCCACGTCGGAGCAAAGGAATTGCCAGCAGGGTGGGGCCGTTACGGCGGGGCATGATGAACTGATCGTAGATCGCGAAGGCCAGGAGTGCGGCGATGAAAAGAATCAGTACCAGGTCCGTGATTGTCATTAATCCTCCAGATAAAAAAACGGGGCCAAAAGGCCCCGGTAGTGTACAACAGTCTTACAGTCCCAGCAGGCCGCAAGCATACCCCGCGATACCGATGACGAAGAAGCCAACGATGATCCACAGCGGATTAACTTTTTTGCGCAGCAGCCACATACAAGCAAAGGTCAGCAGTAGCGGTACCAGGCCCGGCATTAACTGGTCAAGAATAGTCTGGACAGTGGTAACGTGTTCTTTGCCCGTCTGGTCAGTAATGCGAGAGACAACCAGCGGGATGTTGACATGTGTCCACTTGTTAACCAATGCCCCCATGACAAACAGGCCGAGAATAGACGCCCCTTCCGTCAGTTTTTGCAGGAAGCCGCCACCCATATCTTTAACGATATCGATACCTTTGGAGTAACCATACGCTACGCCGTAGTAACGGGTTGCCAGACGCACCAGGTTAAACAGGATGAAGAACAGAAGCGGACCTAACAGGCTGCCGCTCATCGCGATACCGGCACCCAGCGCTGCAAATACCGGACGTACCGTTCCCCAGAAGATCGGGTCGCCTACACCAGCCAGCGGCCCCATCAAACCGACTTTGATACCGTTGATAGCACCGTCATCGATCTCTGCGCCATTAGCACGCTGTTCTTCCAGCGCCAGGGTTACGCCGAGAATCGGCGCAGCCACGAACGGCTGGGTGTTAAAGAACTCCAGGTGACGGCGAATAGCTTGTTTACGAGCTTCGTTGTTCTCAGGGTAGAGGCGACGAATTGCCGGTACCATAGAGAAGCAGAAACCCAGTGCCTGCATACGTTCGAAGTTCCATGAACCCTGGAAGAGGTTAGAACGCAGGAAGACGCCACGAATATCACTTTGAGTGAGTTTTTTCTCGGTGGTAGTTTGAGTTGTATCAACCATTTCGCTCACCTGTTAGTCCAGTTCGTTATCGAGATCGTTGTTACCAGCTGCCTGAGCAGGCGCACCGGCTACGCGGTTGTATTTCGGGCTAAGTTGGATGTAGAGCACTGCCATAACAGTACCAATCACACCCAGAGCAACCAGGTTAAAGTTGGTGAATGCTGCGGTTACGAAGCCGAGGTAGAAGAACGGCATCAGGTAGCCAGCACGCATCATGTTGATAACCATCGCATAACCAACCACCACGATCATGCCACCGGCGATATTCAGACCATTGGTTACCACTTCCGGAATCGCATTCAGCATGTTCTGTACTTCGCTGGTACCAACAGACAGCGCAACGATGACGGCTGGAATAGCCACACGCATTGCTTGCAGGAACAGAGAAGAAACGTGGATCCAGGAAATCGCTGTCAGGTTGCCGTTATCTGCAGCCTTATCCGCAGCGTGCTGGAAAGCAACGGTAATAGTACGAACGATGATGGTCAGTACCTGACCTGCAGCAGCCAGAGGGATTGCCAGTGCGATACCCGCACCAATGCTCTGATGACCTGCAATAACCAGAATGGTAGAAATGATAGAAGCCAGAGCGGCGTCAGGCGCAACTGCAGCACCGATGTTCATCCAGCCCAGCGCGATCATTTCCAGCGTACCACCGATAATAATACCGGTTTTCATATCGCCAAGAACGATACCCACCAGGGTACACGCGATTAGCGGACGGTGAAACTGAAATTCATCGAGGATTGATCCCATACCTGCGATACAGGCTACGATAAATACCAGCACAATTTGAAGAGTGGTAATCTCCATTGTACTTCTCCTGTTTACGTAAGACTTAAGTGTGAAAACTGAGTGATAATCAACACAATACGTTACTTATCGATTTTGCTGATCAGATCCATCATTTTCAGTTTCGGATCGGTGGAAACCTTACGGACTTCCAGCTCAATACCGCGCGCATTCAGTTTCTTGAACGCCTCGATATCTTTTTCATCAACCGAAACCGCGTTATTCACCTGGGTTTTACCCTGACGGAATGCCATACCACCAACGTTAACAGAGGTGATTTTCACGCCGCCTTCAACGAGACGCTCTACATCTGTAGGGTTGGTAAATAACAGCATTACGCGTTCGCCAGCATATTTCGGGTTGTTGTAGACGCGAATCATTTTGGCGACATCAACCACGTGCGCTGTTACGCCCGGAGGTGCAACCTGGGTGAGCAGTGTCTTACGAACGGTATCCGCAGCCACTTCATCACTAACAACAATAATACGGGAGACATTGGTTTCTTTAGTCCAGCGGGTGGCGACCTGACCGTGAATCAGACGGTCGTCGATACGCGCAAGGCCAATAACCATGTAGTCGTTTGGTCCCATTGGTTTTGCCGGAGTTGGAGCCGCTTTTGGTGCTGCGGCAACGGGTGCTGGCGCGGCTTTTTCAACCGGTTTGGCTTTCAGTGCTTTCACGCCTTCACGGCCTGTTTCTACTGCCAGAGCCACCAGTTCATCAAAGCTTGGGTCATCATCACGGGCCATTAACGTTTCCACGAGCATTGGAATGTTAACGCCTGCAATGACTTCATAATGCTCTTTGTCGACGACAATGCGGCTGGCAGCGTTGAACGGGCTGCCTCCCCATGTATCAACGAGAAACAGCACGCCTTTAGTGGTGTCGAGTTTTGCCAACTGAGCGTTGTATTTTTCAATCAGCGTTTCGGCATTTTCACCTGGAACGAAATCGATCCAGCCGACGTTTTCCTGCTCGCCTAACAGCATTTCTGCCGTTTTAAGCAACTGCTCTGCAGCCCAACCATGTGTGCCTATAACAATAGCAATGGTCACTTGCTACCTCCTTTATTATCGTTAACACCTCAACGTGCCAGATGTATTTTTGAATCGTCGTCCACAATCGAATCGATTCAGATAAGGGCTACAACCAAAAACCCCTGCGTTTCGCGATTTATTTTAGATATCGAAAAAATTATTTTATGTGATGAAGATCCGTAATTTAACTTTCGATTAGCAGAAATTTCGAAAGGTAAAATATCCTTGTCACATTCGTTTGCAAAGGAAGGTAAATCTTTGCCAAATCAGATGTGTCTCTGATATGTTTAACTCCCGTTTAACAACCATGGAGTATAGGGCAGTAGCCCGCAGTATGGATCGTCACCGACGTCATTTCAGCATCAGGCCTTTTAACGCCTGCTTTTCTGGCACTTTATGCCGCACCTTTCGTTTGCCTTTTGTCGTTACGCCTGCATTATTTCTGGCGCCGAATAGCTATTCCTTAAGCAGGAGCTTGTCATGGAATTCTTAATGGACCCCTCAATTTGGGCGGGGCTACTCACGCTTGTTGTTCTCGAAATTGTGCTGGGTATCGATAACCTGGTCTTCATCGCCATTCTTGCTGACAAACTGCCGCCAAAACAACGTGATAAAGCGCGTTTGCTGGGATTATCACTGGCGCTGATTATGCGTCTGGGGCTGCTGTCGCTGATTTCATGGATGGTCACGCTGACCAAACCGCTCTTTACCGTCATGGATTTCTCCTTCTCCGGACGCGACCTGATTATGTTGTTCGGGGGGATATTCTTGCTGTTTAAAGCGACAACCGAACTGCATGAACGGCTGGAAAACCGCGATCATGATTCCGGCCACGGTAAAGGCTACGCCAGTTTCTGGGTGGTCGTCACACAGATCGTCATCCTTGACGCCGTCTTCTCGTTGGATGCGGTAATTACGGCAGTAGGGATGGTTAACCATCTGCCAGTGATGATGGCGGCGGTAGTGATTGCGATGGCGGTCATGTTGCTGGCATCGAAACCGCTGACGCGATTTGTTAATCAGCATCCAACGGTAGTGGTGCTCTGTCTGAGCTTCCTGTTAATGATTGGTCTGAGTCTGGTGGCAGAAGGTTTCGGTTTCCACATTCCGAAAGGTTACCTGTATGCCGCGATTGGCTTCTCGATCATCATCGAAGTGTTTAACCAGATTGCGCGTCGCAACTTTATTCGTCACCAGTCGACTTTGCCGCTGCGTGCGCGTACTGCCGATGCCATCCTGCGTTTGATGGGGGGGAAACGTCAGGCCAATGTTCAGCACGATGCCGATAACCCGATGCCTATCCCGGTACCGGAAGGTGCGTTTGCCGAAGAAGAACGTTACATGATTAACGGCGTACTGACGCTGGCGTCGCGTTCTCTGCGCGGGATCATGACGCCGCGCGGTGAAATAAGTTGGGTTGACGCTAATCTCGGGGTGGATGAAATCCGTGAGCAGCTGCTCTCTTCACCGCACAGTCTGTTCCCGGTATGTCGCGGTGAACTGGATGAAATCATCGGTATCGTACGTGCCAAAGAACTGCTGGTGGCGCTGGAAGAGGGCGTTGATGTGGCGGCGATTGCTTCGGCGTCTCCGGCAATTATCGTTCCGGAAACCCTCGACCCGATCAACCTGCTGGGCGTGCTGCGTCGTGCTCGCGGGAGCTTTGTTATCGTGACCAACGAGTTTGGCGTGGTACAAGGCCTGGTCACGCCGCTGGATGTGCTGGAAGCCATTGCGGGTGAATTCCCGGACGCTGATGAAACGCCGGAAATCATTACCGACGGTGACGGCTGGCTGGTAAAAGGCGGTACAGATTTGCATGCCTTGCAGCAGGCGCTTGATGTTGAACACCTTGCCGATGACGATGATATCGCGACGGTCGCGGGCCTGGTGATCTCGGCAAATGGTCACATTCCGCGTGTGGGAGATGTGATTGATGTTGGGCCACTGCATATTACCATCATTGAAGCTAATGATTATCGTGTTGATCTGGTCCGCATTGTTAAAGAGCAACCGGCGCACGATGAAGATGAGTAAGTGTTAACGTAATGGCATAATGGGTGTTATATGTCCATTATGCCGGGCGGGCGGCGGTTGGCTGCCCGCCAGCCATTTGGGAAAATCACGTAGCGGCATCGGCTGTGCGTACAAATACCCTTGCAAAATATGCACGCCATGACGGCGCAAATACTTCGCCTGTTCTTGTGTTTCCACACCCTCCGCCACCAGTTCAATATTCAGTCTTTGCCCCAGTGCGATGATGATATCGGTCACCGTCGAGTTAACCGCGTCAGAACCTATAGCTGCGGTAAATGACTTATCAATTTTCAGCACGTCAGGACGTAATGTTTCAAGCCAGGAAAATGAACTGTTGCCGGTGCCGAAGTCATCAATCGCCAGTTTGACGTTTTTACGATGCAGCTCGCGGGCAATCCGATAATCAACATCCAGTAAGGCATCGCGTTCGGTGATTTCGAGGATCAGTTGCTGAATCGGGTGAGCGCTAAACCAGTACTGATTGAGATCTTTTATCAGCACACCACGGCGAAAATGGCTGGGTGCGACGTTAATGCCAACATGAAACTGACTACTCATTGGGAAAACATGCCGCTGACGGATGGTTTCTGCCATCACATAGCGGGTCAGTGGCACAATTAAATGATGTTCTTCCGCGATAGGAATAAACACATCCGGTGAAATCCATCCCTGACGTGGATTGTTCCAGCGCAGCAAAATCTCTACACCAATACATTTCTGGCTGCGCGCATTAAGCAAAGGCTGGCAGAACAATTCGAACTCATGTTGCGCCAGGCCCAGATTGATTTCACGGGAAAAACTCATCCGGTAAGCGGTCGCCAGCCAGGCGATATAGCCCACAAGTAAACTTAGCAGCACCGCCAGCGGTAATTGTGTTGGAAGATAGTGCCATGCCAGCGCCGTAGCCCCCGGACCATTAACGTTAATGGTAAAAGGAAAGCGTTGCGAAGAAACATGATAGTTTTCATTGTCTTCAGGTTGCGGAAGGGAATCTACCAGCCCATTACCATAGAGCAAATGCCGATCGTCCACCGTCAGGCTGGCGCTACTGATTTGCGGCAGTTGTGGCTCAAGCAGCATTGCCGCCAGTAAGTCGATGTTGATCATCTCCATGACCCCAGCATTGCTACTGCCCGCTGCAGGCGTCCATTGAATCAAAACCGGACTGCCTTTAATCAGGGCATGGTCGGTCGTCAGTCGTAAAAGTGGTTGCGGTGCAGGAAGTTCAGCCAGAATGTCCACGACGGGCACATTGCGATAACCAAAAATGCTGGAGCAATAAAGTGTGCCGTCTTGCACCAGGCCAATGGATCGCACAGTTTGGAGTTTTGCCGCCTGTTTACGTAATGGCAAATGGGCGACAGAGCAGGGCAGACCAATTAGCGGAAGTAAGACTTCGCTACCTGCCTGTAGGGGAAGCAGTACTTTATCTAATTCCTCTACAGCGTGATTGGCGAATTGTACTACCCGTTGTTGATTTAAGTTACGCTGTGAAATAAATCGCACGCTCAGGGTCGAAGCGAGCGTAACGAGTGCACAAATCGTACAAACAATCATTCGATTACGGCGATAGGTTTTAATGATCCGTTGTGCTTTTTGCATGCGGGCCACCCTGTAAGCGTATGGCGACAAACGCCTGACGCAACAGTGGAAGTGTAGTGGGGAAAATTACAGCAGACGAGAAAGCGGGGATAAATTCGCCCATCCGTTGCAGATGGGCGAGGATAAAGTATTAGTCACACTGGACTTTAATTGCCAGACCACCACGAGACGTTTCGCGGTACTTGGCGTTCATGTCTTTACCGGTTTCGTACATCGTTTCGATAACTTTATCCAGCGAGACGCGCGGCGCGCTGGTGCGACGCAGGGCCATCCGCGCGGCGTTAATCGCCTTGACTGACGCAATGGCGTTACGTTCAATGCACGGCACCTGAACTTGCCCTGCAACAGGGTCACAGGTCAGACCGAGGTTGTGCTCCATGCCAATTTCCGCTGCCACACAAACCTGTTCCGGGCTACCGCCCAACAGCTCGGCAAGGCCCGCAGCAGCCATTGAACAGGCAACACCCACTTCGCCCTGGCAACCGACTTCCGCACCGGAAATAGAGGCGTTCATTTTATACAGTGCACCAATCGCGCCCGCAGCCATAAAGTAACGGGTATAGATGTCCGGGCTAACCGATTCAATAAAGTGGTCATAATAAGCCAGCACTGCCGGAACAATGCCACAAGCACCGTTGGTTGGCGCAGTTACCACACGACCACCAGCGGCGTTTTCTTCGTTAACTGCCAGCGCAAACATGTTTACCCAGTCAATGACATTCATCGGATCGTTAGACAGTTTATCGCTGGAAACCAGCATCCGGCGCAGGGCCGACGCACGACGCGGCACGCGCAGCGGGCCTGGCAGTACGCCTTCGGTGTTCATCCCGCGATCGATACATGCCTGCATGGTTTGCCAGACATGCGCGAAATACTCGTCGATCTCTTTCTTGCTGTGCAGCGCCAGTTCGTTCTGCATAGCGAGACCAGACAGCGAATAGCCGGTTTCATTACAGTACGCGAGCAGTTCGGTGGCAGATTTGAACGGATACGGCACGCTCACTTCGTTGGCGGCATCCTGACCAAAGTGTTCTTCATCGACGATAAAACCGCCGCCGATGGAATAATAAGTTTTGCTGTAGACGACTTCATCGCCGTTATAGGCGTGGATTTGCATACCGTTTTCATGCAGCGGCAGGTTGCCGTTATGAAAACGCATCCCGTTGTCGCGCGGGAAATCCACTTCATGCCGTCCCTGTGCCAGCAGCAGACGTTCGCGCTCTTCTACGTCGCGAATAAAACCGGGAATACTGTCGATATCCACGGTGGCAGGTTCGTTACCTGCAAGACCCATAATAATGGCGATATCGGTGTGGTGGCCTTTACCCGTCAGCGACAGTGAACCATAAACGTCCACGGCAACGCGAGTAACGCTATCCAGTAAGCCTTTTTCGACCAGATCATCGACGAACTGTTTACCCGCCTTCATAGGCCCTACGGTATGGGAAGATGAGGGACCAATCCCCACCTTAAACATGTCGAATAGACTAATCACGATAATACTCCTGACAAGGTGACTGGACTTCCAGTAACGAACGAATAACAGCGCATAGTGTAAGAGGGAACGCGGCGACTGGCTTAACTATTCACATGAATTAAACTAATCAAAAACCGCGATTTAACTAATATTGCGATGATTGTCTCAAGTAGTGTTTTGTAGATGTAAAGATAAGTATAGTCAGGGTTTCACACCAATTTGCAGCGCCAGCTCACGAATTATGCCTGCGGTCATTCCCCATACAAAATACTGTTCATACCAGGACAGCCATACCCGATGTGAATCGCCACGGCGGTAGATATCTAAAGGGTGATAACGACCCAGATGTAATGCCTGGGCGAGCGGCATTTCAAACACAGCGGAGACTTCATCTTCACTGGCGCGATACGGTAGATCGGGCGGGATAATGCCGACCACCGGGGTTACCTGGTAGCCAGTTACGCTATCGACGGGCGGCAGCACGCCGATAACTTCAACGGCGGAAGGCGGTATAGCGACCTCTTCTTCAGCTTCGCGCAGCGCGGCGGCGATAACTGATGTGTCCGTGTCATCGACTGCACCTCCAGGGAATGCCACTTGTCCGGCGTGTTTACGCAGATGAATCGAACGCTGAGTCAGCAACAACCCCGGTTGCGGTCGACGGACGATGGGGATTAACACGGCAGCCTGACGATGATTTAGGGTTTCCCGGTTAATTTGCGGGCGCAAAAGTTGAAAACGCGATAAAAAATCATCAAGCGTCAGGCTACGGTATTCCACGTCTTACTTCTCCAGTTGGCGTAATATCTTATTAACTTTATCTAAAGTTTCCTGATATTCCGCTTCTTCCTGGCTATCGGCGACAATTCCACCGCCCGCAGAGCAGTATATTTGTCCGTTAATGGCAGTCAGCGTGCGGATAGTAATGCTGGTATCCATGTTGCCGCAAAAGCTCAAATAGCCAATGCTGCCGCACCAGGCATTGCGTCGCTGCGGTTCCAGTTCGTCGATAATTTCCATAGCCCGTACTTTCGGTGCTCCAGTTATTGAGCCACCAGGAAAAGCTGCGCGCAGCAGATCGCTGGTGTGTAACTGTTCTGGTAGTTGCGCCGTTATGGTGCTGACCAGATGATGCACGGCAGGGAAGGGTTCCACCACGAACAGCTCTGGTACTTTTACCGAACCTGCTACGGCAACACGACCGATATCATTACGCATTAAATCGACAATCATCAGATTTTCGGCACGATCTTTCGCTGAGTTCGCCAGTTTTTCTGCTTGTTTGCTATCTTCCTGAGGATCGGGCAGGCGTGGTAGCGTGCCTTTAATCGGGCGGGTCTGGATTTCACTATTATCACAAAGAATAAACCGCTCTGGCGAAAGGCTTAAAATCGCGCCCTGTTCAAGACGTAAAAAAGCGCTAAATGGCGCGCGGTTGGCCTGATTAAGCTGAAGGAATGCCTGCCATTCATCGCCAAAATAGGTCGCATGGAAACGCTGGGCGAGATTCACCTGATAGCAATCACCGCTGTGCAGATATTCCTGTACCTGGCGAAATTTTTCGCCGTACAGCTCGCGGGTCATATTGGATTGCCAGTCGGAAGTGAGCGTGAAATCTTCCTGCGGCGAGAATTGCTGGCTTTCCAGCCAGGCCCGACGGGCATTGACATCATTATGACTCAGCAAAGAAACTGTTTGACGCTGGTGGTCGACAATGAGCGCCCAGTCGTAGATACCCACAGCCATATCCGGCAGAACGATATCTTGCTGCGCAATTTCTGGCAGTGACTCAAAACGGCGGCCTAGATCGTAGCCAAACAACCCCAGCGCGCCGCCCTGAAATGGCAAATCTTCGTTATGCGCTGGGCGAATGTCTGCGCGATCCAGCACCTGCTGGAGCACCTGTAGCGGGTCATCAGTGGTCGTTGTGCGTTTTTCGCTTTCACTAACAACGGTTTCTTTACCGAAAGTGGTTAAAGTGCAAATCGGCTCGGCGACCACAATATCAAAGCGGCTATATGGATGATCGGCATAGCCGGAGTGTAAAAGCATCGCCCACGGCAGGTGACTTAAGCGGGAGAAATAAAATTCAGCGGCGTCCTGACGCCAGGGTAAAGTAATCACAGCGGGAGATAACGTCTTCATCAGTCCTGACTCTACTGGCTATGTGCCGGGTAGCATGAAATAATTAGCGCTAACAATTTAGCAGGAGTTAACAATGTTTGCAGGTTTACCTTCACTCACCCATGAACAGCAGCAAAAAGCCGTCGAGCGGATCCAGGAGCTGATGGCACAAGGGATGAGCAGCGGCCAGGCAATCGCGTTGGTGGCAGAAGAGCTGCGTGCCAACCATTCCGGCGAGCGAATCGTGGCGCGTTTTGAGGATGAAGACGAGTAACGTTATGCGTCAGGTCGTAAGTATGAGAGGGAATTTATTATGGAAGTCTGGTGGCGTTGGTGGGCGTGAAAGCCGCCCTGGAGGAACCGGATTTTTTTGCTTTTTTAAGTCAACTCAATGTTGATAGCGCACTGGATCTCAGGGACGACTCGCAATTTGATGAACGCTGGATGTGTGAGTTTAATGCCGTCCAGCGAGGAGCCTTTTCTGAAGAAGTGATTAACCTAATAGATACATTACGTGAGAGATATTTTAAATTAGCTTTTCGTATAACGGGAAACAGTGATATTTCCGCCAGAATATCTGATGATATTGAGTTGATTAGCAAACGTATGGTCATGGGGGATCAGCAATCCTGGGCGGTGAAGGTATTATGGTCCTGTTATTGCAATGGGCTGTTTCCGTGTCATATTTAAAGCCGTAATACATACTTAAGTAAATTTTTTCACGGATGATTTATTGATAAAAATAATAAATCATAATACAGGAGGTAGTGAATGATAAATATTCCTTTAACCGCAATGAGCTATCAGCCTTGCGGTGAATTTGTTTCTTGTTCCCTCAGTTTTAATGGGCAAATATCTGTACTGGAAGTGGATCAGATACCTGAACGTATCCAGGGAATGTTTGTTTCGACAATAACGGAGGAAAGAACCTGGTATATTACATTATATGGAAGAAAACCCCATTATGCGAAAACGATTAATATTCAGGATACTTATAATTTCCACAAAGTACAGATTATTGACAACCAACATATTTTATTAGTAGGTGCCCGGAGCCGGTTTGAAAATGGCGAGGGGGAGAAAAATGCAGCCATTTACACCATGGATGGAAGACTGGTACGGCGATTTACATTGGGCGATGGTATCGAGGATGTAAGTGTTACAGAAAAGGGTGAAATATGGGTAAGCTACTTTGATGAAGGTGTCTTTGGAAATTATGGCTGGCAGATCCCTATGGGACAAAACGGCCTGGCAAAATATGATCTCTACGGTAATGTTTTATGGGAACAGAATGAGTGTTGTATTTTTGATTGTTATGCCTTAAATGTTGAAAATGCGACATCAGTCTGGTTTTATTATTATACGGATTATGAACTTGTTCATATCAAAAACAATACCTTCACACGATATGAAATTCCCGTTGAAGGGATGAGTTCTTTTGCTGTTTGTTTACCGTGGATCATTGCTGATAACGGCTATCAACAACCTTATGCCTTTTCTGTATTCAGGCAAGACGGACAGCGATTTAAAAAATATGATGATGTGGTATTTACACAGCCTGATGGGCAACAAATCGCCCCGATTTTCAGGAAGATGCGCGGAAAATGGGTTTTGGTAAAGACTGAAAGAGAACTCTATTATGGGGAGATCGCGCCGTCGATGTTTTATTGATACGTCTGTACTATCCCTGTGCTTCTTGCACCCGAGATTACAATGGACGCACTGATAAAAAAGAAGAACAAGTGAGTTGTATATTGGCGAAAAAATGGACGCTTTTCTGTTATAGATGAAAGCGTCCATGTCGATTTCTGCTGATAGAGAGTTAAACTATACCAGCGCTTTGAGTTCGTCATGCATATATGACGTAAAATATTCCGGATTTTTAATCACCACGCGTTCACCAGACTCCATTTTTTTTGCCCAACCAACCATTTTCTGTGTGAACTCAGGATTCCATCCTTCCTCGTTCCCTCGCGCAATGATGACGTCGGCACTCGCGGGTACTCCCAAATCTTTCAGACATTTAAAGATTCCCTTTGCAGTGCTTTCATTCATAGAACTTGGTGTTGATGCTGAGATATCCATGGCACCAATGAAATCCAGGGCTTTATCTATTACAGCAGGCATATTCTTATCCTTAAAATTAACCACGTAATCAATAAGTCTATATGACCTCAAATTGCCTCTAAGATCAAAGGGATTATAAACCTCTATCATGCGCTAGTCTGTTGACATCTGTGTTTTTTGCCGAACGCAGTGAGGCGCGACACAATTTAAGCCTGTTTTATTGCGCCCGGAACGAGGGATAACAGAGTGGGGTCGCGAAGTACTGACCGAATCCAGCAAAATCGGTCAGTATTATCTGGTTATTTTCTGCCCTGGAATAACTTAAACCGCAGCAACAATCTTAATTTCAACTTTATACTGTGGATTCATCAGTCCCGCTTGTACCGTGCAGCGCACCGGCGCATGACCCGCGACAACCCAGGCATCCCACGCTTTATTCATCGCCGCGAAGTCGTTTTTATCAGCCAGGAAAATGGTGGCATCCAGAATGCTCGATTTATTGCTGCCCTGTTTTTCCAGCACGGCGTCAATCTGCGCCAGCGTATTCGCAGTTTGCTCAAAAGCATCGGCGTCAAGGTTTTCCGGCACACCCGTATAGTAGAGAGTGTTGTTGTGGATCACGACATCAGACCAGCGGGCTTCGGCGTCGATACGGGTAATGGTCATTTTATTCTCCTTAATATGCAAAATTTAGTGCTAAGACTGCCATAATCGCACGCTAACGTCATTCTTCAACCTCCCAGGTGCGGCGATAATAATCGTGGCGCAGCGAGGTTAAATCGGGAAAACGCATTGCGGCGTAGTCAACCCATGCGGGCACGCGGGGATCGCGAACGCCAAACAGGGCATAAATTGCCTGTTTACAGATTTCACTATCCGGATGTTTGAATAACGGTTCAAACAACGCCACATGCCAGTCCTGAGTCGCAAAATCTTTCGCCTGCGTTATTCCCCATGTTAGCCAGAGAACGTTCTTCCAACTGACATGTTGAAAGATCGGAGCAAAAGTTTCGCAGCAATTAAATTCGCTTTGCTGGATCAGTTGCACCGCTTCAGCGAACGTCGTGACATCCGTCACTTCCGCTAAATGTCGTACCAGTTGCCGGGTAAACAGCGCCAGCGGGAAGCCCTTTTTATCGGCAAGGCGTAGCAACAACTGCACGGCGTTATCTTGATACGCACCGGGCATGGACAGATGAAGATGAACGATCTCCGGAACACATTCTGCTCGCGCATTAATCAGCGCTTTCAGGGCAATATTCCCGGGTGCAGGATCTTTATCCGTGCGACAAACAGACTCCCAAAGCGCCAGTGTTTCCGGCTCGGCAAGCGGAAAACGCGCCAGCGATGAGAGGGCATCGTTGTTTTGGGTCGCCATGAAAAGCGTACGCAATTGCGCCTGACTGCCGGGGACATCGGTGCCGAAAGTTTCCATATCCATCCCGGCAACGATCTCGTCAAGCCAGCGTTCATACCAACTGAGAAAATCGGCGTCATACAGAAACTGAAACGTTTCGCTGGTTACAGGAAAATCCGAGTCAAATGAGGAACGCAGTAGTCGCCCTCTATATTGCCCGGTAACCACTAGGTAAATACCATTGCAACCAATTTGCAGCAGCCCGTTGTAAACAGGGTGATTGCCCTCATCGGAAACCGCAATCGCCTGGACCTGTTGAATATCAAGCTGCGTCAAACGCAGGGGAAGCATATTGTCGACCGGCAGTAAACCCTGTACCGGGCATTGTTCAATAGGCCATAAACCATAACCATAACATGGGCCGCCATTGGCTATGTAACGCAGAAAAATGCGGTAGACGCGCGGCAGCGAAACGCCAGATTGCTGCTCAAAGGCAAGGAGCGTCTCTTCACTGACTGCAGGCGGCCATTGGTATTTCCACTGTTTGGCACCAAATAAGGCGCAGTTTGGATCGCCTGACGAAATGCGGGGGATTTTTTGCTTAATCCGTTCGACCAGGCTCTGTTCAGCGGCGCTAAGTTGCATCCTTGCTCTCCTTAATTATCGTGGCGGTCCTGCTGGCGAAAGCGCCCTCATCCTGACATAATCCCTGTTCAAATCAACAGGGGGTAGTGTGACGGACGATTTTGCACCAGACGGTCAGCTGGCGAAAGCGATACCAGGCTTTAAGCCGCGAGAACCACAGCGTCAGATGGCGGTAGCCGTCACCCAGGCGATAGAAAAAAGCCAGCCGCTGGTGGTGGAAGCCGGAACCGGTACGGGCAAAACCTACGCTTACCTGGCCCCTGCGCTACGGGCGAAAAAGAAAGTCATTATCTCGACCGGCTCAAAAGCGTTGCAGGATCAGCTCTACAGCCGCGATTTGCCAACGGTCTCAAAGGCGTTGAAATACACGGGCAACGTGGCGTTGCTGAAAGGGCGCTCTAACTACCTCTGCCTCGAACGTCTCGAACAGCAGGCGCTGGCGGGTGGCGATCTACCGGTACAAATTTTAAGCGATGTGATCCTGCTGCGCTCCTGGTCTAATCAAACAGTCGATGGTGATATCAGCACCTGCGTCAGCGTGGCGGAAGATTCACAGGCGTGGCCGCTGGTCACCAGCACCAACGACAACTGCCTTGGCAGCGACTGCCCGATGTATAAAGATTGCTTTGTGGTCAAAGCACGCAAAAAAGCGATGGACGCCGATGTGGTGGTGGTAAACCATCATCTCTTTCTGGCGGATATGGTGGTGAAAGAGAGTGGATTTGGCGAACTGATCCCGGAAGCTGACGTGATGATCTTCGACGAAGCCCACCAACTGCCTGACATTGCCAGCCAGTATTTTGGTCAGTCACTCTCCAGTCGACAACTGCTCGACCTGGCAAAAGACATCACCATCGCCTACCGCACCGAATTAAAAGACACCCAGCAGTTACAAAAGTGCGCCGACCGCCTTGCCCAGAGCGCGCAGGATTTTCGCCTTCAATTAGGTGAGCCAGGTTATCGTGGCAACCTGCGCGAACTGTTAGCTAATCCGCAAATTCAGCGAGCATTTTTACTGCTCGATGACACCCTGGAACTTTGTTATGACGTGGCGAAACTGTCGCTGGGGCGTTCCGCCTTGCTGGATGCGGCATTTGAACGCGCCACACTTTATCGTACGCGGCTTAAACGGCTAAAAGAGATCAATCAGCCGGGCTACAGCTACTGGTACGAATGCACTTCGCGCCATTTTACTCTGGCACTCACGCCGCTCAGCGTGGCGGATAAATTCAAAGAGTTAATGGCGCAAAAACCCGGTAGCTGGATCTTTACCTCAGCAACGCTGTCGGTGAACGACGATCTGCATCATTTCACCTCGCGGCTTGGCATCGAACAGGCGGAGTCGTTGCTGTTACCCAGCCCGTTTGATTACAGCCGCCAGGCGTTACTCTGTGTGCCGCGCAACCTGCCGCAAACCAATCAACCGGGCTCCGCACGGCAACTGGCGGCAATGTTGCGACCGATCATCGAAGCTAACAACGGTCGTTGTTTTATGCTTTGTACCTCGCACGCCATGATGCGCGATCTGGCCGAGCAGTTCCGCGCTACCATGACGCTTCCCGTTTTGTTGCAGGGGGAAACTAGCAAAGGGCAACTGTTGCAGCAATTTGTCAGCGCCGGTAACGCGCTGCTTGTGGCAACCAGCAGCTTCTGGGAAGGGGTGGATGTGCGTGGCGATACATTGTCATTGGTGATTATCGACAAGTTGCCGTTTACCTCACCGGATGATCCACTATTAAAAGCGCGCATGGAAGATTGCCGTTTGCGCGGAGGCGACCCGTTCGATGAAGTACAGCTGCCGGATGCGGTCATTACTCTCAAGCAGGGGGTAGGGCGACTGATTCGCGACGCCGACGATCGAGGGGTTTTGGTGATTTGCGACAATCGGCTGGTGATGCGCCCTTACGGCGCGACGTTTCTCGCCAGTCTGCCGCCAGCGCCGCGCACCCGTGACATTGCCCGTGCGGTTCGTTTCCTTGCGATACCATCCTCCAGGTAATTTGTGATGGAGTATGGTATGATGCGCGCCTTTTTATTGATCTAAGCACGAAGACCCATGCGAATTCTGGCTATCGATACCGCGACAGAGGCCTGCTCTGTCGCCCTGTGGAACGACGGTACTGTCAACGCTCATTTTGAGCTTTGCCCTCGTGAACATACTCAACGAATCTTACCGATGGTGCAGGATATCCTGACCACCAGCGGAATTTCCCTGACGGACATAAATGCTCTGGCTTACGGGCGCGGCCCCGGTAGCTTTACCGGCGTGCGCATTGGTATTGGCATTGCGCAAGGGCTGGCGCTTGGCGCGGAATTACCGATGATTGGCGTCTCCACGCTAATGACGATGGCGCAAGGGGCGTGGCGCAAAAACGGCGCAACCCGCGTGCTGGCAGCCATTGACGCGCGAATGGGGGAAGTTTACTGGGCCGAATATCAGCGTGATGAAAACGGTATCTGGCACGGCGAAGAAACAGAAGCCGTACTGAAACCAGAACTCGTTCATGAACGGTTGCAACAGCTTTCCGGCGAATGGGTAACCGTGGGTACGGGCTGGCAAGCCTGGCCGGATCTCGGTAAAGAGAGCGGGTTGGCCCTGCGCGATGGCGATGTGTTACTGCCCGCTGCAGAAGATATGCTGCCGATTGCTTGTCAGATGTTTGCCGAGGGTAAAACGGTGGCGGTGGAACATGCCGAACCGGTTTATTTACGTAACAACGTCGCATGGAAGAAACTTCCGGGCAAAGAATGAATCTTAAGAGTATGCCCTGAGAAAAAAAGGAGTCGCATCATGGCGGTTCAAAAGAATGTTATCAAAGGCATACTGGCAGGTACGTTTGCGCTAATGCTGAGCGGTTGTGTCACTGTGCCGGACGCCATTAAAGGCAACAGTCCCACGCCGCAACAAGATTTAGTTCGGGTGATGAGTGCGCCGCAGCTGTACGTTGGTCAGGAGGCACGCTTTGGTGGCAAAGTGGTTGCGGTACAAAACCAGCAAGGGAAAACCCGCCTGGAAATTGCTACCGTACCGCTCGACAGCGGAGCCAGACCAACTTTGGGAGAACCTTCACGCGGGCGCATTTATGCCGATGTGAACGGTTTTCTTGATCCGGTGGATTTCCGTGGACAACTGGTTACGGTAGTCGGGCCAATCACCGGTGCGGTTGACGGCAAAATCGGCAACACGCCCTATAAATTTATGGTGATGCAGGTAACGGGTTACAAACGTTGGCATTTAACCCAGCAGGTGATTATGCCGCCTCAGCCGATTGATCCATGGTTTTATGGCGGTCGTGGCTGGCCCTATGGCTACGGTGGATGGGGCTGGTATAATCCCGGCCCCGCGAGAGTACAAACTGTTGTAACTGAATAATTGCTTGTTTTTAAAGAAAAAGAAACAGCGGCTGGTCCGCTGTTTCTGCATTCTTACGGTAAAGATAAAAATAAATAGTGACGCGCTTCGCAACCTTTTCGTTGGGTAATTATCAAGCTGGTATGATGAGTTAATATTATGTTAACGGCATGTATATCATTTGGGGTTGCGATGACGACGAACACGCATTTTAGAGGTGAAGAATTGAAGAAGGTTTGGCTTAACCGTTATCCCGCGGACGTTCCGACGGAGATCAACCCTGACCGTTATCAATCTCTGGTAGATATGTTTGAGCAGTCGGTCGCGCGCTACGCCGATCAACCCGCGTTTGTGAATATGGGGGAGGTGATGACCTTCCGCAAACTGGAAGAACGCAGTCGCGCGTTTGCCGCTTATTTGCAACAAGGGTTGGGACTGAAGAAAGGCGATCGCGTTGCGTTGATGATGCCTAATTTATTGCAATATCCGGTGGCGCTGTTTGGCATTTTGCGTGCCGGGATGATTGTCGTAAACGTTAACCCGTTGTATACCCCGCGTGAACTTGAGCATCAGCTTAACGATAGCGGCGCATCGGCGATTGTTATCGTGTCTAACTTTGCCCACACTCTGGAAAAAGTGGTTGATAAAACCGCCGTTCAGCACGTAATTCTGACCCGTATGGGCGATCAGCTATCTACGGCAAAAGGCACGGTAGTCAACTTCGTTGTTAAATACATCAAGCGTCTGGTGCCGAAATACCATCTGCCAGATGCCATTTCATTTCGTAGCGCCCTGCACAACGGCTACCGGATGCAGTACGTCAAACCCGAACTGGTGCCGGAAGATTTAGCTTTCCTGCAATACACCGGCGGTACCACTGGTGTGGCGAAAGGCGCGATGCTGACTCACCGCAATATGCTGGCGAACCTGGAACAGGTTAACGCGACCTATGGTCCGCTGTTGCATCCGGGCAAAGAGCTGGTGGTGACGGCGCTGCCGCTGTATCACATTTTTGCACTGACCATTAACTGCCTGCTGTTTATCGAACTGGGTGGGCAGAACCTGCTTATCACTAACCCGCGCGATATTCCAGGGTTGGTAAAAGAGTTAGCGAAATATCCGTTTACCGCGATAACCGGCGTTAACACCTTGTTCAATGCGTTGCTGAACAATAAAGAGTTCCAGCAGCTGGATTTCTCCAGTCTGCATCTTTCTGCAGGCGGTGGTATGCCTGTTCAACAAGTGGTGGCAGAACGTTGGGTGAAACTGACCGGACAGTATCTGCTGGAAGGTTATGGCCTGACCGAGTGTGCGCCGCTGGTCAGCGTTAACCCGTATGATATTGATTATCATAGTGGTAGCATCGGTTTGCCGGTGCCGTCGACGGAAGCCAAACTGGTGGATGATGATGATAATGAAGTACCACCGGGTCAACCGGGTGAGCTTTGTGTCAAAGGACCGCAGGTGATGCTGGGTTACTGGCAGCGTCCGGATGCTACCGATGAAATCATCAAAAACGGTTGGCTACACACTGGCGACATTGCCGTAATGGACGAAGAAGGTTTCTTACGCATCGTTGATCGCAAAAAAGACATGATTCTGGTTTCCGGTTTTAACGTCTATCCCAACGAGATTGAAGATGTCGTCATGCAGCATCCTGGCGTACAGGAAGTCGCGGCTGTTGGCGTACCTTCCGGCTCAAGTGGTGAAGCGGTGAAAATCTTCGTTGTGAAAAAAGATCCATCGCTTACCGAAGAGTCACTGGTGACTTTTTGCCGCCGTCAGCTCACGGGCTACAAAGTACCGAAGCTGGTGGAGTTTCGTGATGAGTTACCGAAATCTAACGTCGGAAAAATTTTGCGACGAGAATTACGTGACGAAGCGCGCGGCAAAGTGGACAATAAAGCCTGAGCGTTAAGTCAGTCGTCAGACGCCGGTTAATCCGGCGTTTTTTTTGACGCCCACTAAAGAGAATACAATTTGAATTACCAAATGATTACCACGGACGATGCGCTGGCTTCTTTGTGTGAAGCTGTCCGTGCCTTTCCGGCGATAGCCCTGGATACTGAATTTGTTCGTACGCGCACCTATTACCCGCAGCTGGGTCTAATTCAACTTTTCGATGGCGAGCATCTGGCGCTAATTGATCCTCTCGGGATCACCGACTGGTCACCGCTGAAAGCGATCCTGCGCGATCCGTCCATCACAAAATTTCTCCATGCAGGCAGTGAAGATCTGGAAGTGTTCCTCAATGTCTTTGGCGAATTACCACAACCCCTGATTGACACGCAAATCCTTGCTGCCTTCTGCGGACGCCCGATGTCATGGGGTTTTGCTTCCATGGTGGAAGAGTATTCCGGCGTTACGCTGGACAAGAGTGAATCGCGCACCGACTGGCTGGCCAGACCGCTGACTGAACGTCAGTGTGAATACGCAGCGGCGGATGTCTGGTATCTGTTACCGATCACCGCAAAGCTTATGGTAGAAACGGAGGCCTCCGGCTGGCTACCTGCGGCGCTGGATGAATGCCGCCTGATGCAAATGCGTCGTCAGGAAGTCGTTGCGCCGGAAGATGCCTGGCGTGATATCACCAATGCCTGGCAGTTACGCACACGCCAACTGGCCTGTCTGCAACTGTTAGCCGATTGGCGACTGCGTAAGGCGCGGGAGCGCGATCTGGCGGTGAACTTTGTCGTGCGTGAAGAGCATTTGTGGTCGGTAGCGCGTTATATGCCGGGAAGTTTAGGCGAACTGGACAGCCTGGGCTTATCCGGTAGCGAAATCCGCTTTCACGGTAAAACGCTGCTGGCGCTGGTGGAAAAAGCGCAGACATTGCCGGAAGAGGCCTTACCGCAGCCGATGCTTAACCTGATGGACATGCCGGGTTATCGTAAAGCGTTTAAAGCGATTAAGTCGCTGATTACTGACGTGAGCGAAACACACAAGATCAGCGCCGAATTGCTGGCATCGCGTCGGCAAATCAACCAGCTGCTGAACTGGCACTGGAAACTGAAACCGCAGAACAATTTGCCGGAGCTGATTTCCGGCTGGCGTGGTGAGCTGATGGCGGAAGCATTACACAATTTATTGCAGGAATATCCACAGTAAAATCTTCCGAAGCCGGACTGGGTGCGCTCAGCGCCACATCCGGCTTCGGCAAACTACAAATCCAACACCAGGCGTTTACCCTTCGCGCGTGAACAACAGATCAACATACTTTGCTGGCTGGCACGCTCTTCATCGCTAAAATACTGATCCCGATGGTCAGCTTCACCTTCCAGTATTGCCGTTTCGCAGGTTCCGCATACCCCTTCACGACATAAACATTCCACTTTCGCTGCTTTACTATTTTCAATAACCTGCAAAATAGTCATCTCTTCCGGCACCACAAACTCTTTTCCGGAACGGGCAAGCACCAGCGTAAATGCATCGCCGGTTTTGTCTTCGATAGCAAATTGCTCAAAGTGCAGCGTATCGGTGGCGATGTCCAGACGCGCAGCTTCACTTCTTACCGCCTCATTTAGCGCCTCGGGGCCACAGGTATAAACATGTGTGCCAGGTTCGATATCCGCCAATAATCGCGCTAATTCCAGTCGTGTTCCGGTTGATGAATGATGCAAATGGACTTTCTCGGCATGCGGATGCTGGACTAGCTCATCACGAAATGCGCAACTTTCTGGATTTCGCGAGCAGTAATGTAACTGCCAGTCGACGTCGCTGTATTGCAACTCTGCCATGTGCGACAGGAAAGGAGTAATACCAATACCGCCCGCGATAAACAGATGCTTTCTGGCCGAGGGAATTAGCGCAAACAGATTATTAGGCGTCGAAATGGTCAACCGATCGCCTGCTTTCACCTGCTGATGCAAAAAGCGCGAACCACCGCGCGAGTTTTCTTCCAGTCGAACGGCAATCTGATAATGAGTTGTATCGAGCGGCGAACTCAGCAGTGAATACGCATTGCTGTACTGGTTATCACCATCGCTCATCTGCACAATGACGTGACTTCCTCCGGTAAATGCAGGTAATGGTTTGCCATCGGTTGCCACCAGCGTGAAGCGTTTCACCTGTTCGGTAAGCGGTTCAATTTGGCTCACCTGAACTTCAAACATTTGGTAGTTTGACATTGCTGTACTCCATCAAAAATCAGCCCAGCGGCGGAAAATACCGCCGCCGATGTCATTAGTCCTTAAACACCTGCGCCAGCAGATTATGGAAATGGGCGATACCGTGTTCGGAAATTCCGCTACCGCTACTGTCGGCCATGATGCGCCCCTGACCACGATAGCCACGCGATTTCAGCCCTTTCTGTACGCTTTCAACCAGACGTAAATCTTCCGGACGGAACACGTCGCGATACCACTCAATCAGTGATTTTTGCTCGTCGGTTAACTCTTCATTGGTGAAGTAAATATCGTAGTTTTGCAGGGTAGTTTCAGAATCCACCGGGAATTCATAAATGACCGTCATCATGCCTTTGATCGGGGTGACGTTCAGCATCGTGCACGGCCACAGCCAGAAACCATGGAATGCCGCATCCGTGCCCTCTTTGAATTTGAAAGACTGTTCGGACGGTTTGGCGAAACCGTACTGCAGCGTCCAGTTACCGTGCATGGTGTGCCAGTAACGATCAACCTGAACGGAGTCGGAGAAACCTGGATGCGCCGGACCACAGTGATAGCACTCGAGATAGTTATCGACAATGTTCTTCCAGTTGGCAGGCGTGCAGGTGGTAAAGCGGGCCGCCAGTTTCAGGTCATGGACTTCCGGGCAGGCTTCCAGCACTTTCGCCCCCAGACCGGGTAACTGATCTTCTACGCTGGTGGCGTTGGGGTCCATGTTGATGAAGACGAATCCGGCATATTCTTCCAGACGTACTGGAACCAGTTGCGCTTTGTCGCTATCGAAATTGGCGACGTTTTCGCAGTTACGCGCATGGGCCAGGTTGCCATCGAGTTTGAATGCCCAGGCGTGATACGGGCAGGTAATCACATTTTTCGCTTTCCCTTCGCCGCTCAATAACTGATGACCACGGTGCGGGCAAACGTTATAGAACGCGCGCAAAACCTTATCACGACCGCGTACCAGCACGATGCTTTCGCCAATGATCTCACGCGTCACATAATCATTGGCATTCGCCAGTTCGCTGCTGTGAGCGACGCAAATCCAGCTTTTGGCGAAGACGTTCTCTTTTTCGTGTTCAAACGCGTTCTGATCGGTATAAAAACGGGCAGGAATGGTCCACGCCTCTTGTGGGTTAGCGCAAAAATTTTCGGGTAGTACAAAGTCAGGTCTCAGATTGCTCATAGGGATACCTTTATCGTTAGGATGATGGCGCTCAGTTGTCGCCTTTGAATACGGTTCCCGCAGGGAGCACTGGCGTTTTTTCCAGGGCTTCAACCGGTGTCTGCGGGAGATAATGTTCAACTTGATGAGCCGGAATGTCGGCGTAATCCTGTTTCAGCCAGCGAACAAATCCGCCGACTTTCACCAGTAAAATGGCGAGGAAGGGAAGGGCAGTGAGGACGACGGTAGTTTTCATTGTTTCCAGCGAAGCACCGGTAAACAAGATGGAAAGCGGGATCAGGGTGATCACCACGCACCAGAATAGGCGAAGACCACGGTCAGGGTCGTCACCTTCCTGAAGATTTCGCGTACTGGTCGCCGCCATAGTGTAGGCCACCGCATCCATATGCGAGGCAAGGAAAATAATCATCACGCCCAGGTATGCGGCGAGGAATAATTTACCGGCTGGCAATGACATCAGAACTTGTTGAACGGCAGTTTCACCGCCCAACGTTTCCAGCACCTGTGGGACGTTGATTACGCCATTGATAAACTGATGAATGGCATAGCTTTCCATTACGCCGAAGAAGAACCAGCAACCGACGGTGCTGCCGAGGATCAGTCCCCAGATAACTTCTTTAATCTTACGACCGCGCGAAACTCGGGTGACAAACATTGCTACGCCAGGGGTGTATGAGATCCACCACAGCCAGTAGAAAACGGTCCAGTTGCGGGTAAATGAACCATCGCCAAGCGGATCGGTGAATAAGCTCATTTGCAGGAAGTTTTGCGTGGTCAGGCCGATGGCATTGATGATGCTGTTGGTAATAAATTCGGTTGGACCGACAATCAGCACCAGTAATGGCAGCAGGAATGCGCCCCAGCCAACCATTTTGCTTAGACGTTGCAAACCGTTGTTGATACCAATCCACGAGCTTAGGCAAAAAATGCCGCCGGAAAGCAGGATCACAAATGCCTGTACGGTAAAGTTATCGGGTAAACCGGTCAGCGCGGAAAGCCCACGGGTAAAGGTTGCTGCGGTGACAACAAGGGAAATGGTCAGTGCGCCGACAGTGGCGATCAGGAACATCAAATCGACCAGTTTCCCCCACGGGCCTTGCGGGCGAACGCCGGTAATAGCAGCAATAATGCCGGAAAGGCTCAACCCTTTATTTTTCCGCACATGAAAGTGATAAGCCATGATTAATGAGGCCAGCGTATAAGTTGCCCAGGCGCTGATGCCCCAGTGGAAGAAGGAGTAGGGAACGCTAAATTCGAGTGCCTGTTGTGAACGCGGTGCGATATTTAATCCAGGCGTTTGATAATAATAGGCCCATTCAGCAACCCCCCAATAAAGCGTAGAAGAACCTAAACCTGCACAAATAAACATAAACAGCCAGGAGAGCGTGCTGTATTCCGGTTTTCCTTCGCCAAGACGAATATTGCCGTATTTACTGGTGGCTAAATAAATCACCAGTCCCATTGCCAGCAAAACCAATACCTGTACGGCGGAACCTAACGTACGCGTAACAAAAGTGTATATTGCGTTGGCCGCGTCGGCCGATTGTTGTGGGAAAAGGCTTAATGCAGCTGCGATGAAAAGAATGGCCACCAGGCTGATGCTTATCAACGGCACATCTTTTTTCCTAACATTGCTCATCATGAGTCATCTCCTGGGCATAAAAGCCCGTCTCTGGCTTTTGCCAGTTGTAATTATTTGCAGGGTATGAGTTGTATGTTGTGTTTAACAAATTGATTATTTGCATGTTACATAAATTAAACAATTAAGAATACGGAAAGCCATAAAACACGAAACGGAAACAATAAAAGGTGAAATGACGCAGGTTATTTACTGCAAAGAACGAATAAAAAAACCGCGTCAGTGACGCGGTTCAAATAAACTGGTTTGACCTTAACGCAAAATAATTTTGCAAATCGCGTCGGCAACCTGTGGCGTGGTGGCATTGCCTTTCATATCAGGTGTTTTCGGCCCGTGAGCAATCACTTCTTCAATCGCTGCCAAAATACCGTTGTGTGCTTGCTGGAAACGCTCATCGCCATTGCCGAGAAAATCGAGCATCATTGCACCGGCCCAAATCGTGGCGATAGGGTTAGCAATATTTTTCCCGTAGATATCCGGCGCGGAACCGTGGACTGGCTCGAAGAGCGACGGGAAAGTGCGTTCCGGATTCAGGTTGGCGGATGGGGCAATGCCAATGGTGCCGGTGCAGGCCGGGCCAAGATCGGAAAGGATATCGCCAAACAAATTGGACGCCACTACCACATCGAAGCGTTCCGGCTGCATCACAAAACGTGCGCAGAGAATGTCAATATGCTGCTTGTCCCAGCGGATCTCCGGGTAATTCTCAGCCATTGCTTCCACTCGCTCATCCCAGTACGGCATGCTGATGGCTAAACCGTTCGATTTAGTGGCAGAAGTTAGCGTCTTACGTGGGCGGCTTTGCGCAAGTTCAAAGGCATAGCGCAAAATACGATCGACACCACGACGAGTAAATACCGATTCCTGAATGACGACTTCATGCTCTGTACCTTCATTCACTCTACCGCCGAGCGAGGAATATTCGCCTTCGGTGTTTTCCCTGACCACGTAAAAATCGATGTCGCCAGGCTGTTTTCCCGCCAGCGGGCAGGGAACGCCAGGAAAGAGACGAACCGGGCGCAGGTTGACGTACTGGTCGAACTCACGACGAAATTTCAGCAGCGAACCCCACAACGAAATATGGTCCGGAACGGTATCCGGCCAGCCGACGGCACCAAAATAGATGGCGTCGAAACGGCTAAGTTGCTCATGCCAGTCGTCCGGCATCATTTTACCGTGATGGCTGTAATACTCGCAGCTCGCCCACTCCATTTGCTCAAAACTCAAGGCGAAGCCCCAGCGCTCAGCGGCAGCCTGTAACACGCGAATCCCTTCAGGAAGGACTTCTTTGCCAATCCCGTCTCCCGGGATCGCAGCAATACGCATCGTTTTCATCATTGGGTTCTCACTTCCTGACCATCAAAATTGACAATACCCTCATCCTATAATTGACTGAAAAGGAATTAATCCCCGTAACTGGTGAAACATAAAACACGAATCATGAATAATTTACCGCTGCTGAACGATTTGCGCGTCTTTATGCTGGTGGCTCGCCGGGCTGGTTTTGCCTCCGTGGCAGAAGAATTGGGCGTTTCACCGGCGTTCGTCAGCAAGCGCATCGCCTTGCTGGAGCAAACGCTAAACGTGGTGTTGTTACACCGTACCACCCGCCGCGTCACCATTACCGAAGAAGGAGAGCGGATTTATGAATGGGCGCAGCGGATTTTGCAGGATGTCGGTCAAATGATGGACGAACTTTCTGACGTGCGTCAGGTGCCGCAGGGGATGCTGCGTATTATCAGCAGCTTTGGTTTTGGACGACAGGTAGTGGCTCCGGCGTTATCAGCGCTTGCGAAAGCGTATCCGCAACTGGAATTACGTTTTGATGTGGAAGACCGGTTGGTCGATTTGGTCAATGAAGGCGTCGATCTCGATATTCGCATTGGCGATGACATCGCCCCTAATTTAATCGCCCGCAAACTGGCGACCAATTACCGCATTCTCTGCGCGTCGCCGGAATTTATTGCGCAACATGGCGCGCCGAAACATTTAACCGATCTTTCTGCATTGCCGTGCCTGGTCATTAAAGAGCGCGATCATCCTTTTGGTGTCTGGCAATTACGCAATAAAGAAGGCCACCATGCGATTAAAGTTACCGGCCCACTGTCGTCTAATCATGGAGAAATTGTCCATCAGTGGTGTCTCGATGGGCAGGGGATTGCTCTGCGCTCCTGGTGGGATGTTAGCGAAAACATTGCCAGTGGTCATTTAGTACAAGTGCTACCGGAATATTACCAGCCAGCAAATGTCTGGGCCGTTTATGTTTCAAGGCTGGCGACGTCAGCGAAAGTGCGGATAACGGTAGAATTTTTACGCCAGTATTTTGCCGAGCACTACCCGAATTTTTCACTGGACCACGCCTGATTAATGATTCAATTATCGGGTTGATATCAGGTTAAACCCTGATTTTCTCCTTTCTAAGCCGCTAGAGATTGGTTAGCATATTCACCTTTAATCGCGCATGATCGATAGATAATTAAAGAGGTTAATGTGTTCGCTGAATACGGGGTACTGAATTACTGGACCTATCTGGTTGGAGCCATTTTTATTGTGTTGGTGCCAGGGCCAAATACCCTGTTTGTACTCAAAAATAGCGTCAGTAGCGGTATCAAAGGCGGCTATCTTGCGGCCTGTGGCGTATTTATTGGCGATGCAGTATTGATGTTTCTGGCATGGGCCGGAGTGGCGACATTAATTAAAACCACCCCGATATTATTCAACATTGTACGTTATCTTGGTGCGTTTTATTTGCTCTACCTGGGGAGTAAAATTCTCTACGCGACCCTGAAGGGTAAAAATAGCGAGGTCAAATCCGACGAGCCCCAATACGGAGCCATCTTTAAGCGCGCGTTAATTTTGAGCCTGACTAATCCGAAAGCCATTTTGTTCTATGTGTCGTTTTTTGTACAGTTTATCGATGTTAATGCTCCACATACGGGAATTTCATTCTTTATTCTGGCGACGACGCTGGAACTGGTGAGTTTCTGCTATTTGAGCTTCCTGATTATTTCTGGTGCTTTTGTCACGCAGTACATACGTACCAAAAAGAAACTGGCTAAAGTGGGCAACTCACTGATTGGTTTGATGTTTGTGGGTTTCGCCGCCCGACTGGCGACGCTCCAGTCCTGATGCATTCAGCCCGCGTTGTCGCGGGCTTCCCACCTGTAATCCTCCCTGATTCTTCTCTGATACGGTGCTAAAAAGTAATCAATAAATGGTATTTAAAATGCAAATTATCAGGCGTACCCTGAAACGGCTGAAATAAACTGTTTTCAGCACATTCATCGAAGGAGGGAAAAGGATGCTGCAAATCCCACAGAATTATATTCATACGCGCTCAACGCCTTTCTGGAATAAACAAACTGCGCCTGCCGGAATATTCGAACGTCATCTTGATAAAGGAACGCGCCCAGGGGTATACCCACGCCTTTCCGTTATGCATGGGGCGGTCAAATATCTCGGCTACGCTGATGAACACAGTGCAGAGCCTGATCAGGTGATCCTTATCGAAGCGGGGCAGTTTGCGGTGTTTCCGCCAGAAAAGTGGCACAACATTGAAACCATGACTGACGATACTTATTTCAACATTGACTTCTTCGTTGCTCCTGAAGTCCTGATGGAAGGCGCGCAACAACGGAAAGTCATTCATAACGGGAAATGAATCATGGGCAAAGCAACGTATACCGTGACCGTTACCAATAACAGCAATGGTGTTTCTGTCGATTATGAAACAGAGACGCCGATGACTTTGCTAGTGCCAGAAGTGGCGGCTGAAGTGATAAAAGATCTGGTGAATACCGTGCGTTCTTATGACACGGAAAACGAACATGATGTTTGTGGTTGGTAATTATCACTGATCGTAGATGGCGCAATTTCTGCGCCATCGCAAAAAAATCCTCCGTGATGCTTGTCACAAATCTTGCCCTCCTGATGTTGTGCTATGCTTTTTATCAGCGACTAACCCGCTAATGCAAAACAGATAAGTGAGGAAACAATGGGCATTCTGTCATGGATTATTTTTGGGCTTATTGCCGGTATTCTGGCGAAGTGGATCATGCCAGGTAAAGATGGTGGTGGATTCTTTATGACTATCCTGCTGGGGATAGTCGGTGCCGTAGTCGGCGGATGGATCAGCACGCTGTTTGGCTTTGGTAAAGTCGATGGCTTCAATTTTGGCAGCTTCGTGGTTGCCGTTATTGGTGCGATTGTCGTGCTGTTTATCTACAGAAAGATCAAAAGTTAACGCGTAAATTGCACAAAGGCTGCACACAGGCAGCCTTTGCTATTTTTTAGATGTGACGTTACCACCATCCCAACTCAGTGCCGAGAACGACAATAATCGCTACGCCCATCATAATAATCGTTGTTTTTTTCATCTTTATGCTCCCGGGGCAGCATAGCCGCCAATAAAAAACCATGCTAAAAATACGACCGCTGTAATAAAGATTACAACCGGAAAAATAATACCGATTCGCATGTTATCACCAATCAAAAGGATGTGAATACGCCTCAGGAATGTAGCGCTGAATGCGCGACAAAAGGTGTTTTCTGTTTGTGTTTTTTCTCCTGATACATCGCGATATCGGCAGCATGCAGGGCGCTGTCTGCATCGGTCGTTTCAGGATCGACTTCTACTATGCCAAGACTGGCACCAGGATAATACAAATCAACATCACCTAAGTGATATTCTCCGCGTATTTGCTGTTGAATACGTTCTCGCAGCGATGGAATATCCGCATTCTCATTGTTCAGTGAAACAACCAAAAACTCATCACCGCCGAGACGACCAATAACTTCGCCATTTTGCTGGAGCGTATTAAGGCGCTCGCCAACCTGAATAAGAAACAGATCGCCACTATTATGACCAAAACGATCATTGATTAATTTGAAGTTATCCAGATCGATAAATGCGATCATTATCTTATGGTTAAGATGCCTCGCAAGAGAAAACAGCGTCGTCAGGTTTTCAAAAATCGCCCGCCGATTCGGTAGCCCGGTTAACGAGTCGGTATACGATTGCGCAATCAGTGCGGCATTGGCTTCGCGCAGCTGTTCAACCAGCGCCTCTTTTTGAATATATTGTGCAATCAGTCCGGCGAATAACTGCAAAACCTGTTCCGCGCGTTCACTCCACTGGCGCTTCTCACTGCTGGCGGCGCAAAGCGTGCCATAGAATGATCCATCCGGTAAGTGAATTGGCGTGCTCAGAAATGTGGTGATGCCAAGATTGCGTGCCGCAATACAGTCGCCCCAACGGTCGGGGACTTCATCGCTGAAAAAGCAGTTTTCATCAATGGCGCGTTTGCATAACGAGTAATCCCACGAGACGGTAAAATTCTCCGGGATGTGCATTTTCTGGCTGTTACGGGCAAACATTATATGCTGCAGGCGCGCTTCGACATCCACTTTGGTCAGGTAGGTTGATTCCATATCAGTGACCATTTCCAGCATCTCCAGAAGCTGTCGGACCAGACTTTCCAGTGACTGTTCTTTGGCAAGGGATTGCGAGACGCGGGCGATAATCTGATCTGACACGAAACAACTCCAGGATACGGCGGGTAAATGCTGATTATTTAATCTTTGCAGGCATGATAAAACATCATCAACAAAGATGAAACAAGACGTAATATGTTTTGAGTGAATGTAATAAAAATAGTGCTGCAAAACAAAACGATACCGCGATACTCTAAGCCTGGATAAATATGTGAGATCAATAAATGAAAATTATCAGTTTTGTTCTGCCTTGCTTGCTGGTCCTGGCTGGTTGTTCAACCCCTTCTCAGCCAGAAGCACCTAAACCGCCGCAGATTGGTATGGCAAATCCGGCGTCGGTCTATTGCCAGCAGAAGGGCGGGACGCTCATTCCTGTGCAGACAGCGCAAGGGGTCAGCAACAATTGCAAATTACCGGGCGGTGAAACGATTGATGAATGGGCATTGTGGCGACGGGACCATCCGGCTGGTGAAAAATAACCGCCGGATGCTGCACTAAAATCACAAGCTACGTAGCCAGTCTGCCAGCACCAGCGCATGGTTCTGCGTGGTGTTTTTTGCTGAGTAGAGCAGGGTTAGCGGCTGTTTTTTGGCGATGTCTGCCAGCCGCTTTCCTTCTTGCTCGTGTTGCGTCAGTTCTGCAAGATATTGCTCGCGAAAGGTTGCAAAATCGACGACTTCGCCGTGAAAGGCTTTGCGCAGTTCCGTTGACGGCGTGATTTCTTTATCCCACTCATCAAGGGCTAAATCGGTTTTTTTGATACCACGCGGCCAGAGGCGGTCGACCAGTACGCGATAACCATCGCTCTGTTCTGCCGGATCATAAACGCGTTTGCACTGAATATTCATCGTATTTGTTCTCCCTTTCACGCATGATTTGTCACGTCACTATAGCACCGGATATTAGCGAATTTCTTTGTCTCTCCCGGCGCAAAGTCCGAAAATCGCCATCAGTAGTGAAAGTATTGCAACACCCATCAGTGGTACGGACCAGTCACCGTTAGCATCGTGTATTTTACCCATCAGCGGCGGCCCACAGGCTGCCAGCAAATACCCGACGGATTGTGCCATCCCCGAGAGTGCCGCCGCCTGATGCGCAGAACTTGCCCGCAGACCAATGAACGTCAACCCCAGTATCATTGTTGCGCCGGAACCAAAACCGAAAAGCAGAGTCCAGGTGATCGCGTGTGCTGGCATAAAGCAGAGCCCAACCGCGCCCACTGCGCACATCAAGGCAACGAACGCTGCAATACCACGCTGATCTTTCACATGATGTAAGAAAAGTGGGATCAGCAAACCGGGAGCTGCTGTGGCTAGTTGCAGCAAACCATGCAGTGAACCCGCCTGTGCTTCGCTATAGCCGTGACTGATGAGGATCGCCGGAAGCCAGCCAATAATCACGTAATAGACCAGTGAGTTGATCCCAAGAAACAATGTTACCTGCCAGGCAAGCGGCGAACGCCAGATACCCCGAGTATGTAAGGCGCGTGAGGTACTCAAATTTGCATGTTGTTGACTTCGCCACTGTGGCAGCCATAAAAAAAGAGCCAGCAGAGGAAAACACATCAGCATGAGCAACGCGCCTTGCCAGCCAAAACCGTTCAAAGCCAGCGGCACGACCATAGCCGATCCCAGTGCCGCAGCAGCTCCCATTGTCAGGGAATATGCGCCGGTAAGTCTGGCGACGGAATGAGGGAAATCGCGTTTAATTAATCCTGGCAGTAAGACATTGCCTAATGCAATCCCACCGCCAATGACCGCTGTACCGCCAAATAATAAGTAAGGCGAAGGGAGAGAGCGAATTGCAATACCAGCACAGATCAAAAGTAACGCGGCAAACAGGCTACGTTCCATACCAAAACGTCGCGCCACCGGGGCAGCCAGCGGTGAGATTAGCGCAAAGGCTAATAATGGCAGGGTGGTCAATAAGCCGGTTTGCGCCGTCGTCAGCGAGTAAGCGGAACGAATCGTATCCAGTAACGGTGCTGCGCCGGTAAAGGTGACGCGTAATGTTGTGGCAATCATCAGAATGCCAGCGATAAGGACAATCCTGTTTTTGCCGCTTAATGAAGTTGAACAGGTCATATGCTTCTCATTGTTACAAACGAGGCTGTACCTTACCGTTTTTATTGTTATGTTGAATCAAGCTAAAATGACAAATTATCGCTAAATTCGGACAAAATGATGCACAGGTTGAATCTCAATGGCTATGAACCCGACCGACACCATGAAGCCGCGGTCGCATTTTGTATTCACGCCGGAACGGATGAGTTAACCAGTCCTGTACATCAGCACCGCAAAGGGCAGCTGATACTGGCGCTACATGGTGCAATTACCTGTACGGTGGAAAATGCGTTGTGGATGGTGCCGCCACAATATGCGGTTTGGATACCGGGCGGGGTGGGACATAGCAATCAAGTGACAGCTAACGCTGAACTCTGTTTTCTGTTTATCGAACCCAGCGCAGTGACATTGCCAACAACCTGTTGCACATTGAAAATATCGCCCTTATGCCGGGAATTAATTTTAACCCTGGCAAACAGGACGACGACTCAGCGTGCTGAGCCGATGACCCGCAGATTAATTCAGGTCCTGTTTGATGAACTTCCTCAGCAGCCACAACAACAGCTGCACCTGCCCGTTTCTTCTCATCCTAAAATCCGCACGATGGTGGAGATGATGGCGAAAGAGCCCGTCGAGTGGGGGGCATTGGGCCAATGGGCTCGCTTTTTTGCGATGAGTGAACGCAATCTTGCCCGGCTGATAGTGAAAGAGACGGGGTTGAGTTTTCGCCAGTGGCGTCAGCAGTTACAGCTGATTATGGCGCTTCAGGGATTAGTGAAAGGCGATACTGTACAGAAAGTTGCTCATACGCTGGGGTATGATTCAACAACGGCCTTTATTACTATGTTTAAGAAAGGCCTGGGGCAAACGCCAGGCCGATATATTGCGGGATTAACTACTGTTTCCCCACAATCAGCGAAACCAGACCCGCGGCAATAAGCGGGCCAACCGGTACGCCGCGAAACAGCGCCACGCCCAAAACAGTGCCCACCAGCAGCCCGGCGACCAGTTGCGGCTGGCTGCCCATTAACGTCACGCCGCGCCCACCCAGCCAGGAGACAATAACGCCTACTGCAATTGCCACCAGCGATTTCCAGTTCAGAAACGAGTGAATCAGGGTTGAGGGCGGTAGCGTCCCGCTGGCGATGGGGGCCATAACGCCAATCGTCAGAATGATTATCCCGATACTTAGCCCCTGTTTTTCAATCCACGGGAAAAAGGTGCTTAACGGTGTGACGCGGACAATGATTAACACCAGAATTGAAACGGCGACAGTGGTGTTATGACTGATAAAGCCCAGCGCAGCTAACCCGAGCAGGATCAGCAAAGTGACATCAAACATCGTGGTTTCCTTGCCAAAAAATAATAAGCCTGCTTACTTTACGCTTGCTGCAGGAAGGAAGTAGAAAATCTTTACGTTTTTTGCATAAAAAATCAGGCGAACTGTCATCAAACTGCCATTTGTGCACGCTAACAATAACGTGAAAACAGCTATCTCCCCGGGGCATACTATGAACGATCAAATGTTTGTCGAGACACTGATTATCACGTCATCGTTTTTTGCCATTGCTGTTGTGCTGGTTTTGTCCGTTCTGCTTATTGAACGGACAGGCTAGTTACGCAGTGCGGCGGAAATTGACCAGTTCTGGTTGCGCAATGCGCAAATAATCCGCGGTTTTCAAAATAACGGATTTATCCAGCATGCCTGCATTGAAGGCGATTTCATCAAATCGTTCGAAGAGTAGGGGATCGGCAACCAGTTTGAGTTTTGGATGGAAGCTGAAAGGGGGGATCGCGCCGAAGACACAGCCTGTGAGTTCATCGACTTCCGCCGGGCTGGCCAACGAAGCGCGTAATCCGCCTATATGGCTGGCGAGTTGGCTCAGATCGGCCTGTTGATCGGCCGCGAGGATCGCCAGAACATGTTGATTTACGCCATTGCCTTTGACTTTACATACCAGTGCCTTAGCCCCCTGGCCTAAAGCGGTGCCACGAATTTCTGACACCGCTTCACATTTACCTACCGCTTCATGGGTAACGACGCGGAAGTCAGCACCTTCTTGTGATAATAAAGCGATTAACCGCTGATGCGTCACGCTTCCTTTAGCCATTTCAGTCATTTCATGCTCCTGAGATTACAAGCAAACAACCACAGAAGGTTATCATGAACGGCTGTTTTTGTTCTGCTTATTGACATATAAACGCTCATCGGAAGCTTTATATGCATCATGTAACGTATCGTTTTCTTTCATCGCGTAAATACCGGAAGAGAAGCCGATCTCTTTCTGCGGCGCGATATGTTGCAGACGTTTTTCGATACGTTCAGGCAGTTGTGCTGCAATTTGCGGCGTCGAATCGACAAGAATGATGCAGAATTCATCGCCACCGAGTCGGATGGCATAATCACTTTTACGAATCGACTGTTTAATCGCCTGAGCTAATAACGTAATCGCTAAATCCCCCTCCTGATGACCGAGGGTGTCATTTATTTGCTTTAACTTGTCCATGTCAATAGCAATAAACATCACCGAAGAACCGGATTGCACCAGTTTCTGCAACCGCTGCTCCAGTTCAGGGGTTAAAATTTTGCGATTATACAGTCCAGTCATCGCATCACTAATATTTTCTCGCGACACATTTTGGTATAAACGGAAGTGCATCCGCACCATATTCAGCAAAATTAACGCCGTCAAAATCCAGAACAGAACGCTTTTCCACGAAGATGTGATAAAGTAAAGAATATCAATGGATAACGATACACGAATGCCGCCCGGTAAGTCATGGACGTAACTGACATACTGGAACAGATTATCTTCGCTCTGGTTGATGATAATGTCGCGCCCAGAATCTGTATCGGTTAGCGTGACATTGAGAAAACGCCAAAGGAGAGGGCGGTCATGCGTGTAAAAGATATTCCGCAGATTGTTTTTGTTAATATCCAGCAGCACAATCCCTTTTAGCTGCCCTGCGACATATACCGGCGTCAGCAAACTCATCACGTTCTGTTTAGTACGCTGATCCTGGTAAATGCTCGATAATACGGTACGCCCGGTAAATACCTTTTCAATATCTTTGCGATCGATGCCAATACTTCCTGACTGCAGGAAGGACCAGTTATTCATCGCAAAGTACTCAACATTAACCGGCTCATAAAAATAGACATAGCGGTCATTGAGATCGAGATAATAGTGAAATTTCTCTTCGGCCATCCCAAGACCTGAACCGTAATCATCCTGGTGGCGGTTGCCTTCCACTGCCTGATCAAAAGCGGGTAATAGTGCTGCAGCTTCCACAATGGTGTCGCAGTCAGTGGATGCGGTTTGTAGTGTGCCGCGTAAGCCCGGGTATTTATGGGCAGTCAGGTTTAAGCCATGGGTATTATTGGCAGACTCAAAAGCCTCGCAGATGGCGCGCCGCTGTTCTGGCGACACTTCCGACTGCTCAGCAGCGAGAGCGCGCATCACATGCGCGGCAATACTCTGATTTTGATACTTATCATAAAGAAAGGAGGAATCTGCTCTCTGCACGATATAGCGCAGATAGGCACTCATTGCTCTGTCGCTGGCGACAAGTTCAAAAATAAGGAAGGAAGATGTCAGCACAATGACACTTGCGGCGATAAAATGCCGGAGCATTCTATGGTGCAATTTCATGATAAATGGCACTCCTTCGGTTAGTGAAACGAGAAAACCAGATAAAGTTCGATTGCGGCCTGGCACAGGGGCGCTAATTATACTCATCTCTGCGCCGCTGGGGAGGGGAAATTTAGGGGTAATAGTAATAAATTGTATGCAAAAGCCACGCAAAAAGCATGGCTCTGAATATTTTTGCACTTAAATATGATGAATAATCACTTTGTTGCCCCCCTCGCTTTTCGCTTCGCGTAAGGCTTTATCTGCTTCCGTCATGACAAGCGAGATATTACGCGTGTCACCCGTTGAAAAAACCGTGCCAATACTGATGGTCATTTGTTCAGGAACATCATATCTGTTACTAAAACCGGTCAGGAGTTCGACATTTTTACGCATACGTTCCGCAATGATTTTTGCCTGGGCACTATTGAGTTCGGTAAATAGCAAGCCAAACACCTCACCCTCCAGTCGCGCTAAAATATCATCGGGGCGGATGCTTTGCTGGATAATATCGACAATTGAAACCAGCACTTTATCACCCACACGATGTCCCCATTGGGCATTGATGCGCTTGAACTGATTAATATCAACCAGCATGACACAAAAGTCCTTAACAACAGGTCGCGACAATAATGACTCTACGCTGTTGAAAAAGTAGCGCCGATTATAAATATTGGTCAGTACATCATGAACTGCCAGTTTGCTGGAGAGTTGCAGTTCCTGAAAAATGTTATAAATCAGAAAAGACACAACAAACAGTTTACTGGAAACTTCAATCCCGCGACTGATATACCAAATGGTGTAATTATACTCATCCAGAGTCAGTAGAAGTAAGTTGCAGCATAGCGATGCCAGACATAATAATGCTATTAACGGCCATAGTTCGCTGGCTAATCGTGTACGCATGATAATAAAGAACAGTAAAAATGCCCACAAACAAACCAATATTTTTGTATAGTTGATTCCCCAGGTCGCAGTATGGTTGTCCGGACAGTAATCGACGACATACAAAGAATAGTCAGCGTTATAACTGCTCAGATTGTGTGCCAGAAGGGGAAAAACTAAAAAAGGAATCAGCGCCAGCAACAGAATGCCAGTTTTTTTCTTATTGTTGTCAAGGATGTTGTCTTTCCCATAACAAAAGAGCGCCAGCGAGGTTAAACAAATGAAACTGAGTTGGCGGAAAATATAGAAAATAGAAACATCATTCGACTTTGTCTGGATCAGTGTACTGCCGTTGATTGGTTTATGGATAATTACAATGGTTTCAACTAAATAGATAAGGCCACTTAAAAATGCAAGGCTTAAAATGAGTGTTGGTAAAATTTGTTTGTTAGTGAAATACTTCATTAACATGAAAAGAAAAATGACGGCGTTAAGGAAAAACAAAGCCACAACAACCATCAGGTAATTCATCTGTGGGATGAGTTTTACATTCGTGTTTTCGTTATATAAGGTAGTAATGCAAAATAAAATTAACGTCAGCAATAAGCTGAAAATAAAAAAGCCTTGAGCTTTTAATTTTTGTGTACCCATAGAAGCCATAAAAAGGAGAGCAATGTGAGTGCTGGATTTTATTGATGGCAGAGATATATGGTTTTGACCAGGATCAATTTTCGTTGACGATAAAAAATAATTAAAGAATAACCCCAGGGAAATACGTGTTGACCGAATCATTTTTCCGAATGATTGTTTTCTGAAACTAAATTGTGTAAAGGTTATGCTGTCATATTTAAAGCGATTGTAAGCTAATGTATGTAATAAATGAGATAATTTACAGTGAGCTAAAAATCAGCCAGGCGATAATGACCCGGCTGACAGTTTTAGTCTTTAGCTGTTGCATTTTGTTTATGAAACAGTTCACGGAACACCGGATAAATATCATCCTGGTCGCGGATATGCTGCATCGCAAAATTGTCGAAAGTAGATTGCAGATGTTCATATTCTCGCCACAGTGTCTGATGAGCGCGACGGGTAATTTCGATATAGCTGTAATAACGAACAACGGGCAATAATTTTTTCGCCAGGATTTCATGGCAAAGTGGAGAGTCATCGGCCCAGTTATCGCCGTCCGATGCTTGTGCCGCGTAAATATTCCATTGCGCCGGGTTATAACGCTCTTTCACCACCTCATCCATCAGTTTCAGGGCGCTGGAAACAATGGTACCGCCAGTTTCCTGTGAGTAGAAAAACTCATGTTCATCGACTTCTTTCGCCTGGGTATGGTGCCGGATGTAAACGACTTCCACGTTCTTATACGTTCTGCTAAGGAACAGATACAGCAGAATATAAAAACGCTTAGCCATATCTTTAGTGGACTGATCCATTGAACCCGAAACGTCCATCAGGCAAAACATCACTGCCTGGCTGGAGGGATCGGGTCGTTTTTCGTAGTTCTTGTAACGTAAATCGAAGGTGTCAATAAAAGGGACGCGTTCAATTTTGGCACGTAATTCTGCAATTTCTTTGCGCAGACGTTCCTCTTCCAGTAGTTGCGCAGGCTCACTGTTGCTGATGATGGCCAAATTCTCTTCCAGCGCATGAAGTTCCCGCCGCTTGCCCGCCGTCATGGCTGTGCGTCGCGCCAGTGAGTTCTGCAATGAACGCACAACGCTGATATTGGCAGGAACGCCGTTAGCGGTATAACCCGCCCGATGCGTTTTATATTCGGTCAGCTGGCGTTGTTGGTTTTGTTTCAGATTCGGTAAGGCCAAATCTTCAAAGAGCAGATCAAGATACTCATCTTTCGAAATCTGAAAGACAAATTCATCCTGACCTTCACCATCCTGGCTGGCCTGGCCCTGACCACTGCCGGAACCACCGCCGCCGCCCTGGGGGCGTTCAATGCGGTCATTCTGGACGAAATGGTCATTGCCCGGATGAACGCGGTGGCGCAGGCCGCCACGTCCCTGATGAAACATCGGTTCGCTAATATCTTCCGTTGGAATGGATACGGACTCGCCTCTGTCGACGTCAGTCACCGAACGCTTATTAATGGCCTCGGAGATCGACTGTTTAATTTGCGCTTTATAACGGCGTAAAAAACGCTGGCGATTCACCATGCTTTTGTTTTTGCCGTTCAGACGCCGGTCAATAAACCAGGTCATATGCCCCCCGTACTACATTTGCCAACTGTTTGCTACGCCTGTGTTGCCGCTTCTCTGGCCCACGGTTCGCTGTCGTTGTAGGCCCGGTAGCATGCGTACCGGGCCATGGTTGTTAAGACGATTTACGTACGCGCAAATACCATTCGCACAGTAAACGCACCTGTTTACGGGTGTAGCCTTTTTCCATCATACGGTCGACAAAATCGTCGTGTTTCTTCTGCTCGTCGGTTGACGTTTTGGCGTTAAACGAAATAACCGGCAACAGCTCCTCGGTATTAGAGAACATTTTCTTCTCAATAACCGTGCGCAGTTTTTCATAGCTGGTCCAGTTCGGATTGCGTCCGCTGTTATTCGCTCTGGCGCGCAGTACGAAGTTGACAATCTCGTTGCGGAAATCTTTTGGATTACTGATCCCCGCCGGTTTCTCAATTTTCTCCAGCTCGGCGTTGAGAGATTCGCGGTCAAATAGCTGCCCGGTATCCGGGTCGCGATACTCCTGATCCTGAATCCAGAAATCTGCATACGTGACATAACGGTCAAAAATGTTTTGTCCATACTCAGAATAGGATTCAAGATACGCAGTCTGAATCTCTTTACCGATAAACTCGGCATATTTCGGGATCAGATAACCTTTCAGGAACTCGAGATAGCGTTCTGCCTGCTCTTGCGGGAACTGCTCGCGCTCGATCTGCTGTTCCAGGACGTAGAACAGATGAACAGGGTTTGCTGCCACTTCCACGTGGTCGAAGTTGAACACGCGAGAGAGGATCTTAAACGCAAAACGCGTGGACAGACCGTTCATCCCTTCATCAACGCCTGCGTAGTCACGATATTCCTGATACGACTTGGCTTTCGGATCGGTGTCTTTCAGACTTTCGCCATCATAAACCCGCATCTTCGAATAAATGCTGGAGTTTTCCGGCTCTTTCAGACGCGAAAGAATGGAAAAACGAGACAGCGTTTCCAGCGTGCCAGGTGCGCAGGGGGCGTGAGTCAGTTCACTATGATTAAGCAATTTCTCGTAGATTTTGATCTCTTCGGAAATACGCAAGCAATATGGCACCTTCACGATATAAACACGATCGAGGAAGGCTTCGTTGTTCTTGTTATTACGGAAAGTGACCCATTCGGATTCGTTCGAATGGGCGAGAATAATCCCGTTAAACGGCAAGGCGGAGATACCTTCCGTACCGTTGTAGTTACCTTCCTGAGTGGCGGTTAACAGGGGATGCAGCACTTTAATCGGTGCTTTAAACATCTCGACAAACTCCATGATCCCCTGGTTGGCGCGGCACAGTGCACCGGAATAGCCGTAGGCGTCCGGGTCATTCTGCGCGTAGTGTTCGAGTTTACGAATATCGACTTTCCCAACCAGCGCGGAGATGTCCTGGTTGTTCTCATCACCGGGTTCCGTTTTGGCGATAGCAATTTGTTGCAGAATTGACGGCCAGACCTTCACTACCCGGAACTTAGTGATATCGCCACCAAATTCATGCAGGCGTTTTGCCGCCCACGGCGACATGATGGTGCCGAGATAACGGCGAGGAATGCCATACTCTTTTTCCAGAATCTGCGCATCTTCCTGCGGATTGAAAAGACAGAACGGATGATCGTTGACCGGGCTCCGCTCACCGTTAGCGCTTAATACATAGATCGGCACGAGCTGCATTAATGATTTCAGTCGCTCAGCAAGCGATGATTTACCCCCACCCACAGGCCCCAGCAGATACAGGATTTGTTTCTTCTCCTCCAGCCCCTGAGCCGCGTGTTTCAGATAAGAGACAATCTGTTCAATCGCGTCTTCCATGCCGTAAAACTCTTCAAAGGCCGGGTAACGTGCAATGACCCGGTTAGAAAAGAGTCGAGAAAGTCTGGGTTCCTGGGCTGTATCGACCATGACAGGCTCACCGATAGCCATCAATAGCCGCTCAGCCGCGTTGGCATAAGCACTGCGATCTTGCCGACAAGTGGTAAGAAACTCCTGCAGTGTGAACTCTTCGTCCTTGGCAGCTTCATATCGCTGGCGATAGTGATCGAATATATTCATGGTATGCCGTCCTTTCGTTTTTTAGCACAGGTTAAGAGCCGTTCATATGAATAGTAGAGGCTCCCGGAAGAGGTAAACTGAACGACGTCTCTTGCTAAAACACAGCAACTCTCATGCCATTTTATCGACGATGAGAACAACGTGCCCGGTGATACACCTTCAAAATTAAGCGTAGATGGCAAATGGAAAACTTGCCTGCACGGCTTTCTTAATTTCAATGGCATATCAACAACTCATCCATAAAATTTGCATAATTAATGTAAAGACCAGGGTCGCCAGTAACGCGTAATTCATTTGGCTGTAAGCGTGGTGTCATCTGCGTCAGGAAAATTAAACAGTTACTTTAAAAAATGAAAACGTAAAAAGGTTGGGTTTCGATGTATTGACGGGTAAACTTTGTCGCCCGCTAAACATTTGTTTAAGGAATGATTAATTGTGACCAAACTCAAACTTCTGGCACTTGGAGTGCTTATCGCAACGTCTGCAGGCGTAGCGCACGCTGAAGGTAAATTTTCCCTGGGCGCAGGCGTAGGTGTCGTTGAACACCCATATAAAGATTACGATACCGATGTTTACCCAGTACCGGTAATCAACTATGAAGGCGATAACTTCTGGTTCCGTGGCTTAGGTGGTGGTTACTACCTGTGGAATGACGCAACGGATAAACTTTCAATTACCGCTTACTGGTCGCCGCTTTACTTCAAAGCTAAAGACAGTGGCGATCACCAAATGCGTCACCTGGATGACCGTAAGAGCACCATGATGGCTGGTCTGTCTTATGCTCACTTTACCCAGTACGGTTACCTGCGTACCACCCTGGCTGGCGATACCCTGGATAACAGCAACGGCATCATCTGGGATATGGCCTGGTTGTATCGTTACACCAACGGTGGCCTGACCGTGACTCCGGGTATTGGTGTGCAGTGGAACAGCGAAAACCAGAACGAATACTATTATGGCGTATCGCGCAAAGAGTCTGCGCGCAGCGGTCTGCGTGGCTATAACCCGAACGACAGCTGGAGCCCTTACCTGGAGCTAAGTGCCAGCTACAACTTCCTCGGTGACTGGAGTGTTTACGGTACCGCGCGCTACACCCGTCTGTCTGATGAAGTTACTGACAGCCCAATGGTGGATAAATCCTGGACTGGCCTGATTTCTACCGGGATCACCTACAAATTCTGATAATGCATCTTTCCAGGGCATTTTGTACATAAAAACAGGGCGTAACGCCCTGTTTTGCATTACGGTGGTGCAATACCTGGGAGGAAACAATGCAACAAAAAATGATTCAATTTAGTGGCGATGTCTTACTGCCAGCCATAGGGCAGGGAACATGGTATATGGGCGAAGATGCCAGTCAGCGTAAAACAGAAGTTGCTGCACTACGCGCGGGCATTGAACTCGGTTTAACCCTCATTGATACCGCCGAAATGTATGCCGATGGCGGTGCCGAAAAAGTGGTTGGGGAAGCATTAATCGGTCTGCGTGAGAACGTCTTTCTCGTCTCTAAAGTCTATCCGTGGAATGCTGGCGGGCAAAAAGCGATAAATGCATGCGAAGCCAGTTTACGCCGTCTCAATACTGATTATCTCGATCTCTACTTATTACACTGGTCTGGCAGTTTCGCTCTCGAAGAGACTGTCGCAGCGATGGAAAAATTGATCGCCCAGGGAAAAATCCGCCGCTGGGGCGTTTCTAACCTTGATTATGCCGATATGCAGGAACTCTGGCAGCTGCCGGGGGGAAATCAGTGTGCCACTAATCAGGTGCTTTACCATCTCGGTTCACGAGGGATTGAGTACGATCTACTGCCCTGGTGCCAGAAACAGCAGATGCCGGTGATGGCTTACAGTCCATTAGCCCAGGCCGGCCGGTTGCGCAATGGACTGTTAAAAAATGCGGTAGTCAACGAAATTGCACATGCTCACAATATCAGTGCGGCACAAGTATTGTTGGCGTGGGTAATCAGCCATCAGGGTGTGATGGCGATTCCAAAAGCGGCAACTGTCGCACATGTCCAACAAAATGCGGCTGTGCTTGAGGTTGAACTTTCGTCAGCGGAATTAGTTATGCTGGATAAAGCGTATCCGGCACCAAAAGGAAAAACTGCGTTGGATATGGTGTGATGTTGATACGTGCCGGATGCATCGCACCCGGCACACAATATTAACGCAAATTAACGTTTCGCAACGCGAATGGATTGCGCCAGATGTGCAGGTTTCTCTTTGGTGACTTTTTGCGTTTCTGAAGCGTATGCCGTTTCTACACAAACAAAGGTCTTGTAGCCATCATCCGGCATATCGCCCATGCTAACTGAAAGCGCCGGTCCTGGGTTCCAGCCTACAACGTTCAGATGATGCTGGTGGCCTACGGCGATAATACGATTCAGCGCTTCGTCATTAATTACGCTGCAATCTTGCGGATTCAGATACACGCGATCGGTACGGTCAGGGAAGGTCTGAATACCGTCGGTCAGTACATCTTCTTTCGCGTCATTTACTTTATCAATGAAGCGATCGCCTAGTCCACTGACGCTTACCTTAGCGATATCACCCACGTTAAAGTAGGTATGCAGAGCAGAGGTAGTTTCAAATTCGCCGTGTGCTTCAAGATCGATTTCACAGGTTTTACCCACGTGGAAATGCGCTAACAGCGTAAAGTCGTGCGGCCAGAATTTTTTCGTCTCTTCGCTTTGTGTCAATTCAAAAGTCAGCGCTACACCATCAGCATCTTCACGATGTGATTTCAGCGTCCACGGCAGGTTGCGGGCAAAACCGTGCGCAGGCAGACCTTGTTGTGCAGCCGGACCAAACCACGGCCAGCAAACCGGTATGCCACCGCGAATGGCGACGCCATTTTTGAACGGTGTGTTGTTACTCAACCACAGAACTTCTTCTTCACCCGCAGGTTTCCACGAGAGAAGGTGTGCGCCCTGTAATGCAAAAGAGGCTTTTACCTGGGGATGATCGACCACAATGAGGTCCAGTTCATCCAGTTTACGACGGGAGAGAACAGGGGAGATTTGTTCGATGACCGGAAGGGCAAAAATTTTCTTAAACATGACGCAGTCCTTTAACTTCATTTTATCAGGTAAAAAAAAGAGCGACCGAAGTCGCTCTTTTTAGATCACAGAGTCATCTCAACTTATTTGGAGATGTGAGCGATCAGGTCCAGAACTTTGTTGGAGTAACCGGTTTCGTTGTCGTACCAGGATACCAGTTTCACGAAGTTGTCGTTCAGAGCGATACCCGCTTTAGCATCGAACACGGAAGTGCAAACTTCGCCGTTGAAATCGGTAGATACTACGTCATCTTCGGTGTAGCCCAGAACGCCTTTCATTTCGCCTTCAGCAGCAGCTTTAACGGCAGCTTTGATCTGCTCGTAAGTTGCAGCTTTTTCCAGACGAACGGTCAGGTCAACTACGGATACGTTCGGGGTCGGAACGCGGAACGCCATACCAGTCAGTTTGCCATTCAGTTCTGGCAGTACTTTACCTACAGCTTTAGCAGCACCGGTAGAGGACGGGATGATGTTCTGGGAAGCGCCGCGGCCACCACGCCAGTCTTTGTGAGACGGGCCATCAACGGTTTTCTGAGTAGCGGTAGTAGCGTGAACGGTGGTCATCAGACCTTCGATGATGCCGAAGTTATCGTTGATAACTTTAGCCAGCGGAGCCAGGCAGTTGGTGGTGCAGGAAGCGTTAGAAACGATGTCCTGGCCAGCATATTTGTCGAAGTTAGCGCCTTTAACGAACATCGGAGTGTTGTCTTTAGACGGACCAGTCATAACCACTTTCTTCGCACCAGCGGTGATGTGTTTACGAGCAGTTTCGTCAGTCAGGAACAGACCAGTTGCTTCAGCGACAACGTCAACACCAACTTCGTCCCATTTCAGGTTAGCCGGATCACGTTCAGCGGTAACACGGATTTTTTTACCGTTAACGATCAGATGACCGTCTTTCACTTCAACGGTACCGTCGAAACGGCCGTGAGTGGAGTCATATTTCAGCATGTATGCCATGTAATCAGCGTCTAACAGGTCGTTGATTGCAACGATCTCGATGTCAGAACGTTTCTGAGCAGCACGGAAAACAATGCGACCGATACGGCCAAAACCGTTGATACCTACTTTGATAGTCATATATTCCACCAGCTATTTGTTAGTGAATAAAAGGTTGCCTGTAAAATTACAAAAACCTTACGCAGCGTCAAGCGGAATCGTGTCAATCATTGCGACAAATCAATCCTGTGCCTAAGCATTATGCGACTGACTCGCCTCACTCTTCCTTTGGGCTTGAGACCACATGGGGTCGGCGCCCCGAATTTTAAAGGGCAATTACGATAAAAATGTGATTTTCATCACGATTTAGGTGCAGCCATTTCGTAGAGATCAAGTTTAGGACAAAATTTTGCCAGTTGGTGTTAATGTTTTGTTAGAATCAGTCACGTAATGTGAGCACGATTAAAGTGAGATGTAAGCAAATGGCTAATAAACCTTCGGCAGAAGAACTGAAAAAAAATTTGTCCGAGATGCAGTTCTACGTGACGCAGAATCATGGGACAGAGCCGCCATTTACGGGTCGTTTACTGCATAACAAGCGTGACGGCGTATATCACTGTTTGATCTGCGATGCCCCGCTGTTTCATTCCCAAACCAAGTATGATTCCGGCTGTGGCTGGCCCAGTTTCTACGAACCGGTGAGTGAAGAATCCATTCGTTATATCAAAGACTTGTCACATGGAATGCAGCGCATAGAAATTCGTTGCGGTAACTGTGATGCCCATCTGGGGCATGTCTTCCCCGACGGGCCGCAGCCAACGGGTGAACGTTATTGTGTTAACTCAGCCTCTTTACGCTTTACCGATGGCGAAAACGGCGAAGAAATCAACGGTTGAAAAAACGATTCAGCAACTTATTCCACAGGAGCGGAAAAATTATGAATCTTGATGACATTATCAACAGCATGACGCCTGATGTATACCAGCGTTTGTCGACTGCCGTTGAGCTGGGGAAATGGCCTGATGGCGTTACGTTGACCGAGGAACAAAAAGAGAACTGCCTGCAACTGGTGATGCTGTGGCAAGCCCGCCATAATACCGAAGCTCAGCATATGACAATTGACACAAATGGTCAGATGGTTATGAAGAGCAAACAACAGTTAAAAGAAGATTTTGGTATCTCAGCAAAGCCTATTGCCATGTTTAAATGATTGGTTTATCCCCTTTTTGCCGCGGTTATAAAGGGGATAGCCAACAATAACCCCACGACTCATCTCAATTATCTCGCCCCGACCTGGCTAAGTCCCAGCCCGGTCTCTTGCAGTCGCGTTCACGCCTGAATGACTTCTCCTGAACTTAAGTCTCAGACCTATTTGGCCGGTAATCCCTCTCAAATTTGCTCATTTTGCGTTCCACCTTCCATCACCCTGTAACAGACCCAGCCATTTTCTGCGTAATTGTGATCTGAGTTGTAAAACACAGATCAATATCTGTGTTTTAAAGATTTGGTGTTGACCTCAAAAATCATGTGGGTAAGTATGATGGCCATCTAAGCAAAACAAAACACAGAGGATGACGCAATGAAAGCACTGGCTCGGTTTGGCAAAGCCTTTGGCGGCTACAAGATGATCGATGTCCCACAACCCATTTGTGGCCCGGAAGATGTGGTGGTTGAAATTAAAGCTGCGGCAATCTGCGGCGCAGACATGAAGCACTACAATGTCGATAGCGGTTCTGATGAGTTTAACTCTATCCGCGGCCATGAGTTCGCAGGTTGTATTGCGCAGGTTGGTGAAAAAGTCAAAGACTGGAAAGTGGGGCAACGCGTCGTGTCGGATAACAGCGGTCACGTTTGCGGCGTTTGTCCGGCCTGTGAACAAGGTGATTTTCTGTGTTGTACAGAAAAAGTAAACCTTGGTCTGGATAACAATACGTGGGGCGGTGGTTTTTCCAAATATTGTCTGGTTCCTGGTGAAATTCTCAAAATTCATCGTCATGCGTTGTGGGAAATCCCTGATGGTGTTGATTATGAGGACGCAGCCGTACTTGACCCTATCTGCAATGCCTACAAATCCATCGCGCAGCAATCGAAATTCCTCCCTGGTCAGGATGTAGTCGTCATCGGCACTGGCCCACTCGGGCTGTTCTCCGTACAAATGGCGCGGATTATGGGGGCGGTAAATATCGTCGTCGTTGGTCTACAAGAAGATGTGGCGGTCCGCTTCCCGGTTGCAAAAGAACTGGGTGCGACGGCTGTAGTAAATGGTTCTACCGAAGATGTGGTGGCGCGCTGCCAGCAAATTTGTGGCAAAGACAATCTGGGACTGGTGATTGAATGCTCCGGTGCCAATATCGCATTGAAACAAGCCATCGAAATGCTCCGCCCGAACGGGGAAGTGGTACGCGTTGGAATGGGCTTCAAGCCTCTTGATTTCTCGATTAATGACATTACCGCCTGGAACAAAAGCATCATTGGGCATATGGCCTATGACTCCACCTCATGGCGTAACGCTCTCCGGCTATTAGCCAGCGGCGCTATCAAAGTCAAACCGATGATCACGCATCGTATCGGCCTGTCGCAATGGCGCGAAGGGTTTGATGCGATGGTCGATAAAACCGCAATCAAAGTGATCATGACTTACGACTTTGATGAATAACTACTCTCCTGAAGGAACGTTATCGCATGGAACAGATAACAAAACCGCATTGTGGTGCACGGCTGGATCGCTTACCGGATTGCCGCTGGCATTCGTCAATGTTTGCCATCGTCGCGTTTGGCTTGCTTGTCTGCTGGAGTAATGCCGTTGGTGGCTTGATCCTCGCGCAGCTGAAAGAGTTGGGCTGGACAGATAATTCCACCACTGCCACATTCTCAGCAATTACGACCGCCGGAATGTTTCTCGGTGCGCTGGTTGGCGGCATCATCGGTGACAAAACCGGTCGCAGAAATGCGTTCATCCTCTATGAGGCCATTCATATTGCCTCGATGGTTGTCGGTGCTTTTTCACCGAATATGGATTTCCTTATTGCCTGCCGTTTTGTGATGGGCGTTGGGCTGGGAGCTTTACTGGTGACGCTGTTTGCTGGTTTCACCGAATATATGCCCGGTAGAAATCGCGGAACATGGTCCAGTCGGGTTTCCTTTATTGGCAACTGGTCATATCCGCTCTGTTCATTGATTGCGATGGGACTCACGCCACTGATTAGTGCAGAGTGGAACTGGCGAGTACAACTGCTTATCCCTGCAATATTGTCGCTTATCGCTACGGCGCTGGCCTGGCGCTACTTTCCTGAATCCCCGCGCTGGCTGGAATCGCGCGGACGGTATCAGGAAGCCGAGAAAGTCATGCGGAGTATAGAAGAAGGCGTCATACGCCAGACGGGTAAACCTTTGCCGCCCGTGGTTATTGCTGATGACGGTAAAGCGCCACAAGCGGTGCCGTATTCAGCCTTACTGACAGGAGTATTACTGAAACGCGTGATATTAGGTTCTTGTGTGCTGATTGCCATGAACGTTGTGCAGTACACACTAATTAACTGGTTGCCAACGATATTCATGACCCAGGGGATTAATTTAAAAGACTCGATTGTTTTAAATACCATGAGTATGTTTGGCGCGCCATTTGGTATTTTTATTGCCATGCTGGTGATGGATAAAATTCCGCGTAAAACAATGGGTGTGGGGTTATTAATCCTGATTGCGGTGCTCGGATATATCTATTCACTGCAAACCAGTATGTTGCTCATAACGCTGATTGGTTTCTTCCTGATTACTTTCGTCTATATGTACGTTTGCTATGCCTCGGCAGTGTATGTCCCTGAGATCTGGCCGACAGAGGCCAAATTACGTGGCTCCGGTCTGGCGAATGCAGTAGGGCGAATCAGTGGTATTGCCGCACCTTATGCCGTTGCAGTGCTGCTCAGTAGTTATGGCGTAACGGGAGTCTTTATTCTTCTGGGGGCGGTTTCAATTATTGTCGCAATTGCTATCGCTACCATTGGAATTGAAACCAAAGGTGTCTCCGTTGAAAGTTTAAGTATTGATGCAGTAGTCAAAAAATAATACTGGTGGATTCAAAATGAAAAATTCAAAAGCAATATTGCAGGTGCCGGGCACAATGAAAATTATTTCAGCAGAAATACCTGTGCCTAAAGAAGATGAAGTTTTGATTAAAGTAGAATATGTCGGTATTTGTGGTTCAGATGTACATGGTTTTGAATCAGGCCCGTTTATTCCGCCTAAAGACCCAAATCAAGAAATTGGCCTGGGTCATGAATGCGCCGGGACGGTTGTGGCTGTGGGAAGCCGTGTGCGCAAATTTAAAGCGGGGGATCGGGTAAATATCGAACCTGGCGTTCCTTGCGGTCACTGTCGTTACTGTCTGGAAGGCAAATATAACATCTGTCCGGACGTTGATTTTATGGCGACACAACCCAACTACCGCGGCGCATTAACGCACTATCTGTGTCATCCGGAGAGCTTTACTTACAAACTGCCCGACAATATGGACACGATGGAAGGGGCGCTGGTGGAGCCTGCCGCAGTCGGGATGCATGCCGCGATGCTGGCAGATGTTAAACCGGGTAAGAAGATAATTATTCTGGGAGCGGGTTGTATTGGTTTGATGACGTTGCAAGCATGCAAATGCCTGGGAGCTACGGATATTGCCGTCGTTGATGTACTGGAAAAACGTCTGACAATGGCGGAACAGCTCGGCGCGACAGTGGTTATTAACGGCGCAAAAGAAGACACTATCGCACGCTGTCAGCAATTTACCGAAGAAATGGGCGCAGATATTGTTTTCGAAACAGCGGGTTCTGCGGTCACCGTTAAACAGGCACCTTATCTGGTAATGCGCGGCGGTAAAATTATGATTGTTGGTACTGTACCGGGCGATTCGGCAATCAATTTCCTCAAAATCAATCGCGAAGTCACTATCCAGACAGTATTCCGCTATGCCAATCGTTATCCGGTCACGATTGAAGCTATTTCCTCAGGGCGATTCGATGTGAAATCGATGGTGACACATATTTACGATTATCAGGATGTACAACAGGCTTTTGAAGAGTCGGTTAACAACAAACGCGACATTATTAAAGGCGTTATTAAAATTAGCGATTAATTAATACGGGAGAACAGAATATGCTCGCAGATATCAGATATTGGGAAAACGATGCCACAAATAAATATTATGCAATTGCCCATTTTAACGTATGGAATGCAGAAATGTTGATGGGCGTTATCGACGCAGCCGAAGAAGCGAAATCACCGGTTATTATTTCTTTTGGTACAGGTTTTGTCGGAAACACCTCATTTGAAGATTTCTCTCACATGATGGTATCAATGGCAAAAAAAGCAACGGTGCCGGTAATAACTCATTGGGATCATGGTCGGAGTATGGAAATTATTCATAACGCCTGGACTCATGGTATGAATTCATTAATGCGTGATGCTTCCGCATTTGATTTCGAAGAAAATATTCGTTTAACCAAAGAGGCTGTTGATTTCTTCCATCCGCTGGGTATTCCGGTAGAGGCAGAATTAGGGCATGTCGGTAATGAAACCGTTTATGAAGAAGCGCTGGCGGGCTATCACTATACCGATCCTGACCAGGCGGCTGAATTTGTTGAACGTACGGGCTGTGACTCATTGGCTGTCGCCATCGGCAACCAGCATGGGGTTTATACGTCAGAGCCACAATTGAACTTTGAGGTCGTCAAACGCGTACGCGATGCCGTTTCTGTTCCGCTGGTTTTGCACGGCGCATCGGGGATCAGTGATACCGACATTAAAACTGCAATTTCGTTGGGTATCGCGAAAATCAACATTCATACGGAGCTCTGTCAGGCCGCAATGGTAGCAGTGAAAGAAAACCAGGATCAGCCTTTCCTGCATTTAGAACGTGAAGTACGTAAAGCTGTAAAAGAACGGGCATTGGAAAAAATTAAACTGTTCGGTTCTGATGGCAAAGCGGAATAATGATATGGATAATCTCGACGTTATTTGTATAGGTGCCGCTATTGTTGATATTCCATTGCAACCGGTCAGTAAAAATATCTTTGATGTGGATTCTTATCCTCTTGAAAGAATCGCAATGACCACCGGGGGTGATGCAATAAATGAAGCAACAATTATTTCTCGTCTGGGCCATCGCACAGCATTAATGAGTCGTATTGGTAAAGATGCCGCCGGGCAATTTATTCTCGACCATTGCCGCAAAGAGAATATTGATATTCAAAGCCTGAAGCAGGACGTCAGCATAGATACCTCTATTAACGTTGGACTGGTGACGGAGGATGGCGAGCGGACGTTTGTCACAAACCGTAACGGCAGTCTGTGGAAATTGAATATTGACGATGTTGATTTTTCGCGGTTTTCTCAGGCGAAATTATTATCTCTGGCCAGTATTTTCAACAGTCCTCTATTGGATGGTAAAGCGCTAACAGAAATTTTTACGCAAGCTAAAGCCCGGCAGATGATTATCTGTGCCGATATGATCAAACCGCGGTTGAATGAAACGCTGGATGATATTTGCGAAGCATTGAGTTATGTCGATTATCTGTTTCCTAATTTTGCCGAGGCAAAATTACTCACTGGGAAAGAGACACTGGATGAAATTGCTGACTGCTTTCTTGCGTGCGGCGTAAAAACGGTGGTGATTAAAACGGGTAAAGACGGCTGCTTTATCAAGCGTGGTGACATGACGATGAAGGTGCCGGCGGTCGCAGGAATAACCGCCATCGACACTATTGGCGCCGGCGATAACTTTGCTTCTGGCTTTATAGCGGCTCTGTTAGAAGACAAAAATCTGCGTGAATGCGCACGCTTTGCCAATGCAACGGCGGCTATCTCGGTTCTAAGCGTCGGTGCCACCACCGGTGTAAAAAACAGAAAGCTGGTCGAACAATTGCTGGAAGAATACGAAGGATAATGAAGGCAAATGAAAAAGATACCTTTAGGCACAACGGATATAACGCTTTCGCGAATGGGGTTGGGGACATGGGCCATTGGCGGCGGTCCTGCATGGAATGGCGATCTCGATCGACAAATATGTATTGATACGATTCTTGAAGCCCATCGTTGCGGCATTAACCTGATTGATACTGCGCCAGGATATAACTTTGGCAATAGTGAGGTTATCGTCGGTCAGGCGTTAAAAAAACTGCCCCGTGAACAGGTTGTAGTAGAAACCAAATGCGGCATTGTCTGGGAACGAAAAGGGAGTTTATTCAACAAAGTTGGCGATCGGCAGTTGTATAAAAACCTTTCCCCGGAATCTATCCGCGAAGAGGTAGAAGCCAGCTTGCAACGTCTGGGTATTGATTACATCGATATCTACATGACGCACTGGCAGTCGGTGCCACCATTTTTTACGCCGATAGCTGAAACTGTCGCAGTGCTCAATGAGTTAAAGGCCGAAGGGAAAATTCGCGCTATAGGCGCTGCTAACGTCGATGCTGACCATATCCGCGAGTATCTGCAATATGGTGAACTGGATATTATTCAGGCGAAATACAGTATCCTCGACCGGGCAATGGAAAGCGAACTGCTGCCGCTATGTCGTGATAATGGCATTGTGGTACAGGTTTATTCCCCGCTAGAGCAGGGATTGTTGACCGGTACCATCACTCGTGATTACGTTCCGGGCGGCGCTCGGGCAAATAAAGTCTGGTTCCAGCGTGAAAACATGCTGAAAGTGATTGATATGCTTGAACAGTGGCAGCCACTCTGTGCTCGTTATCAGTGCACAATTCCCACTCTGGCACTGGCGTGGATATTAAAACAGAGTGATTTAATATCCATTCTTAGTGGGGCTACTGCGCCGGAACAGGTACGTGAAAATGTCGCGGCACTGAATATCAACTTATCGGATGCAGACGCAACATTGATGAGGGAAATGGCAGAGGCTCTGGAGCGTTAAATACTCAACACGATTCACCTCTGTTTCTGTGAAAACTGTGATTAAAATCTGTGATTCAAACGGGTTATTTTGAAAGTAAACATCGGTTATGCGATAATCGCGCTAATGTGATGTAAAAAGATACAGGGGTGTAATCGTGGCGGCAAAAGACAGGATTCAGGCAATTAAGCAAATGGTTGCCAACGATAAAAAGGTGACAGTCTCAAATTTGAGTGGGATTTTTCAGGTAACCGAGGAAACCATTCGCCGCGATCTTGAGAAGCTGGAAGATGAAGGCTTTTTGACCAGAACCTATGGTGGTGCTGTTTTAAATACAGCGATGTTGACGGAAAATATCCATTTTTATAAGCGCGCTTCATCGTTTTATGAAGAGAAGCAGCTTATTGCACGCAAGGCGCTACCCTTTATCGACAATAAAACCACTATGGCAGCCGATTCCAGTAGTACCGTTATGGAATTGCTCAAATTGTTGCAGGACCGTAGTGACCTGACGTTGCTAACTAACTCGGCGGAAGCGATTCATGTTCTGGCTCAATCAGAAATTAAAGTCGTTTCAACGGGGGGGGAACTAAACAAAAATACACTTTCCCTGCAAGGAAGAATTACTAAAGAGATCATCAGCCGCTACCATGTCGATATCATGGTAATGAGTTGTAAAGGTCTTGATATTAACAGCGGCGCGCTGGACTCTAACGAAGCGGAAGCTGAAATCAAAAAGACAATGATCCGTCAGGCGACAGAAGTTGCGTTATTGGTTGATCACTCTAAGTTTGATCGCAAAGCTTTTGTCCAGTTAGCTGACTTTAGTCATATTAATTACATAATAACTGATAAATCACCGGGTGCAGAGTGGATAGCATTTTGCAAAGACAATAATATCCAGCTGGTGTGGTAATTTAAGCACACGTTGTCAATATTATTTGTTCCTGCGCCTGGAAAATAAAATGATGATAAAGATGCGGCAAGTGAATTTGCCGCAATTGCTACCTTTTTAGCAAATCCGAGGCACCTAATGGAACAATATGATCAAATTGGCGCAAGACTGGACCGCTTGCCTTTGGCCCGGTTTCATTATCGTATATTTGGAATTATAAGCTTTAGTCTGTTATTAACGGGTTTTTTGAGTTATTCAGGCAATGTTGTTTTAGCAAAGCTGGTAAGCAATGGATGGTCAAATAATTTCCTCAATGCCGCCTTTACCTCGGCATTAATGTTTGGTTATTTCATCGGCTCTCTTACCGGTGGGTTCATCGGTGATTATTTTGGGCGGCGCAGGGCTTTTCGCATAAATCTTCTCATCGTCGGTATTGCGGCAACAGGGGCCGCTTTTGTCCCTGATATGTACTGGCTCATTTTCTTTCGCTTCCTGATGGGCACAGGAATGGGGGCGCTGATTATGGTTGGCTATGCTTCGTTTACGGAGTTTATCCCCGCGACGGTGCGTGGAAAATGGTCCGCGCGGCTCTCATTTGTTGGTAACTGGTCGCCCATGCTGTCTGCGGCGATAGGCGTGGTGGTTATCGCTTTTTTTAGTTGGCGGATAATGTTTCTGCTGGGTGGTATTGGTATACTGTTAGCCTGGTTTCTCTCAGGTAAATACTTTATTGAGTCGCCTCGATGGTTGGCGGGGAAAGGACAAATCGCAGGTGCAGAAAGCCAACTTCGTGAAGTAGAGCAGCAAATTGAAAGAGAGAAGAGTGTTCGTTTACCCCCGCTTACTTTGAATCAGAGCAACAGCAAGGCTAACGTAATCAATGGTACTTTCTGGCTGCTGTTTAAAGGGGAAATGTTACGACGTACATTAGTCGCGATTACTGTTTTAATTGCAATGAACATTTCACTTTATACCATCACCGTATGGATACCGACCATATTTGTTAACTCCGGCATTGATGTTGATAAATCAATATTAATGACTGCTGTTATTATGATTGGCGCTCCGGTAGGTATATTTATTGCGGCATTAATTATTGATCATTTTCCTCGTCGATTATTTGGCTCCGCCTTGCTTATTATTATTGCCATGTTAGGCTATATCTATTCAATTCAGACTACAGAGTGGGCGATTTTAATCTATGGCCTGGTGATGATCTTCTTTTTATACATGTATGTTTGCTTCGCGTCGGCGGTTTATATCCCGGAGCTTTGGCCAACGCATTTACGCCTGCGCGGTTCGGGTTTCGTTAATGCCGTCGGACGGATCGTCGCGGTCTTCACGCCTTATGGCGTTGCGGCACTATTAACGCATTATGGGTCAATCACGGTGTTTATGGTGCTTGGCGTGATGTTAGTGCTCTGTGCGCTGGTCCTCTCCATTTTTGGCATCGAAACGCGGAAGGTGTCGCTGGAAGAGATTTCTGAGGTGAATTAAATCTTTCGTTGATGGCGTCAATTGTCAGATGTACCACTGACGTGTTTTATCTGGCCTACAATGGCAGTACAGAATTGTAGGCCAGCATAAAATTACTCCTGCGTCTCTTCCCAGTCTGCAAGCGTATATAGCGTTGCCCCAGCTGCTGACATCTCCATAAACGCGTGCGCACTGTGCTGTGGCTGGATATTCACGCCACGACAACCATCGGTAATCACATTAACCTTATAACCTAACTGTAACGCGTCCAGCACGGTAAACTTCACGCAATAGTCAGTAGCCAGGCCCATAATGATCAATTCATCGATTTCATGATCGCGTAACCAGTCATCGAGCGTGGTTTTCTGCCGACGGCCGTTATCAAAAAAGGCACTGTAACTGTCAACTAAAGGATTTTCGCCTTTATGGAACACCGCTGCGATCGCTTTTTGGTTCAGTAACAGATGTAATTGTGCGCCTTCACTGTTCTGCACACAGTGATCTGGCCAGAAGGTTTGTGGCAAACCGTCGAGTTGGCCTGGCGTATAAGGCTCTACACCGTGCTGACTGGCAAAACTGCCGTGATTCGCCGGGTGCCAGTCTTGACTGGCGATAACCGCTTCACCGCGCGACTGGCACCAGTCAATCAGGCGGTTAGCGACATCCACCGTACTGTCACCTTCCGGCACGGCGAGCGCGCCACCAGCACAGAAATCATTTTGTAAATCGACCAGTAACAGGGCGCGAGGGGGCATTGCAGTCTCCTTAATCATCCGGCGTCAGTTCGCCGCGCAGGTTTTGGCTCATGGCCTTGCGAATGGTTTCAGTATCCAGTTCCTGGCTAAGCAGGTAATGCAGTTTGGTTAGCGTGGCTTCTACAGTCATATCTGCACCGCCAATAACGCCGGCATGGGCGAGGGCGTTACCGGTGGCATAACCCCCCATGTTCACTTTACCGGACATACATTGTGTCAGGTTGACTACCACAATTCCGCGATCGCTGGCTTCTTGTAATTCTTGCAGGAATGCTTTGTTTTGTGGCGCATTACCCACGCCATATGAGCGCAGAATCAATGCTTTCACCGGTTGGCGCAGAAAATTGCGCACGACGTCAGCAGAAATCCCCGGATAAATCGTCACTACGCCAATTGGTTGTGGGGTGATTGGATGAACGATCAATTCCCCTTCACCGTGCGGGGCGGGGGGCGTATTCAAACGACGAATATGGATACCTGCTTCCAGTAACGGAGGAAGGTTTGGAGAGGCAAACGCATCAAAACCATCGGCATGGGCTTTGGTGGTACGGTTGCCACGATAAAGTCGATTATTAAAAAAGAGAGTTACTTCGTTGATAGGATAATTCGCCGCAACGTACAACGCATTCAGCAGATTAATTTGTCCGTCAGAGCGTAACTCAGCCAGCGGGATTTGTGACCCTGTCACAATGACCGGTTTACCGAGATTCTCGAGCATGAACGACAGCGCAGAGGCGGTATACGCCATCGTGTCGGTGCCGTGCAGAATGACAAAACCATCATAGTCGTCATAATGCGCTTTAATATCTTCAGCAATATGCTGCCAGTCTTCTGGCGTCATATCTGAAGAGTCCATCAGCGGCGTATATTCATGAATGGTGAAATCTGGCATCTCCGGGCGATGGAATTCCGGCATCAGCGCCAGTTGGCGTTGTAGATGACCTGACACCGGAATATAACCCTGCTCGGAACGCTGCATCCCGATGGTCCCGCCCGTGTAGGCGACGTAAATTGATTTCTTTTGCATGATATTGATATGAATGATATCGAAAGAGCAAAAGTATATACGTGAGGGGCAGCGAGCGCACCTGGATACTCTGTGGATATGAGAAAAGTCCGGCAGAACGGAGGGATTAGTGTCCCGCCGGAGAAAAGTGGTTAATCCTGCAACGCATAGGTTACGGTGGTGACTACGCGTACCGTTTTATTAATCGCCGTAGGATCATCTTCATCACTGCCACTGGCGAAGATCTGGAACACGCCTTGTGAGGCATCGCTAATTGACCCCACCTGGCTACCTGAGTCCGTTGCAAATTGTAATGCTGCGTTGCGTGCATCTTTGGTGGCGGCGGCAATCATCTCAGCGCGCAGTGCGCCAATACCATTAAAGCGATAGGCGACTTTGCTCTCAGCGATAGCGCCCTCCGTAGCGACTTGCAGTTCGTTTAATTTCGCGACGACTTTTTCGACAGCAGCAACATTATGGGTTTTTATCGTCACTGACCCGTCTGCGTTATAGCGTGGCATTGTGGGATCATCTTTCAGATAAAAGGAATCTGTTCGCTTGCTTGTCCATTGGCCCAGGGTTATCTCTTTCTCGTTAATCCCCTGAGCATTGAGTTCGGCAACAATTTTTTTCTGCGCGTCTTCCAGTTTCGGGAACAGTTCGCCGGGAATATTACCCTTAAAGTTAATCGCAATTGTTAATTCTGCCGTATCTGCGCGAACTTCTTTTTCAGAAAGCCCACGCACATTTACATAACGGTTATTGGTTTTTAAATGTTTAACACCATCGCCAACAAAATAACCACAGGCGCTAATCCCCAGTCCGAGGACGATAGCGGCAATTAAAGAGGGGGCCTTATTCACTGATGACTCCATATCAGATGCTAAATGAGCAAGGGAATGTAGTGGAGAGAGGGAGTGAAAGACAGTCCGATTCAGGAGTGTGGCCGACAGCATATCGGCCACATTTTTGCAGGATTTAACGCACGTTGGCGCAGGTCAGGCAAAACGCATAACGGTTTTGTGGGTCGTTAAACGCTGCCAGCTTGTCGCTTTCACTTTTAACGGTAGAGGCTACCGAGGCCAGCGGTGCAGGTAACATGGCCTGGAACGCATCTGGCAACATTGCCCGGACAGAACCAGACATATTGTCCATCACTTTGTCGAAGAAGGTCGGTTCATCAACGTAGTATTCCAGATGCCACTGTTTCACTTTTGCCAGCTCTGCTGCTTTGGCAACCGCATCATCGAAATCTCCGAGACTATCGACCAGCCCGTTAGCTTTTGCATCCTGACCGGTCCAGACGTGGCCCTGGGCGATTTTATCAATCTGCTCCGGCGTCGAATGACGCGCATCAGCAACCAGCGTGATAAAGCGTTTATAGCCATTCTCAATGCTTAACTGCATCATCTGCTGCGCTTCCAGCGGCAGTGCCTTGGTGATAGAAACATCCGCCAGCGGTGAAGTTGAGACGCCATCGGTATGAACACCAATCGAATCCAAACTATTTTCTACGGTAGTGATCACGCCGAAGATACCGATAGAACCGGTCAGGGTGCTGGGGTTAGCCACAATGTAATTAGCTGGCGTGGAAATCCAGTAACCACCAGATGCCGCCATGCCGCCCATCGATACAACCACAGGCTTACCCGCTGCCCTGGCAGCTGCCAGTTCAGCGCGAATCACTTCAGAGGCGGTAACGCTGCCGCCAGGGCTATTAACACGCAGAACAATCGCTTTCACTTTCGGGTCAAGGCGAGCGTCGCGGATTTGTGCCGCAGTGGTATCACCGCCAACATTCCCCTGAGTTTCCTCGCCATCCATAATTGCGCCATTCGCGAAGACGACACCGATGCTGTCACCGGTATCTGCCGGCGTTTTCAATGCGTAATCGTAATAACTGATGGCGCGATAATTTTTATCAGTCTTACTCCAGCCGAACTCTTTGGTCAGAGCTTTTTCGATTTCGGCACTTGATGCCAGTGCATCGACCAGCTTGTTTTCCAGCGCATATTTCGCGGTATCGCCACCTGTTTTGGTTAAACCCTCAAGCAACCCTTGCGCACCAGGGAATACCTGCTGAGCAGGGATCTGCCGGTTAGCGGCAACAGTATTCAGATAGTTTTGCCACAGCTCACCGATCCAGCGGCTGTCAGCTTCGCGGGCTGCCGGTGACATATCATCACGAATAAACGGTTCAACGGCAGATTTATACGTACCCACGCGGAACACATGGGTGGAAACTTTCAGCTTATCCAGTAACGATTTGTAGTACAGACCGTTGGTAGCAAAACCGTGCAGATCCACCACGCCTTGTGGAGATAGCCAAATTTTGTTGGCGAAACTGGCGAGATAATATTGCCCCTGGCTGTAGTTCTCGCCTATGGCATAAACTGGTTTCCCGCTGTCACGAAACTCTTTCAGGGCTTTGCCGATGTACTGCATAGACGGCTGGTCGCCGCCTGCGAAGTTTTTCAGATCCATCACGATACCGGTGATATTGCGGTCATCCTTCGCCTGGCGAATGGTGTTGACGATATCAAACAGTGAGTTTTCCTGCAGACGATCGGAACTGGCACCAAGGAGCTGGCGGCTTAGCTTACTAAACCGCTGAGAACTGTCGGGTTTATCGACGATTACACCAGATATGTCCAGCAGCAGCGCGCCACGACTGGCCGTTTCTTTCGAATCACCACCACTGACCTGCATCCAGATCCCCACACCAACCAGTACGAGAAAAATAAAGAACAGGTTAAGTACCATTTCACGGACGAAATTCAGCAGACGCCACGTCCATTTAAAAAATCCGGCAATAAATCGCCAAAGGGTTCGCATGTATTCTCCCAAATTAAGGTCACACCTGTCACAGGCGCAATAGATGTGGTTATCGTAATGACCCAACCGGCACTTGTCAGCAGGAATTGCGGACTGTGCTGTAACAAAATCCACTCTCGTGTTAATTTTGTGAATAAATATCATGACAGGAGTTAATCAAATGGATGCACTCGAACTATTGATCAATCGCCGTAGCGCCTCCCGCCTGGCTGAACCCGCGCCAACGGGTGAACAACTGCAAAACATCCTGCGTGCGGGTATGCGTGCGCCGGACCATAAGTCCATGCAACCGTGGCATTTTTTTGTGATTGAAGGGGAAGGACGCGAGCGTTTCAGCGCATTATTGGAACAGGGGGCGATTGCTGCCGGTAGTGATGACAAAGCTATCGACAAAGCGCGTAATGCGCCGTTCCGCGCACCGCTCATCATAACGGTGGTGGCAAAATGCGAAGAAAATCATAAAGTCCCGCGCTGGGAACAGGAAATGTCTGCGGGATGTGCGGTCATGGCGATGCAAATGGCAGCAGTTGCCCAGGGGTTTGGCGGCATCTGGCGCAGTGGCGCATTAACTGAAAGTCCGGTAGTGCGTGAAGCATTCGGTTGCCGTGAGCAGGATAAAATTGTCGGTTTTCTCTACCTTGGTACGCCGCAGTTGAAAGCATCTACATCGATAAACGTTCCGGACCCGACGCCGTTTGTGACTTATTTCTGATAATTGTCGCGAAACTGTCTGGATTGTGAGCAAAGGCGCAGGAATTCAGACACTCTCACTTATCACTTCATGGAATGAGGGTTACCATACCCGGATTGCATTGACAGGAGATGTCCATGAGCGAGAACTCGATTCGTTTGACCCAATACAGCCACGGTGCAGGTTGCGGCTGTAAAATTTCCCCAAAAGTGTTGGAAACCATCCTGCACAGTGAGCAGGCGAAGTTTGTTGATCCGAATTTGCTTGTGGGTAATGAAACCCGCGACGATGCGGCGGTGTACGATCTGGGCAATGGCACCAGCGTTATCAGTACCACCGACTTCTTTATGCCGATCGTTGATAATCCTTTCGATTTTGGCCGCATTGCGGCGACTAACGCCATCAGCGATATCTTCGCGATGGGTGGCAAACCGATTATGGCGATTGCGATCCTCGGCTGGCCTATTAACAAACTTTCCCCTGAAATTGCCCGCGAAGTAACCGAAGGTGGACGCTATGCATGCCGTCAGGCGGGTATTGCGCTGGCTGGCGGTCACTCCATCGATGCGCCGGAGCCGATTTTTGGTCTGGCGGTAACGGGGATCGTACCGACCGAGCGGGTGAAGAAAAACAGTACTGCACAAGCCGGATGCAAACTGTTCCTGACGAAACCGCTGGGAATTGGCGTTCTTACTACGGCTGAGAAAAAATCACTGCTGAAACCAGAACATCAGGGACTAGCGACGGAAGTGATGTGCCGGATGAACATCGCAGGCGCGTCCTTTGCCAACATCGAAGGCGTAAAAGCGATGACTGACGTGACTGGTTTTGGTCTGCTGGGGCATTTGAGCGAAATGTGTCAGGGTGCTGGTGTGCAGGCGCGAGTCGACTATGAAGCGATCCCGAAACTGCCGGGGGTTGAAGAGTACATTAAGTTGGGCGCAGTGCCTGGCGGCACCGAACGTAACTTTGCCAGCTATGGGCATCTGATGGGTGAAATGCCGCGTGAAGTGCGCGATCTGCTGTGCGATCCGCAAACTTCTGGCGGTCTGCTGCTGGCGGTCATGCCGGAAGCAGAAAATGAGGTCAAAGCTACAGCCGCCGAGTTTGGCATTGAACTGACGGCGATTGGCGAACTGGTGCCAGCGCGCGGCGGTCGTGCCATGGTTGAGATTCGTTAAGTCGATGCGGTTGTTTATTGCCGAAAAACCGAGTCTGGCGCGCGCCATTGCTGATGTCCTGCCCAAACCGCACCGGAAAGGCGATGGCTTTATCGAGTGCGGCAATGGTCAGGTGGTGACCTGGTGTATCGGTCACCTGCTTGAGCAAGCGCAGCCAGACGCCTACGACAGCCGCTATGCGCGCTGGAATCTTGCGGATTTGCCGATTGTCCCGGAAAAGTGGCAATTACAGCCCCGACCCTCCGTGACTAAACAACTTAATGTCATCAAACGATTCCTGCATGAAGCCAGCGAAATCGTTCACGCCGGTGACCCGGACCGAGAAGGGCAATTGCTGGTAGATGAAGTGCTGGACTACCTGCAACTGGCACCGGAAAAGCGCCAGCAGGTGCAGCGTTGCTTGATCAACGACCTGAACCCGCAGGCGGTTGAACGGGCGATCGATCGTCTTCGCTCCAATAGCGAGTTTGTACCACTGTGCGTTTCTGCGCTGGCGCGAGCGCGTGCCGACTGGCTGTACGGCATCAATATGACCCGTGCGTATACTATTCTCGGTCGCAATGCCGGTTATCAGGGCGTGCTTTCCGTGGGCCGCGTGCAGACGCCCGTGCTCGGGCTGGTAGTGCGCCGCGACGAAGAGATTGAAAACTTCGTGGCGAAAGACTTCTTTGAAGTCAAAGCGCATATCGTGACACCTGCCGATGAGCGGTTTACCGCTATCTGGCAACCGAGCGAAGCGTGTGAACCTTATCAGGATGAAGAAGGGCGCTTGTTACATCGTCCGCTGGCGGAGCATGTGGTCAACCGCATCAGCGGCCAACCGGCTATTGTCACCAGCTATAACGATAAACGGGAATCAGAATCCGCACCGCTGCCGTTTTCGCTTTCGGCGTTGCAGATTGAAGCGGCTAAACGCTTTGGTCTGAGCGCGCAGAATGTGCTTGATATTTGCCAGAAGCTGTACGAAACGCACAAGTTAATCACTTATCCGCGTTCCGATTGTCGCTATTTGCCAGAAGAACATTTTGCCGGACGCCACGCGGTGATGAATGCTATCAGCGTCCATGCGCCGGATCTGTTGCCGCAACCAGTGGTAGATCCAGATATACGCAACCGCTGCTGGGATGACAAAAAGGTCGATGCGCACCACGCCATCATCCCGACCGCACGGAGTTCTGCGATCAACCTGACGGAGAACGAAGCGAAGGTCTATAACCTGATTGCCCGTCAGTATTTGATGCAGTTCTGCCCGGATGCGGTGTTCCGCAAGTGTGTTATCGAACTGGACATTGCCAAAGGCAAATTTGTCGCTAAAGCCCGTTTTCTTGCTGAAGCAGGCTGGCGCACACTGTTAGGCAGCAAAGAGCGCGATGAAGAAAACGACGGCACGCCACTGCCTGTGGTGGCGAAAAGCGATGAGTTACTGTGTGAAAAAGGTGAGGTGGTAGAGCGACAAACGCAGCCGCCGCGCCATTTTACCGATGCAACACTGCTTTCGGCGATGACCGGGATCGCGCGCTTTGTGCAGGACAAAGATCTGAAAAAGATCCTTCGTGCCACCGATGGTCTGGGGACAGAAGCAACCCGTGCCGGGATTATTGAACTGTTGTTCAAGCGTGGCTTTCTGACCAAAAAAGGGCGCTATATCCACTCCACCGACGCCGGAAAAGCGTTATTCCATTCACTGCCAGAAATGGCTACGCGACCGGACATGACCGCGCACTGGGAATCGGTGCTGACGCAAATCAGCGAAAAGCAGTGCCGCTATCAGGACTTTATGCAACCGTTGGTGGGGACACTGTATCAGTTGATTGATCAGGCCAAACGTACGCCGGTGCGGCAGTTTCGCGGCATAGTGGCTCCAGATGGCGGAGAAGGAAATAAAAAGACTTCACCCCGTAAGCGAGCAGCGAAAAAAAGCCCGCCATCAGCAGAGGCGGGCAGTGGAGTGATAATGTAATGCTCTGATGCAGTCAGTTTTCGTAGGCCAGATAAGGCGTTCACGCCGCATCTGGCATAAACGCCTGAAACGGCGCTAATGACTTAAATCACCCCCTGCGCCAGCATCGCATCCGCAACCTTCACAAAACCGGCAATGTTCGCGCCCTGCACGTAGTTGGTTTGCTCACCTTCACCACCATGCTCAACACAGGCATGGTGGATATCCAGCATGATGTGATGCAAACGTGCGTCAACTTTCTCGGCTTTCCAGCCCAGGCGCGCAGCGTTTTGCGCCATTTCCAGGCCCGATGTTGCTACACCGCCAGCATTAGCCGCTTTACCCGGTGCAAACAGTACGCCTGCCTGCTGGAACAGTTCAGTCGCTTCGATGGTGGTCGGCATATTCGCCCCTTCGGCGACGGCTTTAACGCCATTGGCGATAAGCTGATGCGCGGCGTCAACATCCAGTTCGTTCTGGGTGGCGCAAGGCAGGGCGATATCAACTGGTACAGACCACGGCTGTTGGCCTTCGAGATAGACCAGACCAAATTCTTTGGCGTAATCTGCCACACGACCATCGCGGCTGGCTTTGATTTCGATAAGACGCGCCAGTTTCTCTTTCGTGAATCCGCTTTCATCAACTACAGTGCCACTGGAGTCTGACGCAGCGATCACACGAGCACCAAATTCCATCGCTTTTTCGATAGCGTACTGGGCGACGTTGCCGGAGCCAGAAACGGAAACGCGCATCCCTTCAAAACCCATACCGTGGCGTTTTAGCATTGCTTCTGTGAAATAAACCAGACCGTAGCCGGTTGCTTCCGGGCGAATAAGACTGCCGCCAAAAGAAAGCCCCTTACCGGTGAAGACGCAGGCGGTATTGTTGGAGAGCTTTTTCATCATCCCCGCCATAAAGCCGACTTCACGACCACCAACGCCGATATCGCCCGCCGGAACGTCGGTATCTGCGCCCAGGTGGCGATACAGTTCAGTCATTAGCGCCTGGCAGAACCGCATCACTTCGCCTTCGCTTTTCCCTTTCGGGTCAAAATCGCTGCCGCCTTTACCACCGCCCATCGGCAGAGTTGTCAGGGCATTTTTGAAGGTTTGTTCAAAGCCGAGGAATTTGAGAATGGAGAGGTTTACCGACGGATGGAAGCGCATACCACCTTTGTACGGGCCGATGGCGGAGCTGAACTGCACGCGCCATGCACGGTTGACCTGTACCTGGTTGCGATCGTCAACCCATACCACGCGAAACTGGATCACGCGCTCCGGCTCAACCAAGCGCTCCAGTAATGACATTTGGCGATATTTTGGATTTTGTTCAAGAAAAGGCCAGAGTGTGGTCATTACTTCACGAACGGCTTGCGCGAACTCGGTTTGATTCGGGTCGCGCTTTTGGACATGGTTGAGGAATGACTCCAGAGAATATGTCTGATCCATAGATATAAAACCCTTATATATTAATACGATTATGCTTATGTTGTTTATGTCATGTGCTTTTGCAGTTTTCGACTATACCATCAAGAATGTGACGGTAAGTAAGAAAAAAATGACTCACGAAAGCAAATTAATAACGGGAGAAATCTCATAACCAAAAGCGATAACTCAGACGCTAAAGTTTTGCCGCCCGGCTACCGTTATTAGTAGCAGAGACAATAACGTTAAGGAGTTCCCTGTGAGTCGAGCATTGTTCGCCGTAGCATTGGCATTTCCATTCATTGCACTGGCTAACCCGCATTATTGTCCGGACGTGGAGGTGAACGTACCGCCAGAAGTGTTCAGTTCAGGCGGGCAGTCAGCGCAGCCCTGTACTCAGTGCTGCGTTTATCAGGATAAAAATTATTCTGAAGGGGCGGTAATTAAAGCCGAAGGAATACTCCTGCAATGCCAGCGGGATGACAAAACCCTTAGCACTAATCCGCTGGTCTGGCGGCGCGTAAAGCCATAAACGCCTCTAATAGTGGAATGTCAGCAGGGGCCAGCGGATATTGCAGCGCCTCTTCAGGTGAGCACCAGACTAGCGCCTGATGTTCATGTGCCTGTAACGTCCCGTGGAAGTCGGGTACGTGCCAGGCATGAAGATGGATAATCCGCCCCGACACTTCTCGTTGATGGCTGGCAACATACTCACCCACAGTTGCTTCGATGCCCAATTCTTCGCGTAACTCACGCACCAGCGCCTGCCGCTGGCTTTCATCCGGCTCGACTTTACCACCGGCAAACTCCCATAATCCCGCCTGATCGCTATGGGCGGGGCGTTGAGCGAGTAAAATTTTGCCATCACGTTCGATGATGGCGGCAACAACTTCAATCATATTCATAAATTACACACGGGCAGATAAGCGAAAAATGCCATAATATCCGCACTGTTGCTCAATCAGAAAGGCTTTATATCTAAGGAGTGCCTGTGTTAGACCGCCATCTTCATCCCCGAATTAAACCTTTGTTGCATCAGTGTGTGAAGGTGCTGGATAAACCCGGCATTACGCCAGATGGTTTAACATTAGTGGGATTTGCCATCGGCGTGCTGGCACTGCCGTTTCTGGCGCTGGGCTGGTATCTGGCGGCGCTAATCGTCATTTTGTTGAACAGGCTGCTTGATGGTCTGGACGGCGCGTTGGCGCGGCGAAGAGGACTTACCGACGCGGGTGGCTTTCTCGATATTTCTCTCGATTTTCTTTTTTACGCACTGGTGCCTTTTGGGTTTATCCTCGCCGCACCGGAGCAAAACGCGCTGGCAGGCGGCTGGCTGCTGTTTGCGTTTATCGGCACGGGCAGCAGTTTTCTCGCTTTTGCTGCGCTGGCGGCGAAACATCAGATTGATAATCCCGGTTATGCGCATAAATCGTTTTATTATCTGGGCGGGTTAACCGAAGGCAGCGAGACGATTTTGCTGTTTGTTCTGAGTTGCCTCTTGCCAGCTTATTTTCCGTGGTTTGCGTGGGTATTTGGTGCGTTGTGCTGGATGACGACCTTTACGCGGGTGTGGAGTGGGTATCTGACGCTGAAGTCGCTCCAGCGCCAGTAATTGCAATGTTATTTGCTGCTGTCCGGGCCGCGCTCACCGGTTGCTACGGGATTTTTCGGATCGCTGCTCCATTCATACCAGCCGCCATCATATACGGAGACGTTATTCCAGCCCATTGCTCGTGCGTACATAAAGGTTTCGGACGCGCGCCAGCCGGTGCCGCAGTAGAATGAAACTTGCTGATCTGGTTTGATATTCCATGCTTTCCACATAGCGGCAATATCATCGGCGCTACGCATGGTGCCATCCGGGTTATGGAAATCCTCCATATGCGTCGAGTCGCTACCAGCGTGTCCCCAACGGGCTCCGGCTATTTCACCTTTTGGCTTAATATAGCTGTAACCACTGGTCGTACCGATAAATTCTGGCCACGAACGAATGCTCACCAGCGATGCATCCTGGCGATGCAGCAGCCCACGGGCCTGTTCCATATCAAGCATCAACTGCGGTTGCGCCGGGATCTTCACGCCGAAATCCGGTTCAGCTTTCACTTTCGGTGGCGTTCCGCGCTCAACAGGCAGTCCCGCGTCGGACCAGGTTTGCCAGCCGCCGTCCAGCAGGCGCACATCTTTCACCCCTGCATAGAGCATAATCTGTGCTACACGCGCTGCTGCGTATACATCACGACCATATAGAATCACCGTGGTGTCATGACGAATGCCATGCTTTGCCAGCATCGCTTTCAGTTGCTCATCAGAGACTTTATTCCATAGCGGTTCGCTTTCCACTTCGTTGGTGTCAATGTAATCCGCGCCAGGAATATGGCTAATAAGATAAAGTTTCGGTGCGCCCCAGGCTGCTTCAATGATTTTCCAGTCACCGGCAGGTTTCGCTGTAACGTCTTTTCCTTGTTGCAGGTCATGCAGCCATTGTGGATAAACCAGCTGCTCAAAGTGCGGAAGTTTTTGCAGACGGGAAGGTTCGCTTAGCGCGTCACTCAAAATGGAGATATGCGTAAAACCTGCTTTTTGCAGACGCGTTTTGACGGCGTTGACATCTTTGTCATTACCGTACAGCGCCACCGGAGCATCGGTTTTCAGGTTATGTAGCTTGATCCACTCGTTGAGCTGTTCGGTGCTCATTTTGTCGAGCCAGCTAGCAGAAAGGTTTAAGGCGGCAGGTTCATGACCGGAAGGGCCATTTAAGGTTTGTGGCCAGCCGTTATAAAACGCGCTGGGGCGAGTATCTATCGCTTTGCCATTTTGTTGTTGAAGCTGGTCAAGAGTAAGAGGCTTCGCCAGTTCAGCGGCCCACGAAGAAGCGCAAGCCAGCCCTAAAGCCATTGCCAGCGCGGTCATTTGAGAAACACGTTTCATCGAAAATCCCGACATTGTAGTTTTGAGTGCGCCATTCTGAACTGACGCATTGGGAAAAACTTTGCGTTATCGCAGTTTGTTGTAATTTTCTGACCACTGCGCCATATCCAGAACAGAACTATCAGCAGGAACATCCTGGAGATCGTGCGTTACCTGAACGACGGGGATCGCCAGTTCGCGAACTTCGCTGAACACCCACTGGCGAAAATTATCGCGCAGAGCTACATCAAGACGGCTGAACGGCTCATCCAGGAGTAACGCTTTTGGCTGGGCGAGAAGGGCGCGTAGCAGAGCAACGCGCGCTCGCTGACCACCAGACAAAGTGGCAGGATCCTGATGGAAAGCTCCGTCAAGGCCTGAACGCTCAAGTGCATCATTCACGGCATTACGTCGGGCATTCCCCTTAAGTGTCTCCGGTAGCGCCAGCAGTAAATTTTGCCCGACGCTGAACTGGTCAAATAACAGTGCATCCTGGAAAAGAATGCCAATCTGACGCTGTGCGGTGGGTAGCATGTCAATCCGTTGCTCATTGAGCCATAGCTCACCTGCACAAGAAAACTGTCCGGTCAGCGCACCAATCATCCATGAAAACAGTGTAGATTTTCCACAGCCAGACGGCCCCATTAACGTGACAATGTCACCTTTATCCACCGTAAAGTTAACGTTTGTCAGCAAGCGGCTTTCTGGTAAACGTAGCGAAACATTTTTCACGCAGAGCATTAGCGGAGTCCTTGTCTGACATAACCTACCCATTTTGCGACTAACGCGGTCAGGGCAAAAATAATAAGCGGTAATAGCAGTTGCCAAAGGGCCTGGGCAGCGAGAATACCGTTACTGCCGCCGCTACTTAACGCCACCGCTTCGGTAGTGAGTGTCGGAAAACGCCCCGCGCCCAGCCACAGCGTCGGCATATACTGCGCAATACTGACTGAAAATCCCACCGCGAAGGTAATCAGCGCAGGGCGCAACATGAGTGGGCATTTCACGTAAAAGAAGATTTTGGCCCGCGACCAGCCCAGTGTTTGCGCAATCAAAATTAACCGTGAATCAATGCGCTGCCAGGCGGGTTGCAGGATAAACAGCATCCACGGCATTACCCACAGCAGATGCCCCCAGACCACCGCTGTCCAGCTCCCATCTATGTTCAGCCATAGCGCCAGCATGTACTGGCCCGCCACCAGCGGCAGAGCGGGTAATAAAATGGGCAACCAGAGCCACAACTGGCGACGCTTTGCCCCCCATTCCAGCCACAGCAGTAACAGGACCAAAGCGATAAACGTCGCCACCAGCCCCATTGTCAGGCTGTTGATGAGCGCTTCACTATTGATCGTCGACTGATCCGCGAGGATCGCCAGCAGAACCACACACAGCACACCGGTTAAGGGTAAAAAAATCGCCAGTGTATTACCGGGTAATAAAGGCGTGGCGGGCTTACGAACGCCATCTTCCTGGGGGATCGTGCGTCGCCAGGCGCGCCATAACAGATAACCAAGCAAAACGTAGGCGGCGAGTAACAGCATCAGCAGCAGACTGGCAAGCGCGCCTTTTGTCTGTTGGTCAATGCCACCCTGGGTTAGCCACTGCCAGCTAATTACCGCCAGCGTCGGTGGATTACCCGGCCCGAGAATAATTGCCACATCCACGACCGACAACGACCATGCCACAATAGCCAGCATCGCCATTGCCAGTGCAGGCGCGACGGAGGGCAACAACAACCAGTTCAGACATTGCCAGCGGCTGTAGCCCAGCGAATCCAGTACAATAACCTGCTGCAACAGCCGTTTCTCGCTCAATACTGCCGCTAAGATCCACAGCAGAAATGCGCTTTCTTTCACCGCCAGGGTAAGGCCCAGCCCAATACCCAATTTATCCATCGGCGGAGTGAGAAAAGGAAAAACCTGATAAACCAGGCCACCTTCAGCAAACAGCAACAGGGCGCTGGTGGCAAAAGCCACATGGGGAATGGCGAGCAGCCACGGCAGACGGGCGCACATACGCTGCCATTTCGGCCCAGGCCACAGCGCCATAATTACCAGCAGGGCAATCGTCAATGCGCCGAGCGCCGCGATGGTTGTTGACACCAGCGTCGCCAGTAATGCCTGCGGTAGCTGCGGATCGGCAAATAACGCCTGCCAGTGTGCCAACGACAAAGCAGGCGATATCAGCGTGAGAGCTGCCGGGATCAGCGGTGCATAAATCACCGCCACCATCGCCCACAGCAACAAGATTAATGCGTACCGTAACGGTGTAGCCATTCTTGTTCCAGCGCATTTACCCAACCTGCGTGCGGTTCAGCCAGTACCGGCGGCAGATCCTGCGGCATTCTTGATTGCAATGTTTCACGCTGCCCGTCAGGCAGTTTTTGCGGATCGAGAACCGATGGATCGCCCCAGACAGCAGGGTCTGCTTTACGTAGCTGTGCATCAGGTGAGAGCAGGAAATTGGCAACCACCTTCGCCGCAGCACTGGCATTCGCGTTGGCAGGAACGGTGACGAAATGCACGTTGCCAATCATCCCCTCGCGAAAGCCAAAACTGTAACTGCTTGCTGGCAAATCGCCACTGGCGATTTTTTGCTGGGCATGTGCAGGATTAAAGGTCAGCGACAGGCGCAATGTGCCAGTTTTCAGCAGAGCATCCATCCGCGCGGGCGAAGGTGGAAAATCCTTTCCTTCGCGCCATAGATACGGATGCAGCGCATCAAGATATTGCCACAAGGGCGCAGTGATACGGGCGAAAGTCGCATCGTTCGGCGCTTCTTTTAATGCTGCGGGATCTGGCGTCAGCATAATCAGTAACTGTTCAAGAAATGCGGTGCCAGTAAAGTCTGGCGGGCGCGGATAGGTAACCGTGCCAGGATTGGCTTTAGCGAATTCCAGTAAGGCTTGCGGTGTTTGTGGTGGCTGTGGCGTAACATCGCGGCGGGCGATAAACGTCAGTTGAGCGCCGCCCCACGGCGATTCTGCGCCTTCGACAGGTACAGAAAAATCTTCCCGTACCGGCAGTTGTGTATCGACATAACGCCAGTTTGGCAGAGTCTCAGCCCAGCCGGTTTGCAGTAAATTGGCCTCTTTTAAGGTGCGGAAGTTTTCGCCATTCACCCAGAGCAGATCCACCGAACCGCCTGTCTCGCGCCCGGCTGCGGCTTCGGTCTGAATGCGCTTCACCGCGTCTGCGGCATCCGCCAGGCGGACAATCTTCAGGTTTATATCATAATGGGTTTTCATCTCGCCGCTAACCCAGTCGAGATAGCGGTTAATTGCGGTATCGCCGCCCCAGGCGTTAAACCAGACGGTTTGCCCTTTGGCCTCATTTTTAACTTCCTGCCAGTCACTGGCATGTGTTGCCAGAGAAAACAGCGATAACAATCCCAGCAACCACCCACAATGGCGCATCATCTCTCCTTAAGAACGTTTTTCAGGAATACGGCACAGCCCCTGAGCGGGAATGTCCATGGCAGAATTAAAACGGGCTGACAGGTTTTGCAGGCCGATCAATGCCGTCAGTTCGGTGAGCGCCTGGGCGTCAAAATGCGCAGCCAGTCGGGTACGCAGGGCATCATCGACCGTTGGCGGCGTTACGCTTGCGGCTTCGGCGTACTCCAGCGCCAGCCGTTCTTCATCGCTAAAGAGCAGGCTTTGCCGCCAGTCAGCCACTGCCAGCAACTTATCGGTGCTGCCGGTACGCTCGGCGACTTTCATACTGGTGATATCCACGCAAAACTCACACAGGCACATTTGCGCAATGCGCGCGCTGACAAGCGATCGCACTACCGGATCGAGCGGTGAGCGTTTACGCTCCAGCCAACCGACAAACATCGACACCAGATAAAAGATAAACGGGATCCGTCCCCACCAGCGAATTGGACTTAGCACCTCGCCGTAATGGCGACGATGCAGCCACGCCTGCGGACGTAAACTTAAAGGAATTTTGCTAAGCGGTGGTAAACCCATCAGGCATTCCTCTTCTGGCGTTCAAGCCATATTTTTTTCGCCATAAAAATCACCACGGTCAGGGCAAACAGAATAAACAGTCCGGTGACAAACCAGAAGGTACCGCCCGTTAACATACTGCCCGCCCAGGAATAAACAATAGTCGCCGGTAACTGACCAAGCCCGGTGGCGATAAAAAACGAGCGAAAACGTATTGACGTCAAACCGGCAGCATAGCTGATTGGATCGAAAGGGACAAAAGGCAATAACCGGCATACCAGGATAGTGTGTTTGCCGTAGCGAGTGAAAAAGCCGTCCATACTGTCAAGCACGGTTTTACCGGTTAATTTTTCCACCACTTCGCGGCCCATCACTCTGGCGATAAAAAAGCATAGCGCCGCGCCTGCCATAGAACTGGTCCACGACAGCAAGCCACCCCAGAACGCGCCAAACAGCGAGGCATTGGCAAAGGTGATCAAAAATGCAGGCAGCGGTGCAGCAATGGCCTGTAAAATCATCAACATGAACGAGACAACTGCTGCCAGTGCGCCGTAAGACTGAATAAAGCGTTCTATACCCTGTTGGTCCACGGCGGCAAACGTCGCAACGCTGCGATTGATAAACTGATGGACGCCGGGAAGCAGTGCCCATGCCAGCAGCATAGCGAACAACAGGATGATGAGGGTTATACGGTAGTACCAGATTTTACGCGATTGCATCTTCATCATCCTTTATCGTGGCTTTATTCGGTGATTTTAAAGGTAACCGTAGCCAGCGTGTTATCTGCCGGGAGAACCGAGGCATTGCCTTTGAATTGCACTTCACCACGTTTTTCCACCGCACCATAAGTGTATGTTGCATTGCTGACGATGCCGACCGGGCAGCTATCCAGACATACCAGGCAGCCCGTTTTCTTCTCTTCTGCGGCGGCTAAATTACCTCCAAAACGCATGTCCAGTTTATTACCGTTACTGTCGACAATCACCTCATCGAATGAATACGCTTTTGCTGCCCCTTGCCAGTTGACCGAAATATCCAGTTTGCTGCCCGCTACATGAGTCGTTTCTTTATTATCCATCGTCATGTTTTCGCCCGGGATACCACCGGCTTGTTTCAGTGCTTCATAAAATGCTTTCGGGGTCGCATAACCCATAAACAGCGATTTATGTCCGTTGGAGCCATCTTTAAACACTATGCCGTGTCGAGTGTCGTCTGTCAGGAAACGGCCATTAATTTGTACCAGCATGGTGACCGTATGGTTATTGGTATCGACACGCAGTGGTTGGCTGTCTGAAAGCCCGTCGTATTCCACTTTTGCTGCCGCATTCTCTTTTTGATCGCAGCCACTAAGCCCTGCAACGGCCAGTAAACACAGTGCAGCCAGTCCTTTTTTCCATGACGCTGAATAATGTTGCAACATCGTTCTATCCTTCATTTTTGGGGTGAGTAAGTGGGCTGCGGCGCGAAGCAGACAGATCCACGTGTTTGTGTCGGGCGTAGAGTTTGGCAAGCTGGACGAGAATAAACAGTGCCAGGCCCGCCAGACAGAGTTGTAAAATAAAGCGCAGCGTAATGCCTTCACTGGCGAGATCGCTGGCCATCACGGTATAAATAACGATACCGGGCAGGGTAGTGAGTGCCGAAATAAAGGTATAAGGCCAGAAGGCGATAGTGGTTAATCCGTAGGCGTAATTTTGAATATTGTAAGGAAACAGCGGGATTAAACGGGTAAGAATTAAAAAATCGATACCGTTATGTGCAATGCCTTTTTCAATGGCCTGGAAGGTATGGCTGTGACCAACGTATTTCAGCAATAAATCGCGCCCCAAAAAGCGTGCCAACAGGAATGAACTCGAGGTGGCCAGCGTAGCGGCAATTAATGAGAGTAGTGTCCCTAAGATCGGGCCAAAAACTATGCCTCCAGCGATCACCAGTATGCTTCCTGGTAACAGAAAGAGGGTGGCAATGATGAATAACACAATATAAAGGCAATAACCGAACAATCCGCTCTGGCGAATGAGAGTTTGTAAGTGGGGTAAATCGGTGAGCAGATCGAATAAACCGCAAGCGTGGATAGCGTAAATGACCAGCGCAAAAATAAAACAGGCAAAAAGAAATTTACGCTCAGCGTTCATTGTGGAGTTTCCTATATCAAACTTGATAATAGAGAAGTGGTCAGACAACTAAAAACGCTGTGACGGTATAACAAAGGACGACAAGCAACAAATCATTACTGACAGTTTGTTGATTTTTCTCAAGGTTAATTCTCCTGACTCCGTTTGAGCCAGGAGAGCAGCTAAATTAGCGGCGGAAGGTCGCCCACACAGGCGCGTGATCGGACGGTTTTTCCATGCTGCGGATTTCATAGTCGATGCCGGTTTCTACGCAACAGTCTGCCAGCGGTTGGCTGGCGAGCAGCAGGTCGATACGCAGACCACGGTTATCGTCAAAACCTTTTGAGCGGTAATCAAACCATGAGAAACGATCTGCTGTTTCCGGATTCGCATGGCGGAAGGTATCCACCAGCCCCCAACTTATCAGCCTGTCCATCCATTCACGTTCTTCAGGCAGGAAAGAACATTTACCAGTACGCAGCCAGCGTTTGCGGTTCTCTTCGCCAATGCCGATATCCAGGTCGGTGGGGCTGATATTCATATCGCCCATAATCAGCACCGGATTTTCGCGCTTAAGTTCGGTTTCGAGATAGTTTTGCAGGTTCTGATAAAACTGCGCTTTCGCCGGGAATTTAATCGGATGGTCGCGACTTTCGCCCTGTGGGAAGTAACCGTTGATCACGGTGACATTACCCAGCGGCGAGGGGATTTCCGCCATAATAATTCGCCGTTGTGCCTCTTCGCCGTCGTCAGGGAAGCCGCGACGCACAGCAATCGGCGTCTCTTTGGTCAACAATGCCACGCCGTAATGGCCTTTCTGCCCGTGATAAAACACGTTGTAGCCGAGCTTCGCCACCTCTTCTAGCGGAAACATATCGTCATGAACTTTTGTCTCCTGCAGGCCAATCACATCCGGTTGGTGCTTTTCGACGATGGCTTCAAGCTGGTGAGGTCTGGCGCGCAGGCCGTTGATATTAAAAGAGACAAATTTCATAGTCGCTGCCATTTATTCAGATAAAGAGTGCGTGGATGGTAGCAGAATTTCGCTTTGCTTACCGCCTGTTGTTAAGTGATTTGATCGATGGTTGTTAATGATGTCAACGATGGCGCAAAAAATGCCCGCTTTTGGTGCGCGCTGCGTCAGAATGGCGCAGTAATTTCCAGTAAATTTCGTCAATGATCACAATTCCAGAATTATATTTTACTTTTGCATAACATTGCGTTTTTTATTCTTTTTATTCATCATCATTGCAAACATATTCACTTTTTATGCACTTTAAATGCATAGCGTACAGTTATAACTCCTTGATTATCAGTTAATCGCCCCCTTTTATGCACTTTTATCACTGGCTGGCACGAACCCTGCAATCTACATTTACAGCGCAAACATTACTTATTATTAACATATAAATAACTAATTATTTACTGTAGAGGTCGCTATGTCTCAGCCAATTACGCGTGAAAACTTTGATGAATGGATGATACCTGTTTACGCTCCGGCACCATTTATTCCGGTACGTGGCGAAGGTTCGCGCTTGTGGGATCAGCAGGGGAAAGAGTATATCGACTTCGCGGGTGGCATTGCGGTGAACGCACTGGGCCATGCGCACCCGGAACTGCGTGAGGCGCTGAACGAACAGGCGAGTAAGTTCTGGCATACCGGTAATGGTTACACCAACGAGCCGGTACTGCGACTGGCGAAAAAATTGATCGACGCCACTTTTGCCGATCGCGTGTTCTTCTGTAACTCTGGTGCGGAAGCCAATGAAGCGGCGCTCAAACTGGCACGTAAATTCGCCCACGACCGCTTCGGCAGCCATAAGAGCGGCATCGTGGCGTTTAAAAATGCGTTCCACGGGCGCACGCTGTTTACCGTCAGCGCGGGCGGACAGCCAGCCTATTCACAGGATTTTGCGCCACTGCCGCCGGATATTCGTCATGCTGCATATAACGATATTAACTCTGCCAGTGCGCTGATTGACGACTCTACCTGTGCGGTGATTGTCGAACCCATTCAGGGAGAAGGTGGTGTGGTGCCAGCCAGCAACGCATTTTTACAGGGACTTCGCGAACTGTGTGACCGCCACAACGCATTGCTGATTTTTGATGAAGTACAAACGGGCGTCGGGCGTACCGGGGAACTGTATGCCTATATGCACTACGGCGTGACGCCCGATCTGTTAACCACTGCCAAAGCGCTGGGCGGCGGTTTCCCCGTTGGCGCTCTGTTGGCAACCGAAGAATGCGCCAACGTGATGACCGTGGGCACACATGGCACCACTTATGGCGGTAATCCGCTGGCCTCGGCGGTGGCAGGTAAAGTACTGGATCTCATCAACACGCCAGAGATGCTTAATGGCGTTAAACAGCGTCACGACTGGTTTGTTGAGCGTCTTAATACCATTAATCACCGCTATGGTTTGTTCAGTGAAGTTCGCGGCTTAGGTCTTTTAATGGGCTGTGTACTGAATGCTGATTACGCCGGGCAAGCGAAACAAATTTCTCAGGAAGCGGCGAAAGCAGGCGTGATGGTACTGATTGCGGGTGGCAACGTGGTGCGTTTTGCACCAGCGCTCAATGTCAGCGAAGAAGAGGTGACAACCGGGCTGGATCGTTTTGCTGCGGCCTGTGAACGCTTTGTGAGCGGAGGTTCATCATGATGGTCATCCGTCCCGTTGAACGCACTGATGTCTCAGCGTTAATGCAGCTTGCCAGCAAAACGGGCGGCGGCCTGACGTCGCTTCCCGCCAATGAAGCCACGCTTTCGGCGCGTATCGAAAGGGCAATCAAAACCTGGCAGGGCGAACTGCCCAAAAGCGAGCAGGGTTATGTATTTGTACTGGAAGATAGTGAGACAGGCACTGTGGCGGGAATTTGCGCCATTGAAGTGGCGGTTGGTCTGAACGATCCCTGGTATAACTACCGCGTCGGCACGCTGGTTCACGCCTCAAAAGAGCTAAATGTCTATAACGCGTTACCGACGCTGTTTCTCAGTAACGATCACACCGGCAGCAGCGAGTTGTGCACGCTATTTCTCGATCCGGAGTGGCGCAAAGAGGGCAACGGCTATTTGCTGTCGAAATCGCGCTTTATGTTTATGGCGGCTTTTCGCGACAAGTTTAATGACAAAGTGGTCGCCGAAATGCGCGGGGTGATAGACGAACACGGCTATTCACCGTTCTGGCAAAGCCTCGGTAAACGCTTCTTTTCGATGGATTTTAGCCGCGCCGATTTTCTCTGCGGCACCGGGCAAAAGGCGTTTATTGCAGAACTGATGCCGAAACATCCGATCTATACCCACTTTTTATCCCAGGAAGCGCAGGACGTCATCGGTCAGGTACATCCGCAGACCGCGCCTGCCCGCGCGGTGCTGGAGAAAGAAGGTTTTCGCTACCGTAACTATATCGACATTTTTGACGGCGGGCCGACGCTTGAGTGTGACATCGACCGCGTGCGAGCCATTCGCAAAAGTCGGCTGGTGGAAGTGGCAGAAGGGCAGCCTGCGCAGGGCGAATTCCCGGCCTGCCTGGTCGCCAATGAAAATTATCACCATTTCCGCGTGGTGCTGGTGCGTACCGATCCAGCGACCGAGCGTTTGATTTTAACCGCCGCACAACTGGATGCCCTCAAATGCCACGCAGGGGATCGCGTTCGTCTGGTGCGCCTGTGCGCAGAGGAGAAAACAGCATGACTTTATGGATCAATGGTGACTGGGTTACGGGCCAGGGCGCATTGCGTGTGAAGTGTAATCCGGTGTCGGGCGAGGTGCTATGGCAAGGCAATGATGCCGATGCCGCTCAGGTCGAGCAGGCTTGTCGGGCTGCTCGTGCGGCGTTTCCGCGTTGGGCGCGACTCTCCTTTGGCGATCGTCAGGTAAGAGTTGAACGCTTTGCCGGATTGCTGGAAAGCAATAAAGCCGAATTAACCGCGATTATTGCCAGAGAAACCGGTAAGCCGCGCTGGGAAGCGGCAACCGAAGTGACGGCGATGATCAATAAAATCGCGATATCAATTAAGGCGTATCACGTTCGTACCGGCGAGCAGCGTAGCGAAATGCCGGACGGCGCGGCGAGCCTGCGACATCGCCCACACGGCGTGCTGGCGGTGTTTGGGCCGTATAATTTCCCCGGGCATCTGCCGAACGGACATATCGTTCCGGCATTGCTGGCAGGTAACACAATTATCTTTAAACCCAGCGAACTGACACCCTGGAGCGGCGAAGTGGTAATGCGCTTATGGCAGCAGGCTGGCTTGCCGCCGGGCGTGCTGAACCTGGTGCAGGGCGGGCGTGAAACAGGGCAGGCGCTGAGTGCGCTGGAGGATCTCGACGGCTTGCTGTTTACCGGCAGCGCCAATACCGGCTACCAGTTACATCGCCAGCTCTCTGGTCAGCCGGAAAAAATCCTTGCTCTTGAGATGGGCGGTAATAACCCGCTGATTATTGATGAGGTGACGGATATCGATGCCGCTGTCCATCTGACTATTCAGTCAGCATTTGTCACTGCCGGGCAACGGTGTACCTGCGCCCGCCGTTTATTGCTTAAAAGCGGGGCGCAGGGCGATGCATTTATTGCCCGTCTGGTTGCCGTCAGCCAGCGATTAACGCCGGGCAACTGGGACGATGAACCCCAACCGTTTATTGGCGGGCTGATATCAGAGCAGGCCGCACAGCAGGTGGTTACTGCCTGGCAGGAACTGGAAGCGATGGGTGGACGAACCCTGCTTGCGCCGCGCTTATTACAAGCAGGAACATCGTTGCTGACGCCGGGGATCATTGAAATGACGGGCGTTGCTGGCGTACCAGATGAAGAGGTGTTCGGACCGTTATTGCGCGTCTGGCGGTATGATACTTTCGATGAAGCGATTCGAATGGCGAATAACACTCGCTTCGGCCTCTCATGCGGTCTGGTTTCCCCCGCGCGGGAAAAATTCGATCAACTTTTGCTGGAGGCGCGAGCAGGGATTGTTAACTGGAACAAACCGCTTACCGGTGCTGCCAGTACCGCACCATTCGGCGGTATTGGCGCTTCCGGTAACCATCGCCCCAGTGCCTGGTATGCCGCCGATTACTGCGCCTGGCCGATGGCAAGCCTGGAGTCAGACTCGTTAACGTTGCCCGCCACGCTTAACCCCGGTCTGGATTTTTCCGATGAGGTGGTGCGATGAACGCCTGGGAAGTCAATTTCGACGGGCTGGTAGGGCTGACGCATCATTACGCGGGCTTGTCGTTTGGTAATAAAGCCTCTACCCGTCACCGTTTTCAGGTGTCTAACCCGCGACTGGCGGCGAAACAGGGCTTACTGAAAATGAAAACCCTTGCCGATGCGGGATTCCCCCAGGCGGTGATCCCGCCGCACGAGCGTCCGTTTATTCCGGTGCTGCGTCAACTGGGATTCAGTGGTAGCGATGAGCAGGTACTGGAAAAAGTTGCACGCCAGGCACCGCACTGGCTTTCCAGCGTCAGCTCCGCTTCGCCAATGTGGGTAGCCAATGCGGCAACGATCGCGCCATCTGCCGATACGCTGGATGGCAAAGTGCATCTCACCGTTGCCAACCTGAACAATAAATTTCACCGTTCGCTGGAAGCCCCCGTCACCGAATCGCTGTTAAAAGCGATTTTTAACGACGAAGAGAAATTTAGTGTCCATTCGGCGTTGCCGCAGGTAGCGTTGCTCGGTGATGAGGGGGCGGCAAACCACAATCGTCTCGGCGGTCATTACGGTGAACCGGGTATGCAACTTTTTGTCTACGGGCGAGAAGAGGGCAATGATACCCGGCCTTCCCGTTATCCGGCGCGACAGACTCGCGAAGCCAGCGAGGCGGTGGCAAGGCTGAATCAGGTGAATCCCCAACAGGTGATTTTCGCCCAGCAAAACCCGGACGTTATCGACCAGGGCGTTTTTCATAATGACGTGATTGCCGTGAGTAACCGCCAGGTGCTGTTTTGTCATCAACAGGCGTTCGCTCGACAGGTGCAGTTACTGGCAAACCTGCGTGCGCGGGTGAACGGTTTTATGGCGCTAGAAGTTCCGGCGGCACAGGTTTCCGTGTCGGATGCGGTGTCTACATATCTGTTTAACAGCCAACTGCTGAGCCGCGATGATGGTTCCATGATGTTGGTGCTGCCTCAGGAGTGTCGGGAACACGCCGGAGTATGGCGTTATCTCAATGAACTCCTTGCCGCTGACAACCCGATTAGCGAACTAAAAGTTTTTGATTTACGTGAAAGCATGGCGAATGGCGGAGGCCCGGCGTGCCTGCGGTTGCGCGTGGTATTGACAGAAGAAGAACGCCGGGCGGTGAATCCGGCGGTGATGATGAACGATACGCTGTTTAATGCGCTCAATGACTGGGTGGAGCGTTACTACCGCGATCGTCTTACTGCGGCGGATCTGGCTGATCCGCTGCTGCTGCGCGAAGGAAGGGAAGCACTGGATGTATTGAGCCAATTACTGAATCTCGGTTCGGTTTATCCGTTCCAGCGCGAGGGAGGGGGCAATGGATAATTTTCTTGCTCTGACCTTAACGGGTAAAAAACCGGTTATCACCGAGCGAGAAATCAACGGCGTTCGCTGGCGCTGGCTGGGCGATGGCGTGCTGGAACTGACGCCATTAACGCCACCGCAAGGTGCGCTGGTGATTTCAGCGGGAATACACGGTAATGAGACGGCACCTGTGGAGATGCTGGACGCGTTGCTTGGCGCGATATCTCACGGCGAGATCCCGTTACGTTGGCGGCTGCTGGTGATCCTCGGGAATCCTCCTGCGCTGAAGCAAGGGAAACGTTATTGCCATAGCGATATGAACCGAATGTTTGGCGGACGTTGGCAGCTATTTGCTGAAAGCGGGGAAACCTGTCGGGCGCGCGAACTGGAACAGTGCCTGGAAGATTTTTATGACCAGGGCAAAGAATCTGTGCGCTGGCACCTTGATCTCCATACCGCAATTCGTGGCTCCTTGCATCCGCGGTTCGGTGTATTACCGCAACGCGACATTCCCTGGGACGAGAAATTTCTGACGTGGCTGGGGACGGCGGGGCTGGAGGCACTGGTGTTCCATCAGGCGCCTGGTGGTACGTTTACCCATTTCAGCGCCAGACATTTTGGCGCGCTGGCCTGTACGCTGGAACTTGGCAAAGCGTTACCCTTTGGGCAAAACGATCTTCGCCAGTTTGCAGTCACTGCCAGCGCAATTGCTGCGCTGCTATCTGGTGAGAGTGTCGGTATCGTGAGAACGCCGCCACTACGTTATCGGGTGGTTTCGCAAATTACTCGCCACTCGCCGTCCTTCGAAATGCATATGGCAAGTGACACGCTGAATTTTATGCCGTTTAAGAAAGGAACGTTGCTGGCGCAGGACGGTGAGGAACGTTTTACCGTAACCCATGATGTAGAGTATGTGTTATTCCCTAATCCGTTGGTAGCGTTGGGATTACGCGCGGGATTAATGCTCGAAAAAATAAGCTAATACTTACCCGCAGAAATCATTCTGCGGGTATTAAGTTACTTTCTTATAAATTAATACAGATTAATCCTGGTTATTTGCTTTATTTATCACCAGTCATCCGGTATAGTTCTTCATAATCTCTGCAAAATCATCGTGTTGTAATATTCTCTCATCACTCTCCATCAAATTTTCTTTTTTTCTCCATAATTGGCGCAAAAGTGTTTTTTACACTTTCATTGTTTTACCGTTGCTCTGATTAATTGACGCTAAAGTCAGTAAAGTTAATCTCGTCAACACGGCACGCTACTTAAGAAAGCCGTAATAAATAACTGAAAGGAAGGATATAGAATATGCGTAAATTAACTGCACTGTTTGTTGCCTCTACCCTGGCTCTTGGCGCGGCTAACCTGGCCCATGCCGCAGACACCACTACCGCAGCACCGGCTGACGCGAAGCCGATGATGCACCACAAAGGCAAGTTCGGTCCGCATCAGGACATGATGTTCAAAGACCTGAACCTGACCGACGCGCAGAAACAGCAGATTCGCGAAATCATGAAAGGCCAGCGTGACCAGATGAAACGTCCGCCGCTGGAAGAACGTCGCGCAATGCATGACATCATTGCCAGCGATACCTTCGATAAAGCAAAAGCTGAAGCGCAGATCGCAAAAATGGAAGAACAGCGCAAAGCTAATATGCTGGCGCACATGGAAACCCAGAACAAAATTTACAACATCCTGACGCCGGAACAGAAAAAGCAATTTAATGCTAATTTTGAGAAGCGTCTGACAGAACGTCCAGCGGCAAAAGGTAAAATGCCTGCAACTGCTGAATAATCTTTCAGCCAAAAAACTTAAGACCGCCGGTCTTGTCCACTACCTTGCAGTAATGCGGTGGACAGGGTCGGCGGTTTTCTTTTTTGTTCTCAAACAGATGCAAAAAAAGCCTGATCGCCACTAACGTAAATCACCCGAGTTGCCGATAACCATCCACGGTTACCTGAACGATAACAATGAAAAGAACGGGCCGGGAGCGAGTATGGAATACTTTGATATGCGTAAAATGTCGGTGAATTTGTGGCGAAACGCTGCCGGTGAAACGCGCGAAATTTGCACTTTCCCACCGGCAAAACGTGATTTTTACTGGCGCGCCAGCATTGCATCCATCGCGGCGAATGGGGAGTTTTCTTTGTTTCCAGGTATGGAAAGGATAGTGACGTTGCTGGAAGGCGGCGAGATGTTCCTTGAAAGCGCAGACCGCTTTAACCATACCTTAAAACCGTTACAGCCTTTTGCCTTTGCGGCGGACCAGGTGGTTAAAGCGAAACTGACGGCAGGGCAGATGTCGATGGATTTCAACATCATGACACGCCTGGATGTCTGTAAGGCGAAAGTCAGAATTGCCGAACGTACGTTTACTACCTTTGGCTCACGCGGCGGGGTGGTGTTTGTGATTAACGGGGCGTGGCAACTGGGCGATAAACTGCTCACTACCGACCAGGGCGCGTGCTGGTTCGATGGCAGGCACACCCTGCGGCTTTTACAACCGCAAGGTAAACTGTTGTTCAGTGAAATCAACTGGCTTTCGGGTCATTCACCGGATCAAGTTCGGTAATTTCATAGTTACCAGAAAGCAAAGGTTTACAGAGAATTTTATAACCGTCGTGATCAAACCCGGCGGGTGTCCGAATTAACGTTGTCGCTTCTTCCAGCGAATTAACCGCCCCCAACCACAGCCAGTTTTGAACAATATGATATTGAGTCATTTCCGGGTGCTGTTCTTTCAGTGCCACCGCACCTTGCCAAGGCCAACACACCACCCGCAAACGCGCCAGAGCCTGGCGCAAGCGTAGCGCATGTTCCTCAGGGCTCTCTTTACCGCAACACGCTCCAGCGCAACGTTTTAATGCAGAACGAAAACATGCACGACCGCGGCTTAACGGTTCCAGTCCCAACAGGCCATAGCAAAGTTTTTGTTCATCAGCGATGGTCTGCAATGCTTGCAAAGCTGCGCGCCTATTGGCAAACAGGCCAAACAGGTTGGGGGCTCGTGAAAAATCCACCTCTTTGGCATACACCACATCGACGCGCTTTTCATTTAATTGCAGGGCACAGAGCTGGCGATTGCGGCGCAACCGTTTATTAAACAGCGGCTGTTGTTCTTTGATTAATCGCGCTTCAAGGAGCAGAGCGCCGATTTCGCCTGCGGTGCAGATCCAGCTAATTCGCCGGGATTGCCGTAGCATGGCGGCTTCATCCGGGGTGCGTAAATGAGAAAGCACCCGACTGCGGATATTAACGCTTTTGCCGATATAGAGCGGCATGGTGTCACTTTCGCCATGAAACAGATACACCCCTGGTCGGGTGGGTAAGTCATTAAGGAATGATCGTAAATGTTCGGGATATTCATAAATTGCCGCAGCTTCAAATTCGAGCCGCGGAGAAGTTAAACGCCGTACCACTGTTGACTCCGAATGCTGGTTATCTATCCAGTGTAACAGGCGGGGAGCGATTAAAAAAGAGGCGGGTCGATAACAAAGGTTACACCGTCTGACGTGCTACGCCTGTCAGGCCTATTCGACTCATGCAATATATTGAATTTGCATAGTTTTGTGGGGCGAATAAGGCGTTCACGCCGCATCCGGCGTGAACAAAGTACTCTTTTTCGCACAAACCAAATGTGCAAATTATTACTTTTTCCAGAAATCATCGAAAACGGTAATTGGCGGACGGCGTTTATGTTCGGTTTTCAGATACCAGTTCTCTATTGTTCTGGCGACCTGTTCAGGTACGTTTTTCCCTTCCAGATAGTCGTCGATATTGTCATAGGTCACGCTGAGTGCCACTTCATCTGGCAGAGAAGGGCGATCATCTTCCAGATCGGCCGTTGGGGCTTTCTTATAAAGATGTTCCGGACAACCTAATGCCGCCAGTAACTGTTTACCCTGACGTTTGTTGAGGCGATACAGCGGATTAATGTCCGTACCGCCGTCACCATATTTAGTGAAGAATCCGGTAATGGCTTCTGCTGCATGATCGGTGCCCACCACGACACCGCTGGTCATACCCGCAATGCTATATTGTGCTTTCATCCGCTCACGCGCTTTTTCATTGCCACGGACAAAATCACTTAATTCAATACCCGCTTCGCGCAGCGCCTGTTCGCTGGCCAATACCGCGCCCTTGATATTAACGGTTAATACGCGATCCGGTTGAATAAAGGCAATGGCATCCTGACAATCTTGTTCGTCGGCCTGAACACCATAAGGCAGGCGTACGGCAATAAATTGCAGCGATTCGTTGCCGGTTTCCTGGCGCAGCTCATTAATCGCCATCTGGCACAGCTTACCGGCAAGCGTGGAGTCCTGACCGCCGCTGATCCCGAGCACCAGTGATTTAATGAACGGATAAGTTTGCAGGTAGCTTTTCAGAAAATCGACACTACGACGAATTTCCTCTTCAGCATTAATCTGCGGTTTTGCGCCCAGCGCCTTTATTATTTGTTGTTGCAATGTCATTGAACCCCTCCAGACAGAAAAGACAAAACTTCCTTAAAGCTAACCCGTTGCTACTGAAACGACAAGCGACAGCGGGCTGAATGGTGGTTAAAACGTCATACAGGAATCCTCTGAAAGCGGAGCCGTTTCGTTCACGGGCTTGAAAAAGCGCCCAATGTATTCCAGGCTTATCTAACACGCTGATAAACAAGAGGACGGAATATGAACAAGAATATGGCAGGAATTCTGAGTGCAGCGGCGGTATTAACCATGCTGGCGGGTTGTACGGCTTATGATCGTACCAAAGACCAGTTTGTACAGCCTGTGGTGAAAGACGTCAAAAAAGGCATGAGCCGGGCGCAGGTTGCACAAATTGCGGGTAAACCTTCGTCTGAAGTGAGCATGATTCATGCTCGTGGTACTTGCCAGACCTACATCCTGGGTCAACGTGATGGTAAAGCAGAAACCTACTTTGTCGCGTTAGATGATACCGGACATGTCATCAACTCCGGTTATCAGACCTGTGCTGAATACGACACTGATCCACAGGCTGCGAAGTAATCACTTCGTCTGAAAGCTTGAGTAACAACGGAAACCGGCCATTGCGCCGGTTTTTTTTGGCCTGTGTTCTTAATTATCTTCGCGAATTATTTGCCCGAAATGTGAAGAGGGTCATAACCACAGGTCAAGGAGAGACAATTTATAAGGTCAAAGAAATACTATTGCTCAGGTCTATACCGTATACTCCTTTCAGCCACAAAAAAAGTCATGTTGGTTTCGCAAGTTACCCAGAGCATGGAAGCAGGTTAAGGCTTGCGGAGTGTCTGGCTGACAGATAATCGTCGATGAGGGCAGTTTTATGGAAAAGAAACACATTTATCTGTTTTGTTCTGCGGGCATGTCTACCTCTTTAATGGTATCAAAAATGCGCGCACAGGCAGAAAAATATGAAGTTCCGGTCATTATTGAAGCATTTCCGGAAACACTGGCTGGTGAAAAAGGTCAGAATGCCGATGTCGTGTTATTAGGGCCGCAGATTGCTTATATGTTGCCCGAAATCCAGCGTTTGTTACCCAACAAACCGGTTGAAGTAATTGACTCGCTGCTTTATGGCAAAGTCGATGGTTTAGGCGTGCTTAAGGCTGCGGTTGCAGCGATTAAAAAAGCCGCAGCAAATTAATTTATTTTAAATTTTCCCGTCAAAGAGTTATTTCATAAATCAATACCGCAATATTTAAATTGCGGTTTTTAAGGGTATTTTTCTATGAGTAATGTTATTGCATCGCTTGAAAAGGTACTCCTCCCTTTTGCAGTTAAAATAGGAAAGCAGCCACACGTTAATGCAATCAAAAATGGCTTTATTCGCTTAATGCCGTTAACCCTTGCGGGGGCCATGTTTGTATTAATTAACAACGTTTTTCTAAGCTTTGGGGAGGGGTCGTTTTTTTATTCCTTAGGTATTCGCCTGGATGCCTCAACCATTGAAACACTTAATGGTCTGAAAGGTATTGGCGGCAACGTATATAACGGAACATTAGGGATAATGTCTTTAATGGCACCGTTCTTTATTGGCATGGCACTGGCAGAAGAGCGTAAAGTCGATGCGCTGGCGGCTGGGTTGTTATCCGTTGCAGCATTTATGACCGTCACCCCTTATAGTGTCGGTGAGGCCTATGCGGTTGGCGCAAACTGGTTAGGTGGGGCGAATATCATCTCCGGGATTATTATTGGCCTGGTGGTGGCAGAAATGTTTACCTTTATTGTCCGCCGCAATTGGGTCATTAAATTGCCCGACAGCGTACCTGCTTCAGTATCGCGTTCCTTCTCGGCATTAATCCCCGGCTTTATTATTCTTTCCGTGATGGGGATTATTGCCTGGGCGTTGAATACCTGGGGCACCAACTTCCATCAGATCATTATGGATACCATCTCAACCCCACTGGCATCGTTGGGTAGCGTGGTGGGCTGGGCCTATGTGATCTTTGTTCCACTGCTCTGGTTCTTCGGTATTCATGGTGCGCTGGCGCTGACCGCACTGGACAACGGCATTATGACGCCGTGGGCGCTGGAAAATATCGCGACCTATCAGCAATATGGTTCCGTCGAAGCGGCGCTGGCAGCCGGTAAGACCTTCCATATCTGGGCCAAGCCGATGCTGGACTCCTTTATTTTCCTTGGGGGCAGTGGTGCGACTTTAGGTCTAATTCTGGCTATCTTTATCGCCTCTCGCCGTGCTGATTATCGTCAGGTGGCAAAACTGGCGCTGCCGTCCGGCATCTTCCAGATTAACGAACCGATTCTGTTTGGTTTGCCAATTATCATGAACCCGGTGATGTTTATCCCGTTTGTACTGGTACAACCGATTCTGGCGGCAATCACTCTGGCAGCGTACTACATGGGCATTATTCCTCCGGTGACCAATATTGCACCGTGGACCATGCCAACCGGTCTGGGGGCCTTCTTTAACACCAACGGTAGCGTCGCCGCATTGCTGGTCGCACTCTTCAACCTTGGTATCGCAACGTTAATTTATCTGCCCTTTGTTGTGGTCGCTAACAAAGCACAAAACACGATTGATAAAGAAGAGAGCGAAGAAGATATCGCTAATGCCCTGAAATTTTAATCGATGCCGGTAGGAGTAATCGTGCCGGCAAGAAAAGAGAGGAACGATGTACGATGGATCTCGATAACATTCCCGATACGCAAACAGAAGCTGAAGAGCTGGAAGAAGTGGTGATGGGACTTATCATCAACTCCGGACAAGCGCGCAGCCTGGCGTATGCCGCACTGAAACAGGCGAAGCAGGGCGATTTTGCCGCAGCAAAAGCCATGATGGATCAGTCACGGATGGCATTGAATGAAGCGCATCTGGTACAGACGAAACTGATTGAAGGCGATGCGGGCGAAGGTAAGATGAAAGTGAGTCTGGTGCTGGTCCACGCTCAGGATCATTTAATGACGTCCATGCTTGCGCGTGAACTGATTACTGAATTAATTGAGCTTCATGAAAAACTGAAGGCATAAGGAGTTGATGATGCAGCCAGTGATTAACGCGCCGGAAATTGCCACTGCCCGAGAACAGCAGTTGTTTAATGGCAAAAACTTCCATGTGTTTATCTACAACAAAACTGAGAGTATCAGCGGACTGCATCAGCACGACTATTATGAATTTACTCTGGTATTAACCGGGCGTTACTTCCAGGAGATTAATGGTAAGCGCGTGTTACTGGAACGGGGCGATTTTGTTTTTATTCCGTTAGGTTCGCACCATCAAAGTTTTTATGAGTTTGGTGCCACGCGCATATTGAACGTTGGGATCAGTAAACGCTTTTTTGAGCAGCATTACCTGCCGTTGTTGCCTTATTGCTTTGTCGCTTCGCAGGTATACCGGACCAATAACGCTTTTCTCACCTATGTGGAAACAGTGATTTCTTCATTGAATTTCCGCGAAACAGGGCTGGAAGAGTTTGTTGAGATGGTGACTTTTTATGTCATTAACCGTTTGCGTCATTACCGCGAAGAACAGGTGATTGATGATGTACCGCAGTGGCTGAAAAGTACGGTAGAAAAGATGCATGATAAAGAGCAGTTTAGTGAATCGGCGCTGGAGAATATGGTGACGTTGTCAGCCAAATCACAGGAATATTTGACGCGAGCGACTCAACGATATTATGGCAAAACACCAATGCAGATTATTAATGAGATCCGTATTAATTTTGCCAAAAAACAACTGGAAATGACCAACTATTCCGTGACGGATATTGCGTTTGAGGCCGGTTATAGTAGCCCGAGCTTGTTTATTAAAACGTTTAAGAAATTAACGTCCTTTACGCCTAAGAGCTATCGTAAGAAATTGACTGAATTTAATCAGTAAGTCGTTATACCTGACAATTAACATATCTGTCCTGTTGCTGGATTATTTATGTCCGGGGGCAGATATGCCAGATATCAGTATTCTGTACTGAAGGGAGAAATTATGAGCCAGAAATTAAAAGTCGTCACTATTGGTGGCGGGAGCAGCTATACCCCGGAATTACTGGAAGGATTTATTAAGCGTTATCACGAATTGCCGGTCAGCGAATTATGGCTGGTGGATGTCGAAGATGGTAAAGAGAAACTGGATATTATTTTTGATCTCTGCCAACGGATGATTGATAACGCTGGCGTCCCGATGAAGCTTTATAAAACGCTGGATCGCCGCGAAGCATTGAAAGATGCTGATTTCGTTACTACCCAACTGCGCGTAGGCCAATTACCGGCGCGCGAACTGGATGAACGTATTCCATTAAGTCATGGTTATCTTGGTCAGGAAACTAACGGCGCGGGCGGTTTGTTTAAAGGTCTGCGTACCATTCCGGTGATTTTTGACATCGTAAAAGATGTCGAAGAACTTTGTCCGAATGCATGGGTGATTAACTTCACTAACCCGGCGGGAATGGTCACTGAAGCCGTTTATCGTCATACCGGATTTAAACGCTTTATCGGCGTGTGTAATATTCCGATCGGCATGAAGATGTTTATTCGCGATGTTCTGATGCTGAAAGACAGCGATGATTTATCTATCGATTTGTTCGGCCTCAACCATATGGTGTTCATTAAGGATGTGCTGGTAAATGGCAAATCACGCTTTGCCGAATTGCTTGATGGTGTGGCATCCGGGCAGTTAAAAGCATCTGGCGTTAAAAATATTTTCGATCTGCCATTTAGCGAAGGCTTAATTCGTTCTCTGAATCTGTTGCCGTGTTCTTATTTGCTTTATTACTTCAAGCAAAAAGAGATGCTGGCTATTGAAATGGGCGAATACTACAAAGGCGGCGCACGTGCGCAGGTAGTACAGAAAGTCGAGAAACAACTTTTTGAGCTATATAAAAACCCGGAGTTGAAAGTTAAGCCGAAAGAACTGGAACAGCGCGGTGGGGCTTATTACTCTGATGCAGCGTGCGAAGTGATCAACGCTATCTACAACGATAAGCAAGCAGAACATTACGTTAATATCCCGCATCATGGGCATATTGATAATATTCCGGCAGACTGGGCGGTAGAAATGACCTGTACGCTGGGGCGCGATGGCGCGACGCCACATCCGCGCATTACGCATTTCGATGATAAAGTGATGGGGCTGATTCACACCATCAAAGGCTTCGAGATTGCTGCCAGCAACGCCGCACTTAGCGGGGAATTTAACGATGTGTTACTGGCGCTAAACCTTAGTCCGTTGGTGCATTCCGATCGCGATGCTGAGCTGCTGGCACGCGAGATGATTCTGGCGCACGAGAAATGGCTGCCAAATTTTGCCGACTGCATCGCAGAGCTTAAAAAAGCACATTAACCGAGGCTGATTATGGAACGCTTACTGATTGTTAATGCCGATGATTTTGGCTTAAGCAAAGGTCAGAACTACGGCATTATCGAGGCCTGTCGCAATGGGATTGTCACGTCGACGACGGTGCTGGTGAATGGGCAGGCTATTGACCATGCAGTGCAGTTGAGTCGTGATGAACCGAGTCTGGCCATAGGGATGCACTTTGTCCTTACTATGGGCAAGGCACTGACAGCTATGCCGGGGTTAACCCGCGATGGTGTGCTGGGAAAATGGATCTGGCAGTTGGCAGAAGAAGATGCTTTACCGCTGGAAGAAATTACTCAGGAGCTCGCCAGTCAGTATTTGCGTTTCATTGAGCTATTTGGACACAAACCTACGCATCTTGATAGCCATCATCATGTGCATATGTTCCCGCAGATTTTCCCGATTGTTGCCAGGTTTGCGGCTGAAGAGGGGATAGCGTTGCGCATCGACCGTCAGCCGCTATCTAACGTTGGTGATTTACCGGCTAATCTGCGCAGTTCGCAGGGATTCAGTAGCGCGTTTTATGGTGAAGAGATTAGCGAGACACTGTTCCTGCAAGTGCTTGATGACTCCAGTCATCGCGGCGAGCGCTCTCTGGAAGTGATGTGCCACCCGGCGTTTATCGATAATACGATTCGCCAGAGTGCTTATTGCTTCCCTCGGTTAACGGAACTGGATGTGCTGACTTCAGCGTCGTTGAAATATGCGATTGCTGAGCGTGGTTATCGGTTGGGGAGTTATCTTGATGTGTAAGTAAGGTGGTAAGGTCACTCCCCAGGGGGCGTGACCTTATCCATATTTACGCCGGGATTTTGTCAATCTTAGGAATGCGTGACCACACGCGGTGTGCTGCCATCAGCGTTAACAGTTCATCCATAAAACTACCATCGGCGCTGTCAGCTTCCACAATCCCTTCTTCACCCTGGTCAGCGACCTTGATTGTTGCTTTAAACTTGCGCGCGTCTCCCGCCAGCGCAATCGGTTTAAGGTGTTTGTAGGCTTCCATCAGGTAGTAGTTGGCATCGCCGTTGTCAGCGATATCCGCGATATTGCCGCAAGGGACAATAACCGCATCGACCGTCAGCGAAGGCGCTCCGGCAAATGTAGCGGCTATAGGCAGCACCGTACCGTCATCCGCAGTCACTTCACCCATTCGGGAGTAGAGCAGTTTGGCATGAACGCCTTTGGCCTTCAGCGCCTTGAGAATGGCCAGAAGGTCTGCCGATCTCACTTCATCATTAAGCAAAATCGCTACCACGCGACCTTTTACATCACCGTCAGGAATGGCGTACAGACTTAAGGATGGATCCTTTTTCAGACCGTTGACGTCCGGAGGCGGGGTGATATTCAGCTGGTCGTCAGTCAGTTCGATACCGAGATTTTTCGCCACCGCCTGGGCCAGAGTGAGATCAATATGCGCCAGCTGGTCAACAACGCGCTCACGAATATACGGACGAACTACTTTGCTTAACTCAAAACTGAAACCATCGACAATATGGCGCTGCTCGAATGGCGTCTGACTTAGCCAGAACAGACGCGGATGGGAATAATATTCGCCAAACGATGGGCTGCGCTCGCGAACTTTATTGCCTTCCACGCGCTCCTGGTATGATTCAAAACCGCCGCGTTTCGGCCCCGGCGGTGTTTCGCGCGGCCAGTTATCGTTGATCGAGTTCGGTTCGTAATTCGCCGGGTTAGTGTCGATCCCCATACGATGCATGCCGTCACGCTGGAAATTATGGTAAGGGCAGGTCGGGCGGTTAATCGGAATCTCATGGAAATTGGGTCCGCCAAGACGACTGATTTGTGTATCGGTATAAGAGAACAAACGCCCCTGCAACAGCGGATCGTTGGTGAAATCCAGACCGGGGACAATATGCCCAGGATGGAAAGCCGCCTGTTCGTTTTCGGCAAAGAAGTTATCCGGGTTGCGATTGAGCACCATTTTGCCAACCCGCTGAACGGGTACCAGTTCTTCCGGGATGAGTTTGGTTGGATCGAGAAGATCGAAGTCAAACTTGAATTCATCTTCTTCAGGAATCAACTGGAAGCCCAGTTCGTATTCCGGAAAATCGCCTGCTTCGATGGCTTCCCACAACTCGCGGCGGTGGAAGTCCGGGTCACGTCCGGTTAGTTTTTGTGCTTCATCCCAAACGAGTGAGGCTTTACCTGCCAGTGGTTTCCAGTGGAAACGTACGAACGTTGCCTTCCCTTCAGCATTAATCAGGCGGAAGGTGTGAATACCGAAGCCTTCCATGGTGCGGTAACTGCGCGGGATCCCGCGATCCGACATCGCCCACATCACGTTGTGCAGAGTTTCAGGTTGCAGAGAAACATAATCCCAGAAAGTATCGTGGGCGCTTTGCCCTTGTGGGATTGCCCAGTGCGGTTCTGGTTTTACCGCATGAACAAAATCGGGGAATTTATGCGCATCCTGGATAAAGAAGATTGGCGTGTTATTGCCAACAAGGTCAAAAATACCCTCTTCGGTATAGAATTTGGTGGCAAAGCCACGGATATCACGCACCGTATCCGCCGAGCCAGCACCACCCTGAACGGTAGAGAAACGTACAAATACTGGGGTGATTTTGTTGGGGTCTGACAGAAAATCCGCTTTGGTGATATCGCTTAAGCTTTTATATGGCTGGAAATAACCGTGAGCGGCTGAGCCGCGCGCATGAACAATTCGTTCCGGGATGCGCTCATGGTCAAAGTGAGTGATTTTCTCGCGCAGAATAAAATCTTCCAGCAGTGTTGGGCCACGGCTACCGGCGCGTAGGGAGTTTTGATCATCGGCGATGCGTACACCCTGGTTGGTGGTAAGTGCATAATTTTCACTGCCTTTACGCACGTCCTCCAGGGAGTTCAGCTTTTCATTACGTGTATCAGGGGCTTTCAGACTCCCTGGCGCGGTTGGCTGCGCTCCCGGTGGCGTCGGTTCAGCCGCTGGACGATGGGAACCGTCCTCAGGTGCCAGTGAGTCCATCCCCGGTTTCGCTTCGCTGGAATCGTGTAGTGGTGACTGGTGCTGATGTGGGTTCTTTTCGTTATGTTGCGACATTGAACTCGTCTCCTTAATGTATTACTGAAAGGGCCGCTGTTTTGGTCAAAAAACTCTCTAACTATAGACCACCAGCCAGATCCCGCTTCGGAGACTATTCTGGAAACGGTGTTATGAAATACACGCAAAGCGGGACGTACAGGGGCTAAATCGGCTAAACTACAGTTTTTCTGATTTTTAATATGCGTTTAGTGAAGCCAGTAATGAAGAAACCGCTCCGTCAGCAAAACCGCCAGATTATTAGCTATGTCCCACGCACGGAACCCGCGCCGCCAGAACATGCGATAAAGATGGATTCGTTTCGTGATGTCTGGATGCTGCGTGGCAAATATGTTGCGTTTGTACTGATGGGAGAGTCATTTCTGCGCTCACCGGCGTTTACTGTGCCTGAATCCGCCCAGCGTTGGGCAAATCAGATCCGCCAGGAAGGGGAAGTGACTGAGTAAGGATTACGTACCTCCCGGTTTTGCCGGGAGTTACATGGCCTGAAATTTTGTATTTCATTGCTACATTCATTCAAACCACCTGTAACAAAAAGCTGCCTTTGACGATCTATTGCTATAAATAAGTGATCTTTTTTCTTTAATTGTTTATTTATTTTAAAATGGTTAAGTTTTGCTAATCATGATGAGCTATTTTTGATAGTTCATCCTGTGGCGTCGCTCTTAAACTTATATTGTAAATGACTTAGATTTAAATGAGATAATAATTTTGTTAACAATATGAGGCGGGAGATGTTTTCTACAAACTTAATACAGAGTAATTATGGTGATTTAAATATTAAAAGCCTGGCTTTCGACTCTTTTAAAGAAAGGCTGCAGTCTACTATGACAGCACTCACTTTCTTTATATCAACGGGGCAATGTGACTGCGATGAAATAGCAGAATCAAACTTTAATTATATGATTGCCTATATGTCTAACATTAACTATGATGCCTCAAAGCCAGGAGCGCCAGCACTTAGTTTTGATACATATCTGCAGGACAATGTTAAATATAGAGTAATAATTAATAATCTTTATGGTAGTGAAATTCGGATAAGAGGTATAAATAAAGATTTTATTGGAATGGATGTCGCTTCTGTATTTCGCCCAGAAAAGATGACCAATTTGATCAATATAAAAAACAGGTTGGTTATTCACTATTTAAGGACTATATACTATGAACAAAATTATATACATCCTGCCGGGAGTATTTTTTCTGCAATTCAAAAAAATGAGAGTCTCCTAAAGTTTCCTTCGGTAATATCAATGCTTAATGTCAATCTTCTTTTTAATCCACTGAATCTTCCGGGAATGGGAAGTGGTGTGCTTGAAGAGATTATGAGTATTTCAGATAGTTCACTTAGAAAACGTCTTGGGTATGAGGTTTTAAGCTTCTCGCTACAAGCACATTCATTGAGTCAGGAATGTATTGATAAGTTAGCCATTTTTTTCGCTGACGATCTGTTTAAATATGAGTCAGTATGCATCGCCGCGATGGAACATTTAAAAAGTAAGGCAACGGCCCCTATACAAAACGGACCGTTGCCAGCATAAGAATTAACGGTGTGCCAGTTCGGCGTCGTCTTCGCTATCCAGAATGGCTTTATCGGTTTGCTTCAGCCACTGGCTGGTCAGCGTGCCAGCGGTCATCGAGCCACTAACGTTTAGCGCCGTACGGCCCATGTCGATAAGCGGTTCAACGGAGATTAACAATGCCACCAGCGTTACAGGCAGGCCCATCGCAGGCAGCACAATCAGTGCGGCGAAAGTTGCGCCACCACCGACACCGGCAACGCCTGCGGAACTAACGGTAACAATACCGACCAGCGTCGCAATCCACATCGGGTCCAGCGGGTTAATGCCAACCGTAGGCGCAACCATCACCGCCAGCATTGCCGGATACAAACCGGCACAGCCGTTCTGACCAATGGTCGCACCGAAAGAGGCGGCGAAACTGGCGATGGATTCAGGAACACCGAGTCGACGCGTTTGTGCTTCCACATTAAGCGGGATAGACGCAGCACTGGAACGGCTGGTAAAGGCAAACGTCAGTACTGGCCATACCTTACGGAAGTACTTCAGCGGGCTCACGCCATTAATGCCCAGCAGAAGGCCATGCACTGCAAACATAATCAGAAGACCGAGGTAGGACGCGACAACGAAACTACCCAGTTTGATGATGTCTTGCAGGTTAGAACCTGCAACCACTTTGGTCATCAGCGCCAGAACGCCGTAAGGGGTCAGCTGCATGACCAGGCGAACCAGTTTCATCACCCAGCTTTGCAGGGTATCGATAGCGGTTAAGACGCGTTCACCTTTCGGCGCATCATCCTTCAGCAGCTTCAGCGCAGCTACGCCGAGGAATGCGGCAAAAATTACCACGCTGATAATTGACGTCGGATTGGCTCCGGTCAGATCGGCAAACGGGTTTTTCGGGATAAAGGACAAGACCAGCTGCGGAACGCTCAGGTCAGAGACTTTACCAACATAGTTACTTTCGATGGCGTTCAAACGTGCAGTTTCTGCACCACCCTGAACCAGACCTTCAGCCGTCAAACCAAACAGGTTGGTGACCAGCACACCGACCAGCGCCGCAATCAGCGTGGTAAACAAAAGCGTTCCGATGGTCAGAAAACTGATTTTGCCTAACTGTGATGCGTTATGCAGACGGGCAACCGCGCTCAAAATAGAGGCGAAGACTAACGGCATAACGATCATTTGCAGCAGTTGAACATAGCCATTACCAACGATGTTAAACCACTGTACAGAATCTTTAAGTACCTGGCTGTCAGAACCATAAATGGTATGCAGGGCGAGGCCAAAAACCACACCCATCACCAGACCCACCAGCACTTTTTTCGCCAGACTCCACTGTTTATGGCGGGTCTGAGCCAGCGCAAACAGCAGTACAACGAACACCACGATGTTCGCAATTAATGGAAAGTTCATCCCCGTTCTCCTGATCTTATTATTTCTATCACTGCGTAGCAGTCATAGTGTTGGCGCAAGATTAACAGAACTGTGAGCTGGCTCTTATATTCAAATGGAATTGCTTATTCCAGAAAGGCGATTTTTGCCTTTTTAGTATTCAACCTGATGCTTAATAAGCCGATGAAACTGGATCTGCAAGGTATTGATCATTTGCGATGACCAACGAACAGCGCTGTTTTCGGGTAATGAATGGGGCATCCATACCGACCAGACAAATAATGCCATGCAGATAAAACGTTCCAGTTGGTTGCCCTTTTGGGGAACCAGGATAGGCAAGCGGAAACGCCAGCGGCATGGCCAGAGCAGGGGAACACCGGCGGGTGTCAGCATATCGGCAAGTATGTGGCTCAAATAACCCAGCACCATGCCCTGCAATGCATCAGCCGGAATGAACCAGCTTTCAGGAACCTTAAGGTAAAAGGTTGCCAGCAGCGCAAATACCGCCAGCAGACTGTGGGTAAAACCACGATGCCCAAAAGCGCGGGCGATCGGTTTTGATATCCACTTTAATCGCTGCCCAAGAAACGACTTTGGGTGATCGATGTCCGGTAACAAACACGTCAGGATTGCGGAAGGGACAATATGCCACCAGTCACCCTGTGCCAGCACGGGCGTCAGCTCGGCATTTTTGGCAAATACCGCACAAGCAATAGAAAAGAGAAGGTGACCTTCCGCCGTCATGATAAAACTCACTAAACTGTCGATACGTACAGTATAGGATTTTTATACAGTGCGCGGAAGTGGTGACGGTGTAACTCTTTCTCTTAAATTGACGATTAATCCGTCAGTTGAATGCAAATTCAGATAAAGAACCAGGAGCAGCGTGATCACTGCCCCTGGTCATTAACCGAGAAGGTCTTTTGCGGTGAGTTCTGTCAGCGATGAGAGTTTGACGTTTGCTAATACAAAACGTGGATCATTTTGCGCTTCTGGCGCAGGAACGACGATGGAACGCATGCGGGCTGCTTTAGAAGCGATCATGCCATTTACCGAGTCTTCCAGCGCCACGCAGGTCAGTGGGTCAACGCCCAGTTTTGCTGCGCAGTCGAGATATACTTGCGGATGCGGCTTGCTGTAAGGCAATTTTTCAGCCGAGGCGAGGGCATCGAAACTGTCGCGTAAGTCAAACATGGTCAACACTTTTTCCAGCATATGTAGTGGTGACGCGGAGGCCAGTCCCACCAATAAACCTTGTTCTTTGCATAACGCAACGGCTTCACGCACGCCTGGCAATAATGGGTGTGTCTCTTCAACCAGTGAAATGGCACGAGCAATAACCCGTTCTACTACTTCCTGACGGCTTGGACCATTCCAGGGTTGCCGGGCGTACCAAAGATCGACCACCATATCGATGCGTAAACCTAAGGTGTCCGGCAGCTCGTTACGACGGGAGATATCCACCCCCAGGCTTGCCATCACATCCAGTTCGGCCCGATCCCATAAAGGTTCTGAGTCGATAAGTAATCCATCCATATCAAAAATTGCAGCAAGAATCTGACGCGGGGTTGACATTACAACCTCTCCTTTAGAGCATTATGTGTAAGGTATTAAGCCGTGCTTATGATTAAGCGCCTATCATATCGCCTTTAAAGAATGGGCGAAAACAGATATCTACAGGTAAACTAAGTGAAACGACGCGTCTTAATCAAGGAGAACTCATGACGTATCAACAAGCTGGACGCATTGCTGTTTTGAAAAGGATTTTAGGTTGGGTGATTTTTATACCTGCATTGATCTCTACATTGATTTCTTTGCTGAAATTTATGAATACCCGGCAGGAAAACCAGGAAGGCATTAATGCGGTCATGCTCGACTTTACTCATGTCATGATCGATATGATGCAGGCGAATACGCCTTTTTTGAATCTGTTCTGGTATAACTCCCCGACGCCCAATTTTAATGGTGGCGTGAACGTTATGTTCTGGGTGATTTTCATCCTGATTTTTGTCGGACTGGCGTTGCAGGATTCCGGTGCCCGGATGAGTCGCCAGGCGCGCTTCTTGCGGGAAGGTGTTGAAGATCAACTCATTCTGGAAAAAGCCAAAGGGGAAGAGGGGCTAACGCGTGAACAGATTGAGTCACGTATTGTTGTCCCGCACCATACTATTTTCCTGCAGTTTTTCTCGCTGTATATCCTGCCGGTTATTTGTATTGCTGCAGGTTATGTGTTCTTTTCTCTGCTGGGGTTTATTTAATCAAAAGGCCGCACGGAGCGGCCATTATCCTCACCCCATATTATGCTGCTAATAATCTATCCAGTGACTGCTGAGCAATAACCAAATGCTGACCGCCAAATAACCTTGCACGATTTAACAGCGTGTAGAGTTGGTAAACCGGTTGACGTTCAAGGAAATCGGCAGGTAGCGGGGATACTGACTGATAGCCGTCATAGATTTGTGGCGGCTGTTCAGTATGCAGCGGTAACATCGCCAGGTCGCACTCTCGGTCACCCCAGTAGCAGGCCGGGTCGAAAATGTACGGGCCATCCGGACCCAGCGCACAGTTGCCGGACCATAAATCGCCGTGCAACAGAGAAGGCTGCGGTTGATGCGAGGCCAGACGCTGCTGAATATGCTCGACGATGGCATCGATATTGCCGAAAGCGATCCCTTTTTCTGCCGCCAGTTCCAGCTGCCAGCCAATCCGTTGTTCAGCAAAAAAAGTTGACCAGCGACGTTGCCAGGTGTTGGGCTGGGGAGTTGTGGAGAGCGCGTTATCGAAATCGAGGCCAAATTGCGGTTGGTCGCTCCATTGATGTAAACGCGCAATTTGCTGACCAAGAATAAATGCGCTATGCGCATCCAGCGGGCGAGGTGGGAGATAATCCATCACCAGAAAACTGTAGTCACGGTCAGCGCCAACTGCCCAAACCTTAGGCACGGTGACGGTTTTACTACGCGACAGTAACTCCAGTTGGTCGGCTTCGGCGGTAAAACCGGGAAGCAGTTCCCTTTCATCACATTTGACGAAAAAGTCACGTCCTGCATAGCGCAAATGCCATGCGGCATGGACTTCTCCGCCAGGCAGTTCATTACGCAGTTCGATTTCGCCTTCACCTAACTGCTCGCTCAAAAGACGACTGATTGCCTGCCACATGATGTCTCTCCCATGTTGTCTGCCAGATCATAAGGTTAGCGCAAGAATGCGGTGTAAAAACACGAGCTAACGCACACCACAGACTGATTATTGCCCAAAAACCATTTATTTTTTGTTGCTATTCCATTCCTCCCAGGTCGTGATGGTGATTTCAGGATCTTTGCCGGTTGCACTTTGGGTAAGCCCCGAAACCAGTTCTCTAATTTCTTCTTCACTTTGGGTACTGATAAGTCCAAAAGTGTTAGTCCCCAGCTCATGGATATTTCCATCATCATCCGTCATGGTGAGCAAAAAACCGTCGCGAGTCAGGTAATTATTCAACTCGTTAATTTCAGTCAATGTATCCTCGTGCAACATGACGGTTATGACATAACGGACAAGATCGCCACTGGCCATAGTTCACCCCTTTGTTATCACATGACTTTTGAGCATAGTCGGAGAAACGCGTTGCCGACAGGTTGGTGGTGATTCCCCCAATGCAGGGGGAATGTTTCAGTTAGCGGGAAAGGTAAGCGTAAATTTTTTGTGTATCGTCATGGGAGCACAGGCGTGTTCCCTGATTGAGTGTGGCTGCACTCCCCGCAGCTACGCCAAAACGGACCATCTCTTCAAGAGAGGCATTTTCTGCCAGTTTCAGTGTCATCGCGCCGACCATGCTGTCACCAGCGCCAACGGTGCTCTGGCTTTTCACCGGTGGTGGCACAACCTGAATGCAGTTTTCACTATCAACGCCCAGCGCCCCTTGTGGACCCAGGGAAACGACAACTCGTTTGGCCTTGCCGCTATTAACGATTTCCTGCGCGGCTTTGCGGACATCGTCTGGCTGGGTGAGTTCGCGATTCACCAGCGCACTGAGTTCTTTTTGGTTAGGCTTAACCAACTCGATGTTACCAATCGCCAGTGCTGCACTTAACGCTTCGCCAGAACTGTCGACGATACAGCGGATCCCTTGGTTTTGCGCAGCGGAAATCAGTTGGGTTAATTTTTCTAGCTTCACACCTGGCGGCAGGCTTCCGCTTATGACCAGGATAGCACCGGATTCAATTTCCAGAACTTGCTCTTCAAGCTGGCGAAACTCATCTTCACTTAATGCCGCGCCTGGCATGACAAAACGATACTGCTCACCGCTTGCTTCCACATGTACGTGTAAATTCTGCCGGGTCCAGTCTTTGGCTTCTACAGTAGCGACGGGGACATTTTCATCTGCCAACAGTGAAACCAGATGTTCGCCGGTCGCACCACCCGCCGGGAAGATCGCTGTGGCACTGCCTCCAAGATGGGCAATGGCGCGGGCGACGTTGATGCCGCCGCCTCCGGGTTCGAATACCGGTGCGGTACAGCGCAGCTTTCCTTCGGGATAAATTTGCGGGGTAATTGTTGCGCTATCGAGAGAGGGCGCAAGTGTCAACGTATAGATACGTACCATCATTTCCTCCTATAGGCTGATTTCAGTCTGGCACCGAATCAGCGGAAAGTGAAGAAATTAACAATATGATTTATTAGAGCTTTATTTAAAATTTTGCAGATAAATATATATAAATAAAAATCTGTTTTCGCCACATGCTTATTCAAAAAATGAAATAAGAATACATTGCTAAGTTATTCGCGCCTTTTTATAATTCGTTACCTTTCCAGGGACGCTAATCTTTGATCCTTAAGAAAGTTTCCGGGACCGCGAAGGTCTCTTTTTTTGTTGTACGGACTCTTGATAAATGAAGCTTTTGAAGACAGTTCCTGCCATCGTTATGTTGGCGGGGGGCATGTTTGCGTCACTGAATGCAGCTGCCGATGATTCCGTTTTTACTGTCATGGACGATCCTGCCAGCGCTAAAAAACCTTTCGAAGGTAATCTGAATGCAGGATATCTTGCACAATCAGGCAATACGAAAAGCTCCTCACTTACGGCTGACACTACCATGACCTGGTATGGACATACCACTGCCTGGTCGCTGTGGGGGAACGCCAGTAATACCTCTTCTAATGATGAGCGTTCTTCAGAAAAATATGCGGCGGGCGGGCGTAGCCGTTTTAATTTAACTGATTATGACTATTTATTTGGGCAGGCAAGCTGGCTGACAGACCGTTATAACGGCTATCGAGAGCGCGATGTGTTGACCGCGGGTTATGGTCGCCAGTTTTTGAATGGCCCGGTACACAGTTTCCGCTTTGAATTCGGTCCAGGTGTGCGTTACGACAAATATACCGACAATGCCAGTGAAACCCAGCCGCTGGGTTATGCCTCCGGGGCTTATGCATGGCAGTTGACTGACAACGCTAAATTTACGCAGGGTGTTTCAGTCTTTGGCGCGGAAGACACAACGCTGAACTCTGAAAGCGCATTAAATGTTGCTATTAATGAACATTTTGGACTGAAGGTGGCTTACAACGTCACATGGAACTCTGAACCTCCAGAGTCTGCACCGGAACATACCGATCGTCGGACAACCTTATCGCTGGGCTACAGCATGTAACATTATCTGCCGGACCGTAGTATGCGGTCTGGCTGTTTTCGTTTGTCACTGCTCAGCCCCAAATCATTGCTGCCCAACGTAGCAACAACATAGCGCCACAGATTGCCAGTAGCACCACCACCATCTTCCAGTGTTTTTTATCAAAGCGTTTAGTCGGCATACCAGTGTCCTGCATATCTCTTGTGCGTGATAACGGAGTGTAACAAAAGGGACAGGCAACAAGGGATTTTTTGCAATTGCAGCCGTCGGGTGGCGTTGTGCACCCGGTCACTGTTATTGAGTTTAAAGTATATGTATCAACATATACATCGTAAATATTTAGTTATAAATACGCCTGTAGTTCATCTGGACTAAAGCTCAGGCTTTGGCTGATTACATTTATAGCTGCATAATATGTTTCTACCGTTTTATAATGATTATGATGAATGGCTATATGAACAGCTGATATGTTGTCATAATTTTTAGCGGCCAACAGTGTGAATAACTGATGTTGACTAAAAGAATATTTTTTTGCAAAAGTACACAGCGTCGATATATAAGATAGCACGACGTCTTCATTACCCTTGCTCATGGCGATGTATAAAGCAGGGGTTCCATGTGCTGTTGCGCCTTTTAATAAATCCATGATGTTAATTTTACTGAGGTTATATTTAAAGGCGATTCCATAAATTTTTGAGAGGAACCGTGTGACACACAAAGGGTGATTATTTTCCATTGCAGCGAATAATCCTGGTTCACCGTCGTGTATTTTCATTGCTAAAATATCCATTACCAGCTTTTTGTTTAAAAGCTCTTGTGCTATTGGAGTGGTTAATGTATTAAGGAAGATATTGATTATTTCATCGAATCCATACAACATGGTAATGTAGAGTCCAGGTGTGTCATTGGCACTTTTAGTTTGCAGTAACTTAACTAGATTACTTTTATGAATGATGCGACTATTTACCAGTGACTGAATTTCTTGCATAAATATTTTTACGTTGTCAGTATGTCCGTTCATCATAGCCAGAAATAAAGCAGGAGTACCAACGCTATTCTGCGCAGTTATTATTTTAATGATTTCTTTTTCAGGGAGTATGCGCAACTGTTTGAATAATGTAATAAGCTGTTGAGTCTGTCCTGTGGCCATTATTAACAACATTGCCGATGGATGTATAGGGGCAAATGGCATTCGTGTCGCAATACCCGCGAAAATAGCCGCTGGAACTCCCTCAGGTAATAGAGGGAGAATTGCAATTGCACAGTTGCGAACATACATATCAGCCCAGGTCTGAGCATCGGGACCTGAACTGATGAACTTATCAAGCGAGACAAAGCCTCGTGCTGTCCTGTGGGTGCCTCTGACGGCAACATTGGTGTCGTTCGGATCGTAAACGGACACAACATAATTTAACTGTCCATCCGCTGCCAGCTTTATTCGTAGCCTTACTGATAAAGTATGATTGTCTATATATAAAATCGCGGACATATGACTGACATTGTTTGCCATCATCCGACAGAAGAAAATATCTAAAGCGAAGCCAAAATCCTTACTCGCGATAACGCGACTCCCTGCAGGAGGATGGCGAAGTAATGCTCTGAACTCCGCGTCCCGGACAATAGGGACATGCTGCTGTATGGATTCAACGGAGGAGTAATGTTTAATCAGATTGACTTTGCCTTTTCCATTTCCCAATGAATCAAGGGCGTATTGTAATGACAGATGGCGGCAAAAAATAGCGTCAGAAGGAGATTGCAAAAAAAATGCACTACCATTGAGATTTACTGTTGGTTGTATAGTTTTTTCTCTATGGATTTTTTTTGAGAGCTTCATGCAATGGTTACGTTTTTCGGCAGTTGACTGTTCCTGTTCAATATAATCCAGTATGCTTCGCAAATGGTTAGCTTTAATGGGCGTGGTTTCCAGAAGTAAGGAAATGATTTCTTTTTTATAGTGTAATGTAATGAGTATATTTTCTGCATGGATGGGGGAAGTGGCAAAGTTAATGATAAAAAGGGCAGTGGAATAACAATTTTGTGATATTTTTCGACAGCTTGCGGTAAATTCCTGAGTAACACAGTATGACAGCGTCGAACTTAAATCAGAGGTATCAAGTAGGGTGATGAGCTGGCGCGCAAATTGATTAATAGGCTCTGCTGAAGGCGTTGGTATGTCGCTATCGATGTGCACTCTATGAGGAGACTTATAATGAGTTCTGATAATGATATCGTTTTCACTCATAATCTATTCGCCTTATATATGTCTGGAGGTTTTGAGTATGATGATTAATTATTATCGCCAGAACGAAATGTGCACGAAAAATTGCTATAAGAATTGTGTCACTTTTATCATTGCGATATGACCAGTTCGTCATTAATCTCATGATCGTTTAAATACCACCGCCAAATAGCGCAACGAACTTTGCTGGATTCAGTTTATATGCGTAAATCCGCTCGCAGTAAACCTTTCAGACGCTGCGTGATGTTATGAGTGGTTCTTTAAGCGTTTTGCTGGTGTACTCACTACAAACGAATTGCGAATCGAATCAATGTGAAACGGAAAGGTACAATCTCCCTTTTTTTAGTGTTAACATCGTTCAACCGGGTGGAAGGTGAGAGGTTAATGTCTTTCATTTGTGTACCTGATTGCGAACCAATTTAGCATTTGTTGGCTAGATGGTTTCGCAATGAACTGTTAATAAACAAATTTTTCTTTGTATGTGATCTTTCGTGTGGGTCACCACTGCAAATAAGGATATAAAATGCCTGTTATAACTCTTCCTGATGGCAGCCAACGCCATTACGACCACGCTGTAAGCCCCATGGATGTTGCGCTGGACATTGGTCCAGGTCTGGCGAAAGCCTGTATCGCAGGGCGCGTTAATGGTGAACTGGTTGATGCTTGCGATCTGATTGAAAACGACGCACAACTGTCGATCATTACCGCCAAAGACGAAGAAGGTCTGGAGATCATTCGTCACTCCTGTGCGCACCTGTTAGGGCACGCGATTAAACAACTTTGGCCGCATACCAAAATGGCAATCGGCCCGGTTATTGACAACGGTTTTTATTACGACGTTGATCTTGACCGCACGTTAACCCAGGAAGATGTCGAAGCACTCGAGAAGCGGATGCATGAGCTTGCTGAGAAAAACTACGACGTCATTAAAAAGAAAGTCAGCTGGCACGAAGCGCGTGAAACTTTCGCCAACCGTGGGGAGAGCTACAAAGTCTCCATTCTTGACGAAAACATCGCCCATGATGACAAGCCAGGTCTGTACTTCCATGAAGAATATGTCGACATGTGCCGCGGTCCGCACGTACCGAACATGCGTTTCTGCCATCATTTCAAACTGATGAAAACGGCAGGGGCTTACTGGCGTGGCGACAGCAACAACAAAATGTTGCAACGTATTTACGGTACGGCGTGGGCAGACAAAAAAGCGCTAAACGCTTACCTGCAGCGCCTGGAAGAAGCCGCGAAACGCGACCACCGTAAAATCGGTAAACAGCTCGACCTGTACCATATGCAGGAAGAAGCGCCGGGTATGGTCTTCTGGCACAACGACGGTTGGACCATCTTCCGTGAACTGGAAGTGTTTGTTCGTTCTAAACTGAAAGAGTACCAGTATCAGGAAGTTAAAGGTCCGTTCATGATGGACCGTGTTCTGTGGGAAAAAACCGGTCACTGGGACAACTACAAAGATGCAATGTTCACCACGTCTTCTGAGAACCGTGAATACTGCATTAAGCCGATGAACTGCCCGGGTCACGTACAAATTTTCAACCAGGGGCTGAAGTCTTATCGCGATCTGCCGCTGCGTATGGCCGAGTTTGGTAGCTGCCACCGTAACGAGCCGTCAGGTTCGCTGCATGGCCTGATGCGTGTACGTGGTTTTACCCAGGATGACGCGCATATCTTCTGTACTGAAGAACAAATTCGCGATGAAGTTAACGGATGTATCCGTTTAGTCTATGATATGTACAGCACTTTTGGCTTCGAGAAGATCGTCGTCAAACTCTCCACTCGTCCTGAAAAACGTATTGGCAGCGACGAAATGTGGGATCGTGCTGAGGCGGACCTGGCAGTTGCGCTGGAAGAAAACAACATCCCGTTTGAATATCAACTGGGTGAAGGCGCTTTCTACGGTCCGAAAATTGAATTTACCCTGTATGACTGCCTCGATCGTGCATGGCAGTGCGGTACAGTACAGCTGGACTTCTCCTTGCCGTCTCGTCTGAGCGCCTCCTATGTGGGTGAAGACAACGAGCGTAAGGTACCGGTAATGATTCACCGCGCAATTCTGGGGTCGATGGAACGTTTCATCGGTATCCTGACCGAAGAATTCGCTGGTTTCTTCCCGACCTGGCTTGCGCCGGTTCAGGTTGTTATCATGAATATTACCGATTCACAGTCTGAATACGTTAACGAATTGACGCAAAAACTATCAAATGCGGGCATTCGTGTTAAAGCAGACTTGAGAAATGAGAAGATTGGCTTTAAAATCCGCGAGCACACTTTGCGTCGCGTCCCATATATGCTGGTCTGTGGTGATAAAGAGGTGGAATCAGGCAAAGTTGCCGTTCGCACCCGCCGTGGTAAAGACCTGGGTAGCATGGACGTAAATGAAGTGATCGAGAAGCTGCAACAAGAGATTCGCAGCCGCAGTCTTAAACAATTGGAGGAATAAGGTATTAAAGGCGGAAAACGAGTTCAAACGGCGCGCCCTAACCGTATCAATGGCGAAATTCGCGCCCAGGAAGTTCGCTTAACAGGTCTGGAAGGCGAGCAGCTTGGTATTGTGAGTCTGAGAGAAGCTCTGGAGAAAGCAGAAGAAGCCGGAGTAGACTTAGTCGAGATCAGCCCTAACGCCGAGCCGCCGGTTTGTCGTATAATGGATTACGGCAAATTCCTCTATGAAAAGAGCAAGTCTTCTAAGGAACAGAAGAAAAAGCAAAAAGTTATCCAGGTTAAGGAAATTAAATTCCGTCCTGGTACAGATGAAGGCGACTATCAGGTAAAACTCCGCAGCCTGATTCGCTTTCTCGAAGAGGGTGATAAAGCCAAAATCACGCTGCGTTTCCGCGGTCGTGAGATGGCGCACCAGCAAATCGGTATGGAAGTGCTTAATCGCGTGAAAGACGATTTGCAAGAACTGGCAGTGGTCGAATCCTTCCCAACGAAGATCGAAGGCCGCCAGATGATCATGGTGCTCGCTCCTAAGAAGAAACAGTAAGGCCTTCAAGTAGCACTGTCTGTGGAGCCTTTGGGCTTCACAGGCATTGTTCGCCTTTGTTTCGTTTATTAACAATGCGAAGTGGAAGTTATTAAAATGCCAAAAATTAAGACCGTACGCGGTGCTGCTAAGCGCTTCAAAAAAACCGGTAAAGGTGGTTTTAAGCACAAGCACGCTAACCTGCGTCACATTCTGACCAAAAAAGCGACCAAACGTAAACGTCACCTGCGTCCGAAAGCCATGGTTTCCAAAGGCGATCTGGGCCTGGTAATCGCGTGCCTGCCGTACGCATAAGCCGTTAACGTTTTTTAACTTTTTAATTAGAATATAGATACAGGAGAGCACATATGGCTCGCGTAAAACGTGGTGTTATTGCACGCGCACGTCACAAGAAAATTTTGAAACAAGCTAAAGGCTACTACGGTGCGCGTTCTCGCGTATACCGCGTTGCCTTCCAGGCTGTTATCAAAGCTGGTCAGTATGCTTACCGTGACCGTCGTCAACGTAAGCGTCAGTTCCGTCAACTGTGGATTGCGCGTATCAACGCAGCAGCACGTCAGAACGGTATTTCTTACAGCAAATTCATCAATGGCCTGAAAAAAGCCTCTGTTGAAATCGACCGTAAGATCCTGGCTGATATCGCAGTATTCGACAAAGTAGCGTTCACCGCTCTGGTTGAAAAAGCGAAAGCAGCTCTGGCATAAGCCAGTTGAAAGAGGGAGCTAGTCTCCCTCTTTTCGTTTCAACGCCATCAAAACATTGACTTTTATCGCCGTAGCCTTTTCAATAAAGGTCTTTTGAAAAGTACCAAAAGGTAACGCAAGCAATGAATGCTGCTATTTTCCGCTTCTTTTTTTACTTTAGCACCTGACTCCAGGAGGCTAGCGCGTGAGAAGAGAAACGGAAAACAGCGCCTGAAAGCCTCCCAGTGGAGGCTTTTTTTGTATGCGCGTTTTGAAAAATAAAAAGCCTGTCTCATCAGGCGTAATTGTCGCAGCCAGTCTGGGCACGGCCAGCGCGGAGAAACCGGAGCGTACTTAAGTACGTGAGGATTTCGAGCACTGCCCGGGTCCAAAATGGCAAGTAAAATAGCCTGATGGGATAGGCTCTAAGTCCAACGAACCAGTGTCACCACTGACACAATGAGGAAAACCATGTCACATCTCGCAGAACTGGTTGCCAGTGCGAAGGCGGCCATTAGCCAGGCGTCAGATGTTGCCGCGTTAGACAATGTGCGCGTCGAATATTTGGGTAAAAAAGGGCACTTAACCCTTCAGATGACGACCCTGCGTGAGCTGCCGCCAGAAGAACGCCCGGCAGCCGGTGCGGTTATCAACGAAGCGAAAGAGCAGGTTCAGCAGGCGCTGAATGCACGTAAAGCGGAACTGGAAAGCGCAGCGCTGAATGCGCGTCTGGCTGCGGAAACGATTGATGTCTCCCTGCCGGGTCGTCGTATTGAAAACGGCGGTCTGCATCCGGTGACCCGTACCATCGACCGTATCGAAAGTTTCTTCGGTGAGCTTGGCTTTACCGTGGCAACCGGGCCGGAAATCGAAGACGATTATCATAACTTCGATGCTCTGAACATTCCTGGTCACCACCCGGCGCGCGCTGACCACGACACTTTCTGGTTTGACGCTACCCGCCTGCTGCGTACCCAGACCTCTGGCGTACAGATCCGCACCATGAAAGCTCAGCAGCCACCGATTCGTATCATCGCGCCTGGCCGCGTTTATCGTAACGACTACGACCAGACTCACACGCCGATGTTCCATCAGATGGAAGGTCTGATTGTTGATACCAACATCAGCTTTACCAACCTGAAAGGCACGCTGCACGACTTCCTGCGTAACTTCTTTGAGGAAGATTTGCAGATCCGCTTCCGTCCTTCCTACTTCCCGTTTACCGAACCTTCTGCAGAAGTGGACGTCATGGGTAAAAACGGTAAATGGCTGGAAGTACTGGGCTGCGGGATGGTGCATCCGAACGTGCTGCGTAATGTTGGCATCGATCCGGAAGTTTACTCTGGTTTCGCCTTCGGGATGGGGATGGAGCGTCTGACTATGTTGCGTTACGGCGTCACCGACCTGCGTTCATTCTTCGAAAACGATCTGCGTTTCCTCAAACAGTTTAAATAAGGCAGGAATAGATTATGAAATTCAGTGAACTGTGGTTACGCGAATGGGTGAACCCGGCGATTGATAGTGATGCGTTGGCAAATCAAATCACCATGGCTGGCCTGGAAGTTGACGGTGTAGAACCGGTTGCCGGTAGCTTCCACGGCGTGGTTGTGGGTGAAGTGGTTGAGTGTGCGCAGCATCCGAACGCTGACAAACTGCGAGTGACAAAAGTGAATGTCGGCGGCGATCGCCTGCTGGACATTGTCTGCGGTGCGCCAAACTGCCGTCAGGGCCTGCGTGTGGCGGTAGCGACCATTGGTGCTGTTCTGCCGGGTGATTTCAAAATTAAAGCGGCAAAACTGCGCGGCGAACCGTCTGAAGGGATGCTGTGCTCCTTTTCTGAGCTGGGAATTTCTGACGATCACAGCGGCATTATCGAACTGCCAGCGGATGCGCCGATTGGCACCGACATCCGCGAATACCTGAAACTCGATGACAACACCATCGAAATCAGCGTAACGCCAAACCGTGCCGATTGCTTAGGCATTATCGGCGTGGCGCGTGATGTTGCCGTGCTGAACCAGCTGCCGCTGGTTGAACCGGAAATCGTTCCGGTTGGTGCGACCATCGACGACACGCTGCCGATTGCAGTAGAAGCGCCGGAAGCCTGCCCGCGTTATCTTGGCCGTGTGGTAAAAGGCATTAACGTTAAAGCGCCAACTCCGCTGTGGATGAAAGAAAAACTGCGTCGTTGCGGGATCCGTTCTATCGATGCAGTTGTTGACGTCACCAACTATGTGCTGCTCGAACTGGGCCAGCCGATGCACGCTTTCGATAAAGATCGCATTGAAGGCGGCATTGTGGTGCGGATGGCGAAAGAGGGCGAAACGCTGGTACTGCTCGACGGTACCGAAGCGAAGCTGAACGCTGACACCCTGGTCATCGCCGACCACAACAAGGCGCTGGCGATGGGCGGCATCTTTGGTGGCGAACACTCTGGCGTGAATGACGAAACGCAAAACGTCCTGTTGGAATGCGCTTTCTTCAGCCCGCTGTCTATCACCGGTCGTGCTCGTCGTCATGGCCTGCATACTGATGCGTCTCACCGTTATGAGCGTGGCGTTGATCCGGCACTGCAGCACAAAGCGATGGAACGTGCGACCCGTCTGCTGATCGACATCTGCGGTGGTGAGGCTGGTCCGGTAATTGATATCACCAACGAAGCAACGCTGCCGAAGCGTGCAACCATCACTTTGCGTCGCAGCAAACTGGATCGCCTGATTGGTCATCATATTGCCGATGAGCAGGTCACTGACATTCTGCGTCGTCTCGGCTGCGAAGTGACCGAAGGCAAAGACGAGTGGCAGGCAGTTGCGCCGAGCTGGCGTTTCGACATGGAGATTGAAGAAGATCTGGTCGAAGAAGTCGCGCGTGTTTACGGCTACAACAACATCCCTGATGAGCCGGTGCAGGCAAACCTGATTATGGGTACTCACCGCGAAGCCGATCTGTCGCTCAAGCGCGTGAAAACGCTGCTCAACGACAAAGGCTATCAGGAAGTGATCACCTACAGCTTCGTTGATCCGAAAGTGCAGCAGATGATCCATCCAGGCGTTGAAGCCTTACTGCTGCCAAGCCCTATTTCCGTTGAAATGTCAGCAATGCGTCTTTCCCTGTGGACCGGCCTGCTGGCAACCGTGGTGTACAACCAGAACCGTCAGCAGAACCGTGTGCGCATTTTCGAAAGTGGTCTGCGTTTCGTGCCAGATACTCAGGCACCGTTGGGCATTCGTCAGGATTTGATGTTAGCCGGTGTGATTTGCGGTAACCGTTACGAAGAGCACTGGAACCTGGCAAAAGAGACCGTTGATTTCTATGATTTGAAAGGCGATCTTGAATCCGTTCTCGACCTGACCGGTAAACTGAATGAGGTTGAGTTCCGTGCAGAAGCGAATCCGGCACTGCATCCGGGGCAATCCGCAGCGATTTATCTGAAAGGTGAACGTATTGGTTTTGTTGGGGTTGTTCATCCTGAACTGGAACGTAAACTGGATCTTAACGGTCGCACTCTGGTGTTCGAACTGGAGTGGAACAAGCTCGCAGACCGCGTGGTGCCTCAGGCGCGCGAGATTTCTCGCTTCCCGGCGAACCGTCGTGACATCGCGGTGGTGGTCGCAGAAAACGTTCCCGCAGCGGATATTTTATCCGAATGTAAGAAAGTTGGCGTAAATCAGGTAGTTGGCGTAAACTTATTTGACGTGTACCGCGGTAAGGGTGTTGCGGAGGGGTATAAGAGCCTCGCCATAAGCCTGATCCTGCAAGATACCAGCCGTACACTCGAAGAAGAGGAGATTGCCGCTACCGTCGCCAAATGTGTAGAGGCATTAAAAGAGCGATTCCAGGCATCATTGAGGGATTGAACCTATGGCGCTTACAAAAGCTGAAATGTCAGAATATCTGTTTGATAAGCTTGGGCTTAGCAAGCGGGATGCCAAAGAACTGGTTGAACTGTTTTTCGAAGAGATCCGTCGAGCTCTGGAAAACGGCGAACAGGTGAAACTCTCTGGTTTTGGTAACTTCGATCTGCGTGATAAGAATCAACGCCCGGGACGTAACCCGAAAACGGGCGAGGATATTCCCATTACAGCACGGCGCGTGGTGACCTTCAGACCCGGGCAGAAGTTAAAAAGCCGGGTCGAAAACGCTTCGCCCAAAGACGAGTAATCTGATCTAACTAAAAAGGCCGCTCTGCGGCCTTTTTTCTTTTCACTGTCGAAGAGTCACCGTAAAATCAACGCCATGACACTTCAGCAGAACGGATACCATGCTGACACTTGCCCGCCAACAACAGCGACAAAATATTCGCTGGTTATTATGCCTGTCAGTTTTGATGCTGCTGGCGCTTCTCTTAAGCCTTTGCGCCGGTGAACAATGGATTTCGCCAGGTGACTGGTTTACTCCTCGTGGCGAACTGTTCGTCTGGCAAATTCGCCTGCCACGTACGCTGGCTGTATTGCTGGTTGGTGCGGCGCTGGCTATATCCGGCGCTGTAATGCAGGCATTGTTTGAAAATCCTCTGGCAGAACCTGGACTACTTGGCGTCTCTAACGGCGCAGGCGTAGGGCTTATCGCCGCGGTATTGCTTGGGCAAGGGCAACTCCCAAACTGGGCACTAGGGCTGTGTGCGATTGCTGGCGCGCTTATCATCACTTTAATACTCTTACGTTTTGCCCGTCGTCATCTTTCGACCAGTCGGTTATTGCTGGCTGGTGTTGCATTAGGGATTATCTGTAGCGCACTAATGACGTGGGCTATCTATTTTTCCACCTCTGTTGATTTACGTCAGCTGATGTACTGGATGATGGGCGGTTTTGGCGGCGTAGACTGGCGGCAAAGTTGGCTGATGCTGGCATTGATCCCCGTGTTGTTGTGGATCTGTTGTCAGTCCAGACCGATGAATATGTTAGCACTTGGCGAGATCTCGGCGCGGCAACTGGGTTTACCCCTGTGGTTCTGGCGCAATGTGCTGGTGGCAGCGACCGGCTGGATGGTTGGCGTCAGTGTGGCGTTGGCGGGTGCTATCGGCTTTATTGGTCTGGTGATCCCACATATTCTCCGGTTATGTGGTTTGACCGATCATCGCGTATTACTTCCCGGCTGCGCGCTGGCAGGGGCGAGCGCATTACTGCTGGCCGATGTTGTAGCGCGCCTGGCATTAGCTGCCGCAGAGCTGCCTATTGGCGTGGTCACCGCAACGTTGGGTGCGCCGGTGTTTATCTGGTTATTGTTAAAAGCAGGACGTTAGCCGCAAAAAGACGGTCTATGATTAAAAGCTAAGATTTTTACTGACCACCCAGGAGAGACGATGCAAGATTCCATTCTGACGACCGTAGTGAAAGATATCGACGGTGAAGTGACCACGCTGGAGAAGTACGCCGGTAATGTGCTGTTGATTGTCAATGTCGCCTCAAAGTGTGGCTTAACGCCGCAATATGAGCAGTTGGAGAATATTCAGAAAGCCTGGGCCGATCGTGGTTTTGTGGTGCTGGGATTCCCGTGCAACCAGTTTCTGGAGCAAGAACCGGGCAGCGATGAAGAGATTAAAACTTACTGCACCACTACCTGGGGGGTGACGTTCCCGATGTTCAGTAAGATTGAAGTTAATGGCGAAGGACGCCATCCGCTGTATCAAAAATTGATTGCCGCAGCGCCGACGGCAGTCGCGCCGGAAGAGAGCGGATTCTATGCCCGTATGGTCAGCAAAGGTCGTGCACCGCTGTACCCTGATGATATTTTATGGAATTTTGAGAAATTTTTAGTTGGCAGGGACGGATTGGTCATCCAGCGTTTTTCCCCGGATATGACGCCGGAAGATCCCATTGTGATGGAAAGCATTAAACTGGCGTTGGCGAAATAATGTCTATTGTGATGCAGCTACAGGATGTTGCGGAATCAACCCGCCTTGGGCCGCTTTCTGGCGAGGTTCGGGCTGGGGAGATCCTGCATCTGGTGGGGCCGAATGGCGCGGGTAAGAGTACCTTACTGGCGCGAATGGCCGGAATGACCAGCGGTAAGGGAAGCATTCAGTTCGCGGGGCAACCACTGGAAGCATGGTCCGCAACAAAACTCGCGCTGCATCGCGCCTATCTTTCACAACAACAGACGCCACCGTTTGCAATGCCGGTCTGGCACTACCTGACACTGCATCAGCACGATAAAACGCGTACCGAACTGCTGAATGATGTCGCAGGGGCGCTGGCTCTTGATGACAAACTCGGACGTAGCACCAATCAACTTTCCGGCGGCGAATGGCAACGCGTACGTCTTGCTGCGGTGGTGCTGCAAATCACACCACAAGCCAATCCCGCAGGCCAATTACTACTTCTTGATGAGCCTATGAACAGTCTTGATGTTGCGCAACAAAGTGCGTTAGACAAAATTCTGAGCGCGCTGTGTCAGCAAGGACTGGCGATTGTGATGAGCAGTCACGATCTCAACCACACCTTGCGTCATGCGCATCGGGCGTGGTTGCTAAAAGGTGGAAAAATGCTGGCCAGTGGACGCAGAGAAGAGGTGCTCACGCCGCCAAATCTGGCGCAGGCCTATGGGATGAATTTTCGCCGTCTGGATATCGAAGGTCACAGAATGCTGATTTCGACCATCTGATTTCATTAGTATCTTGAAAATCGGGTAATTACGACGCTAAATTAATGCAAGAATAAAAAACAGAGGAACCGTACGGAATGCGTTTCTGCCTTATTTTGATCACAGCACTGTTTCTGGCCGGGTGTAGCCACCATAAAGCACCGCCGCCAAATGCCAGACTTTCTGATTCGATTACCGTTATTGCCGGTTTGAACGACCAGCTACAGAGCTGGCATGGCACGCCGTATCGTTATGGTGGCATGACGCGGCGCGGTGTGGACTGTTCGGGGTTTGTGGTTGTGACGATGCGCGATCGTTTCGATTTGCAGCTGCCCCGTGAAACCAAACAACAAGCCTCTATCGGCACGCAAATTGATAAAGACGAGTTGCTGCCTGGTGACCTGGTCTTTTTCAAAACGGGCTCCGGACAAAATGGTTTGCATGTAGGTATTTACGATACCAACAACCAATTTATCCACGCCTCTACCAGCAAGGGAGTGATGCGTTCCTCACTCGATAATGTCTATTGGCAGAAAAATTTCTGGCAGGCGAGACGAATCTAGTATGTCGAAAAATGGACGGCGATGATACATCTCCGTCCATTTACTCCTGAATACAGTAGTATTTTACAGACAAAAATACCGTATATGGATTATTCGTTTATAATCAGGATAATCTAATAAAAGGACCCCTGAAAAAGTGGTTAACATGGAACAAATGAAAGTTACTCCTTCTGTAATTGTTATGTCTTATGGCCTCATCCCTTTTAGCCGGATACTGAAAAACATCCTTCGAGAGGGACGGTTACCATGAAGATTTTTTTGGAGAATCTTTATCATTCTGATTGCTATTTCCTGCCGATAAGAGATAACCAGCAAGACCTTGTCGGCGTTGAGTTAATTACCCATTTCTCCAGTGAAGATGGTACGGTTCGTATACCGACGAGTCGGGTTATAGCGCAACTTACCGAGGAGCAACATTGGCAATTATTTTCTGAGCAGTTGGAATTGCTAAAATCATGCCAACACTTTTTTATTCAACATAAACTCTTTGCCTGGCTTAATTTAACCCCACAAGTGGCTACTTTATTATTAGACAGGGATAATTACGCGGGCGAACTATTAAAATATCCGTTTATTGAACTGTTGATTAATGAGAATTACCCGCATCTCGATGAAGGAAAAGATAATCGCGATCTTTTGTCCTTATCGCAAATGTATCCCCTTGTGTTAGGTAATTTGGGCGCAGGCAATAGCACAATGAAAGCGGTTTTTGATGGTCTTTTCACCCGCGTCATGCTGGATAAAAGTTTTATTCAGCAACAAATCACGCATCGCTCCTTCGAACCGTTTATTCGTGCGATCCAGGCGCAAATTTCCCCATGTTGCAATTGCATCATCGCGGGGGGCATTGATACGCCAGAAATAATGGCACAGATTACCCCCTTTGATTTCCATGCTCTCCAGGGATGCCTGTGGCCTGCCGTTCCTGTAAATCAGATAACGACGTTGGTTCAGCGATAACCCTCCTGTTTGCTGGTGTTTAAGACGAGAGTAACCGTCTACACTATCAAACAGGAGGATCTATGACCCTGTCTTTTATTACCCGTTGGCGCGATGAATTGCCAGCAACCTATACAACACTTTCCCCTACGCCTTTAAATAATGCCCGGCTGATTTGGCATAATGCCGAACTGGCTAACACGCTGGGTATTCCATCGTCACTGTTTAAAAATGGCGCAGGTGTCTGGGGTGGCGAAACCCTACTGCCTGGTATGTCACCACTGGCGCAGGTTTACAGTGGTCATCAGTTCGGCGTCTGGGCGGGCCAACTGGGTGATGGGCGCGGCATTTTACTCGGCGAACAACGGCTTGCTGATGGCACTACAATGGACTGGCATCTGAAAGGTGCTGGTCTGACGCCTTATTCGCGAATGGGTGATGGACGGGCTGTTTTACGTTCGACGATACGAGAAAGTCTCGCCAGTGAGGCGATGCATTATCTGGGTATTCCGACGACCCGCGCGTTAAGTATCGTCACCAGCGATTCGCCAGTGTATCGGGAAACGGTGGAGCCAGGCGCGATGCTGATGCGTGTGGCACCAAGCCATCTGCGCTTTGGTCATTTCGAACATTTTTACTATCGCCGCGAGCCGGAAAAGGTTCGTCAGTTAGCTGAATTTGCTATTCGTCATTACTGGTCACATCTTGCAGATGATGAGGACAAATACCGTCTCTGGTTTACCGATGTTGTCGCACGTACCGCATCGTTAATTGCCCAATGGCAGACGGTCGGCTTTGCTCATGGGGTGATGAATACCGACAACATGTCGCTGCTGGGGCTGACGCTTGATTACGGGCCGTTTGGTTTTCTTGATGATTACGAACCCGGTTTTATTTGTAATCACTCGGATCACCAAGGGCGTTACAGCTTTGATAATCAACCTGCCGTCGCGTTGTGGAATTTACAGCGTCTGGCGCAGACATTGTCACCATTTGTTGCCGTAGATGCCCTGAATGAGGCCCTGGACAGCTATCAGCAGGTTTTGTTGACGCATTATGGACAACGGATGCGGCAGAAACTGGGCTTCATGACGGAGCAAAAAGAGGATAACGCGCTACTGAATGAATTATTCAGTCTGATGGCGCGAGAGCGCAGCGATTATACCCGAACATTCCGCATGCTGAGTCTGACCGAGCAGTACAGCGCGGCGTCACCGCTACGTGATGAGTTTATCGATCGTGCGGCATTTGATGACTGGTTTGCCCGTTATCGGGTACGTTTGCAACAAGACGAGGTTACCGATAGTGAGCGTCAGCAGCTGATGCAAAGCGTTAACCCAGCTCTGGTGTTGCGCAACTGGTTGGCGCAACGGGCGATTGAAGCGGCAGAAAAGGGTGATATGACGGAATTGCACCGCCTGCATGAGGCGTTGCGAAATCCTTTCAGCGACAGGGATGATGACTATGTCAGTCGTCCACCTGACTGGGGTAAACGGCTTCAAGTCAGCTGCTCGAGTTAAAGGCTACTTGGTCAACAGCAGCTTGCCAGCCTGAGTTTTACGAAGCAGATATTCTTGCCCGTCATGATCGATAATCAGTTTGCCATCCGGACCTAACAGTGTCTGGCTGGTAATTCGCCGAATGGGCTGCGGGGAAGCGGTCTTGTGATTGGCATCCGTTTCAGGCGTGAGTTTTCTGCTATCCGTATAACGCATAAAAATTAATAATAATTGATATAACAATGATTCTTATTATCAATATTCTGGCGGGCCAGAGCAAGCAGTAATGTGTTGAGAAGACAACAAGTTGCGCAGAAATGCCCATTCCGTCAGGAATGGGCACGCATTCAGAAGCGGGTATCAACCGCAGAGGCGAGTTTTTCGACCAGGCGTTCGGTATCTTCCCAGCCCAGACACGGGTCGGTAATCGATTGACCGTAAGTGAGCGGCTGACCGCCGACGATTTTTTGCGTTCCTTCGCGCAGGAAACTTTCCGCCATAATTCCAGCAATCGCCGTAGAGCCATTGCGGATTTGCTGACAAATATCCTCACAAACTTCTAACTGGCGACGGTGCTGCTTCTGGCAGTTACCGTGGCTGAAATCCACCACCAGATGTTCAGGTAAATCAAACTCGTGCAGCGTATCGCAGGCTGCGGCGATATCATCGGCATGGTAATTCGGTTTTTTGCCGCCACGCATAATAATATGGCCATACGGGTTGCCACTGGTCTGATAGATGGTCATCTGACCGTTTTTGTCTGGCGAGAGGAACATATGGCTGGCGCGGGCTGCGCGGATAGCATCCACGGCAATCCGCGTGTTGCCATCGGTACCATTTTTAAAACCTACCGGACAGGAGAGTGCCGAAGCCATTTCACGGTGGATCTGACTTTCGGTAGTACGTGCGCCAATCGCGCCCCAACTGATTAAATCAGCAATAAACTGACCGGTCACCATATCGAGGAACTCAGTCGCGGTAGGGACGCCCAGCTCATTTACCTGTAAAAGTAATTTGCGCGCCAGCTCCAGACCGTGATTTACCCGATAGCTGCCGTTTAAATCCGGATCGGAGATTAGCCCTTTCCAGCCGACAACAGTTCGTGGTTTTTCAAAATAGGTGCGCATTACGATTTCCAGCCGTGACTGGTACTGGTTGCGCAGCGACTGCAGACGGGTGGCGTACTCCATTGCAGCGGTGAGATCGTGGATCGAGCAGGGGCCAATGATGACCAACAGTCGCTTATCTTCACCATTCAGTATTTTTTCAATTCTGCGGCGGGAGTCGGTGACATGGGTGGCGACGCCAGGCGTTACGGGATACCGTAGCGCGAGTTCGGCGGGCGTTACCAGGCTCTCAATACGCGCAGTACGGAGTTCGTCAGTTCTGTTCATTACAAGTCTCAGAAATTTGTTGCTTCTACGGCAGGACTACCGGGAAGTGATGCGCATCACGATAAACCAATCGCAGCTGATTTCAAGTGCGAGGTGTGACACACCTCGCCGGGTGGTTAGCATGATAACAAAAAAACAAGTTAATGCACTAGTTCTCTAGTACATTCGACGACTAAGGCCCATGATATCAAGGATCTTGGTGGCAATCTCTTCTACCGAATAATTGGTACTGTTAATCCACGGGATCTGATTTTTACGGTACAACGCTTCCACTTCCGCGACTTCCATCCTGCACTGACGAAGCGAGGCATAGCGACTGTTCTCCCGACGTTCCTCGCGAATCGCCGCCAGACGTTCCGGGTCGATAGTCAGGCCGAATAATTTATGCTGAAGCGGTTTGAGCGACGCGGGTAGCACCAGATTATCCATATCGTCGGCAATAAAGGGGTAGTTTGCCGCGCGGATACCAAACTGCATTGCCAGATACAAACTGGTGGGGGTTTTACCACAGCGAGAAACGCCGAGCAGGATCACCTGAGCCTGGTCCAGATTGCGCAACGAAATGCCGTCGTCATGGGCAAGGGTGTAATCAATCGCCGCAATGCGCGCATCGTATTTATTGAGATTATTAGGATTAAGGCCATGGGTACGATGAGCAATCGGCGTTGGATCCAGTTTCATCTCTTGTTGTAGCGGGGCAACCAGCGCCTGAACGATATCCTGGCAAAAGCCTTCACTTTGCAAGATGATGGCGCGAATCTCCGGCAACACGATGGAGTAGAAGACCAGTGGGCGCACACCTGTCTGGTGATAAATTGCGTCAATCTGATCCTTCACTGCCCGTGCACGGCTCTCATTTTCGACAAACGGCAGCGTAATGCTGCTGATAGTGACGGGAAATTGTGACATTACTGCGTGTCCTAATACCTCCGCAGTTATTGCCGTACCATCAGAAATATAAAAAACGTGGCGATCAACAGCATTATCCATTTTGTTCTTCCCGTAATGCAGACATAATTCTATGAAAGCATAAATTAAAAACGCACAGAAGCGTAGAACGTTATGTCTGGTTTATAAAATGAACCTTCAATTTTATTTTTTATGAAAACAGCATTTCATTTTTACGGTTTCGTTTATACCGATGGTTTATGTGGAAATTGTCGAAGAGAGCAGATTTGCGCAACGCTGGGATCAGTCTTAAAAAGTAAAAAAATATATTTGCTTGAACGATTCACCGTTTTTTTCATCCGGTTAAATATGCAAAGATAAATGCGCAGAAATGTGTTTCTCAAACCGTTCATTTATCACAAAAGGATTGTTCGATGTCCAACAATGGCTCGTCACCGCTGGTGCTTTGGTATAACCAACTCGGCATGAATGATGTAGACAGGGTTGGGGGCAAAAATGCCTCCCTGGGTGAAATGATTACTAACCTTTCCGGAATGGGTGTTTCCGTTCCGAATGGTTTCGCCACAACCGCCGACGCGTTTAACCAGTTTCTGGACCAAAGCGGCGTAAACCAGCGCATTTATGAACTGCTGGATAAAACGGATATTGACGATGTTACCCAGCTTGCGAAAGCGGGCGCGCAAATCCGCCAGTGGATTATCGACACTCCCTTCCAGCCTGAGCTGGAAAACGCCATCCGCGAAGCCTATGCACAGCTTTCCGCCGATGACGAAAACGCCTCTTTTGCGGTGCGTTCCTCCGCTACTGCAGAAGATATGCCGGACGCTTCCTTTGCCGGTCAGCAGGAAACTTTCCTCAACGTTCAGGGTTTTGACGCCGTTCTCGTGGCAGTGAAACATGTATTTGCTTCTCTGTTTAACGATCGCGCCATCTCTTATCGTGTGCACCAGGGTTACGATCACCGTGGCGTGGCGCTCTCCGCCGGTGTTCAGCGGATGGTGCGCTCCGACCTCGCATCTTCTGGCGTGATGTTCTCCATTGATACCGAATCCGGCTTTGACCAGGTGGTGTTTATCACTTCCGCATGGGGCCTTGGTGAAATGGTCGTGCAGGGTGCGGTTAACCCGGATGAGTTTTACGTGCACAAACCGACACTGGCGGCGAATCGCCCGGCTATCGTGCGCCGCACCATGGGGTCAAAAAAAATCCGCATGGTTTACGCGCCGACCCAGGAGCACGGCAAGCAGGTTAAAATCGAAGACGTACCGCAGGAACAGCGTGACATCTTCTCGCTGACCAACGAAGAAGTGCAGGAACTGGCAAAACAGGCCGTACAAATTGAGAAACACTACGGTCGCCCAATGGATATTGAGTGGGCGAAAGATGGCCACACCGGCAAACTGTTCATTGTGCAGGCGCGTCCGGAAACCGTGCGCTCACGCGGTCAGGTCATGGAGCGTTATACGTTGCATTCACAGGGTAAGATTATCGCCGAAGGCCGTGCTATCGGTCATCGCATCGGCGCGGGTCCGGTGAAAGTCATCCATGACATCAGCGAAATGAACCGCATCGAACCTGGTGATGTGCTGGTTACTGACATGACCGACCCGGATTGGGAACCGATCATGAAGAAAGCATCGGCCATCGTCACCAACCGTGGCGGTCGTACCTGTCACGCGGCGATTATCGCTCGTGAACTGGGCATTCCGGCGGTAGTGGGCTGTGGTGATGCAACAGAACGGATGAAAGACGGTGAGAACGTCACTGTTTCTTGTGCAGAGGGTGATACCGGTTACGTCTATGCTGAGTTGCTGGAATTTAGCGTGAAAAGCTCCAGCGTAGAAACGATGCCGGATCTGCCGTTGAAAGTGATGATGAACGTCGGTAACCCGGACCGTGCTTTCGATTTCGCCTGCCTGCCGAACGAAGGCGTGGGCCTTGCGCGTCTGGAATTTATCATCAACCGTATGATTGGCGTCCACCCACGCGCACTGCTTGAGTTTGACGATCAGGAACCGCAGTTGCAAAACGAAATCCGCGAGATGATGAAAGGTTTTGATTCTCCGCGTGAGTTTTACGTTGGTCGTCTGACTGAAGGGATCGCGACGTTGGGTGCTGCGTTTTATCCGAAGCGTGTCATTGTCCGTCTCTCTGATTTTAAATCGAACGAATACGCCAACCTGGTCGGTGGTGAACGTTATGAGCCAGATGAAGAGAACCCAATGCTCGGCTTCCGTGGCGCGGGACGTTATGTTTCCGACAGCTTCCGCGACTGCTTCGCACTGGAGTGTGAAGCGGTGAAACGTGTGCGCAACGACATGGGACTGACCAACGTTGAGATCATGATCCCGTTCGTGCGTACCGTAGATCAGGCGAAAGCGGTGGTTGAAGAACTGGCGCGCCAGGGGCTGAAACGTGGTGAAAACGGGCTGAAGATCATCATGATGTGTGAAATTCCGTCCAACGCCTTACTGGCAGAGCAGTTCCTCGAATATTTCGACGGCTTCTCAATTGGCTCAAACGATATGACGCAGCTTGCGCTTGGTCTGGACCGAGACTCTGGCGTGGTGTCTGAACTGTTCGATGAGCGCAACGATGCAGTGAAAGCACTGCTGTCCATGGCGATTCGTGCCGCGAAGAAGCAGGGCAAATATGTCGGGATTTGCGGTCAGGGTCCGTCCGACCATGAAGACTTTGCCGCCTGGCTGATGGAAGAGGGGATCGATAGCCTGTCTCTGAACCCGGACACCGTGGTGCAAACCTGGTTAAGCCTGGCTGAACTGAAGAAATAAAATAAATACCCGGCGGCGTTTTGTCGCCGGGTTTACGTGATCCCCGAGTATGAAACTTATTCAACCTCTTCGCAGATATCCTGAGTTAATCGCCGCATAATATCTTTCCTTAACAAAAACTTTTGTATTTTACCGGAGGCCGTGCGCGGTAGTTTTTCGATTACCACAATATGTTCAGGATATTTATATTTTGCTACCCGTTTACGGCTAAAAAAAGCCACTATGTCTTCCAGCGATATTGAATGATGTGGCGCTTTCAGCACGACATAAGCGCATGAACGTTCACCTAAGCGTTCATCGGGCATTGCCACAACACAAGCATCATGAATTTTAGGATGCTGTAATAAAATATCTTCCACTTCACGACTGCTAATATTTTCCCCGCCGCGGACAATAATATCTTTCTTGCGCCCGGTTATTTTTATATAGCCAGCTTCATCCATTCGGCAGAGATCGCCGCTGTAATACCAGCCTTCTTCATCCAGCGCACGGTCGGTTAATTCCGGTTCATCAAAATACCCCATAAACACATTGGGGCCACGCGAAGCCTCTTCACCTACACAACCAGGCGGTAAGGTCTTGCGTGCATCATCGACCACTTTAATCTCTACGCCTGCGGCAGCGTAACCATCGGTGTTCATAAAGCGCGACAAAGGATCGTCGAGATTTACCACCGCATGCGGCGAACTTTCTGTGGAACCATAAACACTTAATAATTTAATGCCGCGTTGTTGGCATTCACGCGCCACCTTTTTGGGGATCGTGGTGCCGCCGCAAAGAAAGAAGCGCAGCGCTGAAAGGTCTGCGGGCTGTTTCTCCAGTAAATTCAAAAGGTCATAGACAAACGGTGTTGCGCCGAGCATACAGGTGCAACGCTGCTGCTCAAGCAGCGCGAGACACGCATCAGGAGTGAAAATATCTAACAACACGCTGCGAGCACCAATCAAAAAAGGTGCTGTTACGCCATGCAGAAAGCCCGTTGCGTGACCAAGTGGCGCAGGCATCATAAAGACATCCTGCCAGGTCAGATTCAGCCGCGCGCAATAAGCCCGCTCACTGGCGAGAATATTGTTATGCGTTAGCATCACGCCCTTTGGCAGACCCTCGGTTCCGGAGGTAAATAGCACAGCGGCTAATTCATCGCCGTGGGTCGTTATCGCCGTAGTCAGTGGGGTATTGTCGGCGAGAATCTGACTTAATGAGAGGGAAGAGGTGGCGGGAGCCAGTTTGTCCACGCCGACAATTTGTTGTAGTTGTGGAAGCTGATTTTGCAGCGGCAGGATTAAATCTACCGGACGCGTTTGTTTAAACAACGTCGGTGCAAAGAACATTTTTGCCTGACACTTATTGAGCACCCACACCAGTTCAGCCTCCCGCCAGGAAGGCAACAGCGGCACGGAAACCGCACCGGTTTTCAGGCAGGCAAGATAGATAACGGTAAATTCACACCAGCCAGGCAGTTGAAAAGCAATGCGATCCCCTGATTCAATACCCTTCGCCAGCATCCAGTTTGCCAGACACCTCGCGGCATGATCGAGCGCGCTATAGGTGTACGATGCACCATGATTATCGACCACGGCAATTTTATCTGGCATCGAACGAGCGGTCTGCTGCCAGTAATCGGCCAGCGAAGCATCGCCCCATAATCCTTGCTGACGATACGCCGCACGACGTTGTTCGTTGAACGTTAATGTCACTTTCATTTTGGACTCTCGAAACAGAACATCAGGCCCGAGATGCGGGCCTGTGGGATGCATGATTAGCCGTAGCGAAAATCAATACCGAAGGTGCCTGCGGGATATTGCCACTGTTCGAGAATAGTGTTGCCGCACAGCACCCGACAGGTGCCGCACTCCAGACAACCGGCGGAATCGAAATGAATGTTTCCAGCGTCATCCTGCTTATAAAGTCCGGCAGGGCAAGCTTTCATTAATTTACGGAATTCATTGATATCGGGATTTGCCGCCAAAATGATATGCGGGTGGCCCTCATCAACATGGAATTTATTGACGCCTAATTTGATGTCGACGTTAACCGTAGCGTTCTGGCTCATAGCGCGGTTGCTCCTTTAATGCCATCTTTCAGCAAGTTGATCAGCCCAATTTTCTTCGCATGTCCCATGATCATTTTGCGTACCGGTTGGTTAGGCTTACCGTCGATAGTGAACATTTCGTTCATGATGTCGGCGACCATTCGTGGGTATTGGCTAAACAGGCGCGGGTTTTCCATCAGCGCCGGGATCTTGCGGAAATGCTGCATATCGCGCATAACACAACTTTGTTCCAGCTCACGTTTGTATTGCGCCAGGCTGCTGGCGGAGAAGTCAGCGCGTTCTTTGGCGGCAATCACTGTTGTGGCGGCAGCCTGGGCCGATGCGATGGCTAAATCCATTCCGCGAACCGTAAAGCCCAGATTGAGGCAGAAACCTGCGGCATCACCGACGATCATCACGCCCTCATTAACCAGCTGCGGCACCATCGCCAGACCGCCTTCCGGCACCATGTGCGCGGAATATTCAAGCAGTTTGCCGCCGCTAATCAGTGGGCGAATGGCGGGGTGTTGTTTAAAATCTTCCAGCATTTGCGGCACGCTTTTTTTTGCATGGGCGATATCACCCAATCCACAAACCAGCCCCAACGATACGGAATCCTTGTTGGTATAGAGGAATCCGCCGCCCATCAGGCCGTCAGAAGGGGAACCGGCAAACAGCCAGGCGGTACCTTCCTCGCCCATAACATTAAAGCGATCGTTGATTTGCTCTGGTGTAAGACCAATAACCTCTTTAACACCAACTGCGTAATGATGCGGATCGGAAGCGGGAACCATTCCCAGCGAGCGGCCAAGCATTGAGTTAACGCCATCAGCCAGAATCACCACATTCGCTTCGAGAATATCCTCCCCGGCCTGGACGCCAGTGACCTTATTTCCTTCACGAACCAGCGCATCGACACGAACGCCCGGGATAAACTGCGCGCCAGCCTGTTCGGCTTGTTCCATCAACCACGGGTCCAGACGATTACGCAATACGGTATAAGACGCGTGTTGCGGAACATCTGGTTGCTCGCGGTGAAAATCGAGGGTAACGGCACTCTCTTCGGTTAAGAAGGAGATTTTCTCGCGTGTGACCTTGCGTTCTACCGGCGCTGATGCTGCAAAGCCTGGAATAATCGCTTCAAGTGTGTGGGCATAAAGACGCCCGCCGGTCATGTTTTTACATCCGGCACTGTCGCCGCGTTCTATCACCAGGACATCCAGCCCGGCTCGCGCCATGACCAGTGCGGCAACGCTACCGGCAACGCCCGCACCGACCACAATGGCATCAAATTTGTCATCCGACATGCGTTATGCTCCCTTCCCGCTGCATTTACAGCGGGAGATGTGGTTGAAAGGGGAATTAGCGGCTCAACTGGCTAATCAGGGCAGGGACGACTTTGTAAATATCGCCCACCAGACCGTAGTCGGCATAGTTGAAGATTGGCGCATTTTTATCTTTATTAATGGCGACAATCACTTTTGCACCGTTGCCGCCAACCATATGCTGGATCTGCCCGGAGATCCCCAGCGTCAGGTAGAGATCGGATTTCAGCAACACGCCGGAGACACCGATATAACGTTCACGCTCCATCCAGTTCTCGCCTTCGGCAATTGGACGTGAACAGCCGACTTCAGCATTCAGCACCGCCGCCAGTTCGTGGACCATTTTCAGGTCATCCTGCGCCGCCAGACCACGACCGACGCCAACCACACGTTTTGCTTTGCTCAGGTCCACGCTGCTTGCCGCTTTCGCACGGCGTTCGCGACAGAGAATTTCATGACGCGGGGCAACATAAGGTACCGTTTCTGTCGGGCACTGATGAGAGATATCACTGGTGCACGGTTCCTGAACACCGGGTGCAAGGGTAATGATCGCCAGCGGGCTGTTGATCTTTTCCTGAGCGAACGCTAACCCGCCATACATCCGGTGTTCGGCGCAAATGTGACCATCGACAATATCCACCGCCGTGGCATCGTTCACCAGCGCCGCATTCAGTTGCACACTTAACCGTGCTGCCAGAGCTTTACCACGTTTCGTCGCGGCCAGCAGCAACATAGCGGGGTGTTTATCTTTCAGCAGGGCAGCAATGCTTTCGGCGTAATTTTCAGTACGTTGCAGCGCGTCGTTTTGCTCAAGAACATAAATACATTTTGGCCCATAAGGCATAACTGCCTGCGCCTGGTCGGTATTTTGTACAATGGCATACACCTGTTGGCCCCATTGCTGAGCGCCGCCAAACAGTTCAGCATAACGTTCAGGATTATCGCTAAAGACCCAGACGCTGTTTAATTGACTCATCGTTTCTTCTCCGTAGGCTTCAGTTCAGGGCTTTCTTCAGATGTTCCGCCAGCTCGGCAATGGCCTCCGGCGAATCGTTATCGAGAATGATGTGCTTACGTTCTGTTTGCGGCGGTACGCGAATACCGGTCAGTTCAGCAAGTGGTGCGCTCTGGCTCCAGCCAATATCACTTGCCTGCCACTGATTTACCGGTTTTTTACCCGCGCCGAGAATGGCTTTCATCGAAGGAATACGTGGCACGTTAATATCGGAGGTGACGCAGAGCACGGCTGGAACAGAGAGCTCAATAACTTCAACATCATCTTCAAGCGTGCGTTCAATCACCAGTGTATTGCCCTGACGCTGAATAGCACTCACTGCATTAATCACCGGAAGTTGCAGAATTTCTCCGACCAGCAAGCCAACCTGCTGGGCATAAAGGTCGCCGGAACCTTCACCAAAGATCAGTAAATCGAAGCCGATCTTTTCAACTGCTGCCGCCAGCGCCTTTGCGGTATCGAGAGGCAGTGCATGTTCAAGTTGCGCATCCTGCACCAAATACAGGCTATGCGGCCCGCGGGATAGCACGTCTTTGCGCACTTTCGAGTTCTGCAACAATGAGCCGCCAATGGTCAGCGCGGCTATCTCATCGTCATCTGTTGCAATCTGGCTTGCAGCTTCAATGGCATTGAGATCGAACTGGCTGATTTTGGCGTCGGCATTGTCGAAATTCAGGGTATATTCTGGAGTGACAACAATGTCCTGTTCTTCAGGCACCAGCTTAAAGCAGGTTATTATTTTCATGATTTCTCCTGTGAGTCGCATACGGAACCATCTCCGATGGAAGGTAAAAATGGCCTGAAAATAGTGTGCGATAGCGGTGCGGGGTTTTCGACGGAGCAAGCTGTTTTCCTTGCCAACAATCTTGCAAAAAAAATGCGATCGCTAAAACAAAAGTGCAATTTGCGGCAATGTTGTTATTCCATGACCGTACAATCTTGCATTCAGTGTAAATAATCTTGTTTAGCTCTCGCTAAACGCGGTTGTATAACCGCAATACACGCCGTATTTTATCCGGCATATATTGTTTTTGCTTGCTCATGGAATAGGGAGGTTGTCATGTATCAACGCTGTTTTGATAACGCCAGCGAAACGCTGTTTGTCGCCGGTAAAACGCCACGGCTTTCACGTTTTGCATTTAGCGATGATCCAAAATGGGAGTCCGGACATCACGTTCATGACAATGAAACCGAGCTGATTTACGTCAAGAAAGGGGTAGCAAGGTTTACCATCGATTCTTCGTTATATGTCGCGCATGCCGATGACATTGTGGTGATAGAACGTGGCAGGTTGCATGCGGTGGCCTCTGACGTTAACGATCCAGCAACGACGTGTACCTGTGCGCTGTACGGCTTTCAGTTTCAGGGGACTGAGGAAAATCAGCTACTGCAACCGCATTCTTGCCCGGTAATTGCCGCAGGGCAGGGAAAAGAAGTCATTAAAACCTTATTTAATGAGCTAAGTGTGATTTTGCCGCAAAGTAAAAATAGCCAAACATCTTCGTTATGGGACGCATTTGCCTATACGTTAGCAATTCTTTACTACGAAAACTTTAAAAATGCTTATCGTTCGGAGCTGGGGTATATTAAAAAAGATGTTCTGATAAAAGATATTCTTTTCTATCTGAATAATAATTATCGCGAAAAAATCACTTTAGAGCAGTTATCGAAAAAATTTCGTGCCAGCGTCAGTTATATTTGCCATGAATTTACCAAAGAGTATCGTATTTCCCCTATTAACTATGTTATTCAACGGCGTATGACGGAAGCGAAATGGTCACTCACCAATACTGAATTATCACAGGCAGAGATCTCCTGGCGTGTGGGTTATGAAAATGTCGATCACTTTGCCAAACTGTTTTTGCGCCATGTCGGCTGTTCGCCCAGCGATTACCGCAGGCAATTTAAAAACTGTTTTGCGGAACAAGAAATCTTATCTGAATTTCCTCAACCGGTAAGTCTTGCCGGATAAATCTGGCGGCGCAGTTTGTTAAGAAGCTGCGCCGCCTGCAGATTATTTGTTCTGAAAATCTTTCAGGATCTGCCGACCCGCTACGTAAATCATAATTTCGTCTGTACCGCCGCCGATACGTTCACAACGGACATCACGCCAGAAGCGAGAGACGCGCGCCTCATCGGTATAGCCCAGACCGCCCATGATTTGAATCGCATCATCAATGACTTCCATTGCGGTACGTGCGCAGTACAGTTTTGCCAGCGCCGCGCTGGTGCGCAGTGACTGATGCTGATCGGCTTGCCATGCCACTTTCAACACCATGTTGCGCATGTTGTCGATCTTAATCGCCATCAGCGCCAGTTTTTCCTGGATCATCTGGTTATGACCAATGGGCTTACCAAAAGCGATACGCTGGTTGGCATAGCGGGCGGCATCTTCAAAGGCACACTCGGCAAAGCCGGTGCTGCGCGCGGCATTGATCAAGCGTTCCATCTCAAAGTTATACATCACATTGAGGAAACCCATTCCTTCTTCGCCCACCATGTCGCTCTCTTCAACTTCCACGTTGTCGAGATAGACTTCGCAGGTGCTGAGCATATGCCAGCCGATTTTATGCAACGGGTTAATCTTAATGCCGGGCTTACTGGAGTCGACCCACCACAGGGTGAAGGCTTTTTTGGGATCTTTCGGTTCTGGATCGCGCGCCAGCACCAGCATATACGGGTACTCTTTCGCGCCGGTAATAAAGGTTTTCTGGCCGTTGATGTAAACCTTGCCATTTTTACGCGTGTAAGTGGTAGTGGCACTGTTATTGTCTGAGCCTGCGCCTGGTTCCGTCAACGCCAGGGCATAGGCGGGATCACCCGTTTCCAGGGTGCTCTCTGCCGTTTTACGTAGCTGCTCAGCAGAACCGAAACGGCGCATGCTGTGAATACATTGACCGTTGGTAATCAAAAATGCCGGAGCACCGCATTTTGACACTTCCATCAGCGCCAGCATTTGGGTGACGTAATCCGCAGGGATACCACCAAATTCTTCCGGCACGCCAAGCATAGAAATGCCGTTATCCGCCAGTGCCCGCATAAACTCACGCGGGTATGTCCCGTTTTGATCGCAGGTGCGGAAATACTCTTCCGGGAAGTTGGTCGTAATCAACTCGCGAATACTGGCCAGCAGCAGTTCTTGTTCTTCAGTTAAAGAAAAATCCATCATTATACTCCTGTTAATGAGCCGCTTCAGGCAGGACAAAACCCATCGCCGCATCGATAAATAATCTTTCGTCCATCAGTTTGAGTTCTGGCGAAATCACTGGGGTGAAATCCATTTTGTCGAGAATATCTTTTTGTAAATCGACGCCAGGAGCGATTTCGATTAAATGCAGGCCATCTTCTTTTAGCGTGAATACGGCGCGCTCAGTGATATAACGAACATCCAGTCCTCGCTCGAGAGCGATTTTTCCGCTGAAAGTAATTTCCGGTAGTTCCCGAATAAATTTCTTCACCCGTCCTTCCTGGACTATATTTAATTTGCCGTCGGCAATTTCTGTTTTTAAACTGCCCGCAGTTAATGTGCCGCAGAAAATGATTTTCTTCGAAGTGGCACTGATATCAATAAATCCACCGGTGCCCATGATTTTACCATTGAATTTATGCACGCCGACGTTACCGTGCTGGTCGACTTCAGCAAAACTCAAATAACAAACATCCAGACCGCCACCGTGATAAAAATCAAACTGGGACGTCATATCCAGAATGGCACGGGTATTCACGTTCGCGCCAAAGGCGATCCCCTGTGAAGTAATACCGCCAATTGGGCCTGTTTCTACCGTCAGAATAAAGTCATCAGCACAACCTTCTTCCCGGGCGACCAGGCCAATGCCGTCAGCAATACCGACGCCGACATTCCCCACCGCGCCTTTGCGCATTTCGAATAATGCGCGCCGCGCAACTAATTTACGTTGGTTTAGGGGTAGGCTAAGTTTGGTGCTGTCATCAAGGGTGAAGTCACCAGAAATAAAGCGGTTAACCGGCGCACCGCCATACAGTTGGGTTTGATCCGGATCGACTACCACAATATCCACCAGATAACCCGGAATACGGACAGATTTAGGATGCAGCGTGGCTTTCTTAACCATCTTCTGCACCTGCATCATCACAATACCGCCGTTATTGTGCACCGCCTGAGCAATAACCAATGCGTCGAGATACATCACCTCATCTTCAAAAGTGGCGTAGCCTTCACTGTCGCAGGTGGTAGCGCGAATGAAGGCGATATCTGGCGCTATCGCTTTGTAATAGAGATATTCTTTGTTATCAAACTCGACCAGTTTAATCAGGTCTTCTTTAGTGACTTCATTCAGTTTGCCGCCTTGCTGGCGTGGATCGACAAATGTTCCGATGCCAATATCACTAATAATACCAGGCTGGTGGGCTGCGGCGGCGCGTAAGGTTTGTGTAAGTACACCTTGTGGATAGTTATAAGCAATAATTTTATTTTGTTCTGCGAGATCAGAAATACGCGGCGATTGTCCCCAGTGACCGCATAATGCCCATTTCACCAGACCTTCTTGTGCCAGCGGACTAATACCACGGTCGGCGCGATCGCCAAGCCCTGTTGGACTAATAATCGATAAATTACGTGGTGTTTGAGTCTGTTTATATTTATCAGCAAGAGCAGTAATTAACGTGGTGGCTTCCAGAATACCGCCGCCAGCGCCTAACACACAAAGTGTTGCTTCGTCGGGAATATAATTCACCGCTTCCTGTGCCGACAGGACCGGCACTCGTCCATTAATACGAGGTGGTTTTACAGGTTTCATTGTTAATTCCTGATTCAGATGTGATTTTCCCTACGCCAGATGGAGAATTAGCGCACAGAGACTCACGAAATATTTTTATTAAATACGGTTGAATATATTTTTTTAGTTCGGCGGGGGAGGGTATTCCCGCCGAAATATTATTGCTTATGCCTGATGTAAAATAGTTAATACCGTGCGCAAATCATTTACCGAGATTTGCCCTGGCGCAGAGGCTTTTTTTACCGCACCAAAAGTTGCCGCCGACCCAAATACTTCACCAGCCAGACGAGAAATTACGCCAGTTTTTGCCATCGACATCGTGATGATTGGACGATCGGCATACTGCTCCTGCATCTCCAGGGTCGCGGCAAGCAACGTCAGCACATCGCTGGTACTTTGCGGCATCAGCGCAATCTTAGGAATATCGGCGTCGAAGGACTGCATTTTACGCAGACGGGCAATGATTTCTTCGGCTTCCGGCGTTTTATGGAAGTCATGGTTGGACATGACAACTTTCACATCATGCGCGTGGGCGTAGGCGACGGTTTCTTTAACTTGATCATCACCGGTAAATAACTCCAGATCGATCATATCAACCAGGCCGCTGTCGATGGCTGCACGATTGAGTGCAATATAAGCCTCGGTGGAAATCGCCTGCTCGCCGCCTTCTTTGGCACTGCGGAAGGTAAACAGCAGCGGTTTTTCTGGCATGGTTTCACGGAGAATTTTTGCCGCTGCCATGACAGACTCCACATTGGAGAGGTCGGCATAGTGGTCAACACGCCATTCCAGAATATCAAAGTCCGCTTCACGATAGGCGAGAGCTTCGGATTTCACGCTGGCGATATCTTTCGCCATCAGCGAGACGATGATTTTAGGTGCGCCCGTACCAATGACGAGATCTTTTACAGTTACGGTTTTCATTTTTTACCCTTTCTGCACGCGGTCAGCCTGTCAGGCACCGAACCCCATGACCTGTTTAACATATTCCAGAGGGAAATCTTTGCCAGTCCATAACGTGAACTGTTCAGCCCCTTGCCACAACAACATGCCGTATCCATCAATCGTTTTGCAACCAGCTTGTTGCGCCTGCTGCAATAACTTCGTCATATGCGGGTTATACACGCATTCAGTGACCAGAAGTCCCGGATGTAACAGACTGATATCATTAACCAATGATTCATTCTCAAGGGGTTTCATACCCACTTTTGTGCCATTGGTTAAAATGTCGGCGGAAGCCAGGGCTTCAGCAAAGGCTTGCTGATCGGCGAGATCGGTGACTGTCACGACGCAATCGGTGTTTTCGTTAACCCGCTGCGCGAAGGCGAGGGCTTTATCGAAGAACTCATCCCGACGGTTAAAGAGTTTAATTTCTTTTAAACCTTCAATTGCCCCCTGCGCGCCAATCGCCGTTGAGGCACCTCCGGCCCCTAACAGCACCATCGTTTTGCCTTTGATATCAAAACCGCTCTCTTTAATGGCGCGAATATGGCCCGTGCCGTCGGTGTTATAGCCACGCAGATAGCCATCATCATTAACGATGGTGTTGATGGCACCCACCAGTTTGGCCGCTGGCGTTAATTCATCAACATATTCACACGCCAGTTGTTTGTTCGGCATTGATACACCAGTTCCGCGCATTTTGAGGGCTTTTAATCCTTCAATTGCTCCGGGAAAGCTATCGTTATCCACTTCGAAGGCCATATAGGTAAATGGCAATCCCGCTTTTTCTAAGGCTTTATTCTGCATTTCGGGCGATAAACTGTGGCGGATAGGATAGGCCATCAACCCAATCAATTCGTATTTTGCGGTAACATCCATAATTAACTCCTTTAACCTCTATGCTTAATTGTGTTTAACCGGGTGCTAAATTTACGCTCGCCAAACCGCACATCATTTTCAGGAATAATGAAAACGCGGTAATAGCGGATAAAAACAATAATTGCGGTAATCAGGGCCAGCAGCGCGAAAGTAAAATCGAGAACGATGATATATTGCAGGCCGATGTTCGACAGATAACCGGTAATCAGCGGAATAACAAAGTTAGCCAGTCCACCCATCATCATATAAATACTGGTGACTTTGGCTTTGCTTTTGGGAAAAAACTCTGACATGACCGAAACGCCGAGCTGTAAAATGCCGCCAGCCGCTGAGAAACCGATAACAAAGGCTCCGGCATTACACACCAGTGGAGAAGGGTACAGGTAGATAATGGCTGATGTTATTGTTGCCAGTGCAGAGTTAAATACATTAGCCCAGATGGGCCGGACCATTTTTTTCAGTAGTGCGGCAAAAATAAAGACACAGACCAACGAGCCCATACTGTAATAAGAGATGGTTTTTAATGCCTCAGCTTCTGACATACCAGCAAAAGCCATCGCATATTTGGGCATCCACACCACAATCACATAAAAGGTCGAGAATGCAGCTACACCGAACAGTACCGATGAAACACCTTCCAGCCAGACTAACGGTTTGCTGTTCATTTGCGGTAATTCATTAGCTACGCTGGCGTCCACCAACTGGTTGGGGAATTTGCTTTTCAATAGCATCAGCGTGATCAGTACAAACAGAATACCCGGAATAATCAGCCCATAGCCGTACCAGATGTTATTGAGCAACATATAGCTCACCAGCATTGGGTAGAACATTTGTCCGAATGACACCATCGCTTTAACCAGTATGACCGCCGAACCAGAGGCTTTCGGAAAGCATTCCATGAGCGCAGGGTAGCCACCCGTATCAAGCGCTGAGTTAGCGATACCTACGCACACTGCCAGACAGTAGGCGAGAGTTAAATTCGGGCAAGCGGGAATACCAAAGAAGAATAGCAGATACATTATTACTGCCATTAATATCACCGCCCGACGACCAAACTTATCGGAGATCACACCGAAGAATAAAATACTGATCAATCGGCCCAAACCGATACCGGAAATTAAATAGGCAATGCCCGCGTTGTCAGTGGAAAACTTTTCTGCCAGAGATGACATATTTTGGGCAAGCGTAATAACACTAATGCCGTGCAGAAAATAGCTGAAGTAAATACAAAGAACAGCCAGGATAAATGGCGTGCTGAAAGCCTTATTTTGAGACATTTTCACAGCTCCTTGCTGAAAGATAATTTCGTTACCGTACGTATTGTTCTCCGACGGTTTACATAATTACTATACTGAAGATGATTTTCCCTGGGTACATGGCATAAAGTTTATGTTTCCAGGAATATTGCATGTCATAGTTTGTTTTTTATCGCGATTTTCCTTAGTTGGCGCAGAAAGAGTTATTTATCCGTAAGATCTTGCATGACCTGAAAAGAATATTGCATTACCCACCCGGAGCGACATTTTCCTTTAGCGAGTGATGCCACGTTTCTTTGCGGCTGCGTAAGCCGATAAACAGTGCCAGTAAAAAGCCGATGGCAGCGATGGCGGTATCGAACCACATAATATCGGCAATACTTCTTTGGGACAGATGAGCCGTAATCAACGGAATAGTAAAGGTCGCAATACTGCCCGCACTGTAATAGATCCCTGTAGCTTTACCCTTAGCGTAGGGGAAACGTTCAGCCATTAATGTCAGGCCAATTTGCACAACACCTCCAGCAGAGGTAAAACCAATGACAAAAGCAAATATTATCACCACATAAAATGTGGGATGCAGACAGACGGTAAACAGAGCAATAAATGAGATAAAGGTGTACAGCATCAGTAATGTTGTTGGGCGAACGGTATTACGAATGAGTGGAGCGGTAATAAATACACAAAGCAGCGAACCCACGGTGTAGATACTGAGTAGTTTGATCGACATAGTGTATGACATGCCTGCAACAAATTGTCCGTACTGTGCCAGCCACTGGCTAACCAGATAAAAGGTTGCCATTGAGATATAGCCATATAAGGTATAACTGGCTAAATCGATAATTGAACAGCGATGTTCCGTAGAGTTGGTGGCTTTCTCTATGACAGGTAAGCGACGACCCGGATGTGGTGGGAACGTACAACGGTATAAAAACAGAGCGTTAATAAACATAATGCCTGCGGCAATCATAAAGGACCAGCCGAACCACAGTTCAGCCCACACTAACAGGCTGATGATTAGCGGTAATAAAAATTGCCCGCTGGAAACAAATGCTTTAATTAAAATATTAGCTGTACCCGGTGAACGTGGAAAAGCTTCCATCAAACTGGGATAGGTGCCTGCATCGAGAAAACTGTTTGCCATTCCCGCCAGAAAGCCCAAACCATAAGCGATAATGATGTTATTGGTGTGCAGGATGCCAAAAAAGAAGGCCATATAGCAGCACATCCCGAGCATGATAAAAGGGCGGCGACCAAAGCGATCGGATAATAATCCTGCAAAAAGCAAGACACTTAATCGACCAATACCCAGCGATGAGATAACTATTGAGACGCCTGCGGCATTAGTCTGCCAAAGCGTCTCCAGCGAGGCCATATTCAGGCTCATCAAAATGACGCCCATACCATGCACCAGGTAATTAAAATACAACCCAAGTGCGGTAGGGAAATAGGGATTTTTCATAGGTTCTACTTAGCAAAGGTGCTTTAAAAAGTGAAGCGATGTTGTGTCAGCATCTGTTCATTATTGTTGTAACAACGACAATTCCTTTCTTTGGAAAATTAACAAAGGCGCTCCAGATCGTGTGCATATAATTCAGCGGCTACCGATTGATAGATCTTCCAGTCAATAAAATTGCCATCAGGGTAGACACGTTGAAACGCGGTTAAGTCAGGGAAAAAACGCATGGTGTTGTTGCCGATGCGGTTATTTATTTTCTCTATGATGGCATGAAGATGTTTTTTTCGTTGCTGTCGCATAGCCAACAGTTGCTCGACTACACGATCAGGAATGGCGCATTTGCCATTTTCCCACTGACGCCAGCTTTCACTGTCACCGGTCTGGGCAATCCAGGTCGCGCATTCATCAATAGTCATGGCAAAAATATGGCGAAGAGCCTGGAGTTCATAAGCGTTCATCGTGTAATGGCTGCATGAAATAAACAATAAAATATAAATAACATTATCAGCCTGCTGACGGCTTGAAGAGAGTCACAGTATCTTGTGCAACATTATTGGAAAGCGTGAGGGGCGAGGTAGCGAAGCGGAAAAATGTTAAAAAAAAGCCCATCGTGGGAGATGGGCAAAGACTACACACAGCAATTCGTTGTTTCACTCAGGGGATTTCCATGCTTATAAATCAATATGTTGATTTATAACCGTGAGCTAATAGTAGGCATACGGACTTTTTGCGTCGATCAGATTCGTCTCATTAGTTTAAAAACTGTAAAGAATTTGCGACAGGTACTACCAGCTGAATGGCGGTAAGCAGGAAAATATAGTGAAGAGCAAGCAAATATCAATTAGCGGTGGTTAACAATCAGGCGGCAGAACCGCCTGATGAGAAATTACTTATTCGGTTTCTCGATTTCGCCAAGTTCTTCGAGAATTTCTTCCGGTTGGTCCGTCGGCGGCGGGACTTCTTCCACCCACGCGGCAAACAGACGCCAGGAAACGGCTAACAGAACCGGACCAATAAACAGACCGATCATCCCGAAAGCAATCAAACCACCAATAACGCCAGAGAGGATCAGGATCAGCGGTAAATCGGCACCCATGCGAATTAACATTGGGCGGATGACGTTATCCAGCGTGCCAACCACACCGCTCCACACTAACAATACCGTTCCCCAGGTGGTATCGCCGGTCCAGTAGAGCCAGATAATCGCCGGAATCAGTACCGGCAATGGGCCAAGCTGGACAAGGCAGGAGAGGATCATTAACACCGTGAGCAACGTTGCATAAGGTACGCCGGATACGGCGAGGCCGATACCGCCAAGCACAGCCTGTACTAACGCCGTCACCACCACACCCAGCGCCACCGCGCGGATAGCCTGTGCCGCCAGCAGTACGGCGGCATCTCCGCGAACGCCTGCCAGACGGGTTGCAAAATGGCGAATGCCTTGTGCCACCTGTTCACCGCGCCAGTACAGCAGGGCACTGAAGAGAAGCATCAGCGCACAATGCACCATAAAGCGCCCGATATGCGCCGCCTGCCCAACGAACCAGGTGGTGGTAGTGCCAATATAAGGGCGGACTTTTGCCATGATCGCCGTACCCCCCATATCCAGCAAGTTGTGCCAGCCTGCATACAGCTTCGCGCCAATCACCGGAATGGTATTAAGCCACGCCAGATCGGGTAACGTCATGTCACCGCTGGAAATGGCTTTAATCAGTGGACCGCTGCCATCGACAATACTGTTAACCAGCAAAGCAATAGGGATGATAAACACCATCACTAATAACAGCGTCATCACCAGAACGGCGAGAGAGCGGCGGCCAAACATGATCTTTTGCAAACGTAACAATACCGGCCAGGTGGCGATAACCACCGTACCGGCCCATGCGAAGCCGAGAATAAAGGGTTGAACAATCCACAGACATGCCACAATCATGATGGCTAAAAACAGCACCGAAAGCAGAATTTGTGCGACATCCCTGGGCTGACGAACATTTACCATAACTACTTTTCACCTTTTTTGTGCGTCAAATCGTCGACGCGACGTGAACACGCGAAACTCACCTGCATAATGATGAGCAATTTCAGCGGTTTTTAACAGGCCGATTCTGCCCTTAATTCTGATGGGCGTGTTAGAAAAAAATGTGGTACAACAACTCAGGCAACACGCAAACGATTTACTCGTCGTATTTCAAATTGCATGTGCTGCGGCTACGTTCGTTCACCCCAGTCACTTACTTTGTAAGCTCCTGGAGTTCACTCGCTTGCCGCCTTCCTGCAACTCGAAATCCATAGAGTAAACAAACATCACCTTTCAGTGCGCTATTAGCAGCCTGAAAGAACAGTGTATCGTTCTACATCACAGACCGCAGGAAAGGGTCAATATAATGATTCCACAGATTTCCCAGGCACCCGGCGTCGTTCAATTGGTGCTTAATTTTTTGCAAGAGCTGGAGCAACAGGGTTTTACTGGCGATACGGCGACAAGTTATGCCGATCGTCTGACAATGTCGACCGACAACAGTATTTACCAACTTCTCCCCGATGCAGTGGTATTTCCGCGTTCGACCGCAGATGTGGCGCTGATCGCCCGTCTTGCCGCGCAGGAACGCTATTCATCGCTGATCTTTACCCCGCGAGGTGGTGGCACCGGCACTAACGGTCAGGCGCTCAACCAGGGGATTATTGTTGATATGTCCCGCCATATGAACCGCATCATCGAAATTAACCCTGAAGAGGGGTGGGTGCGCGTGGAAGCTGGGGTGATAAAAGATCAACTCAATCAGTATTTGAAACCATTCGGCTACTTTTTTGCGCCAGAACTTTCGACCAGCAATCGCGCAACGCTCGGCGGGATGATCAATACCGATGCATCCGGGCAGGGATCGCTGGTCTATGGGAAAACATCAGATCACGTGCTTGGCGTACGCGCGGTGTTGTTGGGAGGCGATATTCTCGATACCCAGCCTTTGCCTGTTGAACTGGCGGAAACGCTGGGTAAATCCAATACTACAATCGGGCGAATTTATAACACGGTTTATCAACGTTGCCGTCAGCAACGCCAGTTAATTATCGATAAATTCCCCAAACTTAACCGTTTTCTGACGGGTTACGATCTGCGTCATGTCTTTAACGATGAGATGACTGAGTTCGACCTGACGCGCATTCTGACGGGTTCAGAAGGGACGCTGGCCTTTATTACCGAAGCGCGGCTGGATATTACGCGCTTGCCTAAAGTGCGCCGTCTGGTGAACGTCAAATATGATTCTTTTGACTCCGCCCTGCGTAACGCACCGTTTATGGTCGAAGCGCGCGCGCTTTCGGTAGAGACGGTAGACTCAAAAGTGCTGAATTTGGCGCGGGAAGATATCGTCTGGCATTCCGTCAGTGAGCTGATTACCGATGTACCTGACAAACAGATGCTCGGGCTGAACATTGTTGAATTTGCCGGAGACGATGAAGCACTTATCGATCAGCAGGTGAATGCGCTCTGTGCGCGGCTGGATGAACTTATCGCCAGCCAGCAAGCAGGTGTGATCGGCTGGCAGGTGTGCCGTGAGCTGGCTGGCGTTGAACGTATCTATGCAATGCGCAAAAAAGCCGTTGGCCTGCTTGGCAATGCTAAAGGTGCCGCCAAGCCAATTCCATTTGCTGAAGATACCTGCGTACCGCCGGAACATCTGGCGGATTATATTGCTGAATTCCGCGCACTGCTCGACAGCCACGGCTTAAGCTACGGTATGTTCGGTCATGTCGACGCAGGCGTCTTACACGTCCGTCCGGCGCTGGATATGTGCGATCCACAACAAGAGATTTTGATGAAGCAAATCTCTGATGATGTAGTGGCGTTGACTGCGAAATACGGTGGTTTGTTGTGGGGCGAACATGGTAAAGGTTTTCGTGCCGAATACAGCCCGGCGTTTTTTGGAGAGGAACTTTACGGCGAATTACGTAAAGTCAAAGCGGCATTTGATCCACAAAACCGGCTCAACCCAGGGAAAATTTGCCCACCGGAAGGTATCGACGCGCCGATGATGAAAGTGGACGCGGTGAAGCGTGGCACATATGACCGGCAGATCCCCATCGCGGTACGCCAGCAGTGGCGTGGTGCAATGGAGTGTAACGGCAACGGTTTATGCTTCAACTTTGATGCCCGCAGTCCGATGTGCCCGTCGATGAAGATTACCCAGAACCGGATTCATTCACCGAAAGGGCGCGCAACGCTGGTGCGTGAATGGCTGCGTTTGTTGGCCGATCGCGGCGTTGACCCACTCAAACTGGAACAGGAACTGCCTGAATCCGGTGTCAGTCTGCGGACGTTAATTGCCCGTACGCGTAATAGCTGGCATGCGAATAAAGGCGAATATGATTTCTCGCACGAAGTGAAAGAGGCGATGTCGGGCTGCCTGGCCTGTAAAGCGTGTTCGACTCAGTGCCCCATCAAAATTGATGTGCCGGAGTTTCGCTCTCGTTTTCTGCAGCTCTATCACACCCGTTATTTACGCCCGCTGCGCGACCACCTCGTCGCCACGGTCGAGAGCTACGCACCGCTGATGGCTCGTGCACCGAAGACTTTTAACTTCTTCATTAACCAGCCGCTGGTGCGCAAACTCTCGGAAAAACATATCGGCATGGTTGATTTGCCACTGCTGTCGGTTCCCTCGCTACAACAACAAATGGTGGGACATCGCTCGGCAAACATGACGCTGGAACAGCTTGAAGCTCTCAATGCAGAGCAGAAAGCGCGCACGGTGTTGGTGGTGCAGGACCCCTTTACCAGCTATTACGATGCGCAAGTGGTGGCGGATTTTGTCCGTCTGGTCGAAAAATTAGGTTTCCAGCCCGTGTTACTGCCATTTTCGCCGAATGGCAAAGCCCAGCATATCAAAGGCTTTCTTAATCGTTTTGCGAAGACGGCGAAAAAAACGGCGGATTTTCTCAACCGAATGGCGAAATTGGGAATGCCAATGGTGGGCGTCGATCCAGCGCTGGTACTTTGTTATCGCGATGAATATAAACTGGCGCTGGGCGAGGAACGTGGCGAGTTTAAGGTCTTACTGGCGAATGAATGGCTGGCAAGCGCACTTGAGTCACATCCAGTGGCTACAGTCAGCGGTGAATCATGGTATTTCTTTGGTCACTGTACCGAGGTTACCGCCTTGCCGGGCGCGCCAGCACAATGGGCGGCGATATTTGCCCGTTTTGGCGCGAAACTTGAAAATGTCAGCGTGGGTTGCTGCGGCATGGCAGGGACTTACGGACATGAAGCGAAAAATCATAAAAACTCGCTCGGGATCTATGAGTTATCCTGGCATCAGGCGATGCAGCGACTGCCGCGTAACCGCTGTCTGGCGACCGGATATTCCTGTCGCAGCCAGGTAAAACGGGTTGAAGGCACGGGGGTACGCCATCCTGTGCAGGCTTTACTGGAGATTATTAAATGATATGGAAACGAAAAATCACCCTGGAAGCACTGAATGCAATGGGTGAAGGAAACATGGTGGGGTTGCTGGATATTCGCTTTGAACATATTGGTGATGACACCCTTGAAGCGACAATGCCAGTAGACTCGCGGACAAAGCAGCCTTTCGGGTTGCTGCATGGAGGGGCGTCCGTGGTATTGGCCGAAAGTATCGGTTCCGTTGCCGGTTATTTATGTACCGAAGGTGAGCAAAAGGTGGTTGGTCTGGAAATCAATGCTAATCATGTTCGCTCGGCACGAGAAGGGCGGGTACGCGGCGTATGTAAACCGTTGCATCTCGGTTCACGTCATCAGGTTTGGCAGATAGAAATCTTCGATGAGAAAGGGCGTTTGTGCTGTTCGTCACGATTGACGACCGCTATTTTGTGACGTTGTCACCAGAAAAGTGTGACGCATATTGCTTTTGGTCATTATCTGCACAGTAAACGGTGGTATACTGTGCAGGTCTTGTCTAAAAGCGAGGATGCTATGTCTACTCAACTTGATCCCACCCAGCTGGCCATTGAATTTTTACGTCGTGACCAGAGCAATCTTTCACCTGCCCAATATCTCAAACGTCTGAAACAATTAGAACTTGAATTCGCTGACTTGCTTACTCTCTCTTCTGCTGAATTAAAAGAAGAAATCTACTTTGCCTGGCGTTTGGGCGTGCATTGATCCTGACGTAATGTCGCGACTTCGCCAAATCGGCCTGGATTAATCTTCGTCCAGGTTCGAGGGCCTTCTTAATACTGCTTATCTACCCGCCTGATAACGTTCAAAAATAATACAAATCGCAGTTTGTGCTAAAACAGCGGCTTAGCTTTATGAGACTATTCTTATCGCCCCTTCAAGAGCTAAGCCACTGTGAGTGCCGGAGATAAGCGCCGGATGGGGTAGAAACCCTTAAGCCTGTGATGCACAGACTTAAGGGTTTTCTTATTTCTGAACGCTGCACTTTTTTACCTATCTCTTAAATAGTCATTTTCAATACAACTTTTTCTTTTTCATCACAGCCTTAATGCTCCTAAGATAATAATCATTATCTAACAATGAGATACCTAATTCTTAGCGTGCCTGTTAACCCACACATCAGGGTCTATGCTTATTAAAAGCAGGCAAAAAGCATGTTTTACGGTAAAGCCCCTGCGTTTGCTGGGTTGAACTGATAATCATTATCACTAACATGCTGTTATACGCTGAAAGCGATGAAGTGAGGTAAATCGATGGACATGCATTCAGGAACCTTTAATCCACAGGATTTCGCCTGGCAGGGCTTAACGCTGACACCCGCTGCCGTGGTCCACATCCGTGAGCTGGTGGCAAAGCAGCCGGGTATGGTCGGCGTGCGCTTAGGCGTGAAGCAAACGGGCTGCGCGGGCTTTGGCTATATGCTCGACAGTGTTAGCGAGCCGGACAAAGACGATCTGCTGTTTGAACACGACGGCGCGAAGCTGTTTGTCCCGCTGCAAGCGATGCCGTTTATTGATGGCACGGAAGTCGATTTCGTTCGTGAAGGACTTAATCAGATATTCAAATTTCACAACCCGAAAGCCCAGAATGAATGTGGCTGTGGCGAAAGCTTTGGGGTATAGGCGGTACTATGTCTCGTAATACTGAAGCAACTGACGATGTCAAAACCTGGACCGGCGGCCCGCTGAATTATAAAGAAGGATTCTTCACCCAGTTAGCCACTGATGAACTGGCAAAGGGGATAAACGAAGAGGTGGTGCGCGCAATATCGGCGAAGCGTAATGAGCCGGAGTGGATGCTGGAGTTTCGTCTCAATGCCTATCGCGCATGGCTGGAGATGGAAGAGCCGCACTGGCTGAAAGCGCACTACGACAAGCTGAATTATCAGGATTACAGCTACTACTCAGCACCATCGTGCGGTAATTGTGACGACAACTGCGCGTCTGAACCCGGCGCGGTGCAGCAAACTGGCGCGAACGCCTTTTTAAGTAAAGAGGTGGAGGCGGCGTTTGAGCAGTTGGGCGTTCCCGTGCGGGAAGGCAAAGAAGTGGCAGTGGATGCCATTTTCGACTCTGTTTCGGTTGCCACCACTTATCGCGAAAAACTGGCGGAGCAGGGAATTATTTTCTGTTCCTTTGGCGAGGCGATCCACGATCACCCGGAACTGGTGCGTAAATATCTCGGCACCGTGGTGCCGGGGAATGACAACTTCTTTGCCGCGCTTAATGCGGCGGTGGCCTCTGACGGTACGTTTATTTATGTGCCTAAAGGCGTGTGCTGCCCGATGGAACTTTCCACCTATTTTCGTATTAACGCGGAAAAAACCGGGCAGTTTGAGCGCACCATTCTGGTGGCCGACGAAGACAGCTACGTCAGCTACATTGAAGGCTGTTCCGCTCCGGTGCGTGACAGCTATCAGTTACACGCGGCGGTGGTGGAAGTCATCATCCATAAAAACGCCGAGGTGAAATATTCCACGGTACAAAACTGGTTCCCTGGCGATAACAACACCGGCGGTATTCTCAACTTCGTCACCAAGCGTGCTTTGTGCGAAGGCGAAAACAGCAAAATGTCATGGACGCAATCAGAAACCGGGTCAGCGATTACGTGGAAATATCCCAGTTGCATTTTGCGCGGCGATAACTCCATCGGTGAGTTTTACTCAGTGGCACTGACCAGCGGTCATCAGCAGGCGGATACCGGCACCAAGATGATCCATATTGGTAAAAACACCAAATCGACCATCATCTCTAAAGGGATCTCAGCCGGACACAGCCAGAACAGTTATCGCGGCTTAGTGAAAATCATGCCGACGGCAACCAATGCACGTAACTTCACCCAGTGCGACTCAATGCTGATAGGCGCTAATTGTGGGGCGCATACTTTCCCGTATGTCGAATGTCGCAATAACAGCGCGCAACTGGAGCACGAGGCAACGACATCACGTATTGGTGAAGATCAACTGTTTTACTGCCTGCAACGTGGGATCAGCGAAGAAGACGCCATCTCGATGATTGTTAACGGTTTCTGCAAAGACGTGTTCTCAGAACTGCCGCTGGAATTTGCCGTTGAAGCACAAAAACTCCTCGCCATCAGTCTTGAACACAGCGTCGGATAAGGAATAAACATGTTAAGTATTAAAGATTTACACGTCAGCGTGGAAGATAAAGCTATCCTGCGTGGGTTAAGCCTCGACGTTCGTCCCGGCGAAGTTCACGCCATTATGGGGCCAAACGGTTCTGGCAAAAGTACCTTATCGGCAACGCTTGCTGGGCGAGAAGATTATGAGGTGACGGGCGGCACGGTTGAGTTCAAAGGCAAAGATTTGCTTGCGCTGTCGCCGGAAGATCGTGCAGGTGAAGGCATCTTTATGGCCTTCCAGTATCCGGTGGAAATTCCCGGCGTCAGTAACCAGTTTTTCCTGCAAACGGCACTTAATGCGGTGCGCAGCTATCGCGGCCAGGAAACGCTCGACCGCTTTGATTTTCAGGATTTGATGGAAGAGAAAATCGCTCTCCTGAAAATGCCGGAGGATTTATTAACCCGTTCGGTAAATGTTGGTTTTTCCGGCGGCGAGAAAAAGCGCAACGATATTTTGCAAATGGCGGTGCTGGAACCGGAGTTATGCATTCTTGATGAGTCGGACTCCGGGCTGGATATTGACGCATTAAAAGTGGTTGCCGATGGCGTGAACTCGCTGCGTGACGGCAAGCGTTCATTCATCATTGTTACGCACTACCAACGCATTCTCGACTACATCAAGCCTGATTACGTCCATGTGCTGTATCAGGGACGAATTGTGAAATCCGGCGATTTCACGTTGGTCAAACAACTGGAGGAGCAGGGTTATGGCTGGCTTACCGAACAGCAGTAACGTGCTGCAACAGTGGCATCATTTGTTTGAAGCCGAGGGTGCAAAACGCTCCCCGCAAGCACAGCAGCATTTACAACAATTGCTGCGTACCGGACTGCCGACACGCAAACATGAGCACTGGAAATATACGCCGCTGGAAGGGCTGACCAATAGCCAGTTTGTCAGCATTGCGGGAGAGATATCCCCACAGCAGCGAGATGCCTTAGCGTTAACGTTAGACGCTGTGCGGCTGGTGTTTGTCGATGGACGTTACGTGCCCGCGCTGAGCGATGCAACTGAAGGCAGCGGATATGAAGTGAGCATTAACGATGACCGCCAGGGGTTACCCGACGCTATTCAGACGGAAGTGTTTCTGCATTTGACGGAAAGCCTGGCGCAAAGCGTGACGCATATTGCTGTGAAGCGCGGTCAACGACCGACAAAGCCATTGCTGTTAATGCATATCACCCAGGGCGTGGCAGGTGAAGAGGTGAACACAGCTCATTACCGGCATCATCTGGATCTGGCGGAAGGTGCCGAAGCGACGGTGATTGAGCATTTTGTCAGCCTTAATGACGCTCGTCATTTCACCGGAGCGCGCTTTACCATCAATGTCGCAGCGAACGCCCACTTGCAGCATATCAAGCTGGCGTTTGAAAACCCGGTCAGTCACCACTTTGCCCATAACGATTTGTTGCTGGCTGACGATGCCACTGCATTTAGCCACAGTTTCCTGCTTGGTGGCGCAGTATTACGACACAACACCAGTACGCAACTCAATGGCGAAAACAGCACGCTGCGGATCAATAGTCTGGTGATGCCGGTGAAAAACGAGGTGTGTGATACCCGTACCTGGCTGGAACACAATAAAGGTTTTTGTAACAGCCGACAGTTGCACAAAACTATCGTCAGCGACAAAGGCCGCGCGGTATTTAACGGTTTGATCAACGTCGCGCAGCACGCCATCAAAACGGATGGTCAGATGACCAACAATAATTTGCTGATGGGCAAACTGGCGGAAGTGGATACGAAACCGCAGCTGGAAATCTATGCAGATGATGTGAAATGCAGCCACGGTGCGACGGTGGGGCGTATTGATGATGAACAAATGTTCTATCTGCGCTCGCGCGGGATCAATCGGCAAGATGCCCAGCAGATGATCATTTACGCCTTTGCTGCCGAACTGACGGAAGCACTGCGTGATGAGGAGCTTAAACAGCTGGTGCTGGCCAGAATCGGTCAACGGCTGCCGGGAGGTGCAAGATGACTTTTTCCGTTGATAAGGTGCGAGCCGATTTTCCGGTGCTTTCTCGTGAGGTAAACGGTTTGCCGCTGGCTTATCTCGACAGCGCCGCCAGTGCGCAGAAACCAAGCCAGGTGATTGACGCCGAGGCCGAGTTTTATCGTCATGGCTACGCGGCGGTGCATCGCGGTATTCATACCTTAAGCGCCCAGGCGACCGAGAAAATGGAGAACGTGCGCAAGCGTGCTTCGCTGTTTATCAATGCCCGTTCCGCGGAAGAATTGGTGTTTGTCCGCGGCACCACGGAAGGCATTAACCTGGTCGCCAATAGCTGGGGCAACAGCAACGTGCGAGCGGGCGATAACATCATCATCAGCCAGATGGAGCACCACGCTAACATTGTTCCCTGGCAAATGCTTTGCGCGCGAGTGGGTGCAGAGCTGCGTGTGATTCCTCTCAACCCCGACGGTACGTTGCAGCGGGAGACACTGCCTAATCTGTTCGATGAGAAAACTCGCCTGCTGGCAATTACCCATGTTTCCAACGTGCTGGGAACGGAAAATCCGCTGGCAGAGATGATCACGCTTGCGCATCAGTATGGTGCAAAAGTGCTGGTGGATGGCGCTCAGGCGGTGATGCATCATCCGGTGGACGTTCAGGCGCTGGATTGCGATTTTTACGTGTTCTCCGGGCATAAACTGTATGGCCCCACTGGAATTGGCATTCTTTATGTCAAAGAAGCCTTGTTGCAGGAGATGCCGCCGTGGGAAGGGGGCGGTTCTATGATCGCCACCGTCAGCCTGAGTGAAGGGACTACCTGGACCAAAGCACCATGGCGGTTTGAAGCCGGCACACCCAATACCGGAGGCATCATTGGTCTTGGCGCGGCGCTGGAGTATGTGTCGGCGCTGGGGCTAAATAATATAGCCGAGTATGAACAGAATCTGATGCACTACGCGCTATCACAGCTGGAATCTGTACCGGATCTCACTCTCTATGGTCCCCAGAACAGACTTGGTGTTATTGCTTTTAATCTTGGTAAACACCACGCCTATGATGTTGGTAGTTTTCTCGATAATTACGGCATTGCTGTGCGTACCGGACATCACTGCGCTATGCCATTAATGGCCTATTACAACGTTCCTGCCATGTGTCGGGCGTCGCTGGCTATGTATAACACCCATGAAGAAGTGGATCGTCTGGTGACCGGCCTGCAACGTATTCACCGTCTGCTGGGATAACAGGGAGGCACTATGGCTTTATTGCCGGATAAAGAAAAATTGCTGCGTAATTTTTTACGCTGCGCCAACTGGGAAGAGAAATATCTCTACATTATTGAGCTGGGCCAGCGTCTGCCAGAATTACACGACGAAGACAGAAGCCCGCAAAATAGCATCCAGGGCTGCCAGAGTCAGGTATGGATTGTGATGCGTCAAAATGCGCAGGGAATTATTGAATTACAGGGCGACAGCGATGCGGCCATTGTGAAAGGGCTTATTGCGGTCGTCTTTATTCTTTACGATCAAATGACACCGCAGGATATTGTCAATTTCGATGTGCGCCCGTGGTTTGAAAAAATGGCGCTCACCCAACATCTCACCCCATCACGCTCACAAGGTCTGGAAGCGATGATTCGCGCAATTCGCGCCAAAGCCGCTGCACTTAGCTAAACTAAAGGGACAGCTTTCATCCGGTGGACTCACATTGCCGGGTGGTCAATGTTTACACTGGCCTGCACAGGAGTGTTTTGGTTTCAGGTGAACATAAGCGCCATCCGACGTTTCAGCGTGAGTCTCCGGCAAATACAGGAGGTTTACAATGAAACGCGCGTCTTTGCTTACACTCACGCTTATCGGCGCTTTTAGCGCCATTCAGGCTGCCTGGGCGGTTGATTATCCGCTACCACCAACCGGAAGCCGACTGGTTGGGCAAAATCAAACGTATACGGTGCAAGAAGGGGATAAAAACCTTCAGGCCATCGCCCGACGTTTTGATACTGCGGCAATGTTGATACTTGAAGCCAATAACACTATCGCTCCGGTGCCAAAACCCGGTACGACGATAACGATTCCTTCGCAACTGTTATTGCCTGATGCGCCGCGTCAGGGGATTATCGTTAACCTTGCAGAGCTGCGCCTTTATTATTATCCGCCGGGAGAAAATATCGTGCAGGTCTATCCGATAGGTATTGGATTGCAGGGGCTGGAAACGCCGGTGATGGAAACGCGTGTGGGGCAGAAAATCCCTAATCCAACCTGGACGCCAACGGCGGGCATTCGTCAGCGTTCGCTGGAGCGTGGCATTAAATTACCGCCCGTCGTTCCTGCCGGGCCAAATAACCCGCTAGGACGTTACGCACTGCGCCTCGCGCATGGTAATGGCGAATACCTCATTCATGGCACCAGTGCGCCGGACAGCGTCGGTTTGCGCGTCAGTTCAGGGTGTATTCGCATGAATGCACCGGATATTAAAGCCTTGTTCTCCAGCGTGCGGACGGGAACGCCGGTGAAAGTGATCAACGAACCGGTGAAATATTCTGTGGAGCCTAACGGGATGCGTTATGTGGAAGTGCATCGACCACTATCAGCAGAAGAACAGCAGAACGTTCAGACAATGCCTTACACACTGCCAGCAGGCTTCACGCAATTTAAAGATAATAAGGCTGTAGACCAGAAGTTAGTCGATAAAGCGTTGTATCGTCGGGCAGGGTATCCAGTTGCCGTGAGCACTGGCGCAACGCCTGTAGCCAGCAATGCGCCTTCAGTAGATTCAGCGCAGAATGGTGAACCAGAGCAAGGGAATATGTTACGCGCGACGCAGTAGCGGTAAATGGCAGGCAAAAAAATGGCGCACAATGTGCGCCATTTTTCACTTCACAGGTACTATTACTTGCGGTATTTAGTAGCCATGTTGTCCAGACGCTGGTTAGCACGAGCTGCGTCATCTTTAGCAGCCTGAACGTCGGAACGCATTGCGTTCACGTCGTTGCTCAGCTGGTCAACTTTAGCGTTCAGAGTCTGAACGTCAGAAGACAGCTGATCGATTTTAGCGTTGCTGGAGCAACCTGCCAGCAGAGTAGAACCCAGGATTACCGCGCCCAGTACCAGTTTAGTAGCTTTCATTATTAATACCCTCTAGATTGAGTTAATCTCCATGTAGCGTTACAAGTATTACACAAAGTTTTTTATGTTGAGAATATTTTTTTGATGGGAAGGCACTTATTTTTGATCGTTCGCTCAAAGAAGCATCGAACGCTGGGTTTTAGATAAAAAAATTGAGAGAAAACAGGACGCTTCCATCGGATTCATCTTAGATAAAGTGGGATTATATAGTGAAATCCGATTTGATTTTTTATTGCTTCTGGTTATCGATTAAATAAAAAAAGCGCCCATCAGGGCGCTTCGATATACAAATTAATTCACAAAAGCAATATTACAGGACGTGAACAGATGCGGTGTTAGTAGTGCCGCTCGGTACCAGTGCACCAGAAACCATAACTACGACGTCACCTTTGTGTGCCAGACCGCTCTGCAGAGCCAGTTCTTTACCCAGACGGTAGAAATCATCAGTAGAAGTGATCTCTTTAACCAGCTGCGGCACAACGCCTTTGCTCAATACCAACTGATGAGCCGTTTTTTCGTTGGTGGTCAGTGCCAGGATGGTGGCATCTGGGAAGTATTTACGTACTGCACGAGCAGATTTACCGCCCTGGGTAGCAACCACGATCAGCGGAGCATCCAGTTTTTCAGCAGTTTCAACCGCGCCACGGCATACTGCTTCGGTAATGCGCAGTTTACGGTTGTCATTGTTGAACTCGAGACGGCTGTTCATCACGCGGTCGGTACGTTCGCAGATGGTCGCCATGATAGAAACCGCTTCCAGCGGGTATTTACCTTTTGCGGATTCACCAGACAGCATTACTGCGTCAGTACCGTCGAGGATGGCGTTCGCAACGTCACCGGCTTCTGCGCGAGTCGGGCGTGGGTTTTTGATCATTGAATCGAGCATCTGGGTCGCAGTGATAACGACTTTACGTGCACGGATACATTTTTCGATCATCATCTTCTGGGCGAAGATAACTTCTTCAACCGGGATCTCAACGCCCAGGTCGCCACGCGCAACCATGATGCCGTCGGAGGCTTCGAGGATTTCGTCGAAGTTGTTCAGGCCTTCCTGGTTTTCGATTTTGGAGATGATTTGGATGTTTTCACCACCGTGTGCTTTCAGATGCTCACGGATTTCGATAACGTCAGAACGCTTACGAATAAAGGAAGCAGCAACAAAGTCTACGCCTTGTTCGCAACCAAAGATCAGGTCCTGTTTGTCTTTTTCAGCCAGTGCTGGCAGGGCAATGGAAACGCCTGGCAGGTTCACACCTTTGTTTTCGCCCAGGTCGCCGTTGTTCAGCACTTTACAGATAACTTTGTTACCTTCAATGGCGGTAACTTCCATACCGATCAGACCATCGTCAACCAGTACGGTGTTGCCAACAGACAGGTCGGTAGTGAAACCTTCATACGTTACCGCAACCATTTCGCTGTTGCCGATAACAGATTTATCAGTGGTGAAAGTAAAGGTCTGACCGGCTTTCAGAGAAACGTCGTTACCGCCTTCCAGTTTCATAGTGCGGATTTCTGGACCTTTGGTATCAAGCAGGATAGCGGCAGTTTTACCGGTTTTGCTCATCACGTTGCGCAGATTCTGAATGCGCTGACCGTGTTCTGCATAGTCACCATGAGAGAAGTTCAGACGCATAACGTTCATGCCAGCGTCCAGCATTTTAGCTAACATCTCTTCAGATTCGGTTTTCGGTCCGATGGTGCAAACAATTTTGGTCTTTTTCATGACAGTCTTAGTCTTTAAGTTGAGAAGGATGGGAGAAACTTGCTTTCTGGTCGCACTGCCGGAAAGCGAATTCGGTATTACGAAAGTGGTGGTGCCTCGCTCTAAGGATAGGTGACATCGAAAAAGCGTGCAGAGGAATGTGTGCTTGTGTCTCAGCCCAACGTGAGTGCCTGTTTTTGAGTCGTTGAGTTCTACAGTCCAAAGTGCTGAAACCATTCAAGAGTCAATTGGCGCGCATTATACGCTGAAATTAATCCAAAAGGAAAACAAAAACAGCGTTTCAAAAAATATACAACTCGTTAGACAATAAATTGTTATCAAAGATTTAACGTTCCAGGGAAAACGTTACGCAAAAACTTCGCTGTTTGCGCAACGTCTGGAGTCAGCTTTGTCAGTGTGATGACGAGTGAAAATTCATTAGGTGTACAAATACATCATCGCTAAATTGCTTCAGTGAAAATAATTTATCGCGTTATTTGTCTGATTTTGTTTGGTTTTTGTTTAATTGGTTAGATTGATATATGCTGATAGTTGGCATGATAAATAGGTATAAAGAATGGGAAACCGGACAAAAGAGGATGAACTGTACCGAGAAATGTGCAGAGTTGTCGGTAAAGTTGTGCTGGAAATGCGCGATCTGGGGCAGGAACCAAAGCATATCGTTATCGCAGGCGTATTACGTACAGCATTAGCCAATAAACGCATTCAGCGCAGTGAGCTGGAAAAGCAGGCGATGGAAACCGTCATTAACGCACTGGTTAAATGACCATTCAGGATGAGGCGGTAAGCTTCATCCTGATATTTTTAGTTCAGTTGCGAGTCAGTTAATTTTTGTAAATGACGACTTCTGAAATTATACGAATTTCGATATGTTTTTTAATTTATAGCGGCAATATTATTTTTATTTTCTGCTATGAATGTCACAAATAATTGTCGGATCAGTTAAATTCATTTCAAATGATAATAAATATCACTTCACTTATATTTTTTTTCTTTGTGTTTTTAATTGATAACGATCAATGTTAAGAGTTCGGAATAATCACATTATTTTTTCTCCTAACCATAAAGGATTAGTTTATTAGCGTTAAATCTTTTCTCATACACTATCGGGTTAGGGAAAATATCTGGTGTTGGGGACAGAGTCAGCAGCGTATTAGTTGAATGCTTAATATCAGGCTGCTGAATTGTCAGCACTGTGTTTGCGAAGAGGATGCGAAATAAATGAACCCGGTTGATCGTCCACTATTAGATATTGGCTTAACGCGATTAGAATTCTTGCGTATATCAGGAAAAGGCCTTGCTGGTCTAACAATTGCCCCTGCGTTACTGTCACTTTTGGGTTGCAAACAGGAAGATATTGATAGCGGCACAGTAGGGTTGATAAATACACCCAAAGGGGTGCTGGTGACCCAACGTGCGCGATGCACGGGTTGCCACCGCTGTGAAATCTCTTGTACCAACTTCAACGATGGCTCAGTAGGGACATTCTTCTCCCGTATCAAAATCCATCGCAATTATTTCTTTGGCGATAACGGGGTTGGCTCTGGTGGCGGCCTGTATGGCGATCTCAACTATACCGCGGACACCTGCCGTCAATGCAAAGAACCGCAATGCATGAATGTCTGCCCGATTGGTGCGATTACCTGGCAACAGGAAGAAGGCTGTATTACCGTCGATCATAAACGTTGTATTGGTTGTAGCGCCTGTACGACGGCATGCCCGTGGATGATGGCCACCGTAAATACCGAAAGTAAAAAATCCTCGAAATGTGTGTTATGCGGTGAATGCGCAAACGCCTGCCCAACAGGGGCGTTAAAAATTATCGAGTGGAAAGATATTACTGTGTGAATCTTGCAAAGGAAAAAATCATGGCTAACGGTTGGACAGGTAATATATTAAGAGTCAATCTCACGACAGGAAATATTACCCTCGAAGATTCCAGTAAGTTTAAAAGTTTTGTCGGTGGTATGGGCTTCGGCTACAAAATTATGTATGACGAAGTACCGCCAGGCACGAAACCTTTCGATGAAGCGAATAAATTAGTCTTTGCTACCGGCCCATTAACTGGATCTGGTGCCCCCTGCAGTTCTCGCGTAAATATCACCTCACTTTCTACTTTTACCAAAGGAAATTTAGTCGTCGATGCCCATATGGGGGGCTTTTTTGCAGCGCAAATGAAATTCGCTGGATACGACGTCATTATTATCGAAGGGAAAGCGAAAGCACCGGTATGGCTGAATATTAAAGATGACAAAGTTAGCCTGGAAAAAGCCGATTTCTTATGGGGAAAAGGGACGCGCGCAACTACGGAAGAGATTTGTCGATTGACCAGCCCTGAAACCTGTGTGGCGGCTATTGGTCAGGCTGGGGAAAACCTTGTTCCTCTCTCTGGCATGTTGAATAGCCGTAACCACAGCGGTGGTGCGGGAACTGGCGCAATAATGGGTTCGAAAAACCTGAAAGCGATTGCGGTTGAAGGGACGAAAGGGGTCAACATTGCCGATCGTCAGGAGATGAAGCGTCTCAACGATTACATGATGACCGAGCTTATCGGTGCGAATAATAACCATGTCGTGCCAAGTACGCCGCAATCGTGGGCAGAGTACTCAGATCCCAAATCACGTTGGACAGCTCGTAAAGGGCTGTTTTGGGGCGCGGCAGAAGGCGGTCCGATTGAAACGGGTGAAATTCCGCCAGGTAATCAGAACACGGTCGGCTTTCGTACCTATAAATCCGTTTTTGATTTAGGTCCGGCGGCAGAGAAATACACAGTAAAAATGAGCGGCTGCCACTCTTGCCCGATCCGTTGTATGACCCAAATGAATATTCCTCGGGTGAAAGAGTTTGGCGTGCCCAGCACAGGTGGTAACACTTGTGTTGCAAACTTTGTCCATACCACCATCTTCCCGAACGGTCCGAAAGATTTTGAAGATAAAGACGATGGTCGTGTGATTGGTAACCTGGTTGGTTTGAATCTGTTCGATGACTACGGCCTATGGTGTAACTATGGTCAGCTGCATCGCGACTTTACCTATTGTTACAGCAAAGGGGTGTTCAAGCGTGTTCTGCCTGCTGAAGAGTATGCGGAAATTCGCTGGGATCAACTGGAAGCGGGTGACGTTAACTTCATTAAAGATTTTTACTACCGTCTGGCGCATCGTGTGGGTGAGCTGAGTCACCTGGCTGATGGTTCATATGCTATCGCAGAACGCTGGAATTTGGGTGAAGAGTACTGGGGCTACGCGAAAAATAAACTCTGGTCGCCGTTTGGCTATCCAGTTCACCACGCCAATGAAGCGTCAGCGCAGGTCGGCTCCATTGTTAACTGTATGTTCAACCGTGACTGCATGACGCATACCCATATCAACTTCATTGGTTCCGGTTTGCCATTGAAACTGCAACGTGAAGTGGCGAAAGAGCTTTTTGGTTCTGAAGATGCTTACGATGAAACCAAAAACTACACGCCAATCAATGACGCAAAAATTAAATATGCTAAGTGGTCGCTGTTGCGGGTCTGTTTGCATAACGCCGTCACCCTGTGCAACTGGGTCTGGCCAATGACCGTTTCGCCGCTGAAAAGCCGTAATTATCGGGGCGATCTGGCGCTTGAAGCCAAATTCTTCAAAGCGATCACTGGCGAAGATATGACTCAGGAAAAATTAGATTTAGCTGCAGAGCGTATCTTTACGTTGCATCGCGCCTACACGGTAAAACTGATGCAAACCAAAGATATGCGTAATGAACACGATCTTATCTGTTCCTGGGTATTCGACAAGGATCCGCAGATCCCGGTCTTTACTGAAGGTACTGACAAAATGGATCGTGACGATATGCATGCTTCGCTCACGATGTTCTACAAAGAAATGGGCTGGGACCCACAGCTTGGTTGTCCGACCCGCGAAACATTGCAGCGTCTGGGGCTGGAAGATATTGCCGCCGATCTGGCAGCACACAATCTACTGCCTGCGTAAGGAATGGGTGAGATGAACCATCAGGATGTCTTGCCGTTAGCGGAAGTCAGCGAAATTGACGAGGCGAAGCGGCAATGGTTGCAGGGGATGCGCCACTCCGTTGATACGGTAAGTGAAGACATCACAGAACCAGAACCTGCTGAAATCCTGGCAGAGTTCATTCGCCAGCATTCTGCGGCTGGGCAGCTGGTGGCGCGCGCCGTGTTTCTCTCGCCACCCTATTCGGTTGCAGAAGAGGAACTGTCAGTTTTGCTGGAAAACATTAAGCAGAACGGAGACTACGCGGATATCGCGTGTATGACGGGAAGCCAGGATGATTACTATTACTCAACGCAGGCCATGAGTGAAAACTACGCGGCGATGTCTTTGCAAGTTGTGGAGCAGGACATTTGTCGCGCTATTGCACACGCCGTTCGTTTTGAGTGCCAGACGTATCCTCGTCCTTACAAAGTCGCCATGCTGATGCAAGCGCCATATTACTTCCAGGAAGCGCAGATTGAAGCCGCGATCGCCGCGATGGATGTTGCACCTGAATATGCCGATATACGGCAGGTGGAGTCATCGACGGCGGTGTTGTACTTGTTTAGCGAGCGATTTATGACCTATGGCAAAGCTTATGGCTTATGCGAATGGTTCGAGGTAGAGCAGTTTCAGAACCCCTGAAATTTCAGGGAGATGTCATGGATAGGGTGGACAGTTGCAGCCACTGCATTAGGGGATAATCAGATGTCCTTCACTCGACGCAAATTTGTTCTGGGGATGGGAACAGTAATCTTTTTTACTGGTTCTGCGTCTTCTCTGTTAGCGAACACGAGGCAAGAAAAGGAAGTTCGGTATGCCATGATTCATGACGAGTCACGGTGCAATGGCTGTAATATTTGCGCCCGCGCATGCCGTAAAACTAACCACGTCCCCGCTCAGGGAAGCCGTTTATCGATAGCACACATACCGGTCACCGATAACGACAACGAAACGCAGTATCACTTTTTTCGCCAGTCATGCCAGCACTGTGAAGATGCTCCTTGCATCGACGTTTGCCCAACAGGAGCGTCATGGCGTGATATGCAGGGGATCGTGCGGGTAGAAAAATCGCAGTGCATCGGCTGCAGTTATTGCATTGGCGCTTGCCCGTACCAGGTTCGCTACCTTAACCCTGTCACTAAAGTTGCAGATAAATGTGATTTCTGCGCTGAGTCCCGACTGGCAAAAGGCTTTCCACCCATCTGCGTCAGCGCCTGTCCGGAACACGCATTGATCTTTGGTCGCGAAGATAGCCCAGAAATTCAGGCGTGGTTGCAGGAAAATAAATACTATCAATATCAGCTACCTGGTGCCGGGAAACCGCATCTGTATCGCCGATTCGGTCAACATTTGATTAAAAAGGAAAATGTATGAACCCGTCGCAACATGCTGAACAGTTTCAGAGCCAGTTGGCGAACTATGTGCCACAGTTCACTCCCGAATTTTGGCCGGTGTGGTTGATCATTGCCGGACTATTGCTGGTTGGGATGTGGTTGGTGCTGGGGCTGCATGCCTTGCTTCGTGCTCGTGGCGTGAAGAAATCAGCCACCGATCATGGTGAGAAGATTTATCTTTACAGCAAAGCGGTCAGATTATGGCACTGGTCGAATGCGTTACTCTTTGTATTGTTGCTGGCAAGTGGGCTGATAAATCACTTTGCGCTGGTGGGAGCAACTGCGGTTAAAAGTCTGGTTGCGGTGCATGAAGTTTGCGGATTTTTGTTACTGGCATGCTGGCTCGGCTTTGTTCTGATCAATGCCGTTGGGGGTAATGGTCACCACTATCGCATTCGTCGTCAGGGTTGGCTGGAGCGAGCGGCAAAACAAACGCGATTTTATTTGTTTGGCATTATGCAGGGGGAAGAACATCCTTTCCCGGCAACAACACAGTCTAAATTTAATCCCTTACAGCAGGTCGCCTATGTTGGTGTCATGTATGGATTGCTGCCGTTGTTACTATTGACGGGGCTGCTGTGTCTCTATCCGCAAGCCGTGGGAGATGTGTTTCCTGGCGTAAGATACTGGTTATTGCAGGCGCATTTTGCTCTGGCATTTATAAGCCTCTTTTTTATCTTCGGTCATCTTTATCTTTGCACCACGGGGCGTACGACACACGAAACCTTTAAAAGCATGGTCGATGGCTATCACCGGCACTAACGAATGATCATTACACGAGCAGACCTGCGAGAATGGCGTATCGGAGCGGTGATGTATCGCTGGTTCCTGCGCCATTTCCCACGCGGCGGTAGTTATGCCGATATTCATCATGCACTGATTGAGGAAGGATATACGGACTGGGCGGAGAGTCTGGTTGAGTATGCGTGGAAAAAATGGCTGGCGGATGAAAACTTCGCGCATCAGGAAGTTTCTTCTATGCAAAAACTGGCCATAGATCCCGGAGAGAGACCATTTTGCAGTCAGTTTGCCCGCAGCGACGATCATGCTCGCATCGGCTGTTGTGAGGATAATGCCAGAATCGCAACTGCTGGGTATGCCGCGCAAATTGCCAGTATGGGTTATAGCGTGCGGATTGGAAGTGTCGGCTTTAACAGTCACATTGGCAGCTCCGGTGAACGCGCACGGGTTGCTGTAACCGGTAATTCTTCGCGGATAAGCAGCGCTGGAGATAGTAGTCGGATTGCGAATACCGGAATGCGAGTACGCGTTTGCACATTGGGTGAACGGTGTCATGTCGCCAGTAATGGTGACCTGGTGCAAATCGCCAGCTTTGGCGCAAACGCCAGAATTGCCAACAGCGGCGACAATGTACACATCATTGCCAGCGGTGAAGATTCAACAATAGTGAGCACGGGCGTGGTCGACTCAATTATTCTAGGGCCAGGGGGAAGCGCCGCACTGGCATATCATGACGGCGAAAGAGTTCGCTTCGCCGTCGCCATTGAAGGTGAAAACAATATTCGAGCCGGAGTCCGCTATCGCCTTAATGAACAGCATCAGTTTGTTGAGTGCTGATAGCTTTACATTTGATCAAACGAAAGACGCCGACGAGCACGGGATGCAGGCTTTACGACCGCCTGAGCCATCGCCTCACCAATTTCTGCACATGCCGTAAGTCCCTGTACGAATGGCCGGTCGTGCATCAACCAGGGCAACGCGCCGAATGCTACGTGCCCACGAATTTCTTCGGGTTGCTGTAACGTATAATCTTCGCCAACATCCGGGATTTCATCCCCTGTTTTCTGTAATTGTTCGCGTAGTCCAGGGAAAGGAATATCTTTCACTTTAAGCGGACGCTGCCCGCGGGCATCAATAAAAACGTCAAACGAGTAGCTATCGTCTTCCGTTTTCAGGACGGTGCGCGACTCATTAATTTCCATTTCGTAGTCTTCACCGAGGGCGAGAATATGAATGATTCCCGCTTCACGTAAGGCCAGTAGTCGACGAATAGACTCTGAAGGGATTGCCGCATAATTATCGATGAAAACCCGGGCAAGGCCTTTACTGAACCGTTTATGGTCGTGTTCATTCAGATGAGGAACAATTTCCTGTACGGCTTCATGCAGGCGCAGAATGACATAACGCCAGGGAACAGTATGTTTTTCTCGTTTATTGCGTTCGACTTCCTGGAGATTTTTTTCTGCCCAGTCGAATGGGTCGCGTTGTTTGCGCTCGGCAAACCAGGCTTGAGCAAAGGAATCGACATTCAGGCTCTCTAAGGCTATGCGTTGGCTCCAGTCTGGATCAGCAAATTTGATTTCCTCTACTATTAATTCGAATACTCGATCCAAAAGGCCCTCTTCGCCTTTTTGAATCTCCGCATTTAATGCCTGTTCAGTGACGATGTGTAAGGGCTCGTAGGGAATAGGGCAATAGAAATCGGCTTCCGGTAAAATACCCGTGCGTGACATTAGCGTAATACTTAGCTTTTCACTTGTGTTATTGAGTTGATAAATAACATGTTGTTTATCATCTTCAATAAATGAACCATGTTGAATAGCCACTGCCATTGCCGCATCCAGTCCGCTCAAGGATGTTCCCATAATACCCACGTTACACGCATCGACCTTTGCTTCCATCAGGCCTGACCACGGGCTGGGAAAATACGTTCTGGTTGCTTCTTCTTCATCAGGCCAGACGTGACCCGTCGCGATCACCGCTAAATCAAACGTCTCGCTGGGTAAATCCTGATTTGTAGCGAGCATGACGCCAGCATTTATAATTTGCAGATCGGTAACCTGGCATGATTCATAAACAGCCACTGCAAATTTTTGCTGTCGTGCCTGGTCTACTAATCGTAAAAATTGATCGCGGAAATATTCGCCCAGCAGAATTCGCGGTAAAAACTGGCGATCGTGCAAGGTTTCTTTTTTAACGCCATAACGCTGGAGATGGCTGGCTTCTTGCTTTTGTAGCCATTCGAGATATGTACAATAAATCGGCGGTATTTCAATACTGGCAATATTTGCCAGCATCAGTTTTGAGTTTTCCTCATCACTGTATGGCATCCCGACACCGGCTTCGTCAGCCTGCTCGAAGATAGAAATAGAAAGTGGAGTTTGTTGCTGTAGAAGCGAGAATAAGGTGTAGATCCCCGTAGGCCCGGCACCCACAATAGCAATTTTTTTCATTGTTACTTACCTGTACGCATTCTTTCGAATTTAGTGTTATCAGATAAGTTTGGTTGAAATTTTTAGAATTTGAGAAATTTCAGACAGGGATGAAAAGGGCGCTAACCGCCCTTGGTTAAAATCTGTCAGGCGAGTTTTGCCTGATTGATTTGACTCAGTGGCTCATTGACATCGAAAACTTTGGCGACAACTTCCTCAACGCCGAGATTTTTCAGTCGGGCAGTATGTTTTTCCAGATAGGCAAGGGCGCTTTTTTCATCAGTGAAAAGGTAGATCCCACCGGCTTCGTGGTTCTTTTCACTTTCTGTCCATACCTTCCACAGAAAACCAGGTTCCTGATTAATCGACTCAGCAAGCGGTTTAAGCTGCTCAGCCATTGCGTCGCCAAATGGGCCATTAAAAGCAAAATGAAGTTGTAACAAAGTTGCCATAGCGATTCTCCTTCTGATAACGCATACGAAGACAGTGTAAATCTTTTAACGTATTGGATACAGAGAAGAAACAGAGGGAAAAAGGAGAAGACCAGATTAAGAAAATCTGGTGCGTCCGAGTGGACTCGAACCACCGACCCCCACCATGTCAAGGTGGTGCTCTAACCAACTGAGCTACGGACGCAGGATGGTGCGTTCAATTGGACTCGAACCAACGACCCCCACCATGTCAAGGTGGTGCTCTAACCAACTGAGCTATGAACGCAACGTTGTAGGTGACAACGGGGACGAATATTAGCGGCAGAGTGGGAAGGTGGCAAGAGGCAAAACGTAATTTTCTGCGGTATTTCGACCGTTTGCAGAGCTTTTAAGCAAATTGGCTATATTTTGTTGATTTGCAAGGGCGATTTTTATTCAGGATCGCATTTACATCTGACACAACCCAATAATCTGTGTATCAGAGTTTAAACAGAGTTGTTTGCCACCATCTCAAAATCTGTCGTGGATAAATCCTCCGTAGCCTTTACACTTATGTAGCAATAAAGGCACACAGATGCAGCAAAGGAATAAATCATGGGATCTGATGCGAAAAACTTGATGAGCGACGGGAACGTGCAAATTGTTAAGACCGGCGAGGTCATTGGCGCGACGCAACTTACTGAAGGTGAGTTAATTGTTGAAGCTGGCGCAAGAGCCGAAAATACCGTGGTCACGGGGGCCGGTTGGTTGAAAGTGGCAACCGGTGGGATCGCCAAATGCACACAGTACGGCAACAATGGCACGCTATCGGTCAGTGACGGTGCCATTGCCACAGATATTGTTCAGTCAGAGGGAGGCGCAATTAGTCTCTCTACGCTCGCTACGGTTAATGGCCGCCATCCCGAAGGTGAATTTAGCGTTGATCAGGGTTATGCCTGCGGTTTGTTGCTGGAAAATGGCGGTAACCTGCGTGTACTGGAAGGCCATCGCGCGGAAAAAATCATTCTCGATCAAGAGGGCGGCCTGTTGGTCAATGGGACAACCTCAGCGGTCGTGGTAGATGAAGGTGGTGAATTGTTGGTGTATCCAGGTGGGGAAGCCAGCAATTGTGAGATTAATCAGGGCGGCGTTTTTATGCTGGCGGGGAAAGCCAGTGATACATTGCTTGCTGGTGGCACCATGAATAATCTCGGTGGTGAAGACTCTGACACTATTGTTGAGAATGGATCCACTTATCGTCTGGGGACGGATGGTCTTCAGCTCTACAGTTCCGGTAAGACGCAAAACTTGTCCGTTAATGTAGGTGGTCGGGCTGAAGTGCATGCTGGTACGCTGGAAAACGCGGTAATACAAGGTGGGACAGTGATCTTGTTGTCACCCACCAGCGCGGACGAAAATTTTGTCGTAGAGGAAGATCGCGCACCGGTTGAACTGACCGGGAGTGTTGCATTACTGGACGGCGCTTCAATGATTATTGGCTATGGCGCAGATCTGCAACAATCAACGATTACTGTACAGCAGGGCGGCGTGTTGATTCTCGATGGCAGCACGGTAAAAGGTGACAACGTCACTTTAAATGTGGGCAACATTAATCTCGATGGCGGGAAAGTGTGGTTGATCACTTCTGCGGCAACGCATGTGCAACTGAAAGTTAAACGCCTGCGCGGAGAGGGAACGATTTGCCTGCAAACCAGTGCGAAAGAAATTTCACCTGACTTCATCAATGTGAAAGGGGAAGTTACCGGTGATATACACGTTGAGATAACAGATGCCAGTCGGCAAACTTTGTGTAACGCACTGAAATTACAGCCAGACGAAGACGGGATTGGCGCAACGCTCCAGCCTGCGTAAAAACACAGGCGCAACCCGTGAAGGTTGCGCCTTATCTTTACTAGCGAGCTGCTCGTTGCAGAATGATGGTTGATGGCAGACGTTGCAGGAAACGCATTCGCAGCATCATCATAATAGCTGCCGATGTCAGGCCGATAATAAACCCTATCCAGAAGCCTGCTGGCCCCATAGGCTCAACAACCAGATCGGTCAGTGCCAGAATATAGCCGCTTGGCAAGCCCAGCACCCAGTAAGCCGTAAAGGTGATATAGAAAATGGAGCGCGTATCTTTATATCCACGCAAAATCCCACTGCCAATGACCTGGATTGAGTCAGAAATCTGATATACCGCCGCCAGCAACATCAAATGCGCAGCCAGCGTTACAACCTCGGGATTATCGTTGTACAACAGGGCGATTTGCTCCCGCAGTGAAACCGTGAATATGGCCGTCAGGGTTGCCATACAGACACCCACCATAAGCCCGGTCCGCGCAGCGGTTTGCGCATCCAGCGTTGAGCCCTGACCCAGACGATAACCTACGCGGATGGTTACCGCTGCCGCCAGCGACATGGGAAGTACGAACATCAGTGAACTAAAGTTCAGGGCAATCTGATGTCCTGCGACATCAACAATACCTAGCGGAGACACTAACAGAGCCACGACGGCAAACAGCGTTACTTCAAAGAACAGCGCCAGCGCAATTGGCAAACCGAGTTGAATCAGTCGTTTCATAACCGCAGGATCGGGCTTCGCGGTGCCTTTTTCGTTACGAATATCGCGCATCGAGCGGGCGCGTTTAATGTAAGAAACCATGGCAAGGAACATGACCCAATACACCGCCGCAGTAGCCACGCCACAACCAACGCCACCGAGCTCAGGCATACCGAAATGACCATAAATAAAGATATAGTTCACCGGAATGTTCACCAGCAGGCCGATAAAGCCCATCACCATACCCGGCTTGGTTTTTGCCAGACCTTCACACTGGTTACGGGCAACCTGGAAGAACAGATAGCCCGGTGCGCCCCACAGCAATGCACGCAAATAACCCACGGCTTTGTCCGCCAGAGCCGGGTCGATATTTTCCATAGATCGGATAATGTAACCCGCATTCCACAGCACCAGCATAATAAGAACGGAAACAAAACCTGCCAGCCAGAACCCTTGTCGCACCTGATGCGCAATGCGCTCACGTCGACCGGAACCATTTAATTGCGCGATAACCGGCGTTAATGCCAGCAGCAGCCCGTGACCAAAGAGGATCGCCGGAAGCCAGATAGAAGTACCAATAGCGACCGCCGCCATGTCGGTGGCACTATAGCCGCCCGCCATCACGGTATCGACAAAACCCATCGCAGTTTGGGCGATTTGCGCGAGAATCACCGGGATTGCTAATGCTAATAACAGACGCGCTTCACTGATATACTTCTGCACGTGAACACCTTTTATTTGTAGTTATATGAGAGACTAAAAAGCCGCCTGAATGGGCAGCAAAAAGAAGAAGCAGGGGAAATTCAGTCTATTGTAGCGAGGATTTATTAATTCTCCAGTGAAAAAATAGCCATTCTTACCCCTTCACTGGTAAGGGCGTTTTCCACCTGCTATTGTGCTGAACAGAATGTCTTAACTGATTTCAGGAGTTGTGAGTATGTTTACGGGGATTGTACAGGGCACCGCAAAACTGGTGTCGATTGACGAGAAACCAAATTTTCGCACACATGTGGTTGAGTTACCTGACTACATGCTGGACGGTCTGGAAACCGGTGCGTCCGTGGCGCATAACGGTTGCTGCCTGACCGTGACGGAGATTAACGGCAACCATGTCAGTTTTGACCTGATGAAAGAAACGTTACGTATTACCAATCTTGGCGATTTAAACGTGGGGGATTGGGTAAATGTTGAGCGGGCGGCGAAATTTAGCGATGAAATTGGCGGACACTTAATGTCAGGTCATATTATGACCACCGCTGAAGTGGCTAAAATATTAACCTCGGAAAATAATCGCCAGATCTGGTTTAAAGTCCAGGATAGTCAGCTGATGAAATATATCCTGTACAAAGGATTTATTGGCATCGACGGTATTAGCCTGACCGTCGGCGAAGTCACGCCAACGCGTTTTTGCGTCCATTTAATTCCGGAAACACTGGAACGCACGACTCTTGGGAAGAAAAAACTCGGCGCACGCGTCAACATTGAAATCGATCCACAAACTCAGGCAGTGGTAGATACGGTAGAACGTGTGCTGGCGGCACGAGAAAATGCCATGAATCAACCAGGTACAGAAGCCTGATCTGAAATCGCCCCCGGAGCGGGGGCGATAGAATAGCCTCTAGCGAGCGACTCGAAGGCCGTTTTCGACTCCGCGAGAGAACACCACCTGCCAGAGCTGAATATCACGGGCGCGGAAAGCACCTGCACAGGCATTCAGATAATAGGTAAACATCCGTTTAAAGCGTTCACTGTAATTATCCGCAATTTCTGGCCATGCGGCGAGGAATCGTTCATACCACGCCATCAACGTAGTATCGTAATCAGCACCGAAGTTATGCCAGTCTTCCATCACAAAGTGGGGTTCGCTGGACTGAGCAATCTGGCGCACAGAGGGCAGGCAACCGTTCGGGAAAATATATTTATTAATCCAGGGATCAACATTCAGATCGGTTTTTTTCGAACCGATAGTATGGAGCAGGAATATGCCTTCCGGTTTCAAATTACGATCCACCACCGCAAAATAGGTATCGTAATTTTTCGGTCCGACGTGCTCGAACATCCCCACAGAAACAATACGATCAAACTGGTCGTTCAGGTCACGATAATCTTGCAGCAAAATGGTGACATCCAGGCCTTTACAGCGTTCCTGAGCCATTTTTTGCTGTTCAGCAGAAATGGTGACGCCCACCACGCTTACGTCATAGTTAGACGCCATGTAATGCGCCAGTCCGCCCCAACCACAGCCAATATCCAGTACGCGCATCCCTGGTTTTAACTGCAATTTTTCACAAATCATTTTGAGCTTCGCCTGCTGGGCAGATTCCAGATTATCGGCATCTTTCCAGTAAGCGCAGGAATATTGCATGAAGGGATCAAGCATGCGGCTGAACAAGTCATTACCCAAATCGTAATGCTCTTTGCCGACTATCCAGGCACGTTTTTTACTCTGCAGATTGAAGAGACGAGCGCCGGCAATACGCAGCGTGTCTTTGAAATGATGGGGGAGTTGGTTCTCGAGACCTGCGCGTAAGACTTTGCTAAAAAACATATCCAGTCGGTCACATTCCCACCAGCCATCCATATAACTTTCGCCTAACCCCAAAGAGCCTTCCTGCAGAACGCGTTTAAAAAAATCGGGGTTTTTGACACGAATATCCGCCGGGGCAGAACCGTTAATGGCTATACCGGCACGGCTAAGTAATTCGTTGGCGATACGGTACCAGTTGTCATCCGGTACACTGACTTCTTCTATACACGATGAACTCATAGTTTCTCCATCACTGGTCGGTGATCAGAACCTTAAAACAGCGTAGACGCTTTTTGGGCTTTGTGAGAAATCTCGCAGAAAAAACCGCGAGTCTATAATCCGACGTAGAACAGAGGGAAAGGAGGAACCCTTGCCGAAATGACCATCCATAGTGAGTCGGGAACGATCCTGTCCCCGTAAAAACATAATATTTATCGTAGCTTTAACAACTCGAAATTAGTATAGGCCGCTAATTTCAATCATACAACAAAATTTTGTTAGCAGCCTAAGTATAAGCATATCGATATAGATCAGTGTGATTCGCTATGAGCGACTTCGGCATTGCCATGATTCTGGCAGTCTACTTCTTCACAACGTTGCATCTTGTAACCCAGAGCGACCAGCACTACTGTTGATAACATCACGCTGGTGGTGGTGAGCAATGGCGTGCTGATACTGATAAGCCAGGAAACTACCAGACTTGCGAGGAAGCACAGACCCAGTTGTAGAGTGTTCTGCAACGCTGCGGCGCGACCAGTTGCATGTGGGAAAGGACGCAGTGCCTGGGCGACAACAATCGGGTAGATCGCGCCGTTGGCAATCGCCATCACACAGAATGGGATCAGGATTTCGGCCAGCGACACATGGCTAATGAAGCCCGCAGCCCAGGTCGCAATGACGCTGACAGCAAACAGCACCAGCAACCACGGTAATAACTGCTTGCCTTGCCATTTTTGTAGTGCGGCGCGACAGCCATAGCCACCAATCAGAAACGCGATAGTTTGCGGGACATAACTTAAACCAATCACTGCCGGGCTGTAACCCATTTCGCTAAGGATGAACGGTGAACCGGTCAGCCATGCAAAAAAACTGGCTGAACAGGCCGCGTAAATCAGCACATTGCCACGATAGGTTTTTGAACGCAGTAAGTCGGTAAAGGTCAACGCATCCTGACTATTGTTACGGGCCTTCGTCGTGGGTTTAAGCCAGAAAATAGGCAAAATCAGTACCACGGTAATGGCAAACAGTGTGGCGAAAATCGCCTGCCAGGAAAAATGGACCAGAAGCCAACTTCCTAAAAGAGGAGCCAGTGCCGGAGATAGACCCACTAGCGGCATGATGGTCGCAAAAATACGGTTAACTTTCTGTGAAGGATAATAATCCGTCACTAACGCTTGCCAGATAACCGCCGCCGCGCAGACACCCACAGCCTGTACAAAACGCAATACCAGCAGCGTGGCGGCGTTTTCAACCCACAGCATCCCCAGACTACCTAACGCAAAAATTGTCAGGCCGATAAATAACACCGGTTTACGACCATAACGGTCGGAGAGCGGCCCCCACAGAAGCTGGGCTGCGGCAAATCCGGCAAGGAACAGACTAAGGCTGGCACTGACAGCAGACGCAGGCGTTTGCAGGTCGGCCTGTATGGCGGCGAAAGCAGGCAGATACATATCGGTTGCCAGAAAACCGAGTACGCTCAAACCTGCCAGCCAGACTAAAAATCTTTTCCCAGGTTGCATGTATATTCTCTAAATCTCTCAATTAAACACCGCCGCAAAGTGTAGGGAGTGAAATTAGTGTTGTGAAACGGTAATATTTGATGACTGGTTTCAAAAATTTTGCAGGCAGACTATGTGGTCAGAATATTCACTCGAAGTTGTTGATGCGGTAGCGCGTAATGGTAGTTTTAGCGCTGCAGCCCAGGAGTTGCATCGCGTTCCTTCTGCGGTCAGCTATACCGTGCGTCAGCTGGAAGAGTGGCTGGCGGTGCCTCTGTTTGAACGACGTCACCGTGATGTGGAACTGACCGCTGCCGGGGCGTGGTTTCTCAAAGAAGGGCGCTCTGTTGTCAAAAAAATGCAGATCACTCGGCAGCAATGTCAGCAGATAGCGAACGGCTGGCGCGGTCAGTTAGCTATCGCAGTGGATAATATTGTCAGGCCAGAACGTACACGGCAGATGATCGTTGATTTTTATCGCCATTTTGATGATGTCGAACTTCTTGTCTTTCAGGAAGTGTTCAACGGTGTCTGGGATGCGCTTTCCGACGGGCGCGTGGAACTGGCGATTGGCGCAACACGCGCGATTCCGGTAGGCGGTCGTTATGCCTTCCGGGATATGGGGATGCTAAGCTGGAGTTGCGTTGTTGCCAGCCACCACCCGCTGGCGTTGATGGATGGCCCGTTCAGCGATGATACGTTGCGCAACTGGCCGTCATTGGTGCGCGAAGACACCTCGCGAACGCTACCTAAACGTATTACCTGGTTGCTGGATAACCAAAAAAGACTTGTCGTGCCTGACTGGGAATCATCGGCAACCTGTATCTCGGCAGGATTATGCATAGGGATGGTGCCAACACATTTCGCCAAACCGTGGCTTAATGAGGGGAAGTGGGTAGCATTAGAACTGGAAAACCCCTTTCCGGATTCGGCATGTTGTCTGACATGGCAGCAAAATGATATGTCGCCTGCGTTAACCTGGTTGCTTGAGTATCTCGGCGATAGTGAGACGCTGAATAAGGAGTGGCTGCGGGAGCCGGAAGAGACTCCCGCAACGGGTGATTAACGACGATAGTCTCGGAACGGGCCGTCAGCCACGGAGCGGCGTTCAATCAAGCGCGGATGCACTTCAATGGACTGCGGTTCTTCACGTTTGTTGACGATACGATCCAACAGCATGTTGAACGCTGTTTCACCCAGCGAATCTTTTGGCTGATGGATCGTGGTCAGCGCCGGCGTAAAATAGCGGGCGTTGCGCACGTTATCATAACCGATCAGCGAAACATCCTGTGGGACGCGCAGACCCATTTCATCAGCAGCACAAAGTGCGCCCATTGCCATGATATCGCCACCACAGAAGACGGCAGTAGGGCGATGCGGCTGCGACAGTATTTGCTGCATGGCGCGATAACCGGATTCAGGTTCAAAGTCACCCTGTACAATCCAGCTTTCCGGCACCTTGATCATCGCTTCTTCCATCGCCTTCATAAAACCGGCAAGGCGGCCTGCGCCAGTGTTACGTTCCAGCGGGCCGGGGATAACGCCGATTTCGCGGTGACCGCGTTCAATCAGATAACGCCCGGCCATGTAGCCGCCTTCGAACGCGTTATCAATGACCGCATCGGTGAAGTCAGCTTTTGCTTCACCCCAGTCCATTACCACCATTGGGATATGGCGATACTCTTCCAGCATCGCCAGCAACGGCTCTGGGTACTCAGAACACATCACCAGCAGACCATCGACGCGTTTTTGCGCCATCATCGACAGATAAGCCCGCTGTTTCTCAAGATTGTTCCACGCATTACCCAGAATCAGGGTGTAACCTTTCTGGAAGCAATTTTTTTCAACCGCTTCAATGATCTCGGCAAAATAGGCCGCTTCGCTGCTGGTCGCCAGCAAACCGATAGACTTGGTGTGGTTAACCTTCAGGCTACGCGCCACCGCGCTAGGGGAGTAGTGTAATTCTTTAATCGCTGCCCACACGGCGTTGCGCGTTTCTTCAGCGACGAAACGTGTTTTGTTGATTACGTGTGACACAGTTGTAGTGGAAACGTTTGCTCGTTTCGCTACATCTTTTATTGTTGCCATTCCATTTCACTCCAGACCCTAACTTCAGCTCCTGCAAAATCGCAAGGTAAACGTTTGCCTTTACACACCTTACGCACAACAAAAGTGTTGCGGTACGCCGGAAAAACGACACGGAGCGTCAGGAAGGGGTCAATGGCCAGTACGCAAATAGTGTAAGCGTGGAATTTTGGCCGATCTTGACGAAAAGGGGAAGTGGTAAAAACACTTATCATTATAAATGACGGGAGATTTTTTCATCACAGTGTGTAAAAATGCGTAATATCACTTTTTGTGTGGTAATAAAAAAGGAGAAAACTTGATGAGCACCGACCTTAAATTTTCACTGGTAACAACGATTATCGTCCTCGGTTTGATCGTGGCCGTGGGTTTGACTGCCGCGCTGCACTGATTTCCTCTCGAGGGAGCGCGTTCTCCCTCGCATCTCCTTCCTGTTTGTTAGCAAAATGGCAAAAGTGTTTTCTCTTTTTGTTATTTTCATTTTTTTGTGATTGCTGTCATGCTTTCGCCACTTTAATGAATATCGCGTAATGACGCGAAGAGGTGGAGATAAGGCATGAAAATTAACTATCCGTTGCTGGCGCTGGCGATTGGCGCGTTTGGTATCGGGACAACGGAGTTCTCGCCAATGGGCTTGTTGCCCGTCATTGCGCGCGGTGTGGATGTCTCGATTCCCGCTGCCGGAATGTTAATCAGTGCCTATGCAGTTGGCGTAATGGTGGGCGCGCCGCTGATGACGCTTCTACTTTCTCATTGTGCCCGCCGCAGTGCGTTGATTTTCCTGATGGCGATTTTCACGCTTGGCAACGTACTTTCCGCCATCGCGCCGGATTATATGACCCTGATGCTTTCACGCATTTTGACCAGCCTGAATCACGGAGCATTTTTTGGTTTGGGTTCAGTTGTGGCCGCAAGCGTGGTGCCAAAACATAAACAGGCCAGCGCAGTTGCCACTATGTTTATGGGGTTAACCCTGGCAAATATCGGTGGTGTTCCGGCGGCGACCTGGTTGGGTGAAACCATCGGCTGGCGGATGTCATTTCTGGCAACGGCGGGGCTGGGCGTGATTTCAATAGTAAGTCTGTTCTTCTCATTACCTAAAGGTGGCGCAGGGGCGCGACCTGAAGTGAAAAAAGAGCTGGCGGTATTAATGCGTCCGCAGGTGCTGTCTGCATTGCTGACGACGGTGCTGGGAGCTGGCGCAATGTTTACCCTCTACACCTATATCTCTCCGGTACTGCAAAGTATTACCCACGCAACACCGGTGTTCGTCACGGCAATGCTGGTGCTGATTGGTGTCGGGTTCTCTATTGGGAACTATCTCGGCGGCAAACTGGCAGATCGTTCAGTTAACGGCACGTTGAAAGGCTTTTTGTTGCTGCTGATGGTGATTATGCTGGCAATCCCGTTCCTGGCCCGCAATGAGTTCGGCGCAGCTATTAGCATGGTGGTGTGGGGAGCTGCAACCTTTGCGGTCGTACCGCCGTTACAGATGCGCGTGATGCGTGTCGCCAGTGAAGCGCCTGGTCTGTCTTCATCAGTCAATATTGGTGCCTTTAATCTTGGAAATGCGCTGGGAGCAGTGGCTGGTGGTGCGGTAATTTCCGCTGGGCTGGGATACAGTTTTGTGCCGGTGATGGGGGCGATTGTCGCGGGACTGGCATTATTGCTGGTGTTTATGTCAGCCAGAAAACAACCTGAGGCAGTTTGCGTTGCCAACAGCTAATTAAACAAAAACGCAGAAGGATAACCTTCTGCGTTACAGTTGCTGGCAACGTGCGATTTATCTTGCCGGATGCGGTGTTAACGCTTCATCCGAGTTGGCATGGTAAGCGAAGCGCATCAGGCAATGTTGCATTTGCCATCAGTTATTATGCAGCGAGATTTTTTGCTACGAATTCCCAGTTCACCAGCGCCCAGAAGTGCTCCAGATAGCCAGGACGTGCATTGCGATAGTCGATGTAATAAGCGTGTTCCCAGACATCAACGGTCAGCAGTGGAGTCGCATCGGTGGTCAGCGGAGTACCCGCGTTAGAGGTTGAAACGATAGCCAGCTTGCCATCGCTGTTTTTCACCAGCCAGGTCCAGCCAGAACCAAAGTTTTTGATCGCTGCATCAGTAAACTGTGCTTTGAAATCGGCAAAGCTGCCAAAAGATGCGGCGATAGCTTCAGCGACTTTTCCAGTCGGTTCGCCACCCGCGTTCGGTGACAGGCAGTTCCAGTAGAAAGTATGGTTCCAGACCTGAGCTGCGTTGTTGAATACGCCACCTTCAGAGCTGCGAATAATCTCTTCCAGTGATTTACCTTCAAACGCGGTACCTTTAATCAGGTTGTTCAGGTTAGTGACATAAGTCTGATGATGCTTGCCGTAGTGATACTCGATGGTTTCCGCAGAAATGTGCGGTGCCAGAGCATCTTTAGCATATGGTAGTGCAGGTAATTCGAATGACATTGCTACTCTCCTTTATTATTAATTTGCATACGTACAATAGCCTTATTGTGCGTATGGATAGGGTAGCAAATTAAAAGGTGAGACAAAAGATGAACTTACCCTGTTGCCGTAACAACAGGGTAAAGTTTTAGCGAAGTGTTTTTGGGGTCATTACCCGGCGAGCGCCAACATAGTGGCGCTGCCAGTAGTCTTCACTGAGAGAAGTGATTTGAATTTCCTGACCCGTACGCGGTGACTGAATAAATTTGCCGTTGCCGACATACACGCCGACATGATCGGCTGTACCGCGTCCCTGAGTACGGAAGAAGACCAGGTCGCCGTTTTTCAGTTCACTACGTTCGATAGGTGCTGCATCACGCAGGTGATACATTTCATTCGCCGTACGCGGAATACGAATTTTCACCAAATCTTTATAAGCGTAATAAACCAGGCCGCTGCAATCAAAACCGGTACGCGGTGAGCTGCCACCCCAACGATATGGCTTACCAATTTGCTGCATCAGTTTATTCATTGCCACTTTTGTGGCTTTTTGCACCTTCGCTTTGTGTGCGTCGGCAAGGGTTCCTGACGCGGCATTTTTGACTTTCACACAATGCGATTTATAGCCCTTACGTTTGGTACACTTTTCAGTAAAGCTGGCTGAGGCCGTTTTATTGACGACGTGTTTGCTGCGAGTTTTGGCGTTTTTAGAAGCGGTAATGGAAGATTTTTTAACGGAAGAAGCGGTTTTGCTTTTGGTCGTACTTTTACTGGCGGCTTTTTTCGCTGTTTTCTGGCTGGCTTTCTGGGTCTTTTTGGTGGTTGCCGTGCTTTTCTTTTTATCTGCTTTTTTGGTGATATGAGTGGTAGCAGAACTCTCCCTGGCTTGCTTTGAAGCATGGGCCATAGGCGTTAAAGGCAGGGTGGTAAAAAGTAAAGCACAGAGCGTGATCGAAATACGGTTTATCCGCGCCACTGAGCGTCCCTCTGTTAAGGCAGGTCTATCATGCCTGCGTCTGATTTACAAAACTTGATGATTCTAATGCATAGAAGAAGAGAAAGTTAATAGCTTTTATTGTTAAAAAATACGTTTCGTCGGCGAGCGCAAAAAAATGCAGCAGTGGAAGCTAAAAATGGTTATAAATACGCCAGTTTGCCGTGCATAAGGGAAGAAACGAATATTTGAAATGCAACAAATAGAACAAAGGGATAAAATAGCAAAAGCGTGATGAAAATGTTATTTTCCGATGCCGCACTGACCCGCTACAATGTCAGATTACTGCCGTAAAGAAGTTTGAGGAAGCAAGACAATGAGCACCACTATCGAAAAAATCCAACGCCAGATTGCTGAAAACCCGATCCTGCTGTACATGAAAGGTTCACCGAAACTGCCGAGCTGCGGTTTCTCTGCCCAGGCAGTCCAGGCGCTTGCCGCATGTGGCGAACGTTTTGCCTATGTTGATATCCTGCAGAATCCGGACATTCGTGCGGAACTGCCGAAATATGCTAACTGGCCGACCTTCCCGCAACTGTGGGTTGACGGCGAGCTGGTCGGCGGTTGTGATATCGTGATCGAAATGTATCAGCGTGGCGAACTGCAGCAGCTGATCAAAGAAACTGCCGCTAAATACAAGTCTGAAGAGCCGGACGCTGAATAATCCGTCCTGCAATACTGACGGATGCGAACGGGCATCCGTCAGTCCTTTCTCTATCCCCAATCCAGTCCTTGTGGCGAACTTGAAAATCCCGCCTCACGCAGCAGCGTAAACATCGGCGTTTGCCGGACCGGTAGGTCATTCACTTCTGTTAGCGTAAAGCGCAGCCGTGGTTCGCGACGCAGTGCGGTAGTCAGCGCGTGGAAAATCTCTGGGGCGAGTAATTCCTCTTTTTCCTGCCAGACCAGCATTTTTTTGCCACCTTGCGCCAGATAGAGTAACAATTTGCCGCCAGAAACGACCACCAGCGCACCCGCCCGACGCGTTGGTATCAGCGTTGCCGGATGTGCAGGCCAGGGCAGAAGATTTCCCCATGCATTAGCCGGATCGTTGGCAGAGAGCGCTACTGGTGTATAGTGGCGCGTTTGCGTGGCTTGTGTCGCCAGATCGCGCAATCGGTCAATAGTCAGACGTTCAGCGAATTGCGCGCCACCCAGACCTTCTACAAAACGACCTCGCATAATTCGCCCGGAGTCTTCCATACTTCGACAAAGCGTTTGCATCGATGGAAACCCGCCAGGGATATTTTCGGCTATCACCGCCTGACGACTGATGATGCCGTAGCGGTCGAGCATATTTTCCGCCAGCGCCAGCATCCTTTCGGTATCGTTTAGTGGCTCCACCTGCAATAACGACCAGCGTCCAGCCAGATTTGGTGTGTTGTAAGATAGCAGCGGCGAGACGGGTTGCGCATAGACAGGACGTCCACGACGAGCCCGGTGGCTGCGACGAGTTGAGGTGCGTGTGTTGGTACTGCTGCGGGTGAGGGCGCGTAACGGTGCCCAAATGTCGCTGGTGATGACGCCTTGCCAGACCAGCGCCCATAACGCCTCTTGCAGGGCTGAGGGATCAACCGATTCGTCGATTTTATCGCGTATCCGTTGGCTGATTTGTTGTGCAAACCAGGCTCCTCCGTCAGCCAGAACCGTGACTATCGCTTGCTGCAGCGCCGAACGATTCGCCTGATTCGCTTCGGCGGGAGTGAACGATTCTGCGGCATATTCCTGTAGATGCAGTGCCACCAGACCGTCATCTTCACCCAGTTTTTTTTGCCCCGACCAGATAACCGCACCGGTTGCCAGTAATTCATCGAGCATTTCTGGCGAATAGTCGCGTACGCGGGCAGGCAGGATCTGGCTTTCCCAGAGTGAGGCGGGTAAACCGACTCCGGCAAGCTGTTCGATCACCCGCATGACGCCATCCACGCCCTCATAAACGCCTGGCGATGTTGAGGCAAAGAGTGCCGGGCTACCATCGGTGGCGGGTAATACGCCCTGACGTTCCAGCAGCAATCGCGCATAGGTCGTGGCCGCAACGGGACTCGTCGCTTCTCTGGCGGCTTGCAGCGAGCGCAAACGCAGACGACGAAATACTTCATCGCTCACCCAGATGTCTTGTTGCAGATTCATCACCAGCCCTTGTTCGCGCAGTTGCTGAAGTTGCTCTTCGACAATGGCAATACCGAGACTAAACTCATGAGCCAGTTGTTCAGACGTGACCAGAGCATGAGCCCGGAGATAGCGCAGAAAGAGGTCGCGAAGCGGGTAACTGACTCGGTGCAAATAAATCTCTGGCAGTGACTCTGGTAGTCGTACGCCGAGGGCATCGCGCAGCCTGGCGGCATCATCCATACAGGCAAGACGCTCCTGCCCGCTAATCATCGTCGGGAAGATTCGTTTTACTGCCAGAAGATTTTCCAGATACGACGCAATCTCTTCACTGCTGCCTGTATGCCGTTGCGCCAGGTCATCAACGGTCATTGGCCCCAGTTCGCGCAGCAGGTCGAACAATCCTTCTTCACCTTTCGCTCTTCTGCCAGGTGCCAGCCGCTGTAACTCTTCTTCCACCTGACGAATGACTTGCGGGTCGAGTAACTCACCAGGATCAACCTGACCGAGTAGATTGCGCAGTAACTCGCTGTCCAGCGACAGTACGGATGCCCGGCGCTCTGCCAGCGGGGCGTCGCTCTGGTACATAAATTCCGCGACATAGCCGAACAATAAACTGGCGGCGAAAGGCGAAGGCGTTGCGGTCGTTACATCGGATATTTGAATTTCGCCACCGTTCAGGCGACGCATCAAACGTTCCAGCGCGGGAAGATCATAAACATCTTGCAGACATTCGCGTAGGGTTTCGAGAATGACCGGAAAATCCGGATATCCCTGAGCGATTTCCAGCAACTGACTGGCGCGTAGCCGTTGTTGCCAAAGCGGGGTACGATGGCCCGGCGTGCGGCCCGGCATTAATAATGCCCGCGCGGCGCATTCGCGAAAACGGGCGGCGAAAAGTGCCGAGCTGCCTACCGCCTCGCGGACAATTTGCAGTAACTTTTCAGGTTCAAACAAAAAGATCGCGGCATCAGGCAATTTACCATCGGTGTCAGGAATGCGCGCAACAATGCCGTCATCACTGGCAACCACAGACGCGTCAGCGCCCCATAGTGCATGTATTCGCCCGGCAATCGCCAGCGCCCAGGGTTCATGCACCCGTCTTCCATAGGGAGAATGCAAAATAATACGCCAATCGCCAATTTCATCACGGCACCGTTCGAGGACCAGATGACGACTACCCGGAACGATGCCCGTCGCGTTGCGCTGCTCGTCAATCAACCCCTGAATATTGGCGATCGTATTTTCTTCTGCCAACCACGGGGGAATAGTCCCGGAAAAGAACGCGCCATCCGCCAGTAAATGGAGAAAATCGCCGATCATCTCGCCTAATTCTGCCGGACGTCCGTTACCTTCACCACGCCAGAAGGGAAGGCGGGCAGAACGACCTGGAGCAGGAGTCACAATCACCTGATCGCGGGTGATTTGCTGGATCCGCCATGAGGTAGCGCCGAGAGTGATAATGTCGTTCACCCGCGACTCATATACCATCTCCTCATCCAGTTCACCCACCCGCCGCGAACCGGCCTGTTCTTCACCTTCGGGTAATAACACGCTATACATGCCACGATCCGGAATGGTGCCACCGCTGGTAACCGCCAACAGCTGAGCGCCAGGTCGGGCGGTCAATATCCCGGTCTCCCTGTTCCAGACCAGTTTTGGTCGAAAAGCAGAAAAATCGCCAGAGGGATAGCGCCCGGAAAGCATATCCAGCGTGGCGTCAAAAACACGTCTTGGCAGATCTTTCCACGGTGCGGCACGGCGTACGCGGGAGTACCATTCGTCTGCCTGTAATGCATCCATCGCCGCGGCGGCAACGGTCTGCTGCGCAAGGACGTCGAGTGGATTATGCGGTGGCGTCAGGTTTTCCAGCCTGCCTGCGAACATACACTCAACAATGACAGCGGAATCGACTAAGTCACGCCTGGTTCGGGGGAAAAAAAGCCCTTTGGAGATACCACCTACCTGGTGTCCGGCACGTCCAATGCGTTGTAACCCACTGGCAACAGAAAGCGGCGTTGCCACCTGAATTACCAGATCCACCGCGCCCATATCAATCCCCAGTTCGAGACTGGAGGTTGCGACCACGCAGCGTAATTCACCCGATTTCAGCGCCTGTTCGGTGATGGCTCGTTGTTCTTTAGACACGGAGCCGTGGTGTGAGCGGGCAATAAAAATGTCGCTACTTTGTACACGGTTAGAGGTTGCGCCGGAGGTCGACTCGAAATGGGCCGCATCAACGGCGATAGACGGGGAACGCTGTAAGCGTGCGGCGTAAAGCTCATTCAATCGTGCCGTCAGTTTTTCCGCCAGCCCGCGTGAATTAGTAAAGACAATGGTCGAGCGATGGCGCAAAACTTCATCAAGGATACCCGTTTCAATATATGGCCAGATGGAGCCTTCTCGGCCGGCATGGCTGTCTTCGCCGGTGCCGCTGGCGACCGATGAGACATCATCCATATTGGCGACCGGTACGACAATCCGTATCTGCGGATGGCGCATTGCAGGCGGGTTGACTACCGTAACCGGGCGATCGCCACCAAGAAATGCTGCCACATCGCTGGCTGAGCGTACAGTGGCAGAAAGGCCAATTCGCTGTGCTGAGGTGTGGAGCAGCGCATCGAGCCGCTCCAGACTTAACGCCAGATGCGCACCACGTTTACTGCCCGCTACCGCGTGGACTTCATCAATAATTACCGTTTCGACGCCGCGTAGCGTTTCGCGCGCGCGGGAGGTCAGCATCAGATAGAGTGATTCGGGTGTGGTGATCAGAATATCCGGCGGATTACGGGTGAGTTTGCTGCGTTCCTGTGCAGGCGTATCGCCAGTACGGATCCCCACGCGAAGATTGACTTCCGTTTCGCCGCGCCGCCGCCGTTCATCGGCAATACCCTGTAACGGGATCTGCAAGTTGCGCTGAACGTCGGTGCCCAGAGCTTTGATCGGTGAAATATAGAGAATGCGTGAGGTTTTACGCTTATGCGCCTCGCGGGTATCTTCGCCGCCTTCGCGGAAGAGCTGATCGAGGGCGTAGAGAAATGCTGCCAGCGTTTTCCCGGAGCCAGTCGGTGCAATCACCAGCGCATGTTCGCCTCGCGCCGCCACATGCCAGGTTTGCGACTGGACAGCGGTCGGCTGTTTAAAGACGCGAAGAAACCAGTCGCGGGTCGCCGGTGAAAACACGTCCGGCAGGGGCGATGAAGGGTTTAGATTATCTGCCATTAACGCTATTCCCCGTGAATATCATGCATGATGCGTGGAATAGCCTCACTATAGATGCCTGAATCATTGCATGTCATCAGGCATCGACTCGATTACACCTCTTCGGCGGCAGGTAGCGGCCAGCCTCCCAGACGTTTCCAGCGGTTGACGATTTCACAAAACAGCACAGCAGTGCGTTCGGTGTCGTACAGCGCGGAGTGCGCCTGGGTGCTGTCGAAGTCCATGCCAGCGGTCTGGCAAGCCTTTGACAATACGGTTTGTCCGAGTGCCAGCCCGGCCAGTGCAGCAGTGTCAAAAGTGGCGAAAGGGTGGAACGGGTTACGTTTCAGTGAGGCGCGTTCTGCGGCGGCCATCATAAAGCTGTGATCGAAATTGGCGTTGTGCGCCACCATAATGGCGCGGTTACAGCCGCTCGCTTTAATGCCTTTACGTACAACTTTAAAAATTTCGTGCAGCGCCTCGTATTCGCTGACCGCGCCGCGATCGGGATCGTTCGGGTCAATGCCGTTGAAGGCGAGGGCCTCTGGCTGCAAATTTGCGCCGACAAATGGTTCGACGTGGAAATGTAATGTGGTGTCCGGCATCAGCCAGCCTTGTTCATCCATTTTCAGGGTGATGGCGGCAATCTCAAGCAGCGCATCGGTTTTGGCGTTAAATCCAGCTGTTTCAACATCGATCACAACAGGATAAAAACCACGAAAACGGTCGCACAGACCGGTAAGTTGAGCGTTATCGGACATCTGATTCTCTTAATACGGATAAATTGCAGCGCGCATTATGACAAATATTACTTGTCGATGCAGTAAAGATGCGGGCGCGATGAGTTCACGCCCGGCAGGAGATTAGTTGCCCAGACCGCGACCGGCGTCTTTCTCTTCGATTAATTCAATTTTGTAACCGTCCGGATCTTCCACAAACGCGATAACCGTAGTGCCGCCTTTTACCGGACCCGCTTCACGGGTGACGTTACCGCCGTTCTGACGGATTTTTTCGCACGCTTCAGCGGCGTTATCTACGCTAAGCGCGATGTGACCATAAGCAGTGCCGAGTTCGTATTTATCCACGCCCCAGTTGTAGGTCAGTTCAATCACCGCTTCTTCGGTTTCCGGGCCATAGCCAACAAACGCCAGTGAGTATTTGTATTCCGGGTTTTCGCTGGTACGCAGCAGTTTCATGCCCAGTACTTTGGTATAAAAATCGATGGAGCGTTGCAGATCGCCAACGCGCAGCATGGTATGAAGAAGACGCATCTTTATATCCTCAAAATGGCTAACAGATTCAAAATGTTGTTTTAGTATAGCGGCGGCTTTGCGCCGCTCGCAATGTTGGATTACAGCGTCGGGTAATCGGTATAGCCTTCCGCGCCGCCACCGTAGAAACTTTCGGCACGCTGTGGGTTAAGCTCAGCTTTGCGCTGCAAGCGGGCAACCAAATCCGGGTTCGCAATCCAGTCACGACCAAATGCCACCGCATCAATCAATCCTTTGCCGATCAACGTTTCGGCTTTTTCTACCGTGTAGGCACCTGCGCCGATAATCGGACCGTGGAAACGGGCGCGTACTTTTTCGCGGAACGCGTCAGTATACGGTTGGCCTCCCGCCCAGTCCGGTTCGGACATATGCAGGTAAGCTATGCCACGTTTGCCCAGTTGTTCAATCAGATATAGTGCATCGGCTTCTTCATTTGGGCCATTATCCGTGTTCTGGAAAGTACCGATTGGCGAAACACGAATGCCAATGCGGTCGGCTCCCCATTCTTCAATCCCGGCATCGACCACTTCCAGCACCAGACGTGCGCGATTTTCCACGCTGCCGCCGTACTGATCGGTACGATGGTTTGAAGAAGGAGAAAGGAACTGATGCAGTAAATAACCGTGAGCAGAGTGTAGCTCCACCAGATTAAACCCAGCTTCACGGGCGTTAGCGATGGCCTGGCGGAAATCATTGACGATGCCCGGAATCTCTTCCCGTTCCAGTGCACGTGGCATGGATGTTTCAACGCGGATCGCCTGACCTTTTTCATCGCGCAGAGAAGTACGCGTTCCCGCGCTAAGTGCAGAAGGCGCTACCGGTGCCTGACCGCCAGGCTGCAGGCTGGCGTGAGAAATTCGCCCCGTGTGCCAAAGCTGCACGGCCATGTGACCATTTTCAGCATGGACTCCCGCGGTGATTTTTTTCCATGCGGCAATTTGCTCTGGGCTATGGATGCCAGGCGCACCGGCATATCCTTTTGCCTGGGCAGAAATTTGCGTGGCTTCGCTAATAATCAAACCGGCACTGGCTCGTTGGCGATAGTATTCCGCCATCAACGGGGTAGGGATGTCACCCGGTTCAATACTGCGCAGACGCGTCAGCGGTGCCATAAAAATACGGTTTGCCGCCGTGATCGCGCCCACTTTCAGTGGGGAATACAGTTTTTCAGATGACATAAAGGCTCCCGGTGGTCTGGTGATAAAAAATGCCTGCTAAACGGCAGGCGTCGCAATAATGGTTTTTACATGGGCCAGCGCGTTTTCCAGTGGCTCGAAACTGCGCGAAATTTTGGCCTGCAAATTCGCGCCAAGCCACAGTGCGTAAAGCACTTGTGCCTGTTGCAACGGTTCGCCACAAAAGGTTAAACAATGGTTCTCACGGCCATTTTCCAGCGCCTGAGAGAGCAGGGCGATTACGCCGCGAGCCCCTTTATCCATCGCGCTGCGCATATCTTCTGACAGATCGCACACTTCGGCAGAGAGTTTTACTGTCAGGCAACCACTGATGGTTCCATGTTGGCAAAACTGGTTCAGTGTTTGCTGGTAATAAGCCAGTATGCGGTCGCGGTAGTTACCTTCGCCGGATTGCAGCAACTCCGTCAGTCGCTGGTGATATGCGGCGTAATGGCGCTCAAGCATGGCAACGCCAAACGCTTCTTTAGAGCGAAAGTAGTGATAGAAGGACCCTTTCGGCACTTCAGCCGTTTTTAGTAATTCGCTTAGCCCCATCCCGGTGAATCCACGTTGCAGGCAAAGTTGCTCGCCCGTCGCCAGGAGATGTTCGCGAGTATCATGTTCGGTGTGTTTGTTCATGTGTTGGAGTGTAGTAGACCAGTCGGTCTAGTGCAAGCAAAGTTGCTACTTTGGGCATTAACAGCTTCAATAGTGGTAATAATCTTATCTGAGGAGGGCGAAGTGGCGGAGCAATTAGAGTTCTTTCCCGTCCAGAGCCCGTGCCGGGGAATTTGCCAGTCTGACGAACGCGGATTTTGTCGCGGCTGCTTTCGCAGTCGGGATGAGCGTTTTAACTGGAATAAAATGAGCGATGGCGAAAAACAAGAGGTACTGCGCCTTTGTCGGCAGCGGTTAATGCGCAAATTACGTGCAAATAAGCCAGCGTCATCAGACGAACCGGAGCAACCATCACTCTTTTGAGCATAATCTTGCGTATACTCCTCTCATATCTGATAAGAGGAAGCGATTATGGTTCAGCGTATTACTATTGCGCCGCAAGGCCCGGAGTTTTCCCGTTTTGTGATGGGCTACTGGCGATTGATGGACTGGAATATGTCCGCCCGTCAGCTGGTCAGCTTTATTGAAGAGCATCTGGATCTCGGCGTAACTACCGTGGACCACGCTGATATTTATGGCGGCTATCAGTGCGAAGCAGCGTTTGGCGAGGCGCTGAAACTGGCACCTCATCTGCGTGAACGGATGGAAATTGTCAGCAAATGCGGTATCGCGACGACCGCGCGTGAAGAAAACGTCATTGGTCATTACATTACTGACCGCGATCACATCATTAAGAGCGCCGAACAGTCGCTAATTAATCTTGCGACCGATTATCTGGATCTACTGTTAATCCACCGACCAGACCCGTTAATGGATGCCGATGAAGTGGCGGACGCCTTTAAACATCTGCATCAGAGCGGCAAAGTTCGCCATTTTGGCGTATCGAACTTTACGCCTGCGCAATTTGCGCTGTTGCAATCACGCCTGCCGTTTACCCTTGCCACTAATCAGGTGGAAATATCCCCGGTGCATCAGCCGTTACTGCTGGATGGCACGCTCGACCAACTGCAACAACTGCGTGTTCGTCCGATGGCGTGGTCCTGCCTTGGTGGTGGTCGTCTGTTTAATGATGATTATTTCCAGCCTCTGCGTGATGAACTGGCTGTGGTGGCGGAGGAGTTAAACGCGGGCTCTATTGAACAGGTGGTTTACGCCTGGGTATTACGTTTACCGTCGCAGCCGCTGCCGATAATCGGCTCCGGTAAAATTGAGCGCGTGCGAGCAGCTGTTGAAGCAGAAACCCTGAAAATGACTCGCCAACAATGGTTCCGTATCCGTAAAGCGGCACTGGGTTACGACGTACCGTAAGCACTTTTAGGAATAGCCGCCGTTCAAAAATGTGTCACTGGTTTACACTTATTCAGGAATGCACAATGAACGGAGGTCCTATGAAACGTTTTAGTCTGGCTATTCTGGCGCTGGTTGTTGCTACCGGCGCGCAAGCTGCCAGTGAAAAAGTCGAGATGAACCTCGTCACGTCGCAAGGGGTTGGGCAGTCAATTGGTAGCGTCACCATTACTGAAACCGATAAAGGTCTGGAGTTTTCGCCCGATCTGAAAGCATTACCCCCCGGTGAACATGGCTTCCATATTCATGCCAAAGGAAGCTGCCAGCCAGCTACCAAAGATGGCAAAGCCACAGCGGCGGAATCCGCAGGCGGGCATCTTGATCCACAAAATACCGGTAAACATGAAGGGCCAGAAGGTGCCGGGCATTTAGGCGATCTGCCTGCGCTGGTTGTCAATAATGACGGGAAAGCTACCGATGCCGTCATCGCGCCTCGTCTGAAATCACTGGATCAAGTCAAAGATAAAGCGCTGATGATCCACGTTGGTGGCGATAATATGTCCGATCAACCTAAACCGCTGGGCGGTGGCGGTGAACGCTATGCCTGCGGTGTAATTAAGTAACTAAGAGGCCAGCGTACCTTGCGGCGGTGCTTGCTCAAGTTGCGAAAGCGAGCAGTACAGCCGCCAGACAATTGCCGCCAGCTCCTGGGCGGCAGGTTGATGATGACGGGCAAGGCTGTCGCAAATCCGCTGTAATTCTGCAAGTGTGGCCGCCAGTGATTTTTGCTGAACGCCACGCTCACTCATCACTCCACGTAACAATGAAATACAGTTATCCCGTACTCGCGATAACGGATCGGAACGCGATTCCCATTCGCGCAATTGCCAGACAACATGAGAACAGTTCAACAACACCACCCCCCAGCGTAATAACCAACGGCGAGCCAGCGCATCCTGGCTGTTACTTAACTGACTGACGTGATGATAAGTGAGTGATTCAAAATCGCTTTCACTCAGTGTTGGATGGCGGCTTAGTTGGTCGACAAAATCCCGGCGCAGTGCGCGAATATGACGACGGCTTTTACGAGCGTCAGACCCAGGTCGCAGAATGGCGAACGCTAGCCACGCCAGCGCTACGCCAACAATTTTTGCCAGATTATCATTAAGAAAATCAGCGAAATCATACACCGGAGGATTAGTGACAGCGATAAACGACCCCATAAATACAATCAGTTGTCCCCAAAGCGCGGCAAATTTGGGCATCTGCAATTTAAGAAGCTGCATTGTCGCCAGTAGTGGGAAGAGAAACAGTAAAAATTGCCACAGATCGCTAATCTGAACCATCAGGCCAAATTTGACCACAAAGCTAAATAGCGAAAGTAACACTAGCGTGCGCATTAGCAGTGACAAGGACTTAAACGGTGCCGTGACGGCGGAGTAGAGTACGCAGCTAATTGCGGCCAGTGTTAATGCATTGGCACCGGCATCCCATTGTGAAGCGATACTCCATGCGCCAATTATCATCAATGTACAAAATGTTCGTAGTCCGCTCCACATAGCTTCGGCGTTATCGGTATGACGTGCCAGGCCGGATGTCCGTGGGAGTCTGGCATGATCATCTACGCCGCTTTGCAGACGATGTAATTCCTGACTGCTTTGCAGATAAAGATGGCAAAAATAGCGTAGTCGCTGCCAGAAGGCGACGTGCCGGTAGTCGGCGACGTTGGTCGGGCGTAGCGGGGCAATAATACGTGCGACGGTGTAAACATCTGTTTGCGAACTGGCGAGCGCCGTCAGCAACTGTTCGAGAATTTCTCGTGTGGCACCTGGCGGTGAGGGCCAGTTGAGCAACATACGTCGCAGGCTGGAAATGACGCTGGTCATACGTAATTGCTGGTGGAGCAGCGCATTAAGGCGCGCGTTTTGCTGGCGAAAACGATAGTGACTCCAGAAAGCCTGGATTCGTAGCAAATTCATGGTCAGTATCTGCCCAATCACCCCTTCATGCGCTGTACGAATGGCATCGGTTGTTTCAGGTTGCCAGAGCAAACTGGCATGTTCCAGTAATCGGGCATGCATGTTTTTCAATGCGGTTAAAAGGGCCGTAGCATCGGAACTGCTCGGCAGGATCATCATCATCATGCCACCGCACAAAATACCGACTATCACCTCGCAAACGCGCGCCTGAGCAATATCCCACAGCTGGCTGGCCTCAGTAATATTGACCATCGGAAAGGCGATGATGGCAGCCGTGTAACCCGCCAGTTGAAATGCATACGCGACGTTATTCGTGAAGTGCGCACAGGCCCAGGTACAAAAGCCAATCCATGCTGACATACTCAATAGAAAAAACCACGGCTCGTTGAGCGTATGTCCGGCAAGAAGCAATGCCGCGATGGCTCCCAGCAAACTACCCGCGATGCGTCCGAGGCTTTTGCTGATCACACCGCCAACGGTGGGGAAGCTAACCACCGCTGCCGAGGTCATCGCCCAATAGGGCTCATCGAGATTTAAATAATAGGCAACTGTCAGCGCCAGACACATGGCAATGGTATTGCGTAACGCATAACGCCATTGCGCCAGCGTGGCCCTGAACCAGGGCAAATTGCGCAAGGACCATGACGATGCACTCATTATTGACCTACGGCAATGCTACAGGTGGTGCCCGACACCAGCGTGACATCGCCTGGGACTTTATCCAGCGCAAAGCGGACCGGAACACGTTGGGCGAGGCGAACCCAGGGGACGTTAGGTTTCACATCCGGAATAAGGCTTGAGTCACTTTCAACGCTCTGATCATAAATCGCCCGACCGATACTGGAAACGTGACCCTGTAACGTTTTGTTATCACTATAGAGGGTAATTTGTGCTGGTGCACCTTCGCGGATATGGCGCAACTTGGTTTCTTCAAAATAACCAATGACGTAAAACGAGTGGCTATCGACAAGAGCAAACAGCGGTTTCCCGGTGTCAGCGTAATCGCCGATGCGGGTAGTAAGATTAGTCACCCATCCGCTCACCGGGGCGCGAATTTCCGTTTGCGCCAGTTGCCATTGTGCCTGTTTCAACGTCGCCTGTGCGGCATCAACACTGGCCTGCATCGCTTTAACATTGAGGTTAGCGGTATCGAGTTCTTCGGCAGAAATAAAATTTTGTGAGAGATGACGACGACGATTCGCTTCGTTATTGGCTTTTGCGAGGTCAGATTGCGCTTTCGCCAGCTGAGCCTGTGCGTTCAGCTCGGCGATCTGAAAGGGCGTTTTATCGATCGTGAGCAGAAGATCCCCCGCGTTAACCAGCTGGTTGTCTTTTATATTCAGCTCAACAATACGTCCCGACACCTGTGGGGTGATAGAAACCTGTTCTGCGCGTATTTTCCCGTCGCGTGTCCACGGAGATTGCATGTAATAATTCCACAGCCACCATCCGGCAAGAACCGCAACTACCGCTACAATGATTGTTGAGAAATACTTAATTGTTTTAATTGACATAGTTACCACGCAATCATTATTGCCAGGGAAAGGCAAACGCAAATCGCAAACAGCGATAAATCCATTAACAAGGGATGCCAGATGTCACCGGCGTAGATCCAGCCACGAAGCAGGCGGTGTACGACAAGCCAGATGACGAATCCAAACGCGAAGGCTTTGAAAAACGGAGGAAAGTAGACGGACGCACCGAACACCAGATCTTGTAAGGGCAATCCTGTTGCATTGAGCATAAACTTCACAAAGTAGATTCCTTTACGACCGAATATATTGCGTTAGATTAATAAATATTCTTTAAGTGCGAAAAATTTACGCGCAATTTCTGAAAAATATGTCTGACGGTAACCAAATGCAGCAATACATTTGTTTTAGCAATACAATTGCTGCACACTATTCTAAAAGCCGCATAATATCTTAGCAAGCTAATTATAAGGAGATGAAATTGGAATCGCCACTAGGTTCTGATCTGGCACGGTTGGTGCGCATATGGCGTGCTCTGATAGACCATCGCCTGAAACCGCTGGAGTTAACACAAACCCATTGGGTTACGTTACACAATATCCATCAGTTACCTCCAGACCAGTCGCAAATTCAACTGGCAAAAGCGATTGGCATCGAGCAGCCATCACTGGTCCGTACTCTGGACCAACTGGAAGAAAAAGGGTTAATTTCGCGTCAAACTTGTGCCAGCGATCGTCGGGCTAAACGTATTAAACTGACGGAAAAGGCAGAGCCGCTGATCAGCGAAATGGAAGCTGTTATTAACAAAACCCGCGCGGAAATTTTACATGGCATCTCCGCAGAGGAACTGGAACAACTGATTAAGCTCATCGCAAAACTTGAGCATAATATCATTGAGTTACAGGCCAAAGGGTGAAATAAAGGGGGCGTGTGGTCAGTAACCTGACCACACGCAAACTTATTTAGCGCGGGGAAACGGTCACCTGACTGCCATTGCTGGCCAGTACGACACGTTGGCCCGGAGAGAAACGAGTGTTGCCTTGTTTCTGTACCACCATGATGGTATTACCATCGTCTTTACGAATTTCCAGCTCGACACCCTGCGTTTTGTTCATTGCACTCTGTACGCCCTGACCGGCTACGCCACCTGCAACAGCGCCTGCTGCAGTAGCCAGAGAACGCCCGGTTCCGCCACCAACAGTATTCCCCAGGAAACCACCAAGAACAGCACCGCCAATTGCGCCGATAACGTTGGAATCATCACCGCCCTGAATCTGTACCGGACGTACGTTAACGATGGTGCCATAGCTGACATTCTGTACTTGTTTCGCTTCAGAAGCGGTATAAACATCCCCTGACAGGGTGTCGTTATTAACACAACCGACAAGAGACAGACCTACCATTGAAACAACCAATACGCGTTTAATCATTGAAAAATCTCCTGTTCACCATGAAACGCCACGCAAGCATCCCTCATGGTCAAAGTATATGGCATATGTGAATCCATGGTTACATGTTCTACCAAATATGAGCAAATCATAATGAAAGTAGGATCAACCAATTATAAACAAAACATTCATGATGATTATTGATTTGAAGATAATGTTTTACTACCAACGGTAAAAATCGGTCATTCCGCATGGTATTCACGAAAAGTTTATGTTTGAGTGGTGCGCAAACGTCAGATTGAAAAAGGATGAACTATGAAATCGGGCCGCTTTATTGGCGTTATGTCAGGCACCAGCCTTGATGGTGTTGATGTTGTGTTGGCGACAATTGATGAACACCGGGTCGCACAGCTGGCAAGTTTGAGCTGGCCGATCCCGGTGTCTCTGAAACAGGCTGTACTGGATATTTGCCAGGGCCAGCAGCTTACACTTTCGCAGTTTGGACAGCTTGATACTCAACTCGGGCGACTTTTTGCTGATGCGGTCAATGCCTTGCTTAAGGAACAAAACCTGCAGGCGAGAGATATCGTTGCGATCGGCTGTCACGGTCAAACCGTCTGGCATGAACCGACGGGCGTGGCACCACACACTTTACAGATTGGCGATAACAATCAAATTGTGGCACGCACCGGAATTACGGTTGTCGGTGATTTTCGCCGTCGCGATATTGCCTTGGGAGGACAAGGCGCACCGCTGGTACCTGCGTTCCATCATGCGCTGCTGGCTCACCCAACCGAGCGACGAATGGTGCTCAATATTGGTGGCATCGCCAATCTGTCACTGCTCATTCCTGGGCAGCCGGTAGGGGGCTACGATACCGGCCCTGGTAACATGCTGATGGATGCCTGGATCTGGCGTCAGGCAGGTAAACCTTACGATAAAGATGCCGAGTGGGCACGGGCGGGTAAAGTCATTCTCCCACTGCTGCAAAATATGCTTAGCGACCCGTATTTCTCGCAACCTGCACCGAAAAGCACCGGACGCGAATACTTTAACTACGGTTGGCTGGAGCGCCATTTGCGCCATTTTCCGGGTGTTGATCCCCGAGATGTACAGGCGACACTGGCAGAACTCACCGCCGTGACCATTTCTGAACAAGTTTTGTTGAGCGGTGGCTGCGAACGATTGATGGTATGTGGTGGAGGAAGTCGTAATCCGCTACTCATGGCGCGTCTGGCGGCATTACTGCCAGGCACAGAAGTCACCACCACCGATGCCGTTGGCATTAGTGGCGATGACATGGAAGCATTGGCTTTCGCCTGGCTTGCCTGGCGGACGCTGGCGGGATTACCAGGAAATCTGCCTTCCGTCACTGGCGCAAGCCAGGAGACGGTACTCGGGGCTATTTTCCCCGCTAACCCGTGATATCAGAGTTAACTGAATTTTTCTTACCGCGTCTGCCGTTACACTTGGAACGTTAGGGAGGGCGTATTGCCCTCCAGACCAGGAAAGTCTTCGGGATATGTCTATGAAAAAACTGTTACTGATCTGTTTGCCGGTCCTTCTCACCGGCTGTAGCGCGTTCAATCAACTGGTTGAGCGCATGCAAACCGATACGCTGGAATACCAGTGTGATGAAAAACCGTTGACGGTCAAACTGAATAATCCGCGCCAGGAAGTCAGTTTTGTTTACGATAATCAACTACTGCATCTCAAACAGGGCATTTCTGCGTCTGGTGCACGTTACACCGACGGGATCTATGTTTTCTGGTCGAAAGGGGAGGAAGCGACTGTCTATAAACGCGACCGCATCGTCTTGAATAACTGTCAGTTACAAAATCCACAGCGTTGAGATTTTTCCAGGGGCGGCGCACAATAGCGTCACCCACTGACAATCCGTAAAGAAAACCATGTCTGATAACGACGAATTGCAGCAAATCGCGCATCTGCGCCGTGAATACACCAAAGGCGGATTACGCCGCCGCGATCTTCCCGCCGCTCCATTAACCCTTTTTGAACGCTGGCTCTCTCAGGCGTGTGAAGCCAAACTGGCGGACCCTACCGCGATGGTGGTCGCTACCGTGGATGAACATGGTCAGCCTTATCAGCGCATCGTTTTACTCAAACATTACGACGAAAAAGGCATGGTGTTTTACACCAATCTCGGCAGCCGTAAAGCACATCAAATCGAAAATAATCCGCGCGTTAGCCTGCTGTTCCCGTGGCATACCCTTGAGCGCCAGGTGATGGTGATCGGTAAAGCGGAACGACTTTCGACTCTCGAAGTGATGAAATATTTTCATAGTCGCCCCCGTGATAGCCAGATTGGTGCATGGGTTTCGAAGCAGTCCAGTCGCATTTCTGCCCGTGGTATCCTTGAAAGTAAATTCCTGGAGCTGAAGCAGAAGTTTCAACAGGGCGAAGTGCCATTGCCGAGTTTTTGGGGCGGTTTTCGCGTCAGCCTTGAACAGATTGAGTTCTGGCAGGGCGGTGAGCATCGCCTGCATGACCGCTTTTTGTACCAGCGTGAAAATGATGCGTGGAAAATTGATCGTCTTGCCCCCTGAAAAGATGCAAAAATCTTGCTTTAATCGCTGGTACTCCTGATTCTGGCACTTTATTCTATGTCTCTTTCGCATCTGGCGAAAAGTCGTGTACCGGCAAAGGTGCAGTCGTTATATACATGGAGATTTTGATGGCAAGCAGTAACTTGATTAAACAATTGCAAGAGCGGGGGCTGGTAGCCCAGGTGACGGACGAGGAAGCGTTAGCAGAGCGACTGGCGCAAGGCCCGATCGCGCTCTATTGCGGCTTCGATCCTACCGCTGACAGCTTGCATTTGGGGCATCTTGTTCCATTGTTATGCCTGAAACGCTTCCAGCAGGCGGGCCACAAGCCGGTTGCGCTGGTAGGCGGCGCGACGGGTCTGATTGGCGACCCGAGCTTCAAAGCTGCCGAGCGTAAGCTGAACACTGAAGAAACTGTTCAGGAGTGGGTGGACAAAATCCGCAAGCAGGTTGCCCCGTTCCTCGATTTCGACTGTGGAGAAAACTCTGCTATCGCGGCGAACAACTATGACTGGTTCGGCAATATGAATGTGTTGACCTTCCTGCGCGATATTGGCAAACACTTCTCCGTCAACCAGATGATCAACAAAGAAGCGGTTAAGCAGCGTCTCAACCGTGAAGATCAGGGGATTTCGTTCACTGAGTTTTCCTACAACCTGTTGCAGGGTTATGACTTCGCCTGTCTGAACAAACAGTTCGGTGTGGTGCTGCAAATTGGTGGTTCTGACCAGTGGGGTAACATCACTTCTGGTATCGACCTGACCCGTCGTCTGCATCAGAATCAGGTGTTTGGCCTGACCGTTCCGCTGATCACCAAAGCAGACGGCACCAAATTTGGTAAAACTGAAGGCGGCGCAGTCTGGTTAGATCCGAAGAAAACCAGCCCGTACAAATTCTACCAGTTCTGGATCAACACTGCGGATGCCGACGTTTACCGCTTCCTGAAGTTCTTCACCTTTATGAGCATTGAAGAGATCAACGCGCTGGAAGAAGAAGATAAAAACAGTGGTAAAGCACCGCGCGCCCAGTATGTACTGGCGGAACAGGTGACACGTCTGGTTCACGGTGAAGAAGGTTTGCAGGCGGCAAAACGTATTACCGAATGCCTGTTCAGCGGTTCCTTGAGTGCGCTGAGTGAAGCGGACTTCGAACAGCTGGCGCAGGACGGCGTACCGATGGTTGAGATGGAAAAAGGCGCAGACCTGATGCAGGCGCTGGTCGATTCTGAACTGCAACCTTCTCGTGGTCAGGCGCGTAAAACTATCGCCTCCAATGCCATCACCATTAACGGTGAAAAACAGTCCGATCCTGAATACTTCTTTAAAGAAGAAGATCGTCTGTTTGGTCGTTTTACCTTACTGCGTCGCGGCAAAAAGAATTACTGTCTGATTTGCTGGAAATAATGCATTAAGTGGAAAGGGGGAGTGAGAAATCACTCCCCCTGGTTTTTATACAGGGAACATGATGAAAAATATTCTCGCTATCCAGTCTCACGTTGTTTATGGTCATGCGGGTAACAGTGCGGCAGAGTTTCCGATGCGCCGCCTGGGCGCGAACGTCTGGCCGTTGAACACCGTTCAATTTTCTAATCACACCCAATACGGCAAATGGACTGGCTGCGTGATGCCGCCCAGCCATTTAACCGAAATTGTGCAAGGCATTGCCGCCATTGATAAATTACACACCTGTGATGCCGTATTAAGTGGCTATCTGGGTTCGGCGGAGCAGGGTGAACATATCCTCGGTATCGTTCGTCAGGTGAAATCAGCGAATCCGCAGGCGAAATATTTTTGCGATCCGGTAATGGGTCATCCGGAAAAAGGCTGTATCGTTGCACCGGGTGTCGCAGAGTTTCATGTGCGTCACGGTTTGCCTGCCAGCGATATCATTGCGCCGAATCTGGTTGAGCTGGAGATACTCTGTGAGCATCCGGTAAATAACGTCGAAGAAGCGGTTCTGGCAGCGCGTGAACTCATTGCGCAAGGGCCACAAATTGTGTTGGTTAAACACCTGGCGCGGGCTGGCTACAGCCGTGACCGTTTTGAAATGCTGCTGGTTACCGCCGATGAAGCCTGGCATATCAGCCGTCCGCTGGTGGATTTTGGTATGCGCCAACCGGTAGGTGTCGGTGATGTGACGAGCGGTTTACTGCTGGTGAAACTGCTTCAGGGGGCAGCGCTGCAGGAGGCCCTGGAACATGTGACCGCTGCAGTATACGAAATCATGGTGACCACCAAAGCAATGCAGGAATATGAGCTGCAAGTGGTGGCTGCTCAGGATCGTATTGCCAAACCAGAACATTATTTCAGCGCAACAAAGCTCTGAAATATCTCATTTCGGCCCACAACGACCTGTGGGCCGATGGCTATTACTTTAAGCCTTCCGCTGACAGCGCGTCTTGTACTTCCGGACGTTCAGCCATACGTTGCATAAATGCCGCAATGTGCTCTAACCCTTCCAGATTCAGTTTCACCGCGTATGCCCAGCGCAGAACCGTAAACAGATAGGCATCAGCAATTGTAAATCGTTGCCCGCAGATCCAGTGCTCATCCTTCAGAGCATCGTTCACATATTGCAGCTTCTTCTCCAGCTGCGCGCGAACTGTTGGTTTGTACTCTTCCGGTGTATCAGGGCGAAACAGAGGTGTGAAGCCTTTATGCAGCTCGGTGGCGATGTAATTCAGCCATTCGATGGTTTTATAGCGGGAAATACTGTTTACCGGTGCCAGCAACTGGCGGTCGGGGACGCTGTCGGCAAGATACTGCATAATTGCTACGCCTTCCGTCAGCAAAGTACCATCGTCCAGCAGCAATGCAGGCACCTGTCCCTTAGGGTTAACGGCAAAGTAATCGTCACCGTTTTCGAGACGTTTTTTCATTAAATCCACACTGACGAGCGTAAAATCCTTTCCGCTCTCACGCAGGGTGATATGGGAAGCGAGAGAGCAGGCGCCCGGTTTGTAGAACAATTTCATCGGTAACTCCTTTTGTCTGTGGTTTAAAGTATGGTAGTGCGTTGCTGAACAAAAAAAAAGCCGCTAACGAAAAGTTAGCGGCTTGTAAAAGAGTTTCCCTGAATTTTACGCTACAGCAGCTTTCGCCGCTTTGTCTGCAGCGTCATCCTGCGTCATGCGGTGCAGTTTCGGCGCGGTCAGCAGCATCAGTACTGCAATAACGGCAGTAGCGACACCAATCTGCAAGAATACGCGACCATAGACTTCCAGTGACATCAGTGGATCGGTAACGTTATCCGGCACAGCCATCATACCCGCAACATAACCACCAATCAGGTTTGCACCGGCAGTGGTCAGGAACCAGCTACCCATAATGAAGCCCATCAGACGCTGCGGAACGAGTTGTGCAACCATTGCCAGACCCAGACCAGAGATCATAAGTTCCCCGATACTCTGCAGGCCATAGCTTGCGACCAGCCAGCTTACAGACACGATACCTGCGTCAGACGCGAATTTTGCACCCAGCGGCAGAATCAGGAACGCACCAGAACACATCACCATACCGATTGCAAACTTAGTTGGCATCGGCAGGGTATCGCCCATCTTGTTATAGATAGCGGCCAGAATCGGGCTACCAATGATGATCCAGAACGGGTTCAGTGCCTGATACTGCTCAGGTTCTACGGCCAGGCCCAGAATGGTGTGTTCAACGTTACGAATCGCAAAGAAGTTCAGTGACGTTGGCATCTGGCTGTACAGCACGAAGAAGATAATGGCTTCGAGCATCAGGATGAAGGCAACGATCATTTTACGACGCGCAGCACCTTTCATCGCGAAGGCTTCTTTACCGAAGATAACCACGATACCAAAGGCAACAACGCCCAGCGCCATACGCGCAACTTCCTGATTGTGCAGCAGCCAGGTGGCGATAGCGATCAGTGCCACAACACCAATAATGGTCAGCAGCAGGTTACGGTAGTTGATAGGCTCGAAGTCTGGTTTTGAACCGTACTGTTTAACCCAGCGTTGGCAGAAGGCGAAGTTAACGATAGTGATCAGCAGGCCTACAACGCTCAACGCAAACGCAACACTCCAGCCGTATTTCGCGGCCAGCCACGGGGTGGCGATCATAGAGAAGAAAGAGCCGATGTTGACGGACATGTAGTACATGGTGAATGCACCGTCCAGACGCGGGTCGTTTTTCTCATAGCATGTAGAAAGCAGAGAAGACGGGTTAGCTTTAAACAGGCCGTTACCGACCGCAATAGCCGCCATACCCATATAAACGATACCGGCGTCGTGACCAGACCAGGCAACCAGAGCATAACCAATCGCCAGCACAATAGCGCCAAGCATAATTACGCGTTTAGTACCCAGTACCTTGTCACCTAACCAGCCGCCGATAGCGACCAGACCATAAACCAGGGCACTAAAGGAAGAGAAAAGGGTGATTGAATCCGCTTCAGACATACCCAGTTGTTTAACCAGGTAAACAGCCATAATTCCTTGTAGGCCGTAATAACCAAAACGTTCCCATAACTCAATCGAGAAGATGAGATAGAACGCCTTCGGTTGTTTGAAAGCGTTCAAACTGACGCTTTCAGTTGGTTTTTGGTTTGCAGTGGACACTTTTACCTCTTTTTTTACATCCCATATTAACGGGGGTGCTTTCTCGCGTTATGCCTAAAAAACATACGCGCAATTGTTATAGTGGGAGGGGAAACGGCAGGTAATGTTCACTATCTTGCACTTTCAGACAAGTCCTTTGTAATAATCTGTTACATATAACTGAGGCGGGGAATTCAACCATTCCGGGAAATGTTATCCAGCGTTAAATTTTTCAAAAAACGTAACGGCAGATTTTTTCACTACCATGAGAGGGGGATGATGGCTTAACGGCGATATGTTCTGCTATTTAGCGTTTTTCCTAGTGAGATAGTCCAGTTTATGAAAAATAGCCAGTGTAATGTTTTGTAGGTCAATATTTGTTGCGTGTGTAAATTTAAATGATTTTAACCTAGTTCTTGCAATGTTTTTACATTGCCACAGCATCGTGATCTTGATCACGAATGAATAGAAAATTTCGCTATTAAAAAAACAATTAACCTGCATTTTTGGTTATCCGCAAACGGATTACCTGATGATAACGCTAAGCAATGGCATCATTGACGTTAAAAAGATGTTTTAAAAGAGGATAAAGAAAGGTTATCAATGGGGTAATCGGTGTTACCCCTTTTCTTCAGATGTCAACTTTCTCTTTGTATTCACAAAGATCTTCAATAATACAAGAGCCACAGCGAGGCTTGCGGGCAATACAGGTATAACGCCCGTGCAGGATCAACCAATGGTGGCAGTCGACTTTAAACTCTGCCGGAACCACTTTCAGTAGCTTTTCTTCTACCTGTTCGACGTTTTTCCCCGGCGCAAATTGAGTACGATTACAAACGCGGAAAATGTGCGTGTCGACAGCAATAGTCGGCCAGCCGAATGCAGTGTTTAATACGACGTTGGCTGTTTTACGACCTACACCAGGCAGGGCTTCAAGCGCAGCTCGATCTTCAGGCACCTCGCCATTATGCTGTTCCAGTAAGATACGGCAGGTTTTGATGATATTTTCTGCTTTGCTGTTATAAAGCCCAATAGTTTTGATATAGCTTTTCACCCCTTCGACGCCCAGCTCAAGCATCGCTGCAGGCGTATTCGCTACCGGGTAGAGTTTTGCCGTCGCCTTATTAACGCTGACATCGGTGGCCTGAGCGGAAAGCAGCACGGCAATCAGCAATTCAAAAGGCGAACTGAAATTAAGCTCAGTAGTGGGATGAGGATTGTTCTCACGCAGGCGGGTGAGGATCTCCAGGCGTTTTGCTTTGTTCATCAGACATTCCCTGTTTCACCGTTTGGCAATGCACGTTCGGCAGCTGCTTCAGCACGGCGCTTTTTCATTCTTTCATCAATCAGGTATTTCCCTGCCAGCATCAGTCCCAGGCCAATAAATGCACCTGGTGGCAGCATCGCCAGCAGGAAAGGGGAGTCGGTGTGGAATATCTCCACGCGTAATACTTTTGCCCAGCTACCTAACAGCGCATCTGCACCGTCAAACAATGTGCCATTGCCGATAATTTCGCGTAGTGAACCCAGCACGAACATGGCGCAGGTTGCGCCCATACCAATTGAAAAGCCGTCCAGTGCCGAAAGTGCCGGACCTTTTTTAGCAGCGAAGGCTTCAGCGCGCCCCACAACAATACAGTTAGTGACAATCAGCGGAATAAAAATCCCTAACGATTGATACAGGCCAAAGGCGTAGGCGTTGATCAGCATCTGTACAGCGCTGACCACCGAGGCGATGATCATCACGTAAATGGGAATGCGGATCTCGGCTGGCGTCCAGTGACGCAGCGTCGAAATGGTCAGGTTGGTCAGCGTCAGTACCAGCGTAGTCGCAAGTCCTAAACCCAGGGCGTTGGTGGCAGTGGACGTGACCGCCAGCAGCGGACAAAGGCCGAGCAACTGGACCAGCGCAGAGTTGTTTTTCCACAACCCCTGAACAATAACGTCTTTAATTTCGCTCACGCTTTATTCTCCACAGGCAGGAAGTTGAGAAAGTTGTGCCGGTAACGTCTGAGCGTACAATCCGGCGCGTTTTACCGCATTTACCACCGCGCGCGGAGTAATCGTCGCGCCGGTGAACTGGTCGAAATCACCACCATCTTTCTTCACCGCCCAGTGCGCATCATCCGTACTACTGATTTTTTTACCCGTAAAATGGGTGATCCAGTCAGAAAGGCGCAGTTCGATTTTATCGCCAAGCCCTGGCGTTTCGTGGTGCTCTGTCACGCGCGTGCCTAGCACCGTGCCGTTAAAATCGGCTCCCACCAGCAGCTGAATCGCACCAGAATAGCCATCTGGCGCGGTTGCTTCCAGAACGGCGGCTACCGGTTTGTCATCCTGTTTGGCGATGTAAACCCGATGCTCACCTTTACCTAACTCTGGCGCAGTTACCAGATAGCAACTCTGTGCCAGCGCATTGTTATAGCGTTCGGCTGGCAGCACCTGATCAAATAACGCCTTTTGTTGCAGACTGGCCTGTTCAGCAATTGTCGTTTTGGTCATCTGATTGATGGCCGCAGTTAACCCTGTAGAACCCGCTGCAAATAGTGCCAGTGTAATGCCGTGTTTTCGGATAGTTTTCAGCATGGTTTACCCTTTGCGATGGCCGTAGACGCGCGGACGCGTGTAGTAATCGATCAGAGGAACCGTGATGTTCGCCAGCAGGACGGCAAAAGCCACGCCGTCAGGATAGCCGCCGAAACTGCGGATCAACCAGACTAATAAGCCCGCCAGCGCGCCGAAAATAAGACGACCACGATTGGTCGTAGAAGCGGTAACCGGGTCAGTCAAAATAAAGAATGCGCCGAGCATGGTCGCTCCAGACAGCAGATGAATTTGCGGTGCTGCCAGTGTTTCTGGTGAGAACAACCAGCCCAACGTTGCGCATAACGCCAGCGTTACTAAGAAGCTGAGGGGAATATGCCAGCGAATCGCTTTCTGCCATAGCAACCACACGCCGCCAGCCAGCCAGGCGAGATTCACCCATTGCCAGCCTGCACCCGCGAGAATACCGCTGTAGATAGGATATTGCATAATCTGTTCAACCGAATGACCGGCGCGGACAGAGGTTTTGAATGTATCCAGCGGTGTTGCCTGACTTATGCCATCAATACCTAAGCGTAGTGTGTTCATATCATTGCCACTGGTGGTATGACCGCTGAAAATAACCTGTACGGCGTCGATAAAACCAGGGATGTTGACCGCAATTTCATGCGGCGGTAACCAGCTGGTCATCTGCACCGGGAAGGAGATCAGTAAGACCACATAACCAATCATTGCCGGATTAAACGGGTTTTGCCCCAGACCGCCATACAACTGTTTAGCGATGATCACCGCAAACACCGTACCCAGTACGACCATCCACCATGGCGCGAGGGGGGGAATACTTACCGCCAGCAATAAGCCTGTCAGCAATGCTGAGTTATCTTTCAACGTTGCGGCTACCGACTGCTTGCGTAGTTTGAGTACGAGAGCTTCGGCTAACAGAGCACTGACCGACGCCAACAGGATCTGAACGAGAGTACCCCAACCAAAAAACCACAGTTGCGCTGCGATTCCTGGCACGGCTGCGAGCAACACCAACAGCATAATGCGCGATGTTTGGCGCTGGTTATGGGTATAAGGGGAGCTAGCTATTCTGAATACCATTTAGTCCTCGTTTACAACCTTTTGCTGGGCGGCTTTTTTGGCCTGAACGCGGGCAATAGCCGCGGCAACTGCCGCTTTGCGCGGATCAACCTGTTCTTCTGGCTCCGCATTAGCCTGTTGCTGTTCCAGTTTGCGCGCTTTGGCACGGGCAATAGCGGCTTCGACGGCAGCTTTGCGCGGATCGACCTGTTGTTCTGGTTCCGCATTAGCCTGTTGCTGTTCCAGCTTGCGTGCTTTGGCACGGGCAATAGCGGCTTCGACGGCGGCTTTGCGCGGATCGACCTGTTGTTCTGGCTCTGCGTTAGCCTGTTGCTGTTCCAGCTTGCGTGCTTTGGCACGGGCAATAGCGGCTTCGACGGCGTCTTTGCGCGGATCGACCTGTTCTTCTGGTTCCGCATTAGCTTGTTGCTGTTCCAGCTTGCGCGCTTTGGCGCGGGCGATAGCGGCTTCAACTGCGGTTTTACGTGGATCAGCAACGGTTGCTGCGTCGTTAGTTTGCTGCAGTTCTGCCTGTTTCGCTCTGGCTTGCGCTTTACGGGCTTCCCGTGCTGCAATAATTGCGCTGTTATCCGGGCGTTCGCCCGCTTTAATCACAATAGGCTGTGTAGCCTGGGCCTGTTTCTCTTTCACCCGCGCCAGAGCGGCAGCAATCGCATCTTTATCTTTGGCTGCAGGTTGAACGGCTGCGCTCTTATGTCGTTCAAGGCGAGCCGCTTTTTCGCGCTCCAGACGAGCCTGGCGCGCTTCGAAACGCGCTTTGGCTTCTGCGGCGCGCTTTTCTTCCTGACGAATAGCCGCAATTTCAGCTTTTTCCTGACGGAAATATTGCACCAGGGGGATATTGCTCGGGCAAACCCACGCGCAAGCCCCACATTCAATGCAGTCGGCAATGTTATGCGTGGTGGCTTTATCGTGTTGCTGACCTTTGCTGAACCAGTACAGCTGTTGCGGCAAAAGATCCGCAGGGCAGGCGTCAGCACAGGCGCTACAACGGATGCAATTTTGTTCTTCCTGTGGTTCGCCAAGCTCATTGGCAGAGGGAGCCAACAGACAGTTGGTAATCTTTACGACCGGGACATCCAGCCATGGCAAGGTAAAGCCCATTAGCGGGCCGCCCATAATCACCATTTGATCGGCAGAGGGGCAGAATCCGGCATCATTCAATAAATGACGCACTGGCGTACCCAGCCGTGCCCAGACGTTGCCCGGGCGTGCGATTGCTTCGCCAGTCAGGGTCACGACACGCTCGGTAATCGGTTCGCCATCAATAACGGCACGTTTCACTGCATAAGCAGTGCCGACGTTTTGCATTAATACGCCGATATCGGATGAACGCCCGCCATGTGGAACCTGCTTCCCGGTCAGAATGTAGGTTAATTGTTTAGCACCGCCAGAAGGATATTTGGTTGGAATCACCCGCAGAGAAATATCGTGAGAGTCCGCCAGCACCGCGCGCAGCATGGAAATCGCCTGCGGTTTGTTATCTTCAATGCCGATAAGAATTTCGCGTGGCTGCAGAATATGCGCAAGAATGCGAATACCCTCTACGACCTGAGCCGCGCAATCCTGCATCAAACGGTCATCGGCGGTAATGTACGGCTCGCACTCAGCAGCGTTGATAATCAACGTTTCAATCTTATCTCCGCCGCCCTGCAATTTAACGCCTGTCGGGAATCCCGCACCACCCAGCCCGGCAACACCAAACTGATGAATGCGCTCGATTAACTCTTCGCGACTGCGAGAGCGATAATCGTCCCAGCCGTCGCGCGGGATCCAGCAGTCTTCGCCATCGGCATCAATAATCACGCTTAATTCAGCTAAAGCTGAAGGATGAGCCGTAGAGTGGGGCGCAATAGCCGTAACGGTACCCGAGGTGGGCGCGTGAACTGGCAGCATTTTGCCGCGTCCACGGGTAAGCGGCTGGCCGCGCAGTACTTTATCGCCGACACTAACGCACAACTCACCTTCAGCGCCAATATGCTGTTTCAGTGGAATAACAAAACGCTGCGCCAGTGGTACCTGGCGCAGGGGCGTACCGTTGGACTGGGTTTTCATCTCCGGTGGATGGATGCCGCCGTTGAAATCCCAGATTTTATTTTGTCTGAATGCAGAGAATAACTTAAGCATGGTGTTCCACGGGAATGATACGCACGGGAATGGTGTTCAGATCCCATTTCCAGGAGTCAGGTGTTTCTGCAACCGGTTGCAACGAGATGCAGTGCGTCGGGCACGGATCAACACATAAATTGCAGCCCGTACAGAGATCACTCATTACCGTATGCATGGCGCGGGTAGCACCAACGATGGCGTCTACCGGACACGCCTGAATACATTTAGTGCAGCCAATACAGTTATTTTCATCAATAAACGCCACCATCCGCGCAGGCGTTAGCTCTTGCGCTTCGCCATCCAGCGGCTGTGGCTCGACATTAAGCAACTCAGCAATTTTTAGCATCACAGCTTCGCCACCTGGGGCGCAGCGGTTAATTTTTTCACCGTTACAGCTGATGGCTTCCGCGTAGGGGCGACAGCCGGGATAACCGCATTGACCACACTGGCTCTGCGGTAAGATTTCGTCAATTTTCTCAACGACCGGATCGTCTTCCACCGCAAAACGGCGGGAGGCATAACCCAGAATGGCGCCAAACGCCAGGCCCAGCAGGCTCACGGCGGCAACGGCAATCCAGATAGCATTCATTACAACTTCACCAAACCACTAAAGCCCATAAAGGCCAGAGACATAAGACCTGCGGTAATTAACGCAATGGCATTACCGCGAAAAGGTGCCGGGACATCAGCCACAGCAAGGCGTTCGCGGATGGCGGCGAAGAGCACCATCACCAGCGAGAAACCGACAGCGGCGGAAAAACCGTACAGCGCCGACTGCAAGAAATTGTGCCCGAGATTGATATTCAGCAACGCCACGCCGAGCACTGCACAGTTGGTGGTGATAAGCGGCAAAAAAATCCCCAGCAGACGGTAAAGCACCGGGCTGGTTTTACGCACCACCATCTCGGTGAACTGCACAACCACAGCAATCACCAGAATAAACGCCAGGGTGCGCAGGTAAATCAGATTAAGCGGGATCAAAATCCACGTATCGATAAGCCAGGCGCAAATAGACGCCAGCGTCATCACAAACGTTGTAGCCAGCCCCATGCCCATCGCGGTTTCCAGCTTTTTGGAAACCCCCATAAACGGACAGAGACCGAGAAACTTGACCAGTACAAAGTTATTGACCAGTACAGTTCCGACAAACAGTAACAGGTAGTCAGTCATTTTTCGGCCTGAAATAAAAAAGCCGCCTATTATCCGTTAATCCAGAGCAGGCGACAACAGGTTAACTGTAAGGTTATTACGGATTCACAAACGTCGCTTTCACCCGCGACGAGCGTTTAAAATAGGGGACGATCAATGCGGTTGCCAACAAAGTAAACAGTAACTGGCGAACGGCTATGCCATCTTCCACGGGTGAAAAAGCGAACGCTTTTACTGCCAGCAATACGGAAATAAGCAGCCAGATAATATAGTGTTTAGGAACACAACGCCGACGTTTAAAGAAAGCGATGGTCAACCACAGTGTGTAATACCACATGGCGATAGCGGTAATAAAAGAAACGCCCCATAAGATTTGTGTCGTCAGTGCTTGTTCGCCGAGCGTTTGAAATGTTTGCGGAGAAGATAACGCAGCGGTATACAGCAACAACGCCAGCGTCGTACTTAACAGAGCGACTAAAAGCCAGGCCAATGGGCCAAGCAACCAGCCTCCAATACGTTGTGGCGTTGTGGTGGTCATAGGTTCTCCATAATAGCGACGCAAACAGGCAAATCTAATTTTAGGGGCGTTATTATAAGGCTTTTATAACCGATCGCTACTTTCTTTATTGGACATAGTGCCAGACGGACTTCGGTACCTGGCCGAGGTCAAACAAACGCCCGCCAGAAACCAGCTCTGCGCGACGGTGATCGGCAGCACGATACATATTGATCAGTTCCTGATCGTCCGTCAGGGTGTAATTAAGATGGTCGTAGAGTTTTTCCAGACTTTCGAGTGAACTGATTTTGCGAAATTTTAATAAGTAGTCCTGAACAGTCATAAAAGGTCCATAAAATAATTAATACCAAAGGGGTAGGTATTATTAGTGATGATAAAATTTCACCAAAAGTGAACGTTTGTATTATTACAATAATAAGAATGCGCTGATGGCAAATATTCAGGGATGAAAAACTGCTCTGGAAAGAGTAACGCGCTTTACTATCCCTGACAATCATCAACAACATCGAACAAGATAATAAATTCCTGGTTTAATATCCGACAAGTTAAAACATGCACCCGGTCGGGCAGCATGTCGCTCTACAAGAGTAGAGCTTACTTGTGTTGTACCGTAGCACTCTGTTCAGGTGGCTGATAGTTGTCAATGTGACTCGCCACGCCAAGAAGAATGACTGAAACGACAAGAACGATCCAACCTGTTAATTCAATAAGACGATTCATTACAGCCCACATCTCTGTTGATTGATCCATTAACTTCAGGGGGTAAATGTTACTTAGCAATAATAGCTCCAGCAAGATTTTTACTGAGGTTTTTGCGATATTTAGCTTTTGTCGTTGGAAAATTCGCTATTTTTTTGACTTAAGTTAAACAACATCCCTTATTGCTGGCAGGTTATTAAACTGTTGAGCGAGGGTAAAGGATAGTGTCAAATAGCCATCATACTTCAATGAGAGGCAATGACATGAGCGACAACATCCGTGTTGGGTTGATTGGGTATGGTTATGCGAGCAAAACCTTCCATGCGCCCCTGATTGCGGGCACGCCCGGGCTGGAACTGGCGGTAATCTCCAGCAGCGATGAAACAAAAGTAAAAGCCGACTGGCCAACGGTTACGGTTGTCTCTGAGCCGAAGCATCTGTTTAACGATCCCAACATAGACCTGATTGTCATCCCTACACCCAACGATACCCATTTCCCGTTAGCCAAAGCGGCGCTTGAGGCGGGTAAACATGTGGTCGTTGATAAACCCTTTACCGTGACACTGTCACAAGCGCGAGAGCTGGAAGCGCTGGCAAAAAGCCTGGGGCGTGTGCTGTCTGTATTCCATAACCGTCGCTGGGATAGCGATTTCTTGACGCTAAAAGGTTTGCTCGCGGAAGGCGTACTGGGTGAAGTTGCTTACTTTGAGTCTCATTTTGACCGCTTCCGTCCGCAGGTGCGCGATCGTTGGCGTGAACAGGGCGGCCCTGGCAGCGGTATCTGGTACGATTTAGCACCGCATCTTCTTGATCAGGCCATTACGCTATTTGGTTTACCGGTTAGCATGACGGTAGATTTGGCACAGTTACGGCCCGGAGCGCAGTCGACTGATTATTTCCACGCCATCTTGTCCTATCCGCAGCGGCGAGTCATTTTACACGGCACCATGCTGGCAGCCGCTGAGTCAGCACGTTATATCGTGCATGGATCCCGAGGCAGTTATGTGAAATATGGCCTCGATCCACAGGAAGAACGTCTGAAAAATGGCGAGCGTCTGCCGCAGGAAGACTGGGGCTACGATATGCGTGATGGCGTACTTACCCGCGTGGAAGGTGAGGAACGTGTCGAAGAAACGCTGTTGACGGTGCCGGGGAATTATCCGGCTTACTATGCGGCTATTCGTGATGCGTTAAATGGCGATGGTGAAAATCCGGTTCCGTCAAGTCAGGCAATCCAGGTAATGGAGTTGATTGAGCTGGGCATCGAATCCGCCAAACATCGCGCGACGCTGTGTCTGGCGTGAAAAGAGGATGGTGCAATTAGCACCATCCATTTTTGTTACTTCGCGGCGACTTTTTCTCGCAGTGCGCGTTTTTCCTCTGCGCTGAGGAAAGCCATTTCCAGACCATTAATCTGCGCCTGGCGGATTTGCTCGCGGGATAACCCAGCAGCCGGCGCGGCAACGGTATATTCGTGAATGATATCCACTCCCTGTACGCCGGGATCGTCAGTGTTAATGCTGGCACGAATGCCATGCTCAAGGAACGTTTTCAGCGGATGTGCCGCCAGCTCTGCCACGGTGCTGGTCTGAATATTGGAGGTCAGACAGGATTCAATACCAATTTCCTGCTCGGCGAGAAAATCCATCAGCGCCCGATCTTCAATGGCTTTTACGCCATGTCCAATACGCTCCGCCCCCAGTTCACGAATCGCCTGCCAGATGCTTTCCGGCCCGGCAGCTTCGCCTGCATGGACGGTAATATGCCAGCCCGCATCACGCGCGCGGTTGAAATGAGAAAGGAACAGACTTCCCGGGAAACCAAGTTCATCACCGGCTAAATCAAGTGCGGTAATCTGGTCACGGTGGGCTAAAAAGGCCTCCAGTTCTTGCTGACAGGCGGCTTCACCGAAGGTCCGGCTCATAATGCCGATAAGCTTCGCCTGCACACCAAAGGTGCGGCAACCTTCACGTACGCCATCGATCACCGCTTCGACAACACCCGCTACAGGCAGCTGATGTGCCATTGCCATGTAGCCCGGTGAAAAACGCAGCTCGACATAGTGCAGGCCGTTACGGGCTGCATCTTCAATGTTTTCAAATGCCACGCGGCGGCAAGCATCAAGAGAGGCGAGAACTTTAACGCCCCAGTCAAGTTTGGTCAGAAAGCTCACCAGATCGGGTTCGTTGGCAATGACCTGAACGTGGGGAATCAGTGTTTCCAGGGATTGTGCAGGAAGCGAGATATTATACTGGCGGCCAAGTTCAAGAATGGTCTGGGGACGAATGTTGCCATCAAGGTGGCGATGGATATCAGTTAATGGCAGGGTGGTATCAATCATGGTCGCACTCTTTTTCTGGATATAAAAGTGCGCACCATTATAAAAACAAAGCAGGGTAAAAATCCACGATTGCGCAACGATTTTTTACGTTGCGCAATTGGGGTTAACGAACAGCGCGGATGGCGTTAATTAATCCAGCAACACCTTTTTCCAGTTTCGAACGTGGGCAGCCGGCATTGAGACGGACAAAACCACGACCTTCTTCACCGTAGATATACCCCGGCATGATCGCGACCTTCTCATGCTCGATAAGCGCTTTTTGCAACGCGTTGTCGTCAATATTCAACGGACGTAGATCAAGCCAGGCCAGATAAGTGGATTGCGGGATCTGCCAATTGAGTTCAGGGAATGCGGCGTTCATTTTATCTGCGATATACGTCAGGTTATCTTTCAGATAGACGCGTAAGGCATCCAGCCACGGCGCGCCTTGCTCATAGGCGGCGATATGGGCAGTTAACGCCAGTACTGAAGGGGAAGAAAGGCCATCACGTCCTTTCAGTGCCGATAAATAGGCTTCACGGCTGCTGCTATTTTCTATTATCCCGTAAGCACCGGTCAGGGCGGGAATATTAAAGCTTTTCGAGCCCGACGTGAGTAACGCCCAGTCTCCGCGCGCCACATTACTCCAGGGAATATGCGGCTGCTCGCCCCAAACCATATCCATATGGATTTCATCGGAGATAACCCGCACACCATGACGCTCACACAGGTCAGCCATGATCTCCAGCTCATCGCACGTCCACACTTTCCCGGTAGGATTCTGTGGGCTACACAGGAGCATAATTTTACATTCTGGTTTCGCCAGCACGGCTTCCAGCTTGCCCATATCGCAAAACCAGCCGTCAGGCTGCTTCTCTAAAGCAACGGGCATTACTGTGCGCTGGTTACCTTCAATGGCCTTGTAAAATGCGTCATAGGCGGGTGTGTGGATCACCACGCCTTCACCTGTTTCAGACCACTGACGAATCAGTTCTGAAACCATATAGATAACAGAAGGGCCATACACCACCGACTGAGGATCGATGGCGGTGTAATGCTGGGTGGAAAACCAGTGGGCAATAGCCGCGAGAAACTCATCGTTTTTCCAGCGGCTGTAGCCAAACACGCCGTGCATCAGGCGCTGATTTAGCGCCTCGATAATGCAGGGGGCAGTGGCAAAATCCATGTCTGAAATCGTGAACGGTAACAGGTCAGCAGTGCCGAAACGGTCAGCGACATAATCCCACTGCGTACACCATGTGCCATGACGATCCACGACCTTTGAAAAATCGAACATATCTTATCCTTATGCCTGAACAGTATGCATCAGACCGGCCATTTCATCTTTTACTGACTGAACTTGTGGCCCGATAACAACCTGCAGGTTATGTTGATTAAGTTGTACTACGCCAATTGCCCGATTGTCCTTCAGTGCCTGCACATTAACAAGCGACATATCTTTCACAGACAAACGCAGACGGGTAATGCAGTTATCGAGGCTGACAATATTGTCGGCACCGCCTAAGGCTTCGAGGATTGCCGGAACGTTGTAACCTGATTTACCCGGTGCACCGGCAACGGCTTTTTCGATTGAGCTGGCAACTTCGCTATCGCGCCCCGGGGTTTTCAGATTGAAGCGGGTGATAGCGAAACGGAAGATGACGTAGTAAACGACAAACCAGATTGCCGCCACCACTGGCACCATGTACCACTTGGTTGACAGACCATGCAAAATACCGAACACCACGAAGTCGATGATATTGCCGTCGGTATTACCGATGGTGACGCCGAGCACAGACATGACGGTGAAGCCGAGGCCGGTTAACAGCGCGTGGATGACATACAGAACTGGCGCTACGAACAGGAACAGGAATTCCAGCGGTTCGGTCGTGCCGCCAACGACACAGGCGATCAGGCCAGAAATCAGCAGCCCTTTAATTTTATGGCGATTTTCCGGGCGCGCGCAGTGATACATAGCTAACGCTGCACCTGGCAGACCGCCGAGAAACGCAGGCATTTTGCCTTGCGAAAGGAAACGCGTGGCGCTTTCAGAAAAACCGTGAGTGGTCGGGCAACTCAATTGCGCCTGGAAGATGGTCAGTGCGCCGCTGACGGTTTGACCGCAGACTTCCTGCGTGCCGCCTGCGTCGGTAAAGCGAATTAATGCCACCAGAATGTGATGCAGACCAAACGGCAACAGCAGACGTTCACCGGTACCAAACAGCATCGGTCCGAAATCACCCGCGCTGTTTATCATATGGCCCAAGCCGCTAATACCCATGGCGAAAATCGGCCAGACTAATGGAATCACCAGACCGACAAGACCCATTACCAGTGAGGAGATGATTGGCACGAAGCGCGTACCGCCGAAGAATGCCAGCGCATCCGGCAGGCGGATATTATGGAAACGCTCATGCAGCATCCAGACGATAATACCGGCGATCACTGCACCGAGGATCCCGGAGTCGATCGACTGGATCCCAAGAATGCTCTGAATGTTATTGGCTTTCAGAACCGCGGCGTCCGTGGTTGGCAGAATGCCTTTATTGGTCAACCAGAAGTTTACCGCGAGATTCATTACCGCATAACCGACAAAGCCAGCAAATGCCGCTACACCTTTGTTTTCGCGTGCCAGGCCCAGCGGGATGGCGATACAGAACATGACTGGCAGGAAACTAAAAGCAAACGAGCCAATCTTACTCATCCAGGTAAAGATAGCCTGCAACACGGGGTTGCCCAGGACCGGGATCAGGGTGATGACATCATGGCTGCTAAGAGAACTACCAATGCCGAGCATAATGCCGCAGAACGACAATAATGCCACGGGTAACATGAAGGTTTTGCCTAACTGCTGGAAGAACTCCCACAGCGTGACTTTCGGTGCTGTTTTCGCCGTCATAAAACGACTCCTAGTAGAGAACAATCTGGATTCAGTAAATTGCGCGAGAAGATAAAACGTTTTATCAAATTTTAGTGAGGCACAAATCACATTACGCAACGATAATAGCGGGTATAAGATAAATAAAAGGTAAAACGTTTTATCTGTCACATAATCAGGGAGTAGGTCATCTGCATGGCTACCGCCAAAAAAATAACCATTCATGATGTTGCACTGGCTGCGGGTGTGTCGGTAAGCACCGTTTCGCTGGTGCTAAGTGGCAAAGGGCGAATCTCTACCGCCACAGGAGAACGCGTTAACGCCGCCATTGAAGAGCTGGGATTTGTGCGCAATCGTCAGGCGTCGGCGCTGCGCGGCGGGCAAAGCGGCGTCATTGGTTTGATCGTCCGTGATTTATCTGCGCCGTTTTACGCCGAATTAACGGCCGGATTGACGGAAGCTCTGGAAGCGCAGGGACGGATGGTTTTTTTGCTTCACGGCGGTAAAGACGGCGAGCAGCTGGCACAGCGGTTTTCACTGTTATTGAATCAGGGGGTCGATGGTGTGGTAATTGCCGGGGCTGCAGGAAGCAGCGATGACCTGCGACGGATGGCAGAAGAAAAAGCTATCCCGGTGATTTTCGCTTCCCGTGCCAGTTATCTTGATGATGTTGATACGGTTCGCCCGGATAACATGCAGGCTGCACAGTTGTTGACGGAGCATCTCATTCGCAATGGGCATCAGCGTATCGCCTGGCTGGGAGGGCAAAGTTCCTCATTAACCCGGGCAGAGCGGGTGGGGGGCTATTGTGCAACTCTACTAAAATTTGGCCTGCCGTTTCACAGCGATTGGGTGTTGGAGTGCACTTCCAGCCAGAAGCAAGCCGCGGAAGCTATCACGGCGCTTTTGCGTCATAACCCGACCATCAGTGCCGTGGTTTGCTACAACGAAACTATTGCGATGGGGGCCTGGTTTGGTTTGCTGAAAGCAGGGCGGCAAAGCGGGGAAAGCGGAGTCGATCGTTACTTTGAACAACAGGTTTCGTTGGCGGCATTTACCGATGCAACGCCAACCACACTTGATGACATACCTGTTACCTGGGCCAGCACGCCTGCGCGGGAACTTGGTACGACTCTTGCGGATCGCATGATGCAAAAAATCACCCACGAAGAGACGCATTCGCGCAATCTTATTATCCCCGCCCGGCTCATAGCGGCAAAATAATCCTCTCTTTATCTGCTATACCTGGTAGTGTCCTTTCCTCAAGGTTAATGATAAAAAATGTGGCACACAGGCGGTGCCTTTTATTTTTACTGAAGTTCACAGGAGGTTTATGTGTTTAATTCTGACAACCTGAGACTCGACGGAAAATGCGCCATCATCACAGGTGCGGGTGCAGGTATTGGTAAAGAAATCGCCATTACATTCGCGACAGCTGGCGCATCTGTGGTGGTCAGTGATATTAACGCCGATGCAGCTAATCATGTTGTAGATGAAATTCAACAACTGGGTGGTCAGGCATTTGCCTGGCGTTGTGATATTACTTCCGAACAGGAACTCTCTGCACTGGCAGACTTTGCCGTCAGTAAGCTGGGTAAAGTTGATATTCTGGTTAACAACGCCGGTGGCGGTGGTCCTAAACCGTTTGATATGCCAATGGCGGATTTTCGCCGTGCTTATGAACTGAATGTGTTTTCTTTTTTCCATCTGTCACAACTTGTTGCGCCAGAAATGGAAAAAAATGGCGGTGGCGTTATTCTGACCATCACTTCTATGGCGGCAGAAAATAAAAATATAAACATGACTTCCTATGCTTCATCTAAAGCTGCGGCCAGTCATCTGGTCAGAAATATGGCATTTGACCTGGGTGAAAAAAATATTCGGGTAAATGGCATTGCGCCGGGGGCAATATTAACCGATGCCCTGAAATCCGTTATTACACCAGAAATTGAACAAAAAATGTTACAGCACACGCCGATCAGACGTCTGGGCCAACCGCAAGATATTGCTAACGCGGCGCTATTCCTTTGCTCGCCTGCAGCCAGCTGGGTAAGCGGACAAATCCTCACGGTCTCCGGTGGGGGGGTACAGGAGCTCAATTAATACACTAACGGACCGGTAAACAACCGTCCGTGTTGTTTACCGGGATAAACTCATCAACGTCTCTGCTAAACAACTGGCAACCAAATCACGGATATTGGTTAACCAATTTACGAGTGAAAAGTATACGAATAGAGTGTGCCTTCGCACTATTCAACAGCAATGATAGGCGCTCACCTGACAACGCGGTAAACTAGTTATTCACGCTAACTATAATGGTTTAATGATGGATAACATGCAGACTGAAGCACAACCGACACGGACCCGGATCCTCAATGCTGCCAGAGAGATTTTTTCAGAAAATGGATTTCACAGTGCCTCGATGAAAGCCATCTGTAAATCTTGCGCCATTAGTCCCGGGACGCTCTATCACCATTTCATCTCCAAAGAAGCCTTGATTCAGGCGATTATCTTACAGGACCAGGAGAGGGCGCTGGCCCGTTTCCGGGAACCGATTGAAGGGATTCATTTCGTTGACTATATGGTCGAGTCTATTGTCTCTCTCACCCATGAGGCCTTTGGGCAACGGGCGCTGGTGGTCGAAATTATGGCGGAAGGGATGCGTAACCCACAGGTCGCCGCCATGCTTAAAAATAAGCATATGACGATCACGGAATTTGTTGCCCAGCGGATGCGTGATGCCCAGCAAAAAGGCGAGATAAGCCCAGACATCAACACGGCAATGACTTCACGTTTACTGCTGGATCTGACCTACGGTGTACTGGCCGATATCGAAGCGGAAGATCTGGCGCGTGAAGCGTCGTTTGCTCAGGGATTACGCGCGATGATTGGCGGTATATTAACCGCATCCTGATCCTCTCTCTTTCCGCGGGCTGGTGACAACTGAGCCCGCGTTTCATATCGTAATTTCTCTGTGCAAAAATTATCCTTCCCGGGTTCGGAGAATTCCCCCCAAAATATTCGTCGTAGCCATATGTCATGAGAGTTTATCGTTTTTAAGATACTCGAACGAACGTTCGATTGCTTATTTTATGGCTTCTGTCAACGCTGTTTTAAAGATTAATGCGATCTATATCACGCTGTGGGTATTGCAGTTTTTGGTTTTTTGATCCCGGTGTCAGTTCTTTTTATTTCCATTTCTCTTCCATGGGTTTCTCACAGATAACTGTGTGCAACACATAATTGGTTAACTAATCAGATTAAAGGTTGACCAGTATTTTTATTTTAATGAGGAGTCCCTTATGTTACGTCCTGTAGAAACCCCAACCCGCGAAATCAAAAAACTCGACGGCCTGTGGGCATTCAGTCTGGATCGCGAAAACTGTGGAATTGATCAGCGTTGGTGGGAAAGCGCGTTACAAGAAAGCCGGGCAATTGCTGTGCCGGGCAGTTTTAACGATCAGTTCGCCGATGCAGATATTCGTAATTATGTGGGCAACGTCTGGTATCAGCGCGAAGTCTTTATACCGAAAGGTTGGGCAGGCCAGCGTATCGTGCTGCGTTTCGATGCGGTCACTCATTACGGCAAAGTGTGGGTAAATAATCAGGAAGTGATGGAGCATCAGGGCGGCTATACGCCATTTGAAGCCGATGTCACGCCGTATGTTATTGCCGGGAAAAGTGTACGTATCACTGTTTGTGTGAACAACGAACTGAACTGGCAGACTATCCCGCCGGGAATGGTGATTACCGACGAAAACGGCAAGAAAAAGCAGTCTTACTTTCATGATTTCTTTAACTACGCCGGGATCCATCGCAGCGTAATGCTCTACACCACGCCGAATACCTGGGTGGACGATATCACCGTGGTGACGCATGTCGCGCAAGACTGTAACCACGCGTCTGTTGACTGGCAGGTGGTGGCAAATGGTGATGTCAGCGTTGAACTGCGTGATGCGGATCAACAGGTGGTTGCAACTGGACAAGGCACCAGCGGGACTTTGCAAGTGGTGAATCCGCACCTCTGGCAACCGGGTGAAGGTTATCTCTATGAACTGTGCGTCACAGCCAAAAGCCAGACAGAGTGTGATATCTACCCGCTGCGCGTCGGCATCCGGTCAGTGGCAGTGAAGGGCGAGCAGTTCCTGATTAACCACAAACCGTTCTATTTTACTGGCTTTGGTCGTCATGAAGATGCGGATTTGCGCGGCAAAGGATTCGATAACGTGCTGATGGTGCACGATCACGCATTAATGGACTGGATTGGGGCCAACTCCTACCGTACCTCGCATTACCCTTACGCTGAAGAGATGCTCGACTGGGCAGATGAACATGGCATCGTGGTGATTGATGAAACTGCAGCTGTAGGCTTTAACCTCTCTTTAGGCATTGGTTTCGAAGCGGGCAACAAGCCGAAAGAACTGTACAGCGAAGAGGCAGTCAACGGAGAAACCCAGCAGGCGCACTTACAGGCGATTAAAGAGCTGATTGCGCGTGACAAAAACCACCCAAGCGTGGTGATGTGGAGTATTGCCAACGAACCGGATACCCGTCCGCAAGGTGCACGGGAATATTTCGCGCCACTGGCGGAAGCAACGCGTAAACTCGACCCGACGCGTCCGATCACCTGCGTCAATGTAATGTTCTGCGACGCTCACACCGATACCATCAGCGATCTCTTTGATGTGCTGTGTCTGAACCGTTATTACGGTTGGTATGTCCAAAGCGGCGATTTGGAAACGGCAGAGAAGGTACTGGAAAAAGAACTGCTGGCCTGGCAGGAGAAACTGCATCAGCCGATTATCATCACCGAATACGGCGTGGATACGTTAGCCGGGCTGCACTCAATGTACACCGACATGTGGAGTGAAGAGTATCAGTGTGCATGGCTGGATATGTATCACCGCGTCTTTGATCGAGTCAGCGCCGTCGTCGGTGAACAGGTATGGAATTTCGCCGATTTTGCGACCTCACAAGGCATATTGCGCGTTGGCGGTAACAAGAAAGGGATCTTCACCCGCGACCGCAAACCGAAGTCGGCGGCTTTTCTGCTGCAAAAACGCTGGACTGGCATGAACTTCGGTGAAAAACCGCAGCAGGGAGGCAAACAATGAATCAACAACTCTCCTGGCGCACCATCGTCGGCTACAGCCTCGGTGACGTCGCCAATAACTTCGCCTTCGCAATGGGGGCGCTCTTCCTGTTGAGTTACTACACCGACGTCGCTGGCGTCGGTGCCGCTGCGGCGGGCACCATGCTGTTACTGGTGCGGGTATTCGATGCCTTCGCCGACGTCTTTGCCGGACGAGTGGTGGACAGTGTGAATACCCGCTGGGGAAAATTCCGCCCGTTTTTACTCTTCGGTACTGCGCCGTTAATGATCTTCAGTGTGCTGGTATTCTGGGTGCCGACCGACTGGAGCCATAGCAGCAAAGTAGTGTATGCATATTTGACCTACATGGGCCTCGGGCTTTGCTACAGCCTGGTGAATATTCCTTATGGTTCACTTGCTACCGCGATGACCCAACAACCACAATCCCGCGCCCGTCTGGGCGCGGCTCGCGGGATTGCCGCTTCATTGACCTTTGTCTGTCTGGCATTTCTGATAGGACCGAGCATTAAGAACTCCAGTCCGGAAGAGATGGTGTCGGTATACCATTTCTGGACGATTGTGCTGGCGATTGCCGGAATGGTGCTTTACTTCATCTGCTTCAAATCGACGCGTGAGAATGTGGTACGTATCGTGGCGCAGCCGTCATTGAAGATCAGTCTGCAAACCCTGAAACGGAATCGCCCGCTGTTTATGTTGTGCATCGGTGCGCTGTGTGTGCTGATTTCGACCTTCGCGGTCAGCGCCTCGTCGTTGTTCTACGTGCGCTATGTGTTAAATGATACCGGGCTGTTCACTGTGCTGGTACTGGTGCAAAACCTGGTCGGTACTGTGGCATCGGCACCGCTGGTGCCGGGGATGGTCGCGAGGATCGGTAAAAAGAATACCTTCCTGATTGGCGCTTTGCTGGGAACCTGCGGTTATCTGCTGTTCTTCTGGGTTTCGGTCTGGTCACTGCCGGTGGCGTTGGTTGCGTTGGCCATCGCTTCAATTGGTCAGGGCGTTACCATGACCGTGATGTGGGCACTGGAAGCTGATACTGTAGAATACGGTGAATACCTGACCGGCGTGCGAATAGAAGGGCTCACCTATTCACTATTCTCATTTACCCGTAAATGCGGTCAGGCAATCGGAGGTTCAATTCCTGCCTTTATTTTGGGATTAAGCGGATATATTGCCAATCAGGTGCAAACGCCGGAAGTTATTATGGGCATCCGCACATCAATTGCCTTAGTACCTTGCGGATTTATGCTGCTGGCATTCGTCATTATCTGGTTTTATCCGCTCACGGATAAAAAATTCAAAGAAATCGTGGTTGAAATTGATAATCGTAAAAAAATGCAGCAGCAATTAATCACCGATATCACTAATTAATATTCAATAAAAATAATCAGAACATCAAAGGTGCAACTATGAGAAAAATAGTAGCCATGGCCGTTATTTGCCTGACGGCTGCCTCTGGCCTTACCTCTGCTTACGCGGCGCAACTGGCTGACGATGAAGCGGGACTACGCATCAGACTGAAAAATGAATTACGCAGGGCTGATAAGCCCAGTGCTGGCGCGGGAAGAGATATTTACGCATGGGTACAGGGAGGATTGCTCGATTTCAATAGTGGTTATTATTCCAATATTATTGGCGTTGAAGGCGGGGCGTATTATGTTTATAAATTAGGTGCTCGTGCTGATATGAGTACCCGGTGGTATCTTGATGGTGATAAAAGTTTTGGCTTTGCCCTGGGTGCAGTAAAAATAAAACCCAGTGAAAATAGCCTGCTTAAATTAGGTCGCTTCGGGACGGATTATAGTTATGGTAGCTTACCTTATCGTATTCCGTTAATTGCTGGCAGTTCGCAACGTACATTACCGACAGTTTCTGAAGGAGCATTAGGTTACTGGGCTTTAACGCCAAATATTGATCTGTGGGGAATGTGGCGGTCACGAGTATTTTTATGGACCGATTCAACAACCGGTATTCGTGATGAAGGGGTTTATAACAGCCAGACGGGAAAATACGATAAACATCGCGCACGTTCTTTTTTAGCCGCCAGTTGGCATGATGATACCAGTCGCTATTCTCTGGGGGCATCGGTACAGAAAGATGTTTCCAATCAGATACAAAGTATTCTCGAGAAAAGCATACCGCTCGACCCGAATTATACGTTGAAAGGGGAGTTGCTCGGCTTTTACGCGCAACTCGAAGGTTTAAGTCGTAATACCAGCCAGCCCAATGAAACGGCGTTGGTTAGTGGACAATTGACCTGGAATGCGCCGTGGGGAAGCGTATTTGGCAGTGGTGGTTATTTGCGCCATGCAATGAATGGTGCCGTGGTGGACACCGACATTGGCTATCCCTTTTCATTAAGTCTTGATCGTAACCGTGAAGGAATGCAGTCCTGGCAATTGGGCGTCAATTATCGTTTAACTCCGCAATTTACGCTGACATTTGCACCGATTGTGACTCGCGGCTATGAATCCAGTAAACGAGATGTGCGGATTGAAGGCGCGGGTATCTTAGGTGGTATGAACTATCGGGTCAGCGAAGGGCCGTTACAAGGGATGAATTTCTTTCTTGCTGCCGATAAAGGGCGGGAAAAGCGAGATGGCAGTACACTGGGCGATCGCCTGAATTACTGGGATGTGAAAATGAGTATTCAGTATGACTTTATGCTGAAGTAAGAAAAAACGCCGGAGAGAAAAATCTCCGGCATTTTGGCTGTGAATTACTGCTGCGGAATAGCGGGTACAGCCGGAACGTTTAATGCCGGCATCGCAAACATGCCAACAAAATCTTCCAGTGGCATTTTCTGCCCGTTTAACGTGATCTGACCGTTAGCATATTGCAGGCTGGTGGTGATGGTATTGTCCTGCAAGGTGGTCAGACGGAACATCTGCCCCATTGCTGATGCACCTTCAACTTGCTGTTTCGCCAGTTTTTTCGCTTGATCTTCCTGATAACCTTCCAGCTTCGCTACCTGAGTCATCAACTCAGTTGCCATATCCACTGGAATGGTCAGTTTCGCATCCAGAGATTTAACCGAGCGGTCTACTTCCTGTGCCAGCGTTTGCGGCGCTTCTTTTGTCGTTGCCGGATCTTTCAGGAACAGCGACAGATTCAACGCACTTTCACCCTGACTGTTTTTCCAGCTTAACGGCGCGATAGTAATCACCGGATCGCCTTTCAGCATCAGCGGCAGAGCGCTAAAGAAGGCTTCCGTCACTTTCTCCTGATAAAGTTCGGGATTGTTGGCAATTTCTGGCTGTGCCAGCAGCGCCTGAGTTTGCGCGTTATATTGCTGGCTAAACTGATGCCAGGCTTCGCCATCAATCTGGCCGACTTTTAAAGTCAGCTTGCCGCTGCCCAGATCCTGATTCTGTACCTTAAGGCTATTTAGCGAGTAGTCCAGTTGGCTATTGATCGTTTTACCGTCATTGACCAGATCCGAATTACCGCTGATCTCCATGCCTTCCAGCAGTGCCAGTTCTTTGCCTTCCACTGAAATGGTCATTTTTTCCAGCGACAGTTTTTGGTTACCTACGCGCTCACCAAAACTTGCCAGCGTGCTGGAACCGTCGGTTTTCAGATTATTAAAGGTCAACTGCACTTTCTGGTTGTATTCGTTAACCGCGTCTATCCGACCACTTTGCGCCTCCCCTGAAAGGGAGATAGTTTTACCGTCTCTGTCAGCATTTAACTGGAACTCGCCGCCGCTAAAGGCGACTTTTTCATCCTTTTGCTCGTAATTCAGTGGCTTGAGCGAAATATCGGAACTGGAATCACCGCTATAACCAATGCGGGAGTTAATCTCAAAAGGCGTTTCACCCTTTGCCATATCAAACAGTGGCTTGCTTACTTCGTTATTGACCAGCGTGGTTTGAATTGATGCCATAGACGGGATCAGGTTCAGTTTTTTAAGCTGGGCAAAGGGGAAGGGGCCATGATCAACTGATTCGTTGAAGATGACGCTCTGACCACTTTTAATCCACGGATTTTCTTTTCCGGCAACGGGTTTCACCAACAGCTGCAACTGGCTGCTGAATACGCCGCGATGATAGTTTTGATAACTTACTTCCAGGTTGGATTCAGGAGCTGTCAGTTTGAGTTGCGCGTTCGCCTGCGCGACCATGTCTTCGAGATGGGTTTCTATCTTCTTGCCTGTATACCATGCGCCGCCTGTCCAGACTACGCCTAGCGCAACAATGACGCCTACCGCTACCAGCGATTTATTCATAATGATTATCCATAAAATGAAATCAGGCGGACTGGCCGCCTGAAGGTGTTATAAGCCTTTAATAAGCTTAGCAAGAGATGTTAATTTTTTCAGTAAGCTCTTACAGCTTGTTGTAAACACGCGCTAAACGGCCGTGGCCTTTGACAGTCACCGGTGATTCGTTGGCGGCAATAAACGCTGATTCACCCGGTTTAAGCTGTAACTGCTGAGAACCTTTACACAGCGTTGCATCGCCTTCGACGCAGAACAAAATGGCGGCACTCTGCTGGCTGATGGTGGTTTCTTCTTCGCTAAGGTCATGCAGCGAGAAGGCAAAATCATCCACCGGAATCGGGAAGTCCAGTTCTGCACCTTGTTTCACTGGCTGGGTCAACAACTGGTTAGCCGGTTTGGCTTCGAACTTCACATTGGCAACCAGTTCCGGAATATCAATGTATTTAGGCGTCAGACCCGCACGCAGCACGTTATCGGAGTTCGCCATCACTTCCAGCGCCACGCCTTGCAGGTAAGCGTGCGGTGTTTCAGCGAACAGGAACATCGCTTCGCCAGGATTCAATTTCACCACATTCAGCAACAGCGGGGAGAACAGACCGCTGTCTTCCGGGTAAAATTCAGAAATTAAACGAATCGTTTGCCATGGTTCACCCTGCTGGCTGTCGAGGGCCGATTTTAAAATCGCCAGCGCGCGGGATTTTTCTTCACCCTGCATATTCAACAGGCTGGCGAACAGTTCGCTTAAACGTTCGGCATCAGGCTGTTGTAAAAAGTGAGCAATCGCCGGATGTGCACCTGCGACTGGCTGGAGTAGGGAGACAATCTCGGAAAACTCACGAAACGCGTTCATCGCAAGGAAAGGCGTCAGCGCAAAAACCAGCTCCGGCTTGTGGTTAGGATCTTTATAGTTACGCTCAGCGGCATCCATCGGAATACCTGCAGCATTTTCTTTGGCAAAACCGATTTCAGAATTGCGTTTGTTTGGATGAACCTGAATGGAGAGCGGCTGTGCTGCGCATAATACTTTGAACAGGAAAGGCAGTTCGCCAAAGCGTTTGGCAACGGCCTCTCCGAGCAGAGTCGATTTATCACTCTCAATCACATCACGCAGTGAAACGATATCTCCGGCGGCATTCTGCACCTGTGAACTGCTTTTCGGATGTGCGCCCATCCACAGCTCGGCCATCGGCTGGCTGGACGGATTTTCCATACCATAAAGTTCAGTCAACGCCGTTTTGCTGCCCCAGGCATAGTTTTGCACTGAGTTAATGAGTTTTTGCATGATCAATCCCTGTTTTAATGTGGAAATTAATCCCGCTATTAAAGCAAGAATCCTACGGGAAGTAACCTGGAGCCGCAAAAAGTCGTACTAGTCTCAGTTTTTGTTAAAAAACTGTGTAGGATATTGTTACTCGCTTTTAACAGGGCAACGGAACACCCGCCCAGAGCATAACCAAACCAGGCAGTAAGTGAGAGAACAATGTCAAACAAACCCTTTCATTATCAGGCTCCTTTTCCACTCAAAAAAGATGATACTGAGTATTACCTGCTAACCAGCGAACACGTTAGCGTATCTGAATTTGAAGGGCAGGAGATTTTGAAAGTCGCACCCGAAGCGTTAACTTTGTTGGCGCGTCAGGCGTTTCATGATGCGTCATTTATGCTGCGTCCGGCTCACCAACAACAGGTGGCCGATATTCTGCGTGACCCGGAGGCCAGCGAAAATGATAAATATGTGGCGCTGCAATTCCTGCGTAACTCCGACATCGCGGCAAAAGGCGTTCTGCCAACCTGTCAGGATACCGGCACCGCGATTATTGTTGGTAAAAAAGGGCAGCGTGTATGGACCGGTGGCGGTGATGAAGCAGCGCTGGCGCGCGGTGTCTATAACACTTATATCGAGGATAATCTGCGCTACTCGCAAAACGCGCCGCTGGATATGTATAAAGAGGTGAATACCGGCACTAACTTACCAGCGCAGATCGATCTTTATGCCGTTGATGGTGACGAGTACAAATTCCTCTGTATCGCCAAAGGTGGCGGTTCGGCAAACAAGACGTATCTCTATCAGGAAACCAAAGCGTTACTGACGCCGGGAAAACTGAAAAATTACCTGGTTGAGAAGATGCGCACGCTGGGTACGGCGGCCTGTCCTCCGTATCATATTGCGTTCGTTATTGGTGGAACTTCAGCAGAAACGAATCTTAAAACGGTGAAACTGGCTTCCGCTAAATACTATGATGAACTGCCAACGGAAGGAAATGAGCACGGTCAGGCGTTCCGCGATGTGGAACTTGAAAAAGAATTGCTGATCGAAGCGCAAAATCTTGGTCTGGGTGCGCAGTTTGGTGGTAAATACTTCGCTCACGACATCCGCGTGATTCGCCTGCCACGTCACGGCGCATCCTGCCCGGTCGGTATGGGCGTCTCCTGTTCTGCTGACCGTAATATCAAAGCGAAGATCAACCGTCAGGGGATCTGGATCGAAAAACTGGAACATAATCCAGGCAAATATATCCCGGAAGAGCTGCGCAAAGCGGGAGAAGGCGAAGCGGTGCGCGTTGACCTTAACCGTCCGATGAAAGAGATCCTCGCACAGTTGTCGCAGTATCCCGTTTCTACACGCTTATCGCTGAATGGCACGATTATCGTCGGTCGTGATATTGCTCACGCCAAACTGAAAGAGCGGATGGATAACGGTGAAGGGCTGCCGCAGTACATCAAAGATCATCCGATTTACTATGCGGGTCCGGCCAAAACGCCGGAAGGTTATGCCTCCGGTTCTCTTGGCCCAACGACCGCCGGACGGATGGATTCTTATGTCGATCAACTGCAAGCGCAGGGCGGCAGTATGATCATGCTGGCGAAAGGCAACCGCAGCCAGCAGGTGACGGATGCCTGTAAAAAACACGGCGGTTTCTACCTCGGTAGTATCGGTGGTCCGGCAGCAGTATTGGCAAAGGGAAGTATTAAGAGCCTGGAATGTGTTGAATATCCGGAACTGGGAATGGAAGCCATCTGGAAAATTGAAGTAGAAGATTTCCCGGCGTTTATCCTTGTGGATGATAAAGGAAATGACTTCTTCCAGCAGATACAACTCACACAGTGCACCCGCTGTGTGAAATAAACAGAGCCGCCCTTCGGGGCGGTTTTTTTACATGGCACGAAAGACCAAACATTTGTTATCAAATAGTAAATAATGAGTGAGCTAAAAGTTGCTTAACGAAAGCAAAACAGAAAGAAAAAATTAATCAGGTGAGGAGCAGGCCATGAATACAGTACGCAGCGAAAAAGATTCGATGGGGGCGATTGATGTCCCGGCAGATAAGCTGTGGGGCGCACAAACTCAACGCTCGCTGGAGCATTTCCGCATTTCGACGGAGAAAATGCCCACCTCACTGATTCATGCGCTGGCGCTAACCAAGCGCGCAGCGGCAAAAGTTAATGAAGATTTAGGCTTGCTGTCTGAAGAGAAAGCGAGCGCCATTCGGCAGGCGGCGGATGAAGTATTGGCAGGACAGCATGACGACGAATTCCCGCTGGCAATCTGGCAGACCGGCTCCGGCACGCAAAGTAATATGAACATGAACGAAGTGCTGGCTAATCGGGCCAGTGAATTACTTGGCGGCGTGCGCGGGATGGAGCGTAAAGTTCACCCTAACGACGACGTGAACAAAAGCCAAAGTTCCAATGATGTCTTTCCGACGGCGATGCACGTTGCGGCGCTACTGGCGCTGCGCAAGCAACTCATTCCGCAGCTTAAAACCCTGACACAGACGCTGAATGAGAAATCGCGCGCATTTGCCGATATCGTCAAAATTGGTCGTACCCACTTGCAGGATGCCACGCCGCTAACACTGGGGCAGGAGATTTCCGGCTGGGTAGCGATGCTGGAGCATAATCTCAAACATATCGAATACAGCCTGCCGCATGTAGCGGAACTGGCTATGGGCGGTACAGCTGTGGGTACTGGACTAAATACCCATCCGGAGTATGCGCGTCGCGTGGCAGATGAACTGGCAGTCATTACCTGCGCACCGTTTGTTACCGCGCCGAACAAATTTGAAGCGCTGGCGACCTGTGATGCCCTGGTTCAGGCGCACGGCGCGTTGAAAGGGTTGGCTGCGTCACTGATGAAAATTGCCAATGATGTCCGCTGGCTGGCCTCAGGCCCGCGCTGCGGAATTGGTGAAATCTCAATCCCGGAAAATGAGCCGGGCAGCTCAATCATGCCGGGGAAAGTGAACCCAACCCAGTGTGAGGCATTAACCATGCTCTGCTGTCAGGTGATGGGGAACGACGTGGCGATCAACATGGGGGGCGCTTCCGGTAACTTTGAACTGAACGTCTTCCGTCCGATGGTGATCCACAATTTCCTGCAATCGGTGCGCTTGCTGGCAGATGGCATGGAAAGTTTCAACAAACACTGCGCAGTGGGCATTGAACCGAATCGTGAGCGAATCAATCAATTACTCAATGAATCGCTGATGCTGGTGACTGCGCTCAACACTCACATTGGTTATGACAAAGCCGCCGAGATCGCCAAAAAAGCGCATAAAGAAGGGCTGACCTTAAAAGCTGCGGCCCTTGCGCTGGGGTATCTTAGCGAAGCCGAGTTTGACAGCTGGGTACGGCCAAAACAGATGGTCGGCAGTATGAAAGCAGGGCGTTAATCTGCAACATACAGGTGCAGCCGGGGAATGATCAAACGAAGCGGCTGCGCCTGTGGTTTATAACGGTGTTGCACATTGTCGGCATCGTAATTTAACAACTCCCCAACGTCCGGCACGCCCGCGCCATTATCCCGATTAATCAGCGCAATAAGCGGCGTAGGGCAAGCGTGTTGTACTTGTTTTTGATCTCCCTTGTACCAGACGCGGGCAATCGGCTGCACCTTCACCGGACGTTTGATTTTTAACTTCGCGTCCTGTGGCAGGGTAGCAATATCCTGATACTCTCTCTCCAGTTTTCGTTGCCACTCTTCGCGCGTCCACGGTGCGACACTGCGCGGTGATTTCAGGCTTTTTTCCAGCTGTGCCAGGACTTCATCACGATGCAAATTCTTAATGATATGTTTATTGGCCCAGCCAAAACGTAAAGTGGCGGGGTCGTGAAGAACGGTGAGCGTGCGATAAGCGTTAAGTGTGATTAGGCCCGGCAAGTGGCGATGCACCCATTCAAAACGCGCCGCTGTGGGGAGTTCTGACTCAACCGTGACGATATGCTCGAACGTAGTCTTGAGTTGATTGATGTGCTGAATATGACTGACCAACACTGCTTGCGAAAGGTTATCGACCTGGTAACACAACACGCCAGGTAGACGAACAGCGGCCTTGCTGCTGCGATTTTCGGACTGTTGTTGAATAAATAAATGGCGGAAATGACGCAACGCCAGCGCCTGCGCCTCTTTGCCGAGATGTTGCTTTACCTCAATACGATTAAGCGGATTATGCTCATCCTCTTTTTTCACCTCCGGTAAAGAGAACACGCGGGCAACCAGCAATTTGTGCTGTTCTAGCTCAGCGGCAAATGCAGCCAGCTCTTGTTCCATCTGGCGAAAGGTAGTGTTGAGTCGGTCTACGAGATCGTAACGCGCCATAATATTAACCACTTTAGTTACAACATCCTTATTTTATAGCACAGTGGTGGTGACTTGACCACCGTGCGCGTAATGTCAAACAGAGGTAAATTGCGGGATGTTATGCCATAACGGCCAGCTAAACGAGAAGCGGGCACCCCCCAGTTCGCTGGTGTCACAATTAACCGTACCGCCCATTGCTAGTGCTATAGAGTGGACAATCGCCAACCCCAGCCCGCAGCCGCCGGTTGAGCGATCCCGGCTGGGATCGAGGCGAACAAAAGGTTCAAAGATATGTTCGCGGTTTTCTGGGGCAATCCCTGGGCCATCATCCTCAACAATTAATGTCGCTCTATTTCCCGACAGTAGCAGGCTGGTTTCAACCGTTGAGTGACAGTAGCGCAGGGCGTTATTGAGCAAATTATCCAGCACGCGCTCCATTAAGCGCATATCCAACGCCGCATAATGGCCTTGCGCGAGCGTTTTAATCCGTACCGTTTTATCGGGCGTTACTGCCTGAATGTCTGCCAGATGCGTTGACAGCCACAACGGCAGGTCTGGTTCGCTAAGATGAAGCTCGTTTTGTGGGCGATCGAGTCGGGCATAAGTCAGCAGCTCTTCAATTAAAGCTTCAAGTTGACTGATATCGCGATTCAACGCCTGGGATTCGGCGGCGCTCAGGTTATCGCTCATCTCCAGTCGATAACGCAAGCGCACTAACGGCGTTCGCAGTTCGTGAGCGATTCCGTCGATAAGCTGTTTTTTACTGGCAATCAAGGCGTTGATATTGTCCGCCATCTGGTTAAATGCGACACCAAGTCGTTCAAAGCTTGAACCCTCATCAAAGTGGATACGCTCATTGAGATGCCCATCGCCAAATCGTTGCGCCGCTGCTTCCAGTTTTAACATATCCTGCCAGTGCGGACGCATCCAGATAAACACCGGAAAGGCGAGGGAAATGGCAATAAAAGCGATCAGGGCGATATCCAACAATCGCATCTGATGGAGGTAATAAAGATAAGGAACAGGACCAACGGCCAGCACATAGTGGCTACGCGGGATGCGCTGTAAAAACGTGTACTGATCGTCAAGGGCGACAATCTCGCCGCCACGCAGTCGGTGCATGGAAATATCATCAAGATGATATTTACTCAGCGGCTCGACACGCAGATCGAAAGAGAGATTTAAATCCATCTCCTTCAGCGTCTTACCCCAATCGTGTGGGGGGATCTCACGCAATTCGCTGCGCATCAGATACAGCGAACTGTTCATCAAATCATCCAGCGACTGTTTGCCCGCGCGTTCGGCGGTAAATTTGTACACCAGCCCAACCAGCAGAGACATCACAAGGAAGCAGACAAACAATAACAGGTAAAACTGGATAAACAGTTTTTTCATCGCTTATTCCCATGCATGAGGCGCAAAAAGATAGCCTTTGTTACGCACAGTTTTAATGCGATAAGGTTCTGCGGCGTTATCGAGCAGTTTTTTTCTTAACCGCGAAATAGCCACGTCCACGCTACGATCCAGTCCGTCATAACTGACGCCGCGTAAATTTTTCAGCAATGCATCGCGGTCCATGATTTGCCCAGCATGGGTAGCTAATTCCCACAATAATTCGAAATCAGCTGTCGAGAGCGAGATTTCAGTGTTAGCCAGGGTGACTACGCGGTTGATGGGATCGATGGTCAACGTGCCGAAATGCAGGGCTTTGTAGGGAGTCAGAGACGTTTCCTGAAGACCTTTGCTCAGTGTGGCTTGCTCATTCTGACGCAAATGCAAACGTAAACGCGCTAACAAAACAGCAGGGGGCGTCGTTTTGAGAATATAGTCGCAGGCACCCATTTCCAGTGCCAGGATGTGGTTCATATCGCTATCGAGAGAGGTTAGAAGAACAATAGGTCCGGACCACTTTGCGCGTAAATCACGACAAATGGTCATGCCGTCCTTGCCTGGTAGCATGATATCGAGTAACACCAAATCCGGATTTTCTCGCAGAATAGTTTCTTCGGCCTGGTCGCCGCGCGGCTCTACGGTAACCTGCATATCATGTTTTGCCAGGTACGCGGCAATCAGTGAACCGACTTCCGCATCATCTTCCACAAATACGATAGTGTTCATAACATTCACGGTAGATATAAAAACGTCACAATACACCGCGCTGTTTTTACTTACTATCAATCGTTTCTAAACAAGTTTTCATCAGGTATTCTACTGGTGACTTGTTATGGAATTGTTAAGGTAAAAAGATGGGGCTGGTAATCAAAGCCGCGCTCGGTGCGCTGGTAGTGCTGTTGATTGGTGTTTTAGCAAAAACGAAAAATTATTATATCGCCGGACTGATTCCGCTTTTTCCGACTTTTGCGCTCATCGCGCATTATATTGTTGCCAGCGAACGCGGCATTGAAGCCTTACGTGCAACAATCATTTTTAGTATGTGGTCGATAATTCCCTATTTTGTTTACCTGGTGTCGCTGTGGTATTTCACCGGAATTATGCGCTTGCCCGCCGCTTTTATCGGTTCTGTAGTGTGCTGGGGACTAAGCGCATGGGTGTTGATTATATGCTGGATTAAGCTGCATTAACGCAGATGACGACCGCCATCAAGTGGGAAACTGCGTCCGGTGACAAAGCAACTGGTAAGTAAGTAATCGACCAGGTCGATCACTTCTTTCTCGCCAGGCGCGGTTTTCATCAGTGATTTATTCAGTGCCTGTTGACGATATTCGGCATCATCATGCTCATTAAACAGGATCAGCGATGGCGCAATAGAATTTACTTTCACTTCAGGTGCCAGCTTGCGGGCAAACGAGCGGGTCATATTATCCAGTGCTGCTTTGCTTGCAGCATAGGCAATATGTTTGTCGCTACCGCGCTCCACCACATAATCGGTAAAGTGAATAATATCGCTGGCGGCGTGTCCGTGCCCGCGCAGTAATCTTTCCAGCGCGTGGTTAAGTAGGTATGGGGCATTAACGTGGATCTGCATCATGCAGGCCAGTACGTCGGTGAGTGGCATACCTGGTTTTTCTGCCATCCACGCACTGGCATTGTGCAACACCGCACGCAGGCCGTGGGTGCTTTTTAGCACTTCATCGGCAAACGCCATCACACCGTCGTTGGTCGAAAAATCAGCCTGAATACACAGCGCACCCGCATTCATCAGCTCATCAATGGCAGGATAGTGTGTCCGATAGCTGACTATCACCGGTTGCTTTTGATTAATGAAATGCCAGGCGAGGGCGAGGCCGATGCGACGGCCGCCTCCAGTAATTAATATTGGCAAGGCGTGGGTTTTACCCATCGTTATCTCCTTTGCTATCCAACGATGGGATGAACGTTATCCCACCAGCATCCAGGTCGCCGGAACTGAGGCAATTAACAGCATGCCAATCAGCACCATTTCCTGACGATTCAGTACATTATCATGTGTATGCGTTTTACGCGCGTACAGGAAGACCAGTAGCCCTGGCGCATACAGAACGACGGACAACAGCAGATGCATTGGACCAGAGGCGTACAATAACCATAAGCCATAAATGCAGGCACCGACACCTACCGCTTTATGCAGTGGACGGGTTGCGATTTTCAGCAAGAACGCGCCGACCAGGAAATAAGGCACCAGAATCATTTCTGAGGCGATGGTCAGCAACGTGTTGTAATCGGAACCGGTAAGCCAGATCAGTACCAGACAAATTTGCACGCAGATATTGGTCAGCCACAGTGAGGCGGATGGCGCGGCTTGTGCGTTCTGGCGCGCGAAAATGCGCGGGAATGCTTTATGGGTGGCTGCAAGGAACGGAACTTCTGCTGCCATGATGGTCCAGCTTAAGTACGCGCCGCAAACGGAAACGATCAAACCGGCAGCGATGATGATTTCGCCCCACGGTCCCATCATTTCCACCATCAGACCGGCCATTGACGGGTTACGAATTTCAGCCAGTTCAGGACGTGCTACCACGCCCAGCGAAAGCAGCGTTACCAGCAAGTAAACGCCCAGAGCGGAGAGAACCGCCAGCAGTGTTGCTTTACCTACATCACGTTTATTACGCGCACGCGCCGAAACGACCACAGCACCTTCCACACCAATGAAAACCCACAGGGTGATCAGCATGGTGTTTTTCACCTGTTCCCATACCGGTACGCCAAGTGCAAGGCCAGTAAAGTCGAGCTTGAAGGTGTCCAGTTTGAACATCATCATCGCCAGCACAATAAACAGGCCCAGCGGCAACAATTTTGCCAGTGTCGCCACCAGGTTAATGCTGGCAGCGGTTTGTACCCCGCGCAGGATCAAAAAGTGAACAATCCACAATAAAGCCGAGGCACCGACGATCGATTGCCAGGTATTGCCATCGCCAAACAGACGCAATTCCGGCGTGTCCGTAAAAAAGCTTAACGCGGAAAAAACGATCACCAGATAGGAGACGTTGGCGATAACCGCGCACAGCCAGTACCCCCATGCGGAACAAAAGCCGATTAACTCACCAAACCCTTCGCGGGCATAGGTAAAGATGCCGCCGTCAAGCTCGGGGCGAATGCGTGTGAGGATCAGCATGGCAAAGGCCAGCAATAAAATGCCAGCACCAGTAATGCTCCAGCCGATGAGCAGTGCTGCCGGGCTGGCAACTGCCGCCATATTTTGCGGCAGACTGAAAACACCCGCGCCCAGCATTGAGCTTAATACCAGCGCGGTGAGTGCGCTCAGTCCCAGTTTCTTTTCCATCGATATCCAGTGGTTAAAACGTGATTAGAAGAATAAATATTAGGGCAAAACGCATAAAAATGGAGTTTGCCACTGAAGCGCGGGATTTTACGAAGAGATGTGTCTGCATGCAATGGTCGTGGGGAAATTTGTGACTAAAAATGCGAAAGGCGGCATTAAGCCGCCTTATAGTGGTAACTGAATAGTTATTTATACAGATCTGCGCTAACGGTGAGGTTATTACCACGTTCCTGCCACTGGCGGGTGATGTGGTAATACTTAGCGCCTTTCTTCGCGGCACGTTTCGCAACCTGATAGGAGACTTCGGTCATGTTGCCATAGTTGCCAGAGAATTTGATGCTGTCGAATGGAACCATCATCGCTGCTGTTGCTTTGTTCAGTTCTTCGACTTTAGTACCATCAGGAAGCGTGACAGTGTAACGCCCGCCTTTTGATGACTGGGTTTCAAAGAAGCGACCAACTTCAGAACTTGGTGATGCGGTTGTCGCAACCCCTGGGATCTCTACTTTCTTCGCTGCTTCGCCACCCGCAGCCAGAGCTGCACGCCCCGCTTCGGAATCTGCCGGGATCACATCCGGGCTTTGTACGACGCGTTTCTTAGCATCTTTTTTATAGATGAACGCTGTAATGCGCTGGTTACCGCCCTGGTTAGCATCGATTTGACGAACAATGTAGAAAGCGTAAGCGCCTTTCGCTTTTGCCGCTTTGGTGATGGCGTCATTGACTTCAGGCTGGCTACGATAGAAGCCCTGAACGGTAACCGTATCAAACGGTTCAATCAGAACGGCCTGATCTTTTGGCAGTTCGACAACACCGTTGATAACGCGATTACTTGTTTCTTCGGCTTTTTCAGCATCGGCTTTATAGAGGTCAGCGACCACACGCCAGTTACCGCTGTTACCAAAATCAGAAGTGTCGACAACATAAAAAGAGGCGGCACCTTCTTTATCAGCGCGACGAGAAACGGCTTTCACCGCTTCGCCAATAGCATTAAAACGACCGGTAACCACTACACGGTCAAAAGGTTTAACCGCTGCCGCTTGCTCCGGTGTCAGTTCTGTTGCTGCGTTAACGGAAAAGGCCGTAGCAGAAAGCAGTGCCGACGCCAGGAGGGTGTTCTTAAGCTTCATAAAAATAATCCTTCGCCTTGCGCAAACCAGGTACTGGTATTGTTATTAACGAGAAACGTGGCTGATTATTGCATTTAAACGGTGTAACTGTCTGCGTCATTTTTCATATCACATTCCTTAAGCCAATTTTAATCCTGTTCAAATGACGGTCTATGCTTAAAAAACAGCCGTATCAGCATCAATACTACTGAAGCAACTGAATTGTATAAGTTAATTTAATGTTAAGTAATGATTCGTGCCGGGGCGATATCACGTTTTACCTGTCCACCGAAGATAATTATCAGTCTTTATCTAGCGTTCTAAGGTGTTTATCCCACTATCACGGCTGAATCGTTAATATTTTGCGAGTTCACGCCGAAATACTGATTTTTGGCGCTAGATCACAGGCATAATTTTCAGTACGTTATAGGGCGTTTGTTACTAATTTATTTTAACGGAGTAACATTTAGCTCGTACATGAGCGGCTTGTGTGGATCCTGACACAGGCAAACCATCATCAATAAAACCGATGGAAGGGAATATCATGCGAATTGGCATACCAAGAGAACGGTTAACCAATGAAACCCGTGTTGCAGCAACGCCAAAAACAGTGGAACAGCTGCTGAAACTGGGTTTTACCGTCGCGGTAGAGAGCGGCGCGGGTCAACTGGCAAGTTTTGACGATAAAGCGTTTGTGCAAGCGGGCGCCGAAATTGTAGAAGGGAATAACGTCTGGCAGTCAGAGATCATTCTGAAGGTCAATGCGCCGTTAGATGATGAAATTGCGTTACTGAATCCAGGGACAACGCTGGTGAGTTTTATCTGGCCTGCGCAGAATCCGGAATTAATGCAAAAACTTGCGGAACGTAACGTGACCGTGATGGCGATGGACTCTGTGCCGCGTATCTCACGCGCACAATCGCTGGACGCACTCAGTTCGATGGCGAACATCGCTGGTTATCGCGCCATTGTTGAAGCGGCACATGAATTTGGGCGCTTCTTTACCGGGCAAATCACGGCGGCAGGGAAAGTGCCACCGGCAAAAGTGATGGTGATTGGTGCGGGTGTTGCAGGTCTGGCCGCCATTGGCGCAGCCAATAGTCTCGGCGCGATTGTGCGTGCATTCGACACCCGCCCGGAAGTGAAAGAACAAGTTCAAAGTATGGGCGCGGAATTCCTCGAGCTGGACTTTAAAGAGGAAGCGGGCAGCGGCGATGGCTATGCCAAAGTGATGTCGGATGCGTTCATCAAAGCTGAAATGGAGCTCTTTGCCGCCCAGGCAAAAGAGGTCGATATCATTGTCACCACCGCGCTTATTCCAGGCAAACCAGCGCCGAAGCTGATTACCCGTGAAATGGTTGACTCCATGAAGTCGGGCAGTGTGATTGTCGACCTGGCAGCCCAAAACGGCGGCAACTGTGAATACACCGTACCGGGTGAAATTTTCACTACGGAAAATGGTGTCAAAGTGATTGGTTATACCGATCTTCCGGGCCGTCTGCCGACGCAATCCTCACAGCTTTACGGCACTAACCTCGTTAATCTGCTGAAACTGTTGTGCAAAGAGAAAGACGGCAACATCACGGTTGATTTTGATGATGTGGTGATTCGCGGTGTGACCGTGATCCGTGCTGGCGAAATTACCTGGCCGGCACCGCCGATTCAGGTATCAGCTCAGCCGCAGGCGGCACAAAAATCGGCACCGGAAGTGAAAACTGAGGAAAAATGTGCCTGCTCACCGTGGCGTAAATACGCGTTGATGGCGTTGGCAATCATCCTTTTCGGCTGGATGGCAAGCGTTGCGCCGAAAGAGTTCCTTGGGCACTTCACTGTGTTCGCGCTGGCCTGCGTTGTCGGCTATTACGTGGTGTGGAATGTATCGCACGCGCTGCATACACCGTTGATGTCGGTCACCAACGCGATTTCAGGGATTATTGTTGTCGGAGCACTGTTGCAGATTGGCCAGGGCGGCTGGGTTAGCTTCCTTAGTTTTATCGCGGTGCTTATAGCCAGCATTAATATTTTCGGTGGCTTCACCGTGACTCAGCGCATGCTGAAAATGTTCCGCAAAAATTAAGGGGTAACATATGTCTGGAGGATTAGTTACAGCTGCATACATTGTTGCCGCGATCCTGTTTATCTTCAGTCTGGCCGGGCTTTCGAAACATGAAACGTCTCGCCAGGGTAACAACTTCGGTATCGCCGGGATGGCGATTGCGTTAATCGCAACCATCTTTGGACCGGATACGGGTAATGTTGGCTGGATCTTGTTGGCGATGGTCATCGGTGGGGCAATTGGTATCCGCCTGGCGAAGAAAGTTGAAATGACCGAAATGCCAGAACTGGTGGCGATCCTGCATAGCTTTGTGGGTCTGGCGGCAGTGCTGGTTGGCTTTAACAGCTATCTGCATCATGACGCGGGAATGGCACCGATTCTGGTCAATATTCACCTGACGGAAGTGTTCCTCGGTATCTTCATCGGGGCGGTAACGTTCACGGGTTCGGTGGTGGCGTTCGGCAAACTGTGTGGCAAAATTTCGTCTAAACCGTTGATGCTGCCAAACCGTCACAAAATGAACCTGGCAGCTCTGGTCGTTTCCTTCCTGCTGCTGATTGTATTTGTTCGCACGGATAGCGTCGGCCTGCAAGTGCTGGCATTGCTGATAATGACCGCCATTGCGCTGGTATTCGGCTGGCATTTAGTCGCCTCCATCGGTGGTGCAGATATGCCGGTGGTGGTGTCGATGCTGAACTCGTACTCCGGCTGGGCGGCTGCGGCTGCGGGCTTTATGCTCAGCAACGACCTGCTGATTGTGACCGGTGCGCTGGTCGGTTCTTCGGGGGCTATCCTTTCTTACATTATGTGTAAGGCGATGAACCGTTCCTTTATCAGCGTTATTGCGGGTGGTTTCGGCACCGACGGCTCTTCTACTGGCGATGATCAGGAAGTGGGCGAGCACCGCGAAATCACCGCAGAAGAGACAGCGGAATTACTGAAAAACTCCCATTCAGTGATCATTACTCCGGGGTACGGCATGGCAGTCGCGCAGGCGCAATATCCTGTCGCTGAAATAACCGAGAAACTGCGCGCTCGTGGTATCAATGTGCGTTTCGGTATCCACCCGGTTGCGGGGCGTTTGCCTGGGCATATGAACGTATTGCTGGCTGAAGCAAAAGTACCGTATGACATCGTGCTGGAAATGGACGAGATCAACGATGACTTTGCTGATACCGATACCGTACTGGTGATTGGTGCTAACGATACGGTTAACCCGGCGGCGCAGGATGATCCGAAGAGTCCGATTGCTGGTATGCCTGTGCTTGAAGTGTGGAAAGCGCAGAACGTGATTGTCTTTAAACGGTCGATGAACACAGGCTATGCTGGTGTGCAAAACCCGCTGTTCTTCAAGGAAAACACCCACATGCTGTTTGGTGACGCCAAAGCCAGCGTGGATGCAATCCTGAAAGCTCTGTAAACTTGACGGCCTCTGCGGAGGCCGTCACTCTTTATTGAGATCGCTTAACAGAACGGCGATGCTTTGACCTCCCGCTGTTTGTTCAAGCGCAATTTTGACAATAATTGTCAACGGCACGGAAAGCAGCATACCCACCGGTCCTAACAACCATCCCCAAAAAATCAACGACAGAAATACCACCAATGTGGAAAGCCCCAGCCCACGCCCCATGATCCGCGGCTCCAGAATATTGCCGAAGACCAGATTAATCAGCAGATATCCCGCCAGCACCAGCAACGCTTCGTAGAAGCCATTAAACACCAGTACCTGAGCGATAGGGGGGATTGCCGCGAGGACTGAACCAATATTCGGGATGTAATTAAGCGCAAAGGCCAGCAATCCCCAGACAAAAGCGAAGCGAACATCGAGTGCGGCGAGCATCGCCCAGGCGACCAGGCCGGTGATGATGCTGATGGCTGTTTTCAGCACCAGATAATGAGACACACTGTCAATCGCACGCTGAATCGCCGCCATCCCTTCAACCGGACGCGCCATCATTTGCTGAAATTTTCCGGGCAATTGTGGCACTTCGAGCAGCATAAACAACACCGTCAGCAGCAATAAAAATATTGATGACATGGCATTAGATAACTGCGTCAGTAGATTGGTGAGCAAGGTCATCGCTGCGTTCGGGTCAATGTAATGCGCCAGTTGGTCAACTGAGACATCAATCCCTACGCGTTGCAACAACGGTTCAAGAGCTTGAAGTGGTGTCATAATGGAGTTGCGATATTGCGGCAACGTCCTCGTCAATTCATTGAGCGCGGACCCCAGATAAGCTAGCAGCAACACCATTGCCATCACGATGATGGTCATCAAAGTCGACACCGCCAGTACACGCGGCACTCGCCAGCGGACCATGTGTTGCACCAGCGGGTTAAGAATAACAGCAATAAATAATGCGAGAATAAACGGCACGATGATCTCGGCGGCAAAACGGATACCACAGAGAATAATGACCAGCATTCCCAACATAATGACGATTTTTAGACCATTGAGCGTGATGATCGGCTTTGCCATGCTTGTCCCCGTTTTTTCTTTCTTTGCTAATAATAATGTCTTTTTCGTTCCGTCATCATAACGAAAATCAATCCGCTCGGGTAAAGAAGTGAAAATATTTTGAGTTAATTCTTAAGCTATGATACAAATCAGGCGTGTTCAACTACCGAGGACAATTATCATCCGCGATGATGAGAAGCAACACTGCGGATAATTGTAATATTATGGACAATTTGTTCAGGACGTTATTTTCTACATTTACCCATCTTCGTACCTCATCCACTATCTTGCTCGTAGGTGAGCAGCACTGGCGCAACGCGCTTTAGTCCTTTCTTCTGCCTAACCTTGCGCTATGCGCGGGGCTTGATCACTTTGCTCTGGTTTCGCTGAATTGAGCGAAAGATAAAATAATTCTCTTGCAGGAGAAGGACGATGTATATTTATTGGATTTTATTAGGTCTGGCTATTGCTACGGAAATTACCGGCACGCTGTCAATGAAATGGGCGAGCGTCAGTGAGGGTAATGGCGGTTTTATTTTAATGCTGGTGATGATTTCTCTGTCGTATATATTTCTCTCCTTCGCCGTTAAAAAAATCGCCTTAGGCGTAGCTTATGCGCTGTGGGAAGGTATCGGTATTTTATTGATTACCTTGTTTAGCGTTTTGTTATTCGATGAAAGTTTATCGCTGATGAAAATTGCCGGGTTAACGACCCTGGTGGCTGGGATTGTATTAATCAAATCAGGTACCCGTAAAGCGTGTAAACCTGAGCCGGAGGTGAACCATGGCGCAGTTTGAATGGGTACACGCCGTCTGGCTGGCATTGGCAATCGTGCTGGAAATCGTTGCTAATGTCTTTTTGAAATTTTCTGACGGCTTTCGTCGCAAAATCTATGGTTTGCTCTCCCTGGCGGCGGTGCTGGCTGCCTTTAGTGCGCTTTCTCAAGCCGTTAAAGGGATTGACTTGTCTGTAGCCTATGCATTGTGGGGCGGATTTGGTATTGCCGCCACGTTAGTCGCAGGTTGGGTTTTGTTTGGTCAACGTTTAAATCGCAAAGGCTGGATTGGTCTGGTCTTGCTGTTGGCTGGAATGATTATGGTGAAGTTTGCCTGATGAACACGCTGCCCGTGCTGTCGGGCAGCGTTTGAATGCTATTTTTGCAAAAGTTGGTCTAGCTTGTCGCGAAAACCAGTGACAGAAATGGCCCGGTTATCGGCACGCCAGCGATCTTTCGCGGCAGGAGCCGAACTTTGTACGCCAATTAACTGCCAGCCGTCATCGGTATGCAACATCAGTGGCGAACCGCTATCACCCGGCAAAGTATCGCACTGATGGGACATCACCGACGTTTGCGCCCAGCCAGTTACTTCGCAATTTTGATGACTGTATAGCGTATCGAGGTGATCTTCAGGATATCCCGCTTGAGTCACTTTTCGACCTGCCGCTTTTAATGCGGCGGTAAGTGCGGCTTTATCTCCCGCAAATAACGGCAACGGTGTAATGCCAGAAGGGGGATTACGTAGCACAATCAAACCGAAGTCCCACGGCGCAGCTGCGGGAGGAACAATCCAACCATCCCCATCTGCTTTTAACCGCTTTCCCAGTGTCGGGTCAACGCGGCCTTCTATGTCGTGGATCTCATAGCGCCAAAGCCCTTTATTTGACACAAAACGCAGCGCCACCGCTTTATCCGCTTTACCCTTTGGCGGCGTCAATAAACAGTGTCCTGCCGTTAATGCCAGATTGGGGGCAATCAGCGTCGCCGTACATAAATTGCCGCTGGCCGTTTCCAGTTGCCCAACCGCATCCCACGGTGATTGGGTCGTGTCATTCACGGGCACACGATCATCATGACCAAAAAACAGGGTGCTGACCTCATCGTTTGCCGATTTGGCAACGTCTGGTTTATCTGCAAACACAAAAGCAGACGTCAAACTAATTGCACCCAACACTACAGCAATGGTTGTACGCATATCACACTCTGGTGGGTAATTATGATTATTAAAAGCAAACCCTCATAAATACTATAGACGGGACGGGATGAAAGTGGGAGCAAAATCAGATAACTACGATCAGGAAAGATAAAAACGGGTGGCAATCAGTGCGCATAAAATAAGGATGATAAGAATGAACTCAAAGCGATAACGGCCCACCATACTACCCTCCGCTAAAGGCGGTGCCAAACGTTACCCGCTTAGCACCGTAATTTTCAGGCGCGAGGGGGCGCGCCAGCATTACTGTTGAAAACTTACGCTGCGGGTTGTGCAGCAGGTTTTGCCGGTTGCTGATGGCTGTGTTTCTTGGCGTGTTTCTTCGCTGCCTGCGCTTTTTGTTCAGGGGCTTTCTGTTCAGCTTTCGCATTTTTATGATGCTTTTTAGCCGCCTGCGCTTTCTGGGCAGGTGCTGCTTTATGCTGTTTTTTATGATGTGTAGTTTTCGCCGGCGCTGCTTTGGTGGTCGTCGCAGTCGGAGCAGGTGTGGTCGCAGTCTCTGCAGCAAAGGCGGCAGAAGACAGACCCATAGCAGCGGCAACAACCAGAGCTAATACTTTTTTCATTGTCATACCCTCAATTTGTTTTTTCATTTAACCCCACTGCGGGGCCGTTGAAATAACTATATCCCTGGGAATGGCAGACTTCCGTGAGTGGTTGGTTTCAGCGTGTAACGATATGTACAAACGTTAAATAAATTACAGCGTTGATAATAACGTATTGTGACTTAAGGGAAATTTAGCTACCAATAATAGTAGTCTTGATCGGGTTAACTATTTTACTACTTACAAAGCGGTAGAATAACTGCGCATCAGTAATAAATGACACACAGCAAAATGAATCCGTTTATTTGGGTACTTATAATCCTGATGACACTAGATGCGCTGCGGGAATTGGCTGGCGCTTCGTCTATTTTAGGATGGCTATTAACGTTGGTTTGAGCAGGCAATAAGTCCGGATGGGTATTTACCGCAGTCCGGACTTATTTTTAGGCGTGCAGACGACGATGCAAACGCGTCCCGACCAGCAGAGCAATGACCAGCATCAGAGCAATAAATGCGCCGACGCCGTTCCAGCCATAGTTATGCCAGAAAACACCACCCAGCGTCCCGGCAATACTCGACCCCAGATAGTAACTGAACAGATACAGCGAGGAGGCCTGGCCTTTAGCGCGTTTTGCGCGGGGGCCGATCCAGCTGCTGGCAACTGAGTGGGCTGCGAAGAATCCGGCTGAGAAGAGTAACATTCCGGCAAAGATTAGCCACAGCGAGCTGAATAAGGTCATCAGTAAACCAAACAGCATAACCCCCGTCGAAAACAACATCACCGGACCGCGCCCATAACGGGTGGTCATGGTTCCGGCTTTGGGTGAGCTCCATGTACCGGTCAAATAAGCCAGCGATAATAAGCCAACCACGGCCTGACTGACATGCCAGGGGGAGAGCATCAACCGATAGCCGATGTAATTAAACAGCGTGACGAACGACCCCATCAGCAAAAAGCCTTCTGCGAACAATAACGGCAATCCCCGGTCACGCCAGTGCAGACGAAAGTTGATAAATAACGTCTTTGGTCGCAGAGAAGTCGGGCGAAAATGGCGTGATTCCGGGAGGATTTTCCAGAACATCAACGCCGAGGCCAGCGCGAAACAGCCGATAGCCGCCAGAGCAATTCGCCAGTTGAAAAAGTCCGTGAAGACACCGCTAATTAAGCGTCCGCTCATGCCGCCAATTGAGTTGCCGCTGATATACAACCCCATCGAAAAGGCCACGAAACTGGGGTGGATTTCTTCGCTAAGATAAGTCATGCCAACAGCTGCCACGCCACTTAACGAAAGCCCAATCAAGGCGCGCATAATCAAAATGCCGTGCCAGCTGGTCATCATTGTCGAAAGTAACGTACAAATGGAGGCCAACAGTAGCGCCGTGACCATCACTGGTTTGCGACCAATGGCATCGGATAGCGGGCCAGTAAACAGCAAACCGATAGCCAACATCGCCGTTGAAATGGACAGTGAAATACTACTGTTCGCAGGCGTTAAGCCAAACTCCTGCGAAAGCACCGGAAGGATAGGTTGCACACAATAGAGAAGTGCGAAGGTTGCCAGTCCGGCAGAGAAAAGCGCCAGGGTGACGCGCATAAATTGCGGCGTACCGCGTTTAATAAATTGATTTGGCTGAGAAATGCTTTGCTTGTCATTGACGCTTGCCGGAGCGCCATCAACAGTTGTAGTACGGCTCACTTGAAATCCTTGCTAAATATGCCTGTGGATCAGGCTTATGAATAGATTAGGAAAATCGAATTGTTCTGTCTAATATATTAATAATCTCAAATAAGATGTTTTAAATATGAATATTGAACTTCGTCATCTGCGTTACTTTGTTGCTGTTGCGGAAGAGCTGCATTTCGGGCGCGCCGCTGCCCGCCTGAATATTTCGCAACCACCGCTAAGTCAGCAGATTCAGGCGCTGGAGCACCAAATTGGTGCCCGACTGCTGGCACGGACCAATCGCAGTGTATTGCTGACGGAAGCAGGAAAACAGTTTCTTGCAGATAGTAGGCAAATCCTGTCTATGGTGGATGACGCTGCCGCTCGCGCTGAAAGGCTGCATCAGGGCGAAGCGGGGGAGTTGCGCATTGGATTTACTTCGTCCGCTCCTTTTATTCGGGCGGTGTCTGATACGTTATCGCTGTTTCGCCGTGATTATCCCGATGTCCATTTACAAACCCGCGAAATGAACACTCGCGAGCAAATCGCTCCGCTCATTGAAGGAACGCTGGATATGGGATTGCTGCGTAACACAGCGTTACCGGAGACGCTTGAACACGCAGTCATCGTCCATGAACCGCTTATGGCGATGATCCCGCACGATCATCCCCTGGCAAATAACCCGAGTGTAACGCTGGCTGAACTGGCGAAAGAACCCTTTGTCTTTTTTGATCCGCACGTAGGGACAGGGCTGTATGACGATATTCTCGGGCTGATGAGACGTTACAATTTGACGCCCGTCATCACTCAGGAGGTGGGTGAGGCAATGACCATCATCGGTCTGGTTTCCGCTGGTCTGGGTGTTTCAATTTTGCCTGCGTCATTTAAACGTGTTCAGCTCAACGAAATGCGCTGGGTGCCGATTGCTGAAGAGGATGCGGTTTCTGAAATGTGGTTGGTCTGGCCGAAACACCATGAACAAAGTCCGGCTGCGCGTAACTTTCGTATTCATCTGCTGAATGCTCTCAGGTGAGGGAAATTTCAGCGAAAAAGCCCGAAAAATGTGCTGTTAATCACATGCCTAAGTAAAAATTTGACGACACGTATTGAAGTGCTTCACCATAGCCTACAGATTATTTCGGAGCGCGAAAATATAGGGAGTATGCGGTGGTTGCTGAAAACCAGCCTGGGCACATTGATCAAATAAAGCAGACCAACGCGGGCGCGGTTTATCGCCTGATTGATCAGCTTGGTCCAGTCTCGCGTATCGATCTTTCCCGTCTGGCGCAACTGGCTCCTGCCAGTATCACCAAAATTGTCCGTGAGATGCTCGAAGCACACCTGGTGCAAGAGCTGGAAATCAAAGAAGCGGGGAACCGTGGCCGTCCGGCGGTGGGGCTGGTGGTTGAAACTGAAGCCTGGCACTATCTTTCTCTGCGCATTAGTCGCGGGGAGATTTTCCTTGCTTTGCGCGATCTGAGCAGCAAACTGGTGGTGGAGGAGTCGCAGGAACTGGCGTTAAAAGATGACTCGCCATTGTTGGATCGTATCATTTCCCATATCGATCAGTTTTTTATCCGCCATCAGAAAAAACTTGAGCGTCTGACTTCTATTGCCATTACCTTGCCGGGAATTATTGATACGGAAAATGGTATTGTACATCGCATGCCGTTCTACGAGGATGTAAAAGAGATGCCGCTCGGCGAGGCGCTGGAGCAGCATACCGGCGTACCGGTTTATATTCAGCATGATATCAGCGCATGGACGATGGCTGAGGCCTTGTTTGGTGCCTCACGCGGGGCGCGCGATGTGATTCAGGTGGTTATCGATCACAACGTGGGGGCGGGCGTCATTACCGATGGTCATCTGCTACACGCAGGCAGCAGTAGCCTCGTGGAAATAGGTCACACGCAGGTCGACCCGTATGGGAAACGCTGTTATTGCGGGAATCACGGCTGCCTCGAAACGATCGCCAGTGTGGACAGTATTCTTGAGCTGGCACAGCTGCGTCTCAATCAATCCATGAGCTCGATGTTACATGGACAGCCGTTAACCGTGGACTCATTGTGTCAGGCGGCATTGCGCGGCGATCTGCTGGCAAAAGACATCATTACCGGGGTAGGCGCGCATGTCGGGCGCATTCTTGCCATCATGGTGAATTTATTTAACCCACAAAAAATACTGATTGGCTCACCGTTAAGTAAAGCGGCAGATATCCTCTTCCCGGTCATCTCGGACAGCATCCGTCAGCAGGCCCTTCCTGCGTATAGTCAGCACATTAGCGTTGAGAGTACTCAATTTTCTAACCAGGGTACGATGGCAGGGGCTGCGCTGGTAAAAGACGCGATGTATAACGGTTCTTTGTTGATTCGTCTGTTGCAGGGTTAACATTTTTTAACTGTTCTACCAAAATTTGCGCTATCTCAATTTGAGCCTGGAAAGCATAACTTAGACTTTCAAGGTTAATTATTTTCCTGGTTTATATTTGTGAAGCATAACGGTGGAGTTAGTGATGCTGAAGCGTTTCTTTATTACAGGTACAGACACTTCTGTAGGGAAAACGGTGGTTTCCCGCGCATTGCTACAAGCGTTAGCCTCCCAGGGAAAAACGGTTGCGGGATATAAACCCGTAGCGAAGGGGAGCAAAGAGACACCCGAAGGGCTGCGTAATAAAGATGCCCTGGTGTTGCAGAGTGTTTCAACTATTGAACTGCCTTATGAAGCAGTTAATCCTATTGCGTTAAGCGAAGAAGAAAGTAGCGTGGCGCACAGTTGCCCAATCAATTACACCCTCATTTCAAACGGCCTGGCAAACCTGACCGATAAAGTCGATCATGTGGTGGTCGAAGGTACTGGCGGTTGGCGCAGTCTGATGAATGATTTGCGTCCACTCTCTGAATGGGTGGTGCAGGAACAACTGCCGGTGTTGATGGTTGTCGGTATTCAGGAAGGTTGCATTAACCATGCACTGCTAACAGCTCAGGCGATTGCCAACGACGGGCTGCCGCTCATTGGCTGGGTGGCTAACCGAATCAACCCAGGACTGGCGCATTATGCGGAAATCATTGATGTGCTGGGTAAAAAACTTCCAGCACCGCTCATTGGTGAACTGCCTTATTTACCGCGCGCCGAACAGCGTGAACTGGGGCAATACATCCGCTTAGCTATGCTGCGCAGTGTGCTGGCGGTAGATAGAGTCACGGTGTAACGTCCGCGAAATTACCGACGCAATTACGCAGGCAATCAATAAACCGGGGAGTAGCTGATACTCCCCGGTCATTTCACATATCATCAACGTCGACATAATCGGCGCGTGCGTGGTCGCCGCCAACAGTGTCGCCATCCCGGTTAATCCGAGTAAGAGTGTCATTTCTTCGCCGTAAGGAAACCATAACCCCAGGCTACGTCCATACAACATGCCAATGGCAAGACCGATAAAGAGTGTCGGTGTAAAGACACCACCGGGCGCGCCAGAACCACTACTCGCCAGAACGGCAAACAGTTTGCAAAGGAAGATCCCGCCAATGATCATAAACAGTGGCGGGGCGGTTAAAAAGGATTGTACGGTGCTATAGCCGTTGCCCCACACGGCAGGGGTGAACAGAGAAAGCAGACCCACGATCAACCCGCCGAGTGCTAGTTGCCAGGGGGGCGCAAGTTTGAGAATAACAAATCCTCGATGACTGGCGTTCATTAACGTTAACAACACTGGTCCGCATAGACCTGCCAGCACACCAGTACTGATAATCAGCGCATAGTCACGAGCTTGAACCGTCACTGAGAGTTGCACGCTGTAGAGTAATGCATCGCTATGATTAATCAGATTGCTAATCAGCAACGCCACGACAGCAGAAATAACCACCGGTCCGAGAGAGGCCAACATCATAGTGCCAAACAGCACTTCGGCTATAAATAAACTGCCAGCAAGCGGGGCGCGGTAAGCCGCAGCCATTCCCGCCGCAGCTCCACAGGCAATCCATAATTTCCACTCCTGGCGTGGCGTAAAACGCTGAGCAAAACAGGAGGCGGCAAGGGCAGCTAAAAGAATCATCGCACCTTCGCGACCAATTGCGCTGCCGCTAGTTACTACCAGCAGAGAGGCAAGCGATTTGACCAGGCTTGCTGCGTAATCGAATTTACCATCGGTTTGCAACGCTTCCATGTAATCGGTCGGCGCATGAGGGCGTTGCTGGGTAAATTTCTGCCAGCCCATCAGCAACAAACCCGCCGCCAGTCCGCCGAGCGCCGGAGTTAGCAGCCGTCGCCACGGAGAAAGATTCGTCGCTGCATTGACCAGACTGCCGGAGTCATTATTGAGGAACAGCCATTCCAGTAGCAGCATCGCGTGACGAAACGCGGCAACGGCAAAGGCCGCAAGAATACCGACTATTGTTGCGATAAGCAGACGGCGAAACATAGTGCGCAGATCCGGAAAGCTGTGTAGATGGTGCATGAGCAGAAATGGACAATGAAACACGAGCGACTATTTTGCGGCAAAACAGGTTATCGGCAAAAGCAGTGCGTGCTTAAAGCGATAAAATACGTGACGTTGTAACGTATTATTGCCGAATGACGCGTGATTGTCGCCATCCGGCAATATTGCGGCAACTTTATCGAAACAGTGGTTTAACCGCGACAGGAATCAACAGTTGTGATTGCCATTGCGCCAGCGTTAAGCGAGCCAGTTCACCCAGCGCACGGTAGAAAGGGTGTTCTGCTTTTTCGATAAAAATGTCGAGAAAACGTGTTGACCACGGAAAAAGATGCCATGCCAGCAATTCTTCGCATTCTGTCTTGCGACCATTCTCCGCCAACCACGCAGCCATCAACAGCAGTGAACCAAAATGATCTTCCGGTTCGTTTTGCTTCATTTCGAACTGAATGCCTTTCTCGCGCATCCACTGACGAAGTGCCAATGTTGAATCGCCAAACAGCACAGATTCGCGATCCAGCCAGACCGACCCCCACGGCGGAGACGGCAGTGCCCACGGGCCGACAAACAAACGCTGCCAGGCCTGGGCGCGAGTCTCTTCACTCTGTGCCTGAAAAGCCGTCACCAGCGGCGCTAATGACGCTTCTGGTAGAGGCCACTGAGTTTCCCAGCCGTCACTGGTGAGTACCGCAACCAGAGGTGCGGCTTCCGCACTCTCTGGAGCGTAATAAAACAGCGCGCCCAACACGCGCGCCGCGACAGAAAAATTATCTTGCTGTGAAAAATGGGTCATTCCTAACATCCTGAAATGTGCGGGTTTCCCCGCACCAATTTGTTAACCTGCAATAGCCATTCCTACCGTCATGTGCAGGCCATAAAAGAGCGTACGCCCGATCATCTCACCGCCTAGTATGAGGATTAGCCCCAGAACAAGTCCGGCAACGTGAGGTTCACGGCGACGAATGAGCGGACAAAGCCAGCATCCAAGACCTGCGCATAACAATACCACACGCCAGACCTGTAAGGAGGCGTAATCTGGTACCAGTGCGCTGGCTTGTTGTACGGATGAGTGAATAGATGCCAGAGACAAACCTTGCAGCACAATCACCCCGGCACAAGCGATCAGCGCCAGAACGCTAATGATGGCAAATGGTGTGGTATTAAATGTAACGCGGGCTGCCCGCAGAATTGCGGCAGCAAGTATAGGACCGCTCAACAATACCGTCAGGAAGAACGCCAGTGTAGTGTAGCCGTTGTGCCAGGTTGGCACAGTGTCGATTTGATACACGCAGGTCATCATCCAGACGAAAATGACGCCGAGCACCATGCTAACAAGTAACCAGAGTTTCCCCAGCGCTTGCGGCATTTTACCAATGACCGCCACCAGCCACCATAATCCGCCAACGGCAAAAAATATTGAACCGGCAGCAATCTCGTTACTCAGGCCGGAAGCTCCGATTCGATTCAGCGAGTTAAACGCCCGCAGTGGCGATCCCAGGTGCATGACAGAGGCAATAAACCCGATGCCCATCAGCAGCCAGAGGAAAAACATGCCACGGACAATACGCTGACGGTCTGCGTCATTTTTGCTGGCGAACCAGCCGATTCCGCTAATAATCAGCGCGCCTACGACGCATTGGCCCAATACGGTAAAGATAACCAGTGGCCATTCGTGCCATCCATTTCCCATTTTACACTTCCTCCGGATTAGCCAGGTAACCAGTGGTATCGCCGGTCGGGCGGCTGTTGGCGTTAGGTTTGATTACGATATTAGGTTTTGTGAAATGCGCGCGCGGCAGTGGCGCGACGGCAGCCAGAGTACCGTGTTTCTGGCGCAGTTCTTCAATTGGACCGAATTCAAGTGCACGCAGCGGGCAGGATTCGACACATATGGGTTGTTTCCCCTCGGCGACGCGCGAATAACAACCATCGCACTTCGTCATGTGCCCTTTTTCAGCATTGTACTGTGGCGCGCCGTACGGACAAGCCATGTGGCAGTAGCGGCAGCCGATACAAACATCTTCATCAACCACCACAAAGCCATCTTCACGCTTATGCATTGCGCCGCTGGGGCAGACTTTTGTACATGCGGGGTCATCGCAATGGTTACAGGAGATGGAGAGATAATAAGCGAACACGTTCTGGTGCCAGACGCCATTATCTTCCTGCCAGTCGCCGCCAGCATATTCATAAACACGGCGGAAACTGACTTCCGGGCCAAGATCTTTAAAATCTTTGCACGCCAGTTCGCAGGTTTTACAGCCAGTACAGCGGCTGGAATCGATAAAAAATCCATATTGTGTGGTCATGGGCTACTCCTTAAACCTTTTCGATCTGGACGAGATTGCTGTGCGACGGGTTTCCCTTTGCCAGCGGTGAAGGGCGGTGAGAGGTCAGAATATTGATACTGCCGCCGTGATCGACCCGGTCACCAAACATATCCGCATTAAGCCACGCACCTTGCCCGATGGCGGTAACGCCAGGCAGAATACGCGGAGTCACTTTTGCGGCAATCAGCATTTCTCCATTATTGTTAAATACCCGCACGGTATCGCCATGACGGATACCGCGTGCCTGAGCATCAATGGGGTTGATCCACACCTCTTGTGGGCAGGCCTGCTGTAACACATCAATATTGCCGTAGCTGGAGTGGGTACGCGCTTTGTAGTGGAAGCCCGTTAACTGCAGTGGATAGGTTTTCCGCAGGGGATCGTCCCAGCCATCAAAACCTGGGGTATACGCAGGAAGGGGATGAATAATTTCATCTTTTTTCAATTCCCAGGTATCCGCAATCGTCGCCAGTCGTTCAGAATAAATTTCGATTTTCCCCGAAGGTGTTTTCAACGGGTTTGCCTGTGGATCTTCACGGAATGCGCGGAAAGCGACATAGTGTTCTTCCGGGCATTTTTTCTTAAAGATCCCGGTCATTTTCATCTCCTCGTAGTCCGGCATCTCAGGGTTACGTTCCTTCGTTTTCGCATGGAGATATTTTATCCATTCATGCTGACTGCGACCTTCAGTAAAGGTTTGATAAACGTCTGGTCCTAAGCGTTTGGCGACTTCACTCAGCATCCAGTAGATGGGTTTGCGTTCAAATTTTGCTGAGGTTGCGGGTTGGGCGAGGATCACATAGCCCATATTCCCTGCAGATTCATGAGAGATAAGGTCTTCTTGCTCTGTTGGCATCAGGTCGGGCAACAGGATATCGCAATACTTAGCCGAGGCCGTCATGAAGTGGTCAATGCCAACAATCATCTCGCACTTGCTGTCATCCTGAAGCACCTCATGGGTGTGATTGATGTCGCCATGTTGATTGATCAATGTGTTACTGGCGTAGCACCATAAAAACTTGATTGGCACATCCAGTTTTTCTTTTCCACGAACACCATCACGGGTCGCGGTCATTTCCGTACCATGGTCGATGGCATCTGTCCACGTAAAGACGGAAATCTGCGTTTTAACCGGATTCTCGAGCATCGGGAACCATTCTACCCCCAGATCCCAGCTACCTTCGCGTACCCCTGAGTTGCCGCCGTTTATGCCGACGTTACCGGTGAGAACGGAAAGCATGGCAATAGCGCGGGACGTTTGCTCGCCGTTGGAGTGTCGTTGTGGCCCCCAACCCTGACAAATATAAGCAGGTTTTGCTGAACCGATCTCTCGTGCCAACTGGATAATTTTTTCTTCCGGGATGCTGGTGATTTTTGCTGCCCATTCCGGCGTTTTAGCAATGCCGTCAGGCCCTTCGCCCAGAATATAGGCTTTATAATGTGCGTTACGTGGTGCGCTGGGGGGCAGCGTTTTTTCATCGTAACCAACACAATATTTGTCGAGAAATGGCTGATCGACCATGTTTTCCGTAATCAGTACCCAGGCAATCGCACAGGCCAGTGCGCCATCGGTGCCAGGGCGAATGGGCAGCCATTCATCTTCACGCCCGGCAGCTGTGTCGTTATAACGTGGATCAATGACGATCATGCGTGCGTTTGAACGTTCGCGGGCTTGCTCGACGTAGTAAGTGACACCACCGCCGCTCATCCGGGTTTCTGCCGGGTTATTTCCGAACATAACGACCAGCTTCGTATTGGCGATATCATCCGGGCTGTTGCCATCATTGGCACCGAACATATAACTCATTGCGGCACTGATCTGTGCGGTACTGTAGCTGCCATAGCGACTGAGAAAACCACCACAAGAGTTCATCAGACGGTACGGGACGTTTGAGTTGGTGATGTTTCCGCCATCTACGCCTGTTCCATAGAGAACATGTACAGCCTCATTGCCGTAATCTTTTAGGATCCGCCGAAGATTATCACTGATGGTCTCCAGGGCTTCGTCCCAACTTATCCGTTCAAATTTACCTTCACCGCGCTTGCCGACGCGCTTCATGGGATATTTCAACCTATCAGGATGATTCATCCGTCGGCGGATAGAGCGCCCGCGTAAACACGCGCGAACCTGATGATTACCGTAGACGTCGTCACCTGTCGTATCAGACTCCACCCAGTACACAGTGTCATCTTTCACATGCAAACGTAACAGACAGCGGCTCCCGCAGTTAACGGTGCAGGAACTCCAGACCGCTTTCTCTTCTACCGGTGCCTCTGCCGCTCGGACCATTTGGGAAAATGGCAGTGTGAAAGCACTGCTTGCTAGCGCGAGACTGCCAAGAGCGGAGGTTTTCACCAGACTTCTACGGCTGATTTCAGCCGACATGAGCGCCTCTGTGGTATGGATTTTCATCATTACTCACTTATTGCTTTTCAAACAAAATGTCATGTCAAAATTTATGGTCGTAGTGGGTTATATTTTTTCGATCTCGACCAGATTAGTGTGCTGCGGGTTTCCCTTCGCCAGTGGTGAAGGGCGCAGAGTGGTTAGCGTATTCACACAGCCGCCGTGGTCGATTTTATCGCCAGACATATCGGCTTCGTGCCAGGCTCCCTGGCCCATAGCGCTGACTCCTGGCAGAATGCGTGGTGTCACTTTGGCCGGTAACCGAACTTCGCCACGATGGTTAAACACCCGCACCATATCGCCGTTGGCAATCCCACGTTTCTGTGCATCTATAGGGTTGATCCACACTTCCTGACGGCAGGCTGCCTTCAGGACATCAATGTTGCCGTAGGTCGAGTGAGTACGGGATTTGTAATGGAAACCAAACAGTTGTAGCGGGAAGGTACTACGTTCAGGGGCGTCCCAGCCTTCGAAAGTTGAGGCATAAACCGGCAGTGGGCTTATTACTTCATCTTTTTCCAGTTCCCAGGTACGGGCAATTTCCGCCAGTTTGCTGGAATAAATTTCGATCTTACCGGAAGGCGTTTTAAGTGGATTTGTCTCGGGGTCGTCACGAAATGCTTTGTAGGCGACAAAATGACCATTGGGATCTTTACGCTTATAGATACCCATTTTTTTCAGTTCGTCGTAAGACGGTAACGCCGGATCTTTGGCAAGCATTTTGGCGTACAGATGTTGTAACCATTGTTCCTGGGTGCGACCTTCAGTGAACTTTTGATAGACGTCAGGTCCAAGACGTTTCGCGACTTCACTCAGGATCCAGTAAATCGGTTTGCGTTCGAATTTTTCGCTGGTGACTGGCTGAAGGAAAATGAGATATCCCATGTTACCGGCGTAGTCGTTAGGAATAATATCTTCCTGCTCAACGGTCATCAGGTCTGGCAGCAGAATGTCGGCATATTTTGCCGATGAGGTCATAAAGTTTTCGATGACCACAATCATTTCGCATTTCGATTCGTCCTGCAGAATTTCATGCGTTTTGTTAATGTCAGAATGCTGATTAACCAGGGTATTTCCCGCGTAGTTCCAGATGAACTTAATGGGCACATCCAGTTTATCTTTGCCGCGGACGCCGTCGCGGATTGCCGTCATTTGCGGGCCATGATCGATAGCATCCGTCCAGCTGAAGCAGGAGATTGATGTTTTGACCGGATTATCCAGCACCGGCAGGCGTTCTATGGTAATGGTATAGGTGGATTCACGCGCGCCACTATTTCCGCCGCTGATGCCGACATTGCCCGTCAGAATAGGCAACATCGCAATAGCGCGTGCGGTCAGCTCACCGTTTGCCTGGCGTTGCGGTCCCCAGCCCTGGCAGATATAAGCGGGTTTTGCTGTGCCGATTTCACGCGCCAGTTTGATGATACGGTCCACCGGGATACCGGTAATTTGCGAAGCCCACTGCGGCGTTTTTGCTGTTTTATCGTCACCATCACCAAGAATATAGGCTTTATAGTGGCCATTTTTTGGTGCATCTGCGGGTAAGGTTTTTTCGTCATAACCGACGCAGTATTTATCGAGAAAAGGTTGATCAACGAGATTTTCGTTAATCAATACCCAGGCAATGCCCGCTACCAGCGCGGCATCAGTGCCCGGGCGAATAGGAATCCATTCGTCTTCACGACCGGCAGCCGTGTCGGTATATCGCGGATCGATAACAATCATTTTTGCGTTCGATTTCTCGCGCGCTTTTTCAAGCAGATAAGTGATCCCACCGCCGCTCATGCGGGTTTCTGCCGGGTTGTTACCAAACATAACGACCAGCTTGCTGTTTTCAATATCCGTGGTGCTGTTGCCATCATTACTGCCGTAGGTGTAGGGCATGGCACAGGAAATTTGCGCAGTGCTGTAGGAGCCATACTGGTTGAGTGAACCGCCGTAGCAGTTCATCAGGCGTTTGACCGCCGAGGCTGATGGCGAAGAGCGGGTCATATTGCCGCCAACGATCCCCGAAGAGTACTGAATATATACAGCCTCATTGCCATATTGTTCGACGGTTTTCTTCAGGCTACTGGCGATAGTATCCAGGGCTTCATCCCAGCTAATCCGTTCGAATTTGCCTTCGCCGCGTTTGCCCACGCGTTTCATTGGATAATTCAAGCGATCGGGATGATTAATACGCCGACGGATGGACCGACCGCGCAAACAGGCGCGTACTTGATGATTGCCATACTCGTCGCTGCCGGTGTTGTCAGTTTCCACCCAGGTGACTTCATTATCTTTAACATGTAGACGAAGTGCACAGCGGCTACCACAGTTGACGGAACAGGCACCCCAGACCACTTTTTCGCTGGCCTGTTGTACCGCTGCCGCTGCACTGCGCAGGGTGAACGGTAAAGAAAAACCGCCTGCAGCCAGCGCCAGAGAACCTATCGCGGTAGATTTAACGAGTGTTCTGCGGCTGATGCCCACCATTTGTTCATTTTTGGACATAACTCACTCCCTGTTCTTTATCGTTATATAAAAGTTTATATATTGAATATTTAGCGCGCTAACAATAGAGGGAGTCTACCCATTTTGGGTTAAGAATTATTAATCCATATCAATAGAAGGGTATGAGTAATAAGGCGGGATTATGTTGTATGTTCATATCGCCGGACCTGTTGAATCCGGCGTTTAGTCAATAATGTGTTACTGCGGTTCGGCAGGCGCGCCATCCTGAGTAGACTGCGCGGGGGCAGAGACGTTACCGCTGGTGGTGCGGGTGTAAAGAATTTTATGCGTATCATTGGCGCAATGCCCGACGACCTGGGAATCAGGCTGATCAACCTGGTCATTGGGTACAATACTTAACGTGAAGCTGCTTTCAGGTACGCCATTATTGATAATACGCTGTGATATATCGCTCTTTATGCGCTCACAGGAAACCGGGACGGCGAGTACCGTGGGTGAGGCGAGGGCGAGCAGAAGCGCGGCACAGCAAGTTGAGAGTTTCATCATAAGCTCCTTACGCGAATATAACTTCTTTAAGCATAGCATTTAACGTGTAAAGTACTGTATTTGCTACTATGATTGAGAATCATCTCTACTGTCTGGTGACTGTTGTGAAATACAAATTACTACCATGCTTACTCGCGATATTACTCACAGGATGTGACCGCACAGAGGTAACACTTTCATTTACCCCTGAGATGGCCAGTTTCTCTAATGAATTCGATTTTGATCCGCTGCGTGGTCCGGTAAAAGATTTCACTCAGACATTAATGGATGAGCAAGGTGAAGTGACGAAACGTGTTTCGGGGACTTTGTCGGAAGAAGGCTGTTTTGATTCACTCGAATTACTGGATCTGGAAAATAATACCGTGGTTGCCCTGGTATTGGACGCCAATTATTACCGTGATGCCCAGACGCTGGAGAAAAGAGTACGTTTACAGGGAAAATGCCAGCTAGCAGAATTACCTTCTGCCGGGGTGAGTTGGGAAACCGATGATAATGGCTTTGTGATTAAAGCCAGCAGCAAACAGATGCAGATGGAATATCGCTATGATGAGCAGGGGTATCCGCTGGGTAAAACCACGAAAAGTAACGACAAAACATTATCTGTCAGCGCCACGCCATCAACGGATCCGATCAAAAAATTAGATTACACCGCGGTTACTTTACTGAATAATCAACGGGTAGGTAATGTAAAACAGAGCTGTGAATATGACAGTCACGCCAATCCGGTGGACTGTCAGCTAATCATTGTTGATGAAGGAGTAAAACCCGCCGTCGAACGGGTTTATACCATCAAAAATACTATCGATTATTATTAATGCTATTGTGCGGTCGGCTTCAGGAGAGTCTGCCCCGGTGTTTTGTGCTCTGCCAGATACTGATGCTGGAATATGCACATGCGAATGGCATTCCGATATTGACCATTAATAAAGAACTCATGCATCAATTCACCTTCAACCGTAAAGCCAAGCTTACGGTAAATGTGAATTGCTTTTTCGTTCTCTTTATCGACGATCAGATACAGCTTATAAAGATTGAGAACGGTGAAGCCATAGTCCATTGCTAATTTTGCGGCGCGGGTAGCCAGACCTTTCCCCTGATACTCCGGGGAGATAATTATCTGAAATTCTGCGCGGCGATGGACATGGTTAATTTCCACCAGCTCCACCAGACCGGCTTTTTCGCCGTCACATTCCACCACAAAGCGCCGCTCGCTCTGATCGTGAATATGCTTATCGTACAGATCAGAGAGTTCAACAAAGGCTTCGTAGGGTTCCTCAAACCAGTAACGCATCACACTGGCGTTATTGTCGAGTTGATGTACATAGCGTAAATCTTCACGCTCCAGCGGACGTAGCTTAACACTGTGGGCGCTTGGCATAACGTGTCCTTACATTCCTTAAATCAATAACAGGTTAGGGGGTAATAACGCGGCCAGTTCGACGGTCCAGGCAGCGCAATGTATTTGGCTCCCAGTAGGCATTGATGTTGGCACTTTGCTCGCATTTATCGCGGTTATCAAAAGCGGCGTCGGCTTTATCCCACTCTTTTTCAGTGCGTTTATTCACTTTCTGGCGCAGATTGCGCGTGTCATTCCATTGCTCTTTTTCCATAGCGGCGTGCTGGCGGCTTTGTGCACTGTCGCCAGACTCAATCACCAGTTTGTTAGTTTCGGCATGAACAGTTGTGCTCAATGCCAGTGTGCAAGGCAGCAGAAAAGCGAGCAGGCCGATTCGTTTGCTGAGAGTGACTTTCATAATTCATTCCTTGTGTGAATGATTAAAGGCGATTCTACACCATCCACTGTGAACGCAAAACGCACCGGGAGGATGTTTATATTGATGATATTATGTCGCCCTATAACTATACATGATGTCAATAAGTGACAAAGATGATTAAAACAACGTTACTGTTTTTTGCTACTGCGCTGTGTGAAATTATTGGATGCTTTCTGCCCTGGTTGTGGTTAAAACGAAACGCCAGTATCTGGCTGTTGCTTCCGGCGGGGATTTCTCTGGCACTGTTTGTCTGGTTGTTAACGTTGCATCCTGCGGCGAGTGGGCGTGTTTACGCGGCTTATGGTGGCGTTTATGTCTGCACGGCGTTGATTTGGCTGCGCGTTGTGGATGGCGTGAAACTGAGTCTTTATGACTGGACGGGGGCGTTGATTGCGCTTTGCGGCATGTTGATCATTGTTGCGGGCTGGGGGCGCGCGTAAGGACATAAATTCATTTTATCAATAAGATACAAGGAAGTGTCAGCTGACAAAAGGTATTCTATTTCATCTTTTGTCAACCATTCACGGCGCAAATATACGCCTTTTTTTGTGATCACTCCGGCTTTTTTCGTTTTTCATACTTGTATGGTAGTAGCTCAGTTGCGTAGATTTCATGCATCACGACAAGCGATGCAAGGAATCGAACATGAAGATCGTAAAGGCTGAAGTTTTTGTTACCTGTCCGGGGCGTAATTTCGTCACATTAAAAATCACCACTGAGGACGGTATTACGGGCCTTGGGGATGCCACCCTCAATGGACGTGAGCTTTCCGTGGCCTCTTATTTGCAGGATCACCTTTGTCCGCAGCTTATTGGTCGCGATGCACAGCGTATCGAAGATATCTGGCAGTTTTTCTATAAAGGTGCGTACTGGCGTCGCGGTCCGGTGACGATGTCGGCCATTTCAGCGGTTGATATGGCGCTGTGGGATATTAAAGCCAAAGCTGCCAACATGCCGCTTTACCAGTTACTCGGCGGCGCGTCTCGTGAAGGGGTGATGGTTTATTGCCATACCACCGGTCACAGTATTGATGAAGCTCTGGATGATTATGCCCGTCATCAGGAGCTGGGATTCAAAGCCATCCGCGTGCAGTGCGGAATCCCTGGTATGAAAACCACCTACGGCATGTCGAAAGGCAAAGGTCTGGCTTATGAACCCGCAACCAAAGGACAGTGGCCGGAAGAGCAGCTGTGGTCGACGGAGAAATACCTCGATTTCATGCCGAAATTGTTTGACGCGGTACGTAACAAGTTTGGTTTTAATGAACATTTGCTGCATGACATGCACCATCGCTTAACGCCTATTGAAGCGGCGCGCTTTGGTAAAAGCATTGAAGATTATCGCATGTTCTGGATGGAAGACCCGACGCCTGCGGAAAACCAGGAATGCTTCCGTCTCATTCGCCAACATACCGTCACACCCATCGCGGTGGGTGAAGTCTTCAACAGCATCTGGGACTGCAAGCAACTGATTGAAGAGCAACTTATCGATTATATCCGCACCACGCTGACCCATGCAGGCGGAATTACCGGTATGCGCCGGATTGCCGATTTTGCTTCGTTGTATCAGGTACGTACTGGCTCACACGGTCCTTCCGATTTGTCACCAGTCTGCATGGCTGCGGCGCTGCACTTTGATCTGTGGGTCCCCAATTTCGGTGTCCAGGAATACATGGGCTATTCCGAACAAATGCTCGAAGTCTTCCCGCACAACTGGATTTTCGATAACGGCTATATGCATCCGGGAGACAAACCGGGTCTTGGCATCGAATTCGATGAAAAGCTGGCGGCGAAATATCCCTATGAACCTGCTTATCTGCCAGTCGCACGTCTGGAAGATGGCACGCTGTGGAACTGGTAAGGAGTAAGATAATGAAAAGCATTTTAATTGAAAAACCGAATCAACTGGCAATTATCGAACGCGAAATACCCACCCCGTCAGCGGGTGAAGTACGAGTAAAAGTGAAACTTGCCGGAATTTGTGGTTCAGATAGCCATATTTATCGTGGGCATAATCCTTTTGCGAAATATCCGCGCGTCATTGGACATGAATTCTTTGGCGTCATTGATGCAGTGGGTGAAGGCGTGGAAAGCGACAGAGTCGGTGAACGCGTTGCTGTCGATCCGGTGGTCAGCTGTGGGCATTGCTATCCGTGCTCTATAGGTAAGCCGAACGTTTGTACGACACTGGCTGTATTAGGTGTGCACGCTGACGGTGGTTTCAGTGAATATGCCGTGGTGCCGGCAAAAAATGCGTGGAAAATTCCTGAAGCAGTGGCCGATCAATATGCGGTGATGATCGAACCTTTTACCATTGCGGCTAACGTTACCGGTCATGGTCAACCGACTGAAAATGATACCGTTCTGGTTTACGGTGCAGGTCCAATCGGCCTGACGATCGTTCAGGTATTAAAAGGCGTCTATAACGTTAAGAATGTGATTGTTGCCGATCGCATTGATGAACGACTGGAAAAAGCGAAAGAGAGCGGGGCAGACTGGGCGATTAATAACAGCCAGACACCGCTTGGCGAGATTTTCGCTGAAAAAGGCATAAAGCCGACATTAATTATCGATGCGGCTTGTCATCCTTCAATCCTGAAAGAAGCCGTAACGCTGGCTTCTCCAGCGGCACGTATTGTATTGATGGGCTTCTCCAGTGAACCGTCTGAAGTGATTCAGCAAGGAATTACCGGAAAAGAACTCTCTATTTTCTCTTCACGCTTAAATGCAAATAAATTCCCGGTCGTTATCGACTGGTTAAGTAAAGGGTTAATTAAACCAGAAAAACTAATTACCCATACGTTTGATTTCCAGCATGTTGCTGATGCCATTAGTTTATTTGAACAGGATCAAAAGCATTGCTGCAAAGTCTTACTCACTTTTTCTGAATAATACCAATAACGGCGAGTAAGTAGTACGCATCTTACCTCTTTTTTAGAGATAACCATTATGACAATAGAAAAACACGAAAGAAGCACTAAGGATTTGGTGAAAGCAGCAGTATCGGGATGGCTGGGCACTGCGCTTGAATTCATGGATTTCCAGTTATATTCGCTCGGCGCAGCGTTAGTGTTTCATGAAATATTTTTTCCTGAATCATCAACGGCAATGGCGTTAATTCTGGCAATGGGAACCTACGGTGCAGGTTATGTGGCGCGTATTGTCGGAGCATTTATTTTCGGCAAAATGGGCGACAGAATCGGGCGTAAAAAAGTGCTCTTTATTACCATCACTATGATGGGGATCTGTACCACCTTAATTGGTGTGCTGCCGACCTATGCACAAATTGGTGTGTTTGCGCCAATTTTGCTGGTGACGCTGCGTATTATTCAGGGGCTGGGGGCAGGCGCGGAAATTTCCGGTGCCGGTACGATGCTGGCGGAATATGCGCCAAAAGGTAAGCGCGGAATTATCTCCTCATTTGTTGCTATGGGGACTAACTGCGGAACCTTGAGCGCAACGGCAATCTGGGCCTTTATGTTCTTCATTCTCAGTAAAGAGGAACTGTTGGCGTGGGGATGGCGTATACCGTTCCTGGCGAGCGTTGTCGTGATGGTCTTTGCTATCTGGTTGCGTATGAATCTGAAAGAAAGCCCGGTCTTTGAGAAGGTTAACGACAGCAACCAACCGACAGCAAAACCTGCACCTGCTGGTAGCATGTTCCAGAGCAAATCCTTCTGGCTGGCAACAGGGCTGCGTTTTGGTCAGGCTGGTAACTCAGGTTTAATTCAGACTTTCCTTGCAGGCTATTTAGTGCAGACGTTATTGTTTAACAAAGCAATTCCAACAGATGCATTGATGATCAGTTCGATTCTCGGCTTTATGACCATTCCGTTCCTTGGTTGGTTATCCGATAAAATTGGTCGCCGGATCCCGTATATTATTATGAATACCTCTGCGATTGTGCTGGCGTGGCCAATGCTTTCTATCATCGTAGATAAAAGCTATGCCCCGAGCACCATTATGGTTGCACTGATTGTGATTCATAACTGTGCGGTACTGGGATTATTTGCTCTGGAAAACATTACCATGGCAGAAATGTTCGGCTGTAAAAATCGCTTTACCCGGATGGCCATTTCTAAAGAAATTGGTGGTCTTATCGCTTCCGGTTTTGGTCCTATCCTGGCGGGTATTTTCTGCACCATGACGGAATCCTGGTATCCGATCGCCATTATGATCATGGCATATTCAGTGATTGGTTTAATCTCTGCGCTGAAAATGCCAGAAGTGAAAGACCGTGATTTAAGTGCACTGGAAGATGCCGCGGAAGATCAACCGCGTGTTGTAACAGCTGCGCAACCTTCAAGAAGTCTGTAAATCCTCCATCCCTTCTCTTACCGGAGAGGGGATTTTTTATTCATATAACAAAACATGCAGCTTGCCATATTTAAATTTAAGGAATTGTTATGGGAAATAATTTGTTATCAGCAAAAGCGACGCTCCCTGTTTATGATCGTAATAACCTGGCCCCAAGAATTGTTCATTTAGGTTTTGGTGCATTTCACCGTGCGCATCAGGGCGTGTATGCCGATATTCTTGCTTCGGAACATTACAGTGACTGGGGATATTATGAGGTCAACTTAATCGGCGGCGAACAGCAAATTGCCGATTTACAACAGCAAGATAATCTTTATACCGTTGCGGAAATGTCGGCCGATGCGTGGACGGCTCGCGTCGTTGGCGTCGTTAAAAAAGCCTTGCACGTACAAATAGATGGCTTAGAAACCGTGCTGGCTGCGATGTGTGAACCGCAAATCGCGATTGTCTCTCTGACAATCACCGAAAAAGGGTATTTCCACTCTCCGGCGACCGGACAGTTAATGCTCGATCACCCGATGGTCGTTGCCGACGTGCAAAATCCCCACCAGCCGAAAACTGCAACAGGGGTGATTGTTGAGGCGCTGGCTCGCCGTAAAGCGGCAGGACTTCCCGCATTTACCGTCATGTCATGTGACAACATGCCAGAAAACGGTCATGTTATGCGTGACGTTGTCACTTCCTACGCGCAAGCTGTTGATGTAAAACTGGCACAATGGATCGAAGAAAACGTGACTTTCCCATCAACAATGGTGGACCGTATTGTGCCCGCAGTGACAGAGGATACGCTGGCGAAAATCGAACAACTTACCGGTGTGCGCGATCCTGCTGGCGTTGCCTGTGAACCTTTCCGCCAGTGGGTAATAGAAGATAACTTTGTTGCCGGACGTCCGGAATGGGAAAAAGCGGGAGCCGAACTGGTGAGTGATGTGCTGCCTTATGAAGAGATGAAGTTGCGCATGCTCAACGGCAGTCATTCATTCCTGGCGTATCTGGGATATCTTGCGGGATATCAGCACATTAATGACTGCATGGAAGATGAAAATTATCGCCGTGCGGCACATGCCTTGATGTTGCAGGAACAGGCGCCGACGCTGAAAGTGCAGGGCGTGGATCTGCAAAATTATGCGGATCGACTAATTGAACGCTACAGTAATCCAGCGTTACGCCATCGAACCTGGCAGATTGCGATGGATGGCAGCCAGAAATTGCCACAGCGGATGTTGGATTCTGTTCGCTGGCATCTGGCGCATGACAGCAAGTTCGATCTGCTGGCGCTGGGCGTCGCGGGTTGGATGCGTTATGTCGGTGGTGTTGATGAACAGGGAAATCAGATAGAAATCAGTGACCCACTGTTACCTGTTATTCAGAAGGCAGTACAAAGTAGTGCTGAAGGGACAGCGCGCGTCCAGTCATTGCTGGCGATTAAGGCGATCTTTGGTGATGATTTACCGGGCAATAGCTTGTTTACTGCAAAAGTGACGGAAGCGTACTTGTCGTTATTAGCGCATGGCGCGAAAGCGACCGTGGCGAAATATTCCGTGAAGTAAAAAAAGCAATGCCGCCATCGGCGGCATTCACACGCTTAGTTCATGCCGAGACGAATCAGGTCCAGTGGTGCCAGTTTCTCTTCACAACCTTCAACAACTACGGTTTTTCCGCGGCGGATTTGCTCAGCGGTCAGACCTTCAGTATCAATCGACAGGATCTTGCCAGTGTGACCGGTGCCGCTAACCATAACACGGCTGCCAGTGGTGATTGCGTTACGGTTACGATCGTAGGTCGTCATAGGTGTTTTCTCCTTTCTGATTTACAGTCGAAGCCCACGTAACGGGCGCAATATAAATACTCCTGTCGAGTGAAATATTTTTTGTTTTTGATCAAGCTCACATCTTTTTTGATGCATGCATGAGCCATATGACGGAGGGAAAAACTCTCACCCCGGATGGGATGAGAGGAAATGAATTACTCTTCGCTAAACCAGTCGCTGTTTTCCTGGCGGATCTGGCGCACGGATTCGCTGATTTCCTGCAAATGTTGCGTCATTGCACGTTCTACCGCATCGCCATCACGTTTTTGCAGGGCAGAGAAAATCTCAAGATGCTGGCGTAACAGCATTTCTGGTGGAGAAACGTGGTCGAAACTCATATAGCGCACGCGATCAACGGTCGCTTTCAGGTTCTCAATGGTATCCCACGCCAGTTGACAGTCGGCAATCTGCGTCAGGAGTTGATGGAAGTTGTCATCAAGTTCAAAAAAATCATCCAGTTGCTTGCGCTCAATGGCAATGCGTTGCTGGTGAAGATTTTGTTCCAGTTGGTAGCACTGGCTTTCGGTAATCATGCTCGCCGCCCGACGCGCCACCGCGCACTCAATGGCCTGACGGATAAAACTGCCGTTGTGCACCTGGGCCATGGAAATTTTGTTGACGTAGCTGCCACGCTGCGGACGAATTTGAATCAGGCCGTTTTCCGCCAGTTTAATAAAGGCTTCACGAACCGGCTGGCGTGACACATTGAAACGAACAGAAACTTCTTTTTCCGACAACGGTGTGCCTGGTGCAATCAGGCAATGGACAATGTCGCGGCGAAGAATACGATAAATCTGCTGATTGACAGGCTGTGTGGGATTAAGTTGCGTTTCGACGGTCATTCGTTCTTGCTTGTGAGTGAGTTAACTGCATGAGTCTACCACTTTTTTGTGACAAGCAATAACCCGGCAGTTACGCCGGGTATAAAAATTACTGACGGTGGACATTCAGTCCGGCATAGCTTTGGGTAACCGGCATCATTTCCAGGGTATTGATATTGACGTGAGCAGGCAGCGTTGACACCCACCAGACGGCTTCGCTGACATCTTCTGGCGTCAATGCAACTGTGTTTTGATAGGTTTTTTCGGCTTTACCGTCATCACCTTTAAAGCGGACATTAGAAAACTCGGTGCCACCCACCAGCCCCGGTTCGATGTCTGTGACACGTACTGCCGTACCGTGCAGATCTGTGCGTAGATTAAGGCTGAACTGACGAACAAACGCTTTCGTCGCACCATAAACGTTACCACCAGCATACGGCCAGCTGCCTGCCGTGGAGCCAATGTTAATGATATGACCGTGATTACGTTCAACCATACCCGGTAAGACGGCCCGCGTCATATATACCAGGCCTTTGTTGTTGGTATCAATCATCGTTTCCCAGTCTTCAACGCTGGCTTTATGCGCAGGCTCCATGCCCAGCGCCAGACCGGCATTGTTTACCAGGATATCAATATTGCACCACTCGGCAGGAAGCGATGCCAGCATCTCTTCAATAGCGGCGCGATTACGAACGTCCAGTTGGGCGATATACAGATTATCACCCAGTTCGTCTTTTAACTCCTGCAACCGCTCCTGGCGACGGCCAGTGGCGATAACTTTATGCCCTTGTTGAATAAAACGACGAGTAATGCATTCACCAAAACCTGCCGTTGCTCCAGTTACTAAAACGATCATCTCACTGTTCCTCAACGCTTTTGTGTGTCAATAACATAGCACGTGATGCTTAAGAGCGGGTAATACTGGTTTGCAAGATTGCACTCCGTTATCAGTAAGCCTACGCTATGGAACACCTCGCGTTCAGGAGAAGAAAATGACAACAATGAATCCTTTCCTTGTGCAAAGCACACTGCCGTATCTGGCTCCCCATTTTGATCAAATTGCCAATCATCACTATCGACCGGCATTTGATGAGGGAATGCAGCAAAAGCGGGCCGAAATTGCCGCCATTGCGCTCAACCCGCAAACACCTGATTTCAACAATACTATTCTGGCACTGGAGCAGAGTGGGGAACTGCTGACCCGCGTCACCAGCGTTTTTTTTGCGATGACTGCGGCGCATACCAATGATGAATTACAGCGTCTTGATGAGCAGTTTTCCGCTGAACTGGCAGAACTGGCTAATGATATCTATCTGAACGGTGAATTATTCGCGCGAGTAGATGCTGTCTGGCAGCGACGTGAATCCGAGGGGCTTGATAGTGAATCCATTCGCCTGGTGGAGGTTATTCATCAACGTTTTGTCCTTGCCGGAGCCAAACTTGCACAAGCTGATAAAGCAAAATTAAAAGTTCTTAATACAGAAGCTGCGACCCTGACCAGCCAGTTTAACCAGCGGTTACTTGCGGCAAATAAATCCGGCGGTCTGGTTCTGGACGATATTGCGCAACTGGCTGGGATGAGCGAACAGGAGATTGCGCTGGCGGCAGAGGCGGCTCGCGAGAAAGGTCTTGATAACAAATGGCTTATTCCGCTGCTGAATACCACCCAGCAACCGGCGCTTGCTGAACTGCGCGATCGCGCGACGCGTGAAAAACTATTCGCTGCGGGCTGGACGCGGGCAGAAAAAAATGACGCTAACGATACCCGTGCCATTATTCAACGGCTTGTGGAGATCCGCGCGCAGCAGGCAAAACTGCTTGGTTTCCCTCATTATGCTGCATGGAAAATCGCCGATCAGATGGCAAAAACACCTGAAGCAGCACTTAACTTTATGCGGGAAATTGTTCCAGCGGCGCGTCAACGTGCGAGCGATGAATTAGCCTCCATACAGGCGGTTATCGATAAGCAGCAGGGCGGGTTTAGCGTGCAGCCGTGGGACTGGGCATTTTATGCCGAACAGGTACGGCGGGAGAAATTTGATCTTGATGAGGCGCAGCTCAAGCCATATTTTGAATTAAACACGGTGTTGAATGAAGGTGTATTCTGGACCGCGAATCAGCTCTTCGGTATTAAGTTTGTCGAACGTTTTGATATTCCTGTCTACCATCCTGACGTTCGTGTGTGGGAAATTTTTGATCATAATGGCGTGGGGCTGGCGTTATTTTACGGTGATTTCTTCGCCCGTGATTCAAAAAGCGGCGGTGCATGGATGGGCAATTTTGTTGAGCAATCAACGCTGAATGAAACGCATCCGGTAATTTATAACGTCTGCAATTATCAGAAACCCGCTGCCGGTGAACCTGCGTTGTTACTCTGGGATGATGTGATAACCTTATTCCATGAATTTGGTCATACGCTGCACGGCCTTTTTGCCCGCCAGCGTTATGCCACGCTTTCCGGTACCAACACGCCGCGTGATTTTGTCGAATTTCCATCGCAAATCAACGAACACTGGGCAACGCATCCGCAGGTATTCGCTCGCTACGCCCGGCATTATCAGAGCGGGGCAGCAATGCCTGACGAACTGCAACAGAAAATGCGTAAAGCCAGCCTGTTCAACAAAGGGTATGAGATGAGCGAACTGCTTAGCGCCGCACTTCTCGATATGCGCTGGCATTGCCTGGAAGAAAACGAAGCAATGCAGGATGTCGATGATTTCGAATTGCGGGCGCTGGTGGCGGAAAATATGGATCTTCCTGCTATACCGCCACGCTATCGCAGCAGTTATTTCGCCCATATTTTTGGGGGCGGATATGCCGCAGGTTATTACGCTTATCTGTGGACGCAAATGTTGGCCGATGATGGTTACCAGTGGTTTGTTGAGCAGGGCGGATTAACGCGTGAAAATGGGCTGCGTTTTCGCGAGGCGATCCTTTCCAGAGGTAACAGCGAAGATCTGGAACGCCTGTATCGACAATGGCGCGGTAAGGCTCCTCAGATTATGCCGATGCTGCAACATCGTGGCTTGAACATATAAACACCACCAATGGCTGTCCTGGAGATATCGCCAGGCCAGCCTGGTTATAGCAGTAATTGCAGCAGCTGGGCGAGGGCAAACCTCACCGCTAAAGCTAATACCGTTTCGCAGTCGCCAGCAAAATGCATAACCGCAGTGTATTTCTGGCCTTTAATATGCCACGCGAACCAGACGGTACCCGCTGGCGTACCATCTTCACCGCCCTGCGGTCCGCCGTAGCCGGTAATGGCAATACTGACATCAGCATCCGCACGCTCTATGGCACCGGTTGCCATTTCTGCTGCCACTTTCTCACTCACCGCAGAATATCGTTCAAGAGATTGCTGGCTTACGCTGAGGATTTTCATCTTTGCCTGATCGGTGAAAGTAACAAATCCTGCACCGTAAAATTTGGGTGTATCTTCAGCTGCACACAGGGCGCTAGCCAACTTACCGCCGGTGCATGATTCGGCGGTAGTTAAGCGTAATTGATCCGCGATAAGTCTTTGACTCAACGCGGATGTCAGGTTTTCAATAGTGTCGGTATCTGCAAGTTGTACAATTTTATCTCTATTAATGTTCACTGTTGTTTGTCCACGCTATTATTTACAAAGGTAATTTACTTTTTCTGTATACTCTTCCGTTATAATAATTTTCAAATTTATAAATCCGATTATTCTGAAAATGAGTTTAAGACTCTTTAATCTTCTTCTTAACTTTAGTGAGTAAAATTCTCTGAATATTTGACAGCTAGTTGCCTGATTTTAAATGCCTTATAACAATTGGCAGTATTCTTATTTGGCAATTATAAAAATAGCAACCAGACTTAATAAGTCAAACCAAACGCAATTAAGGAGTTAGTATGAAATTTCAGGCCATTGTATTAGCAAGTTTTCTTGTCATGCCTTATGCGTTGGCAGATGACCAGGGCGGTTTAAAACAGGATGCAGCGCCACCGCCGCCTCATGCAATAGAAGATGGCTATCGCGGAACCGATGATGCAAAAAAAATGACCGTTGATTTCGCAAAAACCATGCATGATGGCGCTTCGGTTTCACTACGCGGTAATTTGATTTCTCACAAAGGAGAAGACCGTTACGTTTTTCGCGATAAGAGCGGTGAAATTAATGTTGTTATTCCTGCTGCTGTTTTTGATGGACGAGAAGTTCAGCCGGACCAGATGATCAACATTAGCGGCAGTCTGGATAAGAAAAGCGCGCCGGCCGTCGTTCGGGTCACTCATTTGCAGAAATAAAAATAAATTAGCCTGATGGCCTGAACTACTGGGCCATTAGGGTATTGGGTTATGCTATTTGTCATCCTCTTAATTGCGATAATGCAGAGTTAATTTATAGAATTAAACACTTTTTTATCTGCTGATTTTGTTTTAAATCACAATGTTATCTCAGAGATGGCTCATAACTTCGGATTTCTATGAAAATATTGACGTAATTTTGCTTTTCTCTCGTTAGAATAGCGCGCACAAGGAACTGTGAAAAAGGAGTGGCAATGATCAAGAAGACAACGGAAATTGATGCCATCTTGTTAAATCTCAATAAGGCTATCGATGCCCACTACCAGTGGCTGGTGAGTATGTTTCACAGCGTGGTCGCGAGAGATGCCAGTAAGCCAGAAATAACGGATAACCATTCTTATGGACTGTGCCAGTTTGGTCGGTGGATTGATCATCTGGGGCCACTCGATAACGATGAATTACCTTACGTTCGGCTAATGGATTCTGCCCATCAACATATGCATAACTGTGGTCGGGAATTAATGCTGGCTATTGTTGAAAATCACTGGCAGGACGCGCATTTCGACGCTTTTCAGGAAGGGTTGCTTTCTTTTACTGCGGCATTAACCGATTACAAAATTTATTTGCTGACGATCCGTAGCAATATGGATGTTTTGACGGGTTTGCCGGGGCGTCGGGTTCTTGATGAATCCTTTGATCATCAGTTACGCAACGCTGAACCTCTGAATCTTTATTTAATGTTGTTGGATATTGACCGATTTAAATTGGTTAATGATACCTACGGGCATTTAATCGGCGATGTAGTATTACGCACCCTGGCAACTTACTTAGCCAGTTGGACGCGCGATTACGAAACGGTTTATCGCTACGGGGGCGAAGAATTTATCATTATTGTCAAAGCGGCTAATGATGAAGAAGCATGTCGTGCAGGTATCAGAATTTGCCAGTTAGTGGATAACCATGCCATCGCACACTCTGAAGGGCATATCAACATTACCGTGACAGCAGGTGTGAGTCGCGCATTTCCTGAAGAGCCACTGGATGTGGTCATTGGAAGAGCGGACCGGGCAATGTATGAGGGTAAGCAAACCGGAAGAAATCGCTGCATGTTTATTGACGAACAAAATGTGATTAACCGAGTTTAAGCTCCGTTTAACATTCATTGAGAAAACTGATGCTACTGTGTCAACGATCCGTTATCAGTGCAGGAAAATGCCTGTTAGCGTAAAAGCAAAACACAAATCTATCCATGCAAGCATTCACCGCCGGTTTACTGGCGGTTTTTTTTCGCCGTCATAAAAATCAGGCCCCTTGTACACAGTTGTAACAAGGGGCCGGTTAGGTGAGGGATTATCTCCGTTCATTAGTCATCCCATTTGTGGCTGAAATACGCGGCCAGAAAACCAGAAAATAAAATTATTCCCAGTACGGCCATAAAAACATTCATATTACCCAGCATTATTTGCCTCCGTTTATGGTGTGGTGTGTTTCCTCGCTTACCTTAATTTTCATCTCAATGAGAAAGATATTAGCAGAGGTAACCTAAACGAAGGCTGAATTAAATTTTTATTGTGTTCGACTTAAATCAACAAAGCGCGGGCTGCCCCCACGGTCTTGCACGAATCCCTTTTAACATCAGCACCCACGCAGCAATGATCACCAACGCTAAGATGATAAACAGCGAGGAAGGCGGCAGGCTGGTTAGCACTACGCCACTCACTAATGGGTTAATCGCCGCACCAAGCCAGCCTAAAGACTGAGCGGAAAAATAGCTGGCTTTCATTCCAGGCGGCGCAATATGGTCAATCAACATATACTCGCCCGGCGCATAAATGATTTCACCGACAGTAAATACCGCAGCTGACATACCCCACAATAGCAGGCTGTTGCCGGAAAAAATAAAACCGACCAGCCCAATGACGAAACAGAGGGTGCCTGCTGTCATCAGCGCGCGGATGTTAGCCGGGTTAAGGCGGCGGCCCACGGAATATTGCAACGTAACCACCATGGCAGCATTCACCGGAAGAACAACCGCGACCACCTTTTCGGCAAAATCCCCATCAGCAATCACCATCACATATTGTGAAATGCATGAAGCAAATGCGCCGCTAACAAAAGAAGCCAGAAAACCAGAGCAGGTAAACCACAACAGTGCTTTATCTTGTAATAAAACTTTCGGCGACCAGACACTGCCTGTTTCCGTGGCGATGATTTTCTCGCTGCGCTTTACCCAAATTTGAATGAAAAGCATGGGAAACGCGGAACAGATAGCTGCCAGCCAAAAGGGCAGATTGATGCTCTGCATCACCAACAGCGTGCCGAGCGGCGGACCGATTGTCCAGCCAATGTTGAGCATGGTGTAGTTGATTGAGAAGATTTTCGTTTTGCTGGTGGACGAAAGATTGTCGGCAAACCAGGCTTTCAGCACGGTAGCAAAAACGGAATAGGCGCAGTTAATAAGGGCAAAAAAGAGCACCACCAGCGTCACGTTATTCACTAAAGGAATGGCAATAAAACCGCTAGCGAAGGCGGTAATTGCCAGTAACATATAGCGTTTCTTGTCGAACTTATCCGCCAGGATACCAAAACCGAGGCTAAAAACGACGCCAATAGTGAGCGCAATTGTCATCGCATAACCGATTAGATCGACACTCAGGCTGTACTGGCGACTCAAGTAAATGGTCATAAATGGCAGCGTAGCGCCGCGTCCGATGGTTAATAACAACGACGAGGCAAGAAGGGCGCTGGTAGAGCGTCGTAGGGATAAGTTCATTTGTCTGTCCGGCAGTGCGTTTCGTTATGTTTTGTTTTAGAGATGTAAAGAAATAGCATGGCAAAAATCCGAAGTATAGCGACTTATTTGCGCATTAATGCCGTCGTAACCGGCGACTAACGAATCAACTGTTAAAGAAAAGTAAATTCAGCTAAGTTGATTGCTTACAAAAGATGAAATTCAGAGGCGGTAGAATGTCGCGAAAAGATGGGGTGTTGGCGCTACTGGTAGTGGTCGTATGGGGGCTAAATTTTGTGGTCATCAAAGTGGGGCTTCATAACATGCCACCGCTGATGCTGGCCGGTTTGCGCTTTATGCTGGTCGCTTTTCCGGCCATCTTTTTTGTCGCACGACCGAAAGTACCACTGAATTTGCTGCTGGGGTATGGATTAACCATCAGTTTTGCGCAGTTTGCCTTTCTGTTCTGTGCCATAAATTTTGGTATGCCTGCTGGGCTGGCCTCACTGGTATTACAGGCTCAGGCGTTTTTTACTATTGTGCTCGGTGCGTTTACTTTTGGCGAACGGCTGCACGGTAAGCAACTGGCGGGGATCGCGTTAGCGATTTTTGGCGTACTGGTGTTAATCGAAGATAGTTTTAACGGTCAGCATGTGGCGATGCTCGGCTTTATGTTGACCCTGGCGGCAGCATTTAGTTGGGCGTGCGGCAATATCTTCAATAAAAAAATCATGTCACACTCAACGCGTCCGGCAGTGATGTCGCTGGTCATCTGGAGCGCATTAATCCCGATCATTCCTTTCTTTGTTGCCTCGCTGATTCTCGATGGTTCCGCAACCATGATTCACAGTCTGGTCACTATCGATATGACCACCATCTTGTCTCTGATGTATCTGGCGTTTGTGGCGACAATTGTTGGTTATGGGATCTGGGGGACGTTACTGGGACGCTATGAAACCTGGCGGGTTGCACCGTTATCGTTACTGGTGCCCGTAGTAGGACTGGCAAGTGCGGCACTATTGCTGGATGAACGCTTAACGGGTCTGCAATTCTTTGGTGCGGTGCTCATTATGACCGGGCTATATATCAATGTGTTTGGTATGCGGTGGCGTAAAGCAGTGAAAGTGAGAGGCTAAAAAGCCCCGAGATGTCGGGGCCAGAATAAACTATATAGCGTGTTGATTATAATAGGGCACGCCAAGCGCATCCGATTTATCACTGCCTGTGCTCATGTGGTTAAAATCAAATGGTGATTGTTCCGGTGATGGAGGAACAACCACCACATTGCCACAGGAAGTAACAACCGGGTGCGTGGTTTGTTCCGCAACGCCCTGCGTGGAAAAGAGAATAAGCGCAGCTGCTATTGCGGATAAAAGTGGTTTCATGATTGCCTCAGTGACGTTGTCACGTTATCAACTAGCTGTTGTAATGATTTAATGGATGTAAAAAGCGCGATTCGCCCTGCATATTGGTCATCCGGTATTTATGTGGCGGAACATCAAAGTAATTTTTGAAGGTTCGGGTCAGAGTTTGTTGTGACTCGAAGCCATATCGTTCTGCCAGATAGAGTATCGGCTCGTTACTTTCCTTCAGCTTTTGCGCGATTTCCGTCATCTTACGGCTGCGGATGTATTGGCCTAATGAATGACCGGTTTCTTTTTTAAACATCCGTTGCAGGTGCCATTTGGAGTAACCCGAACGCTCTGACACTTTCTCCAGTGACAGTGGCGATTCCAGGTTGTCCTCGATCCAGTCCAAAATGCTATGAATGGTAATAGCGTCAGTATTGCGTCTGGACATCGTCATACCTCTTTTTTTGTTTACGGCAGGACTTTCTTAAGCAAATGCTCAAGTGTTGCCACTTCGTCCGCCGTCAGGTTTTTTGTTAATTCTTGATGCAGGTCCTGGCCAACTAATTGATGGCATTGTTCACATATTGCCGCGCCGCTGGTGGTAAGTTTTACCAGTACGCCGCGCTTATCATTCGGGTTCGGCAACCTTTCCACCCAGCCTTTACAAACCAGGCGATCCAGCATACGGGTCAGCGCTCCCAGGTCGACCGACAACACTTTTTTCAGTTCAACCGGAGTAATACACGACGCGCAGCGGATAGAGCAGAGCACCTTAAACTGTGCCGCGGTAATATCCAGCGGAGACAGATACTCGTTAAGCAGGCGATCTTTCTTCTGATTAACCATATGGATTAAGCGACCCAATGGAATAATTTCATTGAACAGATCGCTGGTACTTTTCACATTAGTTGCCCTGGCAAGTAATTAGTTGCAGGGGATAATATTGCCCAGGCAAGTATAAGTCAAATGAATGAATTAACCGATGCCACGTTTTGCTAAATCGGTTCAAGTTTTGGTCAATGCGATTCAAGGCTAGCTAAAGAGTGACACTTTATCGTTGTTTACCCCTTATACTTTTCGCTGATAACCCAGATACACAGGATAACAACCACCAATGTTAGATTTATTTAAAGCAATTGGCCTGGGGCTGGTGGTGTTACTGCCGTTAGCTAACCCATTAACAACTGTCGCGTTATTTCTTGGCCTGGCAGGCAACATGAACAGTGCTGAACGTAATCGTCAGTCGTTGATGGCCTCGGTGTACGTATTTGCCATCATGATGGTGGCGTATTACGCCGGGCAACTGGTGATGGATACATTTGGCATTTCGATTCCCGGTCTGCGAATTGCAGGCGGCTTAATCGTCGCGTTTATCGGTTTTCGGATGCTCTTTCCGCAACAGAAAGCGATTGATTCACCGGAAGCGAAAAGCAAGTCGGAAGAGCTGGAAGATGAACCCAGCGCCAATATTGCCTTTGTACCTCTGGCAATGCCTAGTACCGCCGGTCCGGGAACCATTGCGATGATTATTAGCTCGGCGTCCACTGTGCGTCAGAGTTCAACCTTCGCTGATTGGGTACTGATGGCTGCGCCGCCGCTGATCTTTTTCCTGGTGGCGGTTATTTTGTGGGGAAGTCTACGCAGCTCTGGCGCAATTATGCGGCTGGTGGGCAAGGGGGGAATTGAAGCGATCTCCCGTCTGATGGGATTCCTGCTGGTATGTATGGGTGTGCAGTTTATTATTAACGGCATCCTGGAAATCATTAAAACGTATCATTAAAAAAGGCCCAAATGGGCCTTTCAACTATTGCGTCTGTTCTTCGAGTGTCACTGGCCAGCGGCGAAAAATGATGATTGACCATATTAACGCGGCAAAAGCAGGCACCGCGCCCACATAACCAATCATCGACATTGACCAGTGCAGACTGACCTGATTACCTACCAACGCGCCAGCGCCGATTCCAATATTAAATATTCCCGAGAATAGCGCCATCGCGACGTCGGTGGCATCTGGTGCCAGCGCCAGCACTTTAACCTGCATACCAAGCCCGATGATCATCATCGCGATCCCCCAGAAAATACTCAGCACCCCGAGGGGTATTTCACTGTTCGCCGCAGGTAGCAGTAATGCAAGGCAGACCAGCAACAGCGCAATCGCCGTACTCACCAACGTAGACGCATACTGATTACCCAGTTTACCGAAAATAACGCTGCCAATAATGCCTGCACCACCGAGTAATAACAGTAATGCCGTGGCAAAGTTGGCGCTGAATCCCGCAATGTTTTGCACAAAAGGCTCGATATAGCTGTATGCCGTGTAATGGGCGGTGACAACCACCACAGTTAACAAATAAATGCTCATCAATGCCGGGCGGCGGAACAATAGCGGAAGGCTTTTCAACGACCCTGAATGCTCGCTGGGGAGTAAGGGAAGTAACTTAATCAGGCACAGAAGGGTGATAAATGCCCCGATACCGATCGCGAAGAAGGTCATACGCCAACCGAAATACTGCCCCACAATGCGCCCGAGAGGTAAACCTAATACCATCGCCAGAGCTGTACCGGTGGCAATTAAACTCAATGCCTGTGCTCGCTTTCCGGCCGGAGCCATACGGATCGCCAGAGACGCCGTAATCGACCAGAAAATCGCATGTGCAAAAGCTACACCAATGCGACTGATCACCAGAACGGTAAAGCTCCACGACAAAAAAGACAGTACATGGCTGGCAATAAACACCACAAACAGGCAGATCAGTAATTTGCGGCGTTCAACTTGGCTTGTCATTAGCATAAAAGGCAATGACATTAGCGCCACTACCCATGCATAAATGGTTAACATGATACCGACTTGAGCGGTTTGCATATGGAAACTTTGTGCGATGTCAGAAAGCAGGCCAACAGGGACAAATTCGGTAGTATTGAAGATGAAAGCGGCGACTGCCAGCGTAACTACCCGTAGCCACGCCACTTTGCGGGAAACAGTGTTTGTTGTCATAACAGATTATCGGGTGAGTTGCGAAAAGTAATAAAATGATCTTAAAACGGTTAATGATGTGAATACAATGCATTTGTGATCTGGATCGCGTTTTTCGTTTCTCTGACGCTGATTCTGTTCCGCGTCAGAGAGTCGGTAACATCACATTTTAATGACGATCAGGAAGGTCTGGCGTTTTGGTGGCTGATGGTAAAGATGGCCTCACAGGGGAACGAGGCCTGTTGTCCAGTAGTTCTTCGTTACTAATTTTGGGCGGAATTTCATTTTTTACAAAAAGTTTTAAAATCTTGCGTGCCATACGATGGATACTTTTATCTTCACTTAATAATGCCGGTATCAACACATCATTCAGGTCATTTTCATTAGGTTTCATAAAAATTTGAAAGTGCAATAACATATTTGTAAAAAATAAGAATAGACTCTGAAAGTGAGGTATTTCTTTGTTTGATAAAAGCGATAAAAAGCAGATACAAACTTCAGGTAGTACTTGTTTGTTAGAACCTAATGAATCCATGAGGTTTTGTAATAACTCCTCTTTTAATGGGCTATCCTTTATGTCGTAGATGGCGGTGATTAAGTTTGGGTTTTTATTCGCGAACCACCTGTGGACCTGCGGCTTATTCCATAGTCGGGGGAGTATGACAAAATTACCACGAGAGATAAAGTTCAGTACGAATAAATCAAACTGACGTAAGTAATCTGCAGCGGTATGATGCTCAGGAGGAAGAGGTTCAATATGTGGAGTATGAGACCTTTTGATGGGGACGCCGGGGCTGATCATTGGAAATTGTTCAATAAAGTCATTAAGAAACAGAAAGAGCACACGCTCGACGCCGGTCTGAAAGGCCCGACCCATAGTGACAGGCTTTGGGTCGGGAGCACAATAAATATTAATTTCCCCATCGTGGCGAAAATTATCTAAATAAATAGGGCTTAAATTTATTACTACCTGAAATTCAATGTTTTCTTTATGTCTTCCATTCTTAACAGGATACGTGAGTTTAAATTGAACCTTTTCATTGTATAGCGTGTCGTTATCTCGGAAAGTTGTCCTCTGTATATAAGATAGGTTATCAAGATTATTGAATATCTTTTTGGTGTTTGAATTGATATTTAAAGACGTACGCCACTCCTCATCACATATTATAATGCTGAGCGCATCAATAAAATCCTTCAAAACTTCTTTTACCTGAGGTGCAATATTGCGAACGGGAAAATCATCAGGAAGTGAGATGAAATTGCTGATGCTTACTGGCGTAACCATATTTGCCCCATATAGTCATAAGTCATCGGAACATCACTATATAGAGCATATGAGCTGCAAGAACTATCAAAAATAGCTCATTGGGAAGACTGTTTTGCTGAGTCAGGCACATCGAGCAGTTGAATAAACGCTTCAAGAGGACGCGTTTTCGCACCGCGACGCCAGACCAGCCAGGTTGTTAACCAACGCCATTGCTCAGCCAACGGCCACGCTTCAACCTGGTGATGCCCCGGCATACTTTCCAGCATTGAGCGTGGGATAAGTGCAATGCCCGCACCCGCAACCACACAGGCTAACATACCGTGATACGACTCCATTTCATGGATAGTTCCCGGAGCGGCACCGTCAGCATGAAACCAGCTCTCGAAGTGGCGACGATACGAACAATTGGCACGGAATGCATAAATGTTACTGCCATTCACCTGACTGGCACGGGTTACTGGCGCATGTCCTTGAGGCGTGACAATCATCAGCTCCTCGCGGTACACCGGTATCCCGTCAATGGCAGTATGGTTAATGGGCCCATCAATAAACGCCGCATTCAGTTTTCCCTCCAGCACCCCTTCCAGCATAGTGCCGGAAGGGCCGGTGGAAAGTGAAAACTGAATTTTGGGATAACGACGGTTAAATTCCGCCAGCGTGGCCGGAATGCGCACTGCAGCGGTGCTTTCCAACGAACCAAGAGAAAATAAACCTTGCGGCTCATCGCCAGCGACAACGCTCCGCGCTTCATCCACTAACGCGAGAATTTGTTGGCTATAGCGTAAAAAGTTATGCCCGGCAGGCGAGAGACGTAAACGCTGATTCTCGCGAATAAACAGATCAACCCCCAGTTCTGTTTCCAGCTGGCGTAGACGGGTAGTGAGATTCGACGGCACGCGATGCACTTTTGCTGCAGCCTGGGTAATGCTGCCAGCTTCGGCAACCGCGTTGAACATCTCCAGTTGGGTCAGATCCATGGCATTCTCAATTCGTGAATAAGTGGCTTAATATTATTCATTTTCAAGCAAGAGTAAATCTGCGTATCTTTTTACCATAACCCATAAAGGAGATACCCCGATGACCATTACTCCGGCAACCCATGCAATTTCGATAAATCCTGCCACTGGTGAACAACTTTCTGTGCTGCCGTGGGCTGGCGCTGACGATATAGAAAACGCACTTCAGCTGGCGGCAGCAGGCTTTCGCGACTGGCGCGAGACAAATATAGATTATCGTGCTGAAAAACTGCGTGATATCGGTAAGGCTCTGCGCGCCCGTAGCGAAGAAATGGCGCAAATGATCACCCGTGAAATGGGCAAACCGATCAACCAGGCGCGTGCTGAAGTGGCGAAATCGGCGAATTTGTGTGACTGGTATGCAGAACATGGTCCGGCGATGCTGAAGGCGGAACCTACGCTGGTGGAAAATCAGCAGGCGGTTATTGAGTATCGACCGTTGGGGACGATTCTGGCGATTATGCCGTGGAATTTTCCGTTATGGCAGGTGATGCGTGGCGCTGTTCCCATCATTCTTGCAGGTAACGGCTACTTACTTAAACATGCGCCGAATGTGACGGGCTGTGCACAGCTCATTGCCCAGGTGTTTAAAGATGCGGGGATCCCGCAAGGCGTATATGGCTGGCTGAATGCCGACAATGACGGTGTGAGTCAGATGATTAAAGATTCGCGCATTGCTGCAGTCACGGTGACCGGAAGTGTTCGTGCGGGAGCGGCTATTGGCGCACAGGCAGGGGCAGCACTGAAAAAATGCGTACTTGAACTGGGCGGTTCGGATCCGTTTATTGTACTTAACGATGCCGATCTGGAACTTGCGGTGAAAGCGGCGGTAGCCGGACGTTATCAGAATACTGGACAGGTTTGTGCAGCGGCAAAACGCTTTATTATCGAAGAGGGAATTGCTTCGGCATTTACCGAACGTTTTGTGGCAGCTGCGGCAGCCTTGAAAATGGGCGATCCCCGTGACGAAGAGAACGCTCTCGGACCAATGGCTCGTTTTGATTTACGTGATGAGCTGCATCATCAGGTAGAAAAAACTCTGGCTCAAGGTGCACGTTTGTTACTGGGCGGGGAAAAGCTGGCTGGGGCAGGTAACTACTATCCGCCAACGGTTCTGTCGAATGTCACACCAGAAATGACTGCTTTTCGGGAAGAGATGTTTGGCCCCGTTGCGGCAATCACTATTGCAAAGGATGCAGAACATGCGTTGGAACTGGCTAATGATAGCGAGTTCGGCCTTTCAGCGACCATTTTCAGCACCGACGAAACACGGGCCAGACAGATGGCGGCACGTCTGGAATGCGGTGGCGTGTTTATCAATGGTTATTGTGCCAGTGATGCGCGAGTTGCCTTTGGTGGCGTGAAGAAGAGTGGCTTTGGTCGTGAACTTTCCCATTTCGGTTTACATGAGTTCTGTAATATCCAGACGGTGTGGAAAGACCGGATCTGACGCTACATATTCAGCTCTGATATACTCGCAGGTCTTTTCAGACCTGCGGTCCAGGAGTAGAAAGTGGCAGTCGCCATGGATAATGCAATTTTAGAAAACATCTTGCGGCAAGTGCGGCCGCTCATTGGTCAGGGTAAAGTCGCGGATTATATTCCGGCGTTGGCTACGGTAGACGGTTCCCGGCTGGGCATTGCTATCTGTACCGTTGACGGACAGCTTTTTCAGGCCGGAGACGCACAAGAACGTTTTTCCATTCAGTCTATTTCCAAAGTGCTGAGTCTCGTTGTCGCCATGCGTCATTACTCCGAAGAGGAAATCTGGCAACGCGTCGGCAAAGATCCGTCTGGATCACCGTTCAATTCTTTAGTGCAACTGGAAATGGAGCAGGGTATTCCGCGTAATCCGTTTATTAATGCCGGTGCGCTGGTGGTCTGCGATATGTTGCAAGGGCGATTAAGCGCTCCTCGGCAACGTATGCTGGAAGTCGTGCGCGGCTTAAGCGGTGTGTCTGATATTTCCTACGATACGGTGGTAGCGCGTTCCGAATTTGAACACTCCGCGCGAAATGCGGCTATCGCCTGGCTGATGAAGTCGTTTGGCAATTTCCATCATGACGTGACAACCGTTCTGCAAAACTACTTTCATTACTGCGCTCTGAAAATGAGCTGTATAGAGCTGGCCCGGACGTTTGTCTTTCTGGCTAATCAGGGGAATGCTATTCATATTGATGAACCTGTGGTGACGCCAATGCAGGCGCGGCAAATTAACGCGCTGATGGCGACCAGTGGCATGTACCAGAATGCGGGGGAGTTTGCCTGGCGGGTGGGACTACCAGCGAAATCTGGCGTTGGTGGCGGTATTGTGGCGATTGTTCCGCATGAAATGGCCATCGCAGTCTGGAGCCCGGAACTGGATGATGCCGGTAACTCGCTTGCGGGCATTGCTGTCCTTGAACAATTGACGAAACAATTAGGGCGTTCGGTTTATTAATGCAGTCTCTCGATCCACTCTTCGCGCGTTTATCCCGTTCAAAATTTCGCTCTCGCTTTCGTTTGGGTGTGAAAGAGCGTCAGTATTGTCTGGAGAAAGGCGCGCCAGTCATCGAACAACATGCGGCGGATTTTGTCTCTAAACGTCTTGCTCCGGCATTACCGGCTAACGACGGTAAGCAAACCCCCATGCGCGGGCATCCGGTGTTTATCGCTCAGCACGCCACTGCAACCTGTTGTCGCGGTTGTCTGGCTAAGTGGCATAACATTCCGCAGGGTGTTTCGTTAAGCGAGGAACAACAACGTTATATCGTGTCGGTAATCTATCACTGGTTGGTTATACAGATGAATCAGCCATGATAATTGCGGAAAACGATAAAATAGCATTCCCAGGATATCTTTATTTGCCGCCGCTGTCAGCGAACATGCTATCCTTTATGAGAATTTACTTATTACGTTGAGATAATTGCCACCCGCAATTGTATGGACAGATAATTAATGCATGTACAGCCCATTTCAACTTTCCGTTTGTTCCAGGAAGGTCATCTGCTACGTAATAGCATCGCTATTTTTGTGCTAACCACGCTGTTCTATTTTATTGGTGCAGAGTTACGGCTGGTTCACGAACTTTCTCTTTTCTGGCCGCTGAATGGCGTAATGGCAGGGGTGTTTGCCCGCTATGTCTGGCTTAATCGACTGCGTTACTATGCGATCAGTTATGTGGCAATGCTGGTTTATGATGCCATAACCACCGAATGGGGGCTGGTTTCACTGGCTATCAATTTCTCCAATATGATGTTTATTGTTACCGTCGCCTTACTGGTCGCGCGGGATAAGCGTCTGGGGAAAAATAAGTACGAGCCAGTAAGTGCCTTACGGCTATTTAATTACTGTCTGATTGCCGCATTATTATGCGCTATTGTCGGGGCGATTGGTTCGGTCAGTATTGATAGTCTGGATTTCTGGCCTTTGCTTGCCGACTGGTTCAGTGAGCAATTCTCAACGGGCGTGTTGATCGTGCCTTGTATGCTGACGTTGGCAATTCCTGGAGTGCTGCCGCGCTTTAAAGCAGAACAGATGATGCCCGCTATCGCGCTTATTGTGTCGGTTGTTGCCTCGGTAGTCATTGGCGGAGCGGGGAGTCTGGCGTTCCCGCTGCCTGCATTAATCTGGTGTGCAGTGCGCTATACGCCGCAGGTAACATGTCTGTTGACCTTTGTCACCGGTGCGGTGGAAATCGTACTGGTGGCAAATTCGGTGATTGATATCTCGGTCGGTTCGCCGTTCTCTATTCCAGAAATGTTCTCCGCACGTCTCGGTATTGCCACGATGGCGATATGCCCAATTATGGTTTCTTTTAGCGTGGCAGCGATCAATTCGCTAATGAAGCAAGTTGCGCTGCGAGCCGACTTTGATTTTCTGACTCAGGTTTACTCACGGTCCGGTCTTTATGAGGCGCTGAAAAGTCCATCGCTGAAACAGACAAAACATCTGACTGTCATGCTGCTTGATATCGACTATTTCAAAAGCATTAACGATAACTATGGACATGAATGTGGCGATAAAGTGTTAAGCGTGTTTGCCCAGCATATTCAGAAGATTGTCGGTGATAAGGGGCTGGTGGCGCGAATGGGCGGCGAAGAATTTGCTGTTGCAGTGCCATCGGTGAATCCTGTCGATGGTCTGCTAATGGCGGAAAAAATCCGTAAAGGCGTTGAACTGCAACCGTTCACCTGGCAACAAAAAACGCTTTATCTCACGGTAAGTATTGGCGTCGGTAGTGGTTGCGCATCGTACCGAACGCTGACCGATGACTTTAATAAATTGATGGTCGAAGCCGATACATGTCTGTATCGCTCGAAGAAAGATGGGCGCAACCGTACCAGCACTATGCGTTACGGTGAGGAAGTTGTCTGACATCTTTATTCATGCAGAGTGATTTTAACGGAATGTGTTCTACCACTTTATTGAGCGAATAAAAGGCGTAGTTCCTCGATTAAACCATGATCCGCGCCACACTTTTCTCATAAAACTGCTCATTAATCATCAGGAGTTGATCAAAACAGGGGTTCGGCGTATTAAAGTTTGCTAACCTGTCGTACCAATTCAAACAGGTTGTATGACTAATCAGAAGGGAACCCATTGTGAAAACACTAAATCGTCGCGATTTTCCCGGTGCACAGTATCCAGAACGTATCATTCAGTTTGGTGAAGGTAACTTCCTGCGCGCCTTTGTTGACTGGCAAATCGATCTCCTGAATGAGCACACCGATCTGAATTCTGGCGTGGTCGTTGTTCGTCCGATTGAAACTTCATTCCCGCCGTCATTGAGCACGCAGGATGGTCTGTACACCACCATTATCCGTGGTTTGAATGAGAAGGGGGAGGCGGTCAGCGACGCGCGTCTGATTCGCTCGGTTAATCGTGAAATCAGCGTCTACAGTGAATACGATGAATTCCTGAAACTGGCGCACAACCCGGAAATACGCTTTGTTTTCTCTAACACCACCGAAGCGGGTATCAGCTACCATGCGGGCGATAAATTCGATGACGCGCCAGCGGTAAGTTATCCGGCAAAACTGACCCGTCTGCTGTTCGAACGCTTTAGCCATTTCAACGGAGCGCAGGATAAAGGTTGGATCATCATCCCATGTGAACTGATCGACTATAACGGCGATGCACTGCGTGAACTGGTGCTGCGCTACGCGCAAGAGTGGGCACTACCAGAAGCATTTATTCAATGGCTGGATCAGGCTAACAGCTTCTGTTCTACGCTGGTGGACCGTATCGTTACCGGTTATCCGCGTGATGAAGTGGCTAAACTGGAAGAAGAACTGGGTTATCACGATGGTTTCCTCGACACCGCTGAACACTTTTACCTGTTTGTGATTCAGGGGCCGAAATCCTTAGCGACTGAGCTGCGTCTGGACAAATATCCGCTCAACGTGCTGATTGTTGACGATATTAAACCGTATAAAGAGCGCAAAGTGGCAATCCTCAACGGTGCACACACGGCGCTGGTGCCGGTGGCGTTCCAGGCAGGGCTGGATACTGTAGGTGAAGCGATGAACGATGCTGAAATTTGTGCATTCGTTGAAAAAGCCATCTACGAAGAGATTATTCCGGTACTGGATTTGCCTCGTGATGAACTGGAATCTTTCGCTAGTGCAGTCACCGGACGTTTCCGTAATCCGTACATCAAGCATCAGCTGCTGTCTATCGCGCTTAACGGTATGACCAAGTTCCGCACCCGTATCCTGCCGCAGCTGCTGGCAGGGCAGAAGGCAAACGGCACACTTCCGGCGCGCCTTACTTTCGCATTAGCGGCATTGATTGCGTTTTATCGCGGTGAGCGTAACGGAGAAACATATCCGGTACAGGACGATGCCCACTGGCTGGAACGTTATCAGCAACTCTGGAGCCAGCATCGTGACCGTGTTATCGGCACCCAGGAACTGGTTGCTATTGTGTTGGCTGAAAAAGACCACTGGGAGCAGGACCTGACGCAAGTGCCAGGTCTGGTCGAGCAGGTTGCTAATGACCTGGATGCGATTCTCGAAAAAGGAATGCGCGAAGCTGTACGTCCGTTGTGCTAATACTCTGAACCCGGTTTCGACCGGGTTTCTTATTTCACTATATTAGTTACAACATCCTATGTGCCTTTATCATTAACAGGTGCCACATGCAGCACCTGTTAATGTTGTAAGCTTGTAGGTAATTTGTAAGTAGTGTCTTGAGAATGTGAGCGTAATCACGTTTAATAGGGCGACTTTTCCACGCCTGAAGATAACCATGATCGTTCGTCCACAACAACACTGGCTGCGCCGTATTTTTGTCTGGCACGGTTCAGTATTATCCAAGATATCCTCGCGCTTACTACTCAATTTTCTCTTTTCTATCGCTGTTATTTTCATGCTGCCCTGGTACACGCATCTGGGTATTAAATTTACCCTCGCACCATTCAGCATTCTCGGTGTCGCCATCGCCATTTTTCTTGGTTTTCGTAATAATGCCGGGTACGCCCGTTACGTTGAAGCGCGAAAACTTTGGGGGCAGTTGATGATTGCCTCTCGGTCGTTACTGCGCGAGGTAAAAACGACATTGCCGGATTCGGCAAGTGTAAGGGAGTTTGCACGGCTGCAAATCGCCTTCGCCCACTGTTTACGCATGACATTACGCAAACAACCACAGGCGGAAGTGCTGGCACATTATCTCAAGACTGAAGATCTTCAGCGTGTACTGGCTTCAAACACTCCAGCTAACCGTATTTTGTTGATAATGGGGGAGTGGTTGGCGGTTCAGCGACGCAATGGACAGCTTTCAGATATCCTGTTTATTAGCCTCAACGATCGGCTTAACGATATTTCAGCGGTTCTGGCAGGCTGCGAGCGCATTGCCTACACGCCAATTCCCTTTGCCTACACCCTGATTTTGCATCGTACCGTTTATCTGTTTTGTATCATGCTGCCGTTCGCGCTGGTCGTGGATCTGCATTACATGACGCCTTTTATCTCTGTGCTGATTTCCTACACTTTTATTTCGCTGGATTGTCTGGCGGAAGAACTGGAAGATCCCTTCGGTATTGAAAACAATGATTTACCGCTGGATGCCATCTGCAACGCTATTGAAATTGACCTGTTACAGATGAACGATGAAGCAGAAATTCCAGCAAAAATTCTTCCCGATCGTCATTACCAGCTGACGTAATATTTACTCCGTACGCCGGGCAACAATAAACAGACGCGGAAATGCCAGCAGTATCTCTCCGTTCTCTTGCAGTGGATACTGCTCTTCCAGCATCTGATGGTAGCGCGTAAGAAAATGCTGCTGTTCGCTCTCGGTCAGATCCTGTAACCACGGACGTAATCCAGTGGCGGTCACCCAGTCAATAATCGCCTGGTGCGACGGCATCTGGTGATAGTAAGTGGTTCGCCAGATATCGACCTCACATCCGGCTTCGCTCAAAATATCGTAGTAAGCATGAACGCCAGCCAGCGGCTCACGCCCGCGATCCGGATAATTTTGTTCCCAGGCGACTTCGCGCATGAGCACATGGGTTGGCTCTAGCCAGTTATCTGGCATCTGTACTGCCAACACACCATGCGAATTAAGTAAAGAAACCAGATGAGGGAACAATTCGTAGTGGTCGGGCAGCCATTGCAGTGAGGCATTAGCAAAAATCAGATCGAGTGCCTGTTCCGGTTGCCAGTTGCGGATGTCTGCTTCCACGAACTGGCAGTCTGGCAAAGCACTGCGCGCTTCAGCAATCATCGCCGGAGACGAGTCGATGCCTGTTATCCAGGCCGCAGGCCAACGTTGATGCAGCAGGGCGGTGCTGTTACCTGGGCCACAGCCAAGATCGGCAACGTATTCGATATTCTCCAGCGGCACTCTGGCAAGCAGCTCCACCGCCGGACGCGATCGTTCAGCGGCAAAGTGCAGATATAAAGAGGGGTTCCAGTCAGACATATTTTTACTCCCGTCAGCGCGTTACCCCTAGTGTAGATAAAACTGTTGACATCCTCCACGCCCTGAAGGACGTGGATCCCTGCTACGTTCAGGCTGTCGCCTGAATCATTTCGGTGGGTTCCTGCTTCAACGGGCGGCCTGACTGCACCATCCCTCCACAGGCAAGAACGGCGTGCCCCGCCGCTAAAACGACATGCGCCTGCGAAGCGCCTCATTTCACGCTCCTGTTGACCACCGGGTCTTAACTGGAATTTAAATGCCTGTAGTCGTTTCACAGGTCAAATTATATTTTGGTCTGTGAAAAAAGAAACCGATATCCGGCGTGGAAGGCATTGTGTTTTCCTGATGCATGTTCACCTGGTCTTTGTCACCAAATACCGACGCCAGATTTTTGACCATGACGCGACAGAAAAACTACGCACTTACTTTTCAAATGTATGTGCTGATTTTGAAGCTGAACTGGTTGAAATGGATGGCGAACCAGATCACGTCCATTTGTTAATTAACTATCCTCCCAAACTGGCGATATCCAGTCTGGTAAACAGCCTCAAAGGCGTATCGGGTAGGTTACTGCGACGAGATCGACCAGATATTGCAGTCAGGTATTACTACAAAGGCGTTTTGTGGAGTCCAGGCTATTTTGCCAGTAGCTGCGGAGGTGCGCCAATATCCGTCATCCGCCAATACATTGAACAACAGCAAACACCTTGTCAGGTGGAAAACCGCGCCTTATATCCCCGCCCTGAAGGACGGGGTTTTACGGCGCACCGGATAAATTCGACTCACGGCATCAACCCATTGAACAGACGTTTTTTACGCGGCCCGGTCATTAAAGATTCCAGTTTTGCGACACAGGTTTTGTAGTGGGGCGTGGTTTTATGGAACGCCACTGCGTCTTCATCTTTATAGGCTTCGTAGATATAAAAGCGCGAATTCACTTCCGGGTCCTGTAAGACATCGAAGCGCAAATTGCCTTCTTCCTGTACCGAGCCCAGGTGGTTCTGGCGAAAAACTTCGATAAACTCGTCAACCTTGTCTTCATGAACGTTAATTTCAACCAGTGTGACGTGCATAATTCTTCTCCTTAAATCCGCAGTTACTGTTTTTCACTCAGATAGAGTTCATATGCCCGATCAACCGTTTCGTTATGGTGTACCACCCCCTGTACGGCTTTCATCATCGCCACCGGATGGTCAGACTGGAAAATATTACGCCCCATATCCACACCAGAAGCGCCCTGATCGATAGCCTGCCAGCACATTTCCAGCGCCTCGCGCTCCGGTAATTTTTTACCGCCAGCAATAACAATGGGTACCGGACATCCGGCAACAATCCGTTCAAAACCTTTATCGACATAATAAGTTTTGATAATCTGCGCCCCCATTTCAGCGGCGATTCGGGTAGCCAGCGAGAAATAACGCTGATCGCGCACCATATCTTTGCCCACGCCAGTGACTGCCATGGTCGGCATTCCCACTTTCATTCCGGCATCGACCAGTTGAATAATATTTTTAATCGACTGATGTTCATATTCACTGCCGATATAAACCTGCGCCGCCACCGCGCAACTGTTCAGGCGCACGGCGTCATCCATCGATAACGCCACGGCTTCATTACTTAATTCCGCCAGAATAGAGTTCGCACCAGACGCCCGCAGTACTACCGGCTTATTGGTCGCCGGGGGGACTACGCTGCGCAAAATGCCGCGCGTACACATTAATACATCGGCATGTTCAAACAGCGGGGCGATATTTATATCAATGCGTTCAAGTCCGGTAGTCGGCCCCTGAAAATAACCATGGTCAAAGGCCAGCATCACGGTTTTACCCGTTTTCGGATTAAATATCCGTGATAAGCGTGACTGCATTCCCCAATCCAGCGCACCGCAACCTTTCAGGGTAAAAGGGATATTTTGTTGCGGTTGATCGGTGCGAAAATCTTTACCATCTTTAATATCGTCTAAATCTGCCATAACGTACTCCGGTTAAGTAATGCACATCAGAAATCGTATTTGCCGATATTCTCTTTGTTGAATATCACGCGCTCCGGTAACAGTACGATGCCATTACCATCCGCTTCGTAGTCATAGCCCTGAACGCTGTTTGGCGAGACTTCAACCTGACCTACGCCCTGAATATTCAGCTTGTCGCCCGTTTTCATTGATCCTTTTTTCAATAATGCATCCGCGACATAAACTGAAATTTTGCCTTGCTGAACCACATCCCACAGGCCAAATTCTTTCACCGTGCCGCGCTCTACATACGGACGCATCACGTTTGGCGTACTGAATCCGACAATCGCAACTTTGTCATTTTTCAGGTTTTCTGCGGCTTGTGCGGCAGCGGGCAGGGCGTTGGCGTCCGGGGCGATAATGGCGTCGAGATCGCTATAGGCTTTTAATATTCCTTCTGCGGTTTGTAACGATTTAGTGGCATCGTTATAGCCAAACTGCGTAGTGACAATTTCCCAGCCTGGATGGTCTTTGGCGATTTTCGCTTTCGCCTCTTTCACCCACTGGTTTTGGTCCGTAACGGTGGGGCTTGAGTAGAAAAACGCGACTTTGGCTTTGTCTTTATTCACCTGACGCGCCGCCATATCCACCAACATACCACCCAACTGGGCGGGCGTTCCCTGATTAATGTAGTAAGAGCGGCACTCCGGTTTGGTATCAGAGTCCCAGGTCAGCACTCTCACGCCACGTTGCATGGCGCGTTTCAGTGCCGGACACAAGCCATCAGGCGAAACCGCAGAAACGATAATGGCGTTATACCCCTGATTGACAAAGTTATTAATCAACTGTACCTGACCAGAAACACTGGGTTCTGTCGGCCCGTCGTAGGTCACATCAACGCCCAGCTCTTTACCAGCTTGTTGTGCGCCGTTGCCACCGCTGGTAAAAAATCCCACGCCAACCAGTTTGGGAATAAAAGCAATACGCTCTGCGGCCTGTACATTCACAGAAATTGCGGCAATGCCAAGAGCGCTAAGTAAGGCGATTTTCTTAAAGCGATGAAGTGTCATGAAGATATCCTTTATGGCAATGGGTTATTGGCCCGACGCGCCAGCCACTCTTTAATTTGCTGGCGATGCAGGCTAACGGAACGACCTACGACAACGACGATAAGCAGCGCACCGGAAAGGGCGCTGGACACCTGATTTGGCACTCCTGCCATTTGCAAACCTTGTTGCAAATATCCCACTAGTAAAACCGCAATGGCGGTGCCGATAATGGAACCGGAACCACCATAAATATTGGCACCGCCAAGCACCACGGCGGTGATGGCGGGCATCAGAAACGACGCACCGAGATCGGAACGTGCTGAACCAAAATACGATACCAGCAGCACAGCGGCGACCGCAGACGCCAGCCCCGTCATGGCATAGAGCGCACATAAGGTGCGGTTAACTTTAATCGCGCTATAAAGCGCCACGCGCGGGCTTTGCCCAATCAAAAACACATTACGTCCGGCATGGGTTTTATGCAGCCAGAGCCAGAAAACGAGGAGACATATCAGAAAGATAATCAGCGGAACGGGGAGTCCCAGCACATCCAGGTTAGCGAAATCTGTAAACGCCATCGGGAATCCACCAATACCTTCGTACCCCGTCGCCCCAGCCATCCCGGAAAGCAGCAGGGCGCTTCCAGCAAACAGATACAGCGTGCCAAGCGTAATCACCAGCGGGTTAACTTTGGTATAGATAATTAATCCGGCGTTAATCAGACCGCACAATGCGCCGAGCAGTAACGTCAGGATAATCGCCAGCGGCATTGGCACGCCGCCTTGAAACAACACACCCAATGCGATGGCGCACAGGCCGATAGTCGAACCAAACGAAATATCGATCCCGCCACTGACAATCACCATCGTCAGCGGTAGGGCGACAATGCCAATGCAGATAAAGTCACTGGTGCTGAACAGCAACATATTGAGATCTAACATCCGCGGGTTAATTGCACCAAATGCGACAATCTCAATAACGAGCAGTGCGGCAAGAGCTAGTTCCCAACCGTAGCGAATACGCATTACGCGGCCTCCCGTTTTTTACCTGACGAAGCGGGTTTAACGGATGGCGGTGGCGTCATAAAGCGGGCATATTTTTGCCGCCGTAGATTACGTTCCAGCGCACAACGCAGGCGTCCATCAAACACCAGCACCGCCAGCAGAACCAGGCCCGCGATAAAATCATTCCACCATGCCGGAATGCGCAACAGCACCAGTACACTATCGATCTGCGTCAGGAACCATGCGCCGAGTACCGCACCGATGATCGCACCGGAACCGCCGAGCAAACTAATACCGCCCAGCACGCAGGCTGCAATCGCTTTCATCTCCAGCCCGGTACCGGTCTGGTTGGGAATAAAACCGATCTGCGAAGCAAACACAATCCCCGCCAGTGCCGCCATGCAGCCGTTCAACGAAAATGCCACAATCCTAATGGCTTCCGTACGAACGCCCAGTTGACGAGCGCCCTGCAAATTATCGCCCGTGGCATAAAAACTGCGTCCAAACGCCGTCTTCGCCAGCAGCCAGGCCATAAATGCCACCAGAATTATCGTCAACCAACCAATTGCTGAAACGCCAAACAGCAGCGGGGCGGAGAGTTGTTTCAGTTCGGCGGGTAACCCCTCAATCCATTTACCGCCAGTCCACAGCAACATGATGCCCCTGTACAATCCTAATGTACCGAGCGTGGCAACAATGGCAGGGATCTTTAGCCACGCGACCAGTACACCGTTGAAAAATCCCGCGAGCAAACCAAGCAGTAAAGTCGCGACACAAGCAACAGGTAGTGAATACCCCGCGTTCAGTAACATTCCCAACAGCACTGCGCACATTCCGGTAATCGAACCCACTGAAACATCAATATTGCGTGTCAGCATCACCAGCGTCGCGCCCATTGCCAGCAGGATCAGGATTTGCGCGCTGCTATAAACCATGGTCAGCGTTTGCATACTTAAATACTGGCGGTCGAGAAAACCGGGTAATACAAACAGCAACACCACCGCCAGCAGTGCCGTGATTTCACGGTTGTTCTGGATAAACTTCAGCATGATGCCTCCTGACGCTGACTATCGCCGAAGGCAACGCGCATAATGGTCTCGACATTAATATCGCGTCCGGTCAGTGCAGAGTGGGCAATTTCGCCCTGATGCATCACATATACGCGATCTGCCATCAGTTCGATCTCTTCCAGATCAGAGGAGATAAGCAGCACAGCCACATTTTGTGCGGCGATGCTGCGCAACAGCTGGTAGATATCATTACGGGCCGAGACATCCACGCCGCGCGTCGGCTCATCGACAATCAAAACTTGCGGCGAAGCTTCCAGACATTTGGCAATCAGGATTTTTTGCTGGTTGCCGCCGGATAAGGTCCGCGCAGCTTGTTCCGGTTGGTTAAATTTAATATTCAGAGCCCGACGATAACGTTCCAGTGTGGCGTTATCTTTCGCGGTTTTCGCCCAGAATCCACGAAGGTTATGAGTAAGGGCGCAGACATTCCAGGCCAGCGAAGCATCGAGATTCAGTCCGGATGACTGGCGATCTTCCGGCAGATAAACCAGACCGCGCAGTAAACGTTCTCCAGTGGATAATCTATTGATCTCTTTACCATTCAGCATAATGCGTCCGCCACGCAAAGTACGCAGACCATAGAGCGTCTCGGCCAGTTCTGTGCGTCCGGCCCCCACCAGCCCAGCCAGACCCAGAATTTCTCCGGCATTAAGCGTCAAGCTGACATTCATAAAACCTTCGCCGGTCAGGTTTTCCAGTGTCAGCACCGGCGTTCCGGCGGCATGTTGTGGACGGTTGCCAGGTAACTCCAGCCATAATTTTTGGCTGGCAGAGAGCGATTTTTCCCGTAGCGCTGGCGTGATGGCCTGAATAATGTCGTCGGTAGACAGTTCGCTGGTTTTGCCGCTTAAGGCGATGGTTCCGTCGCGCATCACGCTAATTCGATCGGCAATCTGGCGAATTTCCGGCAGCTTATGCGAGATAAAAACAATACCCACGCCAGTAGCAAGCAACTCTTGCAAGCGACTAAACAAACGTTCGGTTTCGGCGGGGGTAAGCGAGGCGGTAGGTTCATCGAGGATCAGAATCCGCGAGTCGCGCATCAGCCCGCGGAGGATTTCCACCATTTGGCGATCGGCGACATCCAGCGATCCTGCCAGACTATGCAGATCAAACTGGCAGCCCAGCGCCGCCAGCAAGTTCTTCAGTTTCTGCATGGAGAGCTGTTTTTTTGCCAGCCCAAACAGAATGTTTTCTTTTATCGACAGGCTTGGGAAAAGCAGCGGTTCCTGGGGAACGAGATAAATACCCAACTGATGAGCATGAACTGGCGTTAATCTGGTGTAGTTGTTGCCCCCAATCTCCAGCGTACCGCTATCAGCAGGGGTAATACCGGCAATGATCTTCATTAACGTCGATTTACCGGCACCATTGCCGCCAAGCAGGGCGTGGACTTCCCCCTGATGCAACGTAAAATCGATGCCTTTCAGGACATTAACCCCTGAATACTGTTTATAAACCGAGCGGGCGCAAAGTAGCGGTAACGCGCGGGTATCACTCGTTAGCATGTTTCCCCCGTTCAGTTTTGCAGGTGAGTTTTGAACAAATGTATTTCTGCTTTCAATTTGTTCATAAACCTTAGGTGGACATTGCACATATTTCCGACGAATAGATCACAATTTATGCTATTTTGATTTTCACGGTTGCGTTTGTTCATGCTCGTAGAGTCAAACTGTGGTTGCTATCACAGATATAAATGCGCAAGAACTGAACAATTGCATTAAAGATTTAAATATGTTCAAAGTGAAGAATGAATTATGACAATCAACGATTCGGCAATTTCAGAACAGGGAATGTGTGAAGAAGAACAGGTCGCGCGGATCGCGTGGTTTTACTATCACGACGGGCTGACCCAGAGCGAGATCAGCGAGCGTCTCGGGCTGACTCGCTTGAAAGTGTCGCGATTACTGGAAAAAGGGCATCAGTCCGGCATTATTCGCGTGCAGATTAATTCTCGCTTTGAAGGCTGTCTGGAATATGAAACTCAATTACGTTGTCAGTTTTCGCTGCAACATGTCCGGGTGATCCCTGGGCTTGCGGATGCTGATGTCGGCGGGCGACTAGGGATAGGCGCGGCGCATATGTTGATGAGTTTACTTCAACCACAACAGATGCTGGCGATTGGTTTTGGCGAGGCAACCATGAATACGCTGCAACGCTTAAGTGGTTTTATTTCGTCGCAGCAAATTCGCCTGGTCACGCTCTCCGGTGGCGTCGGTTCTTATATGACGGGTATCGGGCAGCTTAATGCGGCGTGCAGTGTGAATATTATTCCGGCTCCGCTGCGGGCATCCTCCGCTGACATTGCCCATACGCTAAAAAATGAAAATTGCGTCAAAGATGTTCTGTTAGCCGCACAAGCTGCGGATGTGGCGATTGTCGGCATTGGGGCCGTGAGTCAACAAGACGACGCGACGATCATTCGCTCCGGTTATATCAGTCAGGGCGAACAGTTAATGATTGGCCGAAAAGGGGCGGTTGGCGACATTTTAGGCTACTTTTTTGATGCAAAAGGTGACGTTGTCACGGATATTAAAATACATAACGAACTGATTGGCTTACCTTTAAGCGCGCTGAAGACCATTCCCGTCCGGGTTGGCGTGGCAGGGGGAGAAAATAAAGCCGAAGCCATTGCCGCTGCAATGAAAGGCGGCTATATCAACGCACTGGTTACCGATCAGGACACAGCAGCGGCGATTTTACGTGGTTAAATTTGCATGACCTTATTACCGGGAATGATGGAGAACGTATAGAGGAACAGACAGAACGCATAAGCCGAGGACAATCTAATGGCTCGACTCTTTACCCCTTCAGAATCAAAGTACTACCTGATGGCGCTGGATGCAGGCACCGGAAGTATTCGGGCTGTGATATTCGACCTGGAAGGCAATCAAATAGCAGTGGGACAGGCGGAGTGGCGGCATCTGGCAGTACCGGACGTTCCTGGTTCTATGGAATTTGATCTCAACAAAAACTGGCAACTGGCATGTGAGTGTATGCGCCAGGCGCTGCACAACGCCGGCATAGCCCCGGAGTATATCGCTGCCGTTTCGGCATGTTCGATGCGCGAAGGCATTGTTTTATATAACAATGAAGGAACACCGATCTGGGCCTGCGCCAATGTGGATTCCAGAGCGGCGCGCGAAGTTAGCGAACTTAAAGAACTATACAACAATACCTTTGAAAACGAAGTTTATCGCGCCACCGGACAAACGCTGGCTTTAAGCGCTATTCCCAGATTACTTTGGCTGGCGCACCATCGTTCTGATATCTACCGACAGGCGTCGACCATCACCATGATCAGCGACTGGCTGGCCTATATGCTCAGCGGTGAACTGGCGGTGGATCCCTCTAACGCTGGCACCACGGGACTTCTTGATCTAACCACCCGTGACTGGAAACCTGCATTGCTGGATATGGCCGGACTGCGGGCCGATATTCTTTCTCCTGTCAAAGAAACCGGCACATTGCTGGGCGTGGTAAGTTCACAAGCGGCGGAACTCTGCGGTCTGAAGGCGGGCACTCCGGTGGTCGTTGGAGGAGGCGACGTGCAACTTGGTTGCCTGGGGTTAGGCGTTGTCCGTCCGGCACAAACCGCTGTTCTTGGCGGTACATTCTGGCAGCAAGTTGTAAACTTAGCCGCGCCGGTGACAGACCCAGAAATGAACGTGCGCGTTAATCCTCATGTTATTCCTGGCATGGTACAAGCTGAATCTATAAGCTTTTTTACCGGACTCACCATGCGCTGGTTCCGCGATGCTTTCTGTGCCGAAGAAAAACTGATTGCCGAACGTTTAGGCATCGACACCTATACGTTGCTTGAAGAGATGGCAAGTCGTGTGCCGCCTGGGTCGTGGGGCGTAATGCCGATATTCTCCGACAGAATGCGCTTTAAAACCTGGTATCACGCTGCGCCTTCCTTTATTAATTTGTCTATTGATCCGGATAAATGTAACAAAGCGACATTGTTCCGTGCGCTGGAAGAAAATGCGGCGATTGTATCAGCGTGTAACTTGCAGCAAATCGCTGATTTCTCGAATATTCATCCTTCATCGTTAGTCTTTGCAGGCGGAGGTTCAAAAGGGAAATTATGGAGTCAAATTCTCGCTGATGTCTCGGGATTACCCGTCAATATTCCGGTGGTCAAAGAAGCCACCGCATTAGGATGTGCCATTGCAGCTGGCGTCGGTGCCGGAATTTTTTCATCAATGGCAGAAACCGGAGAACGCCTGGTTCGCTGGGAACGGACGCACACACCAGACCCGGAAAAGCATGAACTTTATCAGGATTCACGCGATAAGTGGCAGGCAGTTTATCAGGATCAGCTGGGGCTGGTTGATCATGGACTGACGACGTCGTTATGGAAAGCGCCTGGGTTATAGTTTCATTGACAGCCACATCATGATGACTGTGGCTGTTAGTTTTTGAGTATTGGCATTCTTATTTCCCTTCTTTAGAGCTGGCTTGTTAAATGCCAGCTTGCAGATTCATCGTTCCATCACCAGTACTATATTCAAGGGAAAATTGCTATTTTTCTTAAAGCATTAAGCATAACCCTTATTTTATAGCGAATATTCCTAAAGGCATTAATGGATGAAAAAGGGTTTTAATAAACTTCTGTTTTTAGCAATTAGTGCTATTCTTTGTTAAATATGATGATGATAATCTTCTTATTGAAAGAAACAGTTTTCTTATTAAGCAACAATAACTCATGGTTCATTTTTAAATAAAATAAGAACTATGCAATTTTTAATCTATCGATTAGAAAGTATTAGCAAATTAGCCAAATTGACACCTTCCCACCTCCAACCAACACTCAATACAGACCTCTGACAACTTAATAAGTTTCATTTTTTACGTCTGATGACTCATCTCTTTCGTGGCTGTATTGTTTGTATATGGAGCGTTTATATGAATAGAATCTATCGCGTGATATGGAATTGCACCCTACAGGTATTTCAGGCCTGCTCGGAATTAACTCGCAGGGTAGGTAAAACATCAACGGTTAATTTGCGTAAATCCTCTGGATTGACAACGAAATTCAGTAGATTGACGCTGGGTGTTTTGCTGGCACTAAGCGGTTCAGCGTCGGGTGCGAGTCTGGAAGTTGATAATGGTCAGATTACCAATATTAATACTGATGTTGCTTATGATGCCTACCTGGTTGGGTGGTATGGCACTGGAGTGCTTAATATTTTGGCTGGCGGTAATGCCTCCTTAACCACTATTACTACCAGCGTCATTGGTGGTAATGAGGACTCAGAGGGCACCGTTAACGTTTTGGGTGGCACCTGGCGATTGTATGATAGCGGAAATAATGCAAGGCCTTTAAATGTGGGTCAATCCGGAACGGGGACGCTGAATATTAAACAGAAGGGGCACGTTGACGGAGGATATTTAAGGATAGGTTCTTCGACAGGAGGCGTCGGGACGGTCAATGTTGAAGGAGAGGACTCGGTTCTGACGACCGAATTATTCGAAATAGGGAGTTACGGTACAGGCTCATTAAATATTACGGATAAGGGTTACGTCACGAGTTCAATAGTCGCCATTGTAGGATATCAGGCGAACAGTAATGGTAAGGTTGTCGTTGAAAAGGGTGGCGAGTGGCTAATAAAAAATAATGATTCCTCAATTGAATTTCAAATTGGTAATCAAGGGACGGGCGAAGCAATTATTCGCGATGGGGGGCTAATTACGGCTGAAAATACGATTATCGGTGGCAACCTCACCGGTATCGGAACCCTGAACGTGCAGGATCAAGACTCTGTCATCACGGTACGCAGACTCTATAATGGATATTTCGGTAATGGCACAGTCAATATTTCCAATAATGGACTGATTAATAATAAAGAATATTCATTGGTGGGCGTTCAGGACGGGGCCCACGGTGTCGTCAACGTGACCGATAAAGGGCATTGGAATTTCCTCGGAACGGGCGAAGCTTTCCGCTATATCTATATCGGTGATGCTGGCGACGGTGAACTTAATGTCTCGAGTGAAGGCAAAGTAGATTCGGGAATTATCACTGCGGGGATGAAAGAAACAGGCACAGGCAACATTACTGTTAAGGATAAGAACTCCGTTATCACTAATCTCGGAACTAATCTTGGTTATGACGGCCACGGCGAAATGAATATCAGTAATGAGGGGCTTGTTGTCAGCAACGGAGGAAGCTCACTCGGTTATGGAGAAACCGGCGTCGGGAAGGTTAGCATCACCACGGGGGGGATGTGGGAGGTCAATAAGAATGTCTATACCACTATTGGTGTTGCGGGCGTCGGAAACCTCAATATCAGCGATGGCGGTAAGTTCGTATCGCAAAATATTACTTTTTTGGGCGATAAAGCAAGCGGTATCGGCACACTGAACCTGATGGATGCGACATCATCGTTCGATACTGTAGGTATCAATGTCGGTAATTTTGGTAGCGGCATCGTAAATGTCAGTAATGGTGCCACCCTTAATTCAACGGGCTATGGATTTATCGGAGGAAATGCCTCCGGTAAGGGGATAGTTAATATTTCAACGGATAGTCTCTGGAATTTAAAAACGTCATCTACTAACGCCCAATTGCTACAGGTCGGTGTATTAGGCACGGGTGAACTGAATATTACCACCGGAGGTATAGTTAAAGCGCGTGATACACAGATAGCTCTCAATGACAAAAGTAAGGGCAGCGTGCGGGTGGATGGGCAGAACTCTCTTCTTGAAACATTCAATATGAACGTAGGGACGACTGGCACAGGTACGTTAACCCTGACGAATAACGGCACGCTGAATGTCGAAGGTGGAGAAGTTTACTTAGGTGTTTTTGAGCCTGCTGTAGGAACGCTAAACATTGGTGCTGCTCACGGTGAGGTGGCGGCAGATGCCGGGTTTATCACCAATGCGACGAAAGTGGAGTTTGGTCTTGGCGAAGGCGTTTTTGTCTTTAATCATACCAATAACAGTGATGCCGGCTACCAGGTCGATATGCTGATTACGGGTGACGATAAAGACGGAAAAGTGATGCATGATGCAGGCCATACGGTGTTCAATGCAGGGAATACTTATAGCGGCAAAACGCTGGTCAATGACGGCCTCCTGACTATTGCGTCACATACGGCAGATGGGGTAACAGGCATGGGTTCGAGTGAAGTAACCATTGCAAGCCCCGGTACGCTCGACATTCTCGCATCAACGAACAGCGCAGGAGATTACACGCTGACCAATGCGCTCAAAGGCGATGGCTTGATGCGAGTGCAGCTGTCATCCTCCGACAAAATGTTTGGCTTTACCCATGCAACAGGAACTGAATTCGCCGGTGTTGCCCAACTGAAAGACAGTACCTTCACACTGGAACGCGACAACACCGCTGCGCTTACTCACGCGATGCTTCAGTCTGACAGTGAAAATACCACATCGGTAAAAGTGGGAGAGCAATCCATTGGTGGACTAGCCATGAATGGCGGTACGCTCACTTTCGATACGGATATACCTGCTGCGACGCTTGCGGAGGGATATATCAGCGTCGATACACTGGTTGTCGGCGCGGGTGACTACACCTGGAAAGGCCGTAACTATCAGGTAAACGGGACGGGCGACGTGCTTATCGACGTGCCTAAACCGTGGAATGACCCCATGGCGAATAACCCTCTGACTACGCTCAATTTGCTGGAACACGATGATAGCCATGTCGGCGTTCAACTGGTGAAGGCGCAAACGGTTATTGGGTCGGGTGGCTCATTAACGTTACGTGATTTACAGGGCGACGAGGTGGAAGCGGACAAAACGTTACACATTGCACAAAACGGAACAGTGGTCGCCGAGGGTGATTATGGATTCCGACTCACGACCGCACCTGGTGATGGTTTGTATGTTAACTATGGGCTGAAAGCGCTGAACATCCATGGTGGGCAAAAGCTGACGTTAGCCGAACATGGCGGAGCCTATGGCGCAACGGCCGATATGTCGGCAAAAATCGGTGGTGAAGGGGATCTGGCAATCAATACGGTGCGACAGGTTTCGCTTTCCAACGGTCAGAACGACTATCAGGGGGCAACCTATGTTCAGATGGGGACATTACGTACCGATGCGGATGGCGCGCTGGGCAATACTCGGGAACTGAACATCAGCAACGCGGCCATCGTCGATCTTAATGGATCGGAGCAGACGGTAGAGACATTCACCGGGCTGATGGGTTCGACTATTTTGTTCAAAGAAGGTTCGCTGACGGTGAATAAAGGTGGGATCAGTCAGGGCGAACTGACAGGTGGCGGAAACCTGAATGTTACAGGGGGAACACTGGCTATCGAGGGGCTTAATGCACGCTACAATGCGTTAACCAGCATTAGCCCAAATGCGGAAGTCAGCCTCGACAATACGCAGGGGTTAGGCAGAGGGAATATTGCCAATGACGGTCTGTTAACGCTAAAAAACGTGACCGGCGAACTGCGCAATAGCATAAGCGGTAAAGGTATCGTGAGCGCAACCGCCAGCACAGACGTAGAGCTGGATGGCGATAATAGCCGCTTTGTGGGGCAATTCAACATCGATGCAGGCAGCGCGCTCAGCGTCAACGAGCAGAAAAACCTGGGTGATGCTTCCGTTATCAATAATGGCCTGCTCACCATCGCCACTGAGCGTAGCTGGGCGATGACGCACAGTATCACCGGTAGCGGCGATGTGACAAAACTGGGGACCGGGATCCTGACTCTTAACAACGATTCCGCGGCGTATCAGGGTACGACGGATATCGTGGGTGGTGAAATTGCTTTCGGTTCCGACTCTGCCATTAATATGGCAAGTCAGCACATTAATATCCATAACAGCGGTGTGATGTCGGGAAATGTCACCACTGCAGGTGATGTGAACGTTATGCCTGGGGGGACACTGCGTGTCGCCAAAACCACTATCGGCGGCAACCTGGAGAATGGCGGCACGGTTCAAATGAACAGTGAAGGAGGAAAACCGGGCAATGTACTGACCGTTAACGGCAACTATACCGGCAACAATGGCCTGATGACGTTCAACACGACGCTGGGCGGCGATAATTCGCCCACGGACAAAATGAACGTGAAAGGCGATACCCAAGGGAACACTCGCGTTCGGGTTGATAACATTGGCGGCGTCGGTGCACAAACGGTCAACGGTATTGAACTCATTGAGGTTGGCGGTAATTCTGCAGGTAACTTCGCGCTGACCACCGGAACTGTCGAAGCTGGGGCTTACGTCTACACGCTGGCTAAAGGGAAGGGGAATGACGAGAAAAACTGGTATCTAACCAGTAAATGGGAAGGCGTAACGCCACCGGATACACCCGATCCCATCAATAATCCTCCTGCTGTGGATCCGGAAGGCCCATCAGTTTATCGCCCGGAGGCCGGAAGCTATATCAGCAACATTGCCGCAGCCAACTCGCTGTTTAGCCATCGTTTACACGACCGTCTGGGTGAGCCGCAGTATACAGATTCACTGCATTCTCAGGGTTCGGCAAGCAGTATGTGGATGCGTCATGTCGGAGGGCACGAACGTTCAAGGGCCGGTGACGGTCAGCTAAATACTCAGGCTAACCGCTATGTATTGCAGCTAGGCGGCGATTTGGCGCAGTGGAGTAGCAACGCGCAGGATCGCTGGCATCTCGGCGTCATGGCAGGCTATGCCAATCAGCACAGTAATACTCAGAGTAATCGTGTGGGTTATAAATCGGATGGGCGCATCAGCGGTTACAGCGCTGGGATGTACGCGACCTGGTATCAGAACGATGCGAATAAGACCGGCGCTTATGTTGACAGCTGGGCGCTGTATAACTGGTTTGATAACAGCGTCAGTTCCGATAACCGTTCTGCTGACGACTATGATTCTCGCGGTGTGACGGCCTCTGTTGAGGGTGGATATACCTTTGAAGCGGGAACATTTAGCGGCAGCGAAGGGACGCTGAATACCTGGTACGTCCAGCCACAGGTGCAAATCACCTGGATGGGTGTGAAAGATTCTGACCATACCCGGAAAGACGGAACACGCATTGAAACGGAAGGTGACGGAAACGTGCAAACTCGACTTGGGGTGAAAACCTACTTGAACAGTCATCACCAGCGCGACAATGGTAAACAGCGTGAGTTCCAGCCTTACATTGAAGCGAACTGGATCAACAACAGCAAAGTCTACGCCGTGAAGATGAATGGTCAAACCGTAAGCCGTGATGGTGCGCGTAATCTCGGTGAAGTACGTACCGGGGTTGAGGCGAAAGTAAATAACAACCTTAGCCTGTGGGGGAATGTTGGTGTGCAACTAGGTGATAAAGGCTATAGCGATACTCAGGGCATGCTGGGTGTGAAATATAGCTGGTAAACCGTATAAGCCGCATGTCGAAGATGGCATGCGGCTGCTTAATATTGCCGACTTCAAACGACTTTTAAATCCTCCTTTTTATCCGCGATCGCGGATAACACAGTGTTTATCCCGTAGAGCGGATAAGATGTGTTTCCTGATTGACTTTATCCCCACTAAAGGATAAAACTGATAATATCCCCTTGAGCGGATAAATATGCTGTGGACGTATGACATGATGAGCTTTCAGAAGATCTATAGCCCAACGCAATTAGCGAATGCAATGAAACTGGTTCGTCAGCAAAATGGCTGGACGCAGAGCGAGCTGGCGAAAAAAATCGGTATTAAGCAGGCGACAATTTCCAATTTCGAAAACAATCCTGACAATACCACGCTCACGACATTTTTTAAGATTTTACAGTCGCTTGAACTCTCAATGACGCTATGCGACACGAAAAATGCCTCGCCAGAATCAACAGAACAGCAAGATCTGGAGTGGTAATGCCTAAACTTGTCACTTGGATGAACAACCAGCGGGTAGGCGAGTTAACGAAGTTAGCCAATGGCGCGCACACCTTTAAGTATGCACCGGAGTGGTTAGCTAACCCACGCCATTTTACGACATCATTTCAGCATTTCCGGTATTGGGTGGCGCAGGAATACACATCAGCGATCTCAAACTGGCAATGGGGCTTAACGCATCCAAAGGCAAAAAAACGGCAATCGATAAAATTTATCCGCGACATTTTCTGGCGACAGCAAAGGTGCTGAAATTTCCGGAAGTGCAGATGCATGAAATCCTGAGTGACTTTGCCAGAATGATTCCGGCAGCACTGGATAACGTGAAGACTTCATTACCGACAGATTTTCCGGAGAACGTGGTGACGGCAGTTGAAACCAATGTGTTGAGGTTGCACCGTCGGTTAAGCCGAGAATACGGTATTAAGTAAGATATGGGGTTTGGCCGTTGTTAATGAGCAGGACAATCATGACCGCCAACGACTGGATTCTCCCTTGGTTTATGTTAGTGCGCATAATGTATATTATGTTAAATAGCCTATGATGGTAAACAACTTCATATCTCTCCATTGCCTCTCACGAAAGGAACTGGACACACTGATCGAGCACGAATTACAACTGATACTGGCTGAAGGCTTTGACAAGTCCCCTATTTCCGCCAAGGCCCTGCATATTCGGCTCAAGGCAAAAGGTATCGTTAACGGTGGTTTAAGTACGCTGAGCAGCCTTGAGCGAAAACGCCTAATTGCTGCCTATGTTGATCAGCAACTTGGCCCGTTGAATCTACGCCCAAAAGAAAAACAGCAATACGTCAACCGCAAAACCCGTCAGGCCTTGCTGGCCAGAAACCAGCAGTTGCAGGCGGAAGTCAGTGAACTGCAAGACCAACTGGCGCAGAATACCCTATCGTTGATAGAAATTGTCAAAGCGGTAAAAATCAATACGGTTATTCCGGTGGAAAGTCTGTTGCCAAACATGTAATTCGGGAGTTACACAAGTCGTCATAATGCTGGTTATAATTTTCGGCAAAGGGCATGGACGATTTCTTTCCGTCATTCTGTATATTGCTTACCTTCCCAAATTTCTCCAACCGTTAGTTGGAGAAATTAGATGAGTCGTAAATCATGAATAAACCCCTTGCTCTATTCGAAAAATGAGCATGGTAACTTTCAACACCCCCTCTTCTGAGTCCATTATCTCAGAGGGCGTTTTCCACTGTAATGCTCTGTTTGGTTCATTGCACCAGTTTAATGCTGCACTTTCGTTACCTTCAAAAAGATCAATAGCCTTTTGAAGAACATCATTTTTTGTCAGCATGTTTTACACCTGAAGACGTTTTGAGTGCTTCGATAAGACTACTTCGCTCTTCCTCTGTCATCCGGGATATGAGCAATGCAAGTTCTGCTGTTGTCTGATCATCACAAAAAAAGTAACACAGTGGTGCAAACATTCAAATAAGAACTCTTATTGAAAAATACAGCAGTGAATTGGAAAAAGTGTCAGGAGCAAAAGAAATTTATGAAGAATTGATAATTCCCGTGCCGAGCAGAGAAAATGAATTCCGGAAACTTTCTCTTGAGCAAGATAAAAGACATATTAAGATAAATGAAAAAATAAAAACACTGATTAGGATTGGTAATAAAAATATTACAATAAGGCAATGAATTTTAAAAAGGATTTGAAGTTTAATACAGTCATGAAAAAGAGAGGGCAAAGCCGACCCCGCCCTCTCCCTTCATGCACTGATAAGCCTCACTAATAGGAGTGTTAGCAGCGCGTACCACTGTATGCTAGACCTGAAAAATATAATCTCAGTCAGTCCCAGATGCAACCTTTAACACTTCAACGCAACAAATTAAACAACGAATAGCCACAAACGTGTAGACAGTGCACTGATACGGATAAAAGTAACGCTCCTGAATTGCTCAATCAATGATATATACCCTGTTTTACTGACATATCTGACAGCGGGTGGATTTCCTTCAATTATTGATATAACACCATACGCACTACATCTGTCTCCACCAGAATATGAGGTGAAATTGTTGCGCACCGGTTAATCCGGGTGTACTGGTCAAACTGTTTTTACGGTGCGCCTGTTTTATAGCCTTCAGTTGCGCAATGCGTCGACTCGCATGGTTTTCCTCATGACTGCCGCTTTACCATTGCGCAATTCACCGATGTAGTCGGTGCCCCCCGGAAAATCAAACGGTTCTGGTTGTTCTCTGTACTGCTTCAGGGCGTATAGCCCGATACCTCAGCAGACGGGTTTTCCCTGGAGCGAGGCCTCTGGGGTTCATAATTAATCGTACAGCCAAAGTACCAAGCGTTCGGCCGGCTGGGCGGCAGGCTGGGCTTGCTGGTCAGATTGTTCCAACACACATTAAGCATCTCCAGTCCGCTGGGCAGGCGGTCCGGCAGGCTGGTCAGCTGGTTATTACTCACATCAAGCACCTTCAGCCTGACGGGCAGCACCGGCAGATGGATCAGCTGGTTATTACTCACATTAAGCGTCCTCATATAGCCGGGCAGCTCCGGCAGGCTGCTCATGAGGTTAAAACGCACATCAAGCGTCACCAGCCCGGCGGGCAGCGCCGGCAGGCCGGACAGCTGATTATTACTCACATCAAGCATCACCAACCCGGTGGGCAGCACCGGCAGGCTGCACAGCCGGTTTCTACTCACATCAAGCTTCTCCAGACTGGCGGGCAGCACCGGCAGGCTGTCCAGCCCGTTTCTTCTCACATCAAGCTCCTCCAGCCCGGTGGGCAGCTCCAGCCCGGTGGACATGAAGAGATTGTTTCCACCCACATTAAGGTGCTTCAGCCCGGCGGGCAGGACAGGCAGGCTGCACAGCCGGTTTCTACTCACATCAAGCTTCTTCAGCCCGGCGGGCAGGACCGGCAGGCTGTCCAGCAAGTTTCTTCTCACATAAAGCTCCTCCAGCCCGGTGGGCAGGACCGGCAGGCTGCACAGCTGGTTTCCACTCACATCAAGCTTCTCCAGCCCGGCGGGCAGCTCCGGCAGGCTGGTCAGCATCAGATTTGCCAGTTCTAGTTCCAGTGCCGAAGCACTATTGCATGCTCTATTGTATATATATGCCTTCACCCTACTAAGAGCTTCTGCCCTGTATTCCCCGGGAGCATTCACCTTGGCCCAGGCACGCCATGCCGTTATCTGGGCCACCCAGTCCGGGACTTTATCGATATACTTCCGGAGCAGTTTACAGTGTGGTTTATCGCCAGTCAGAGTTACAGACAACGCTACTTTTGGCATACCTGGTATGTACATTGTCATGATGGGCTCATCGACGACGGACAGGTTCAGTAAGAGCCCTATCGGCGGGTCTTCCTTTTTGGCCGGGATGGTGTAAATATTGGGATTGTCTGTGGACTCGAAGCTCAGGAACATATTTGTCAGCTGATCACTTTTGGTCAAACATTGATCGTGAAGGAGGGAACGACAAACCATGTGGATGAAAGTTTCTTCGGATGCGTTGTGTAATATGGTTGTATAATCTGATGAGGATAAATCATCCCAGTTTTCTATCTTGCTGGTCTTGCTGGTCTTGCTGGTCTTGCTGGTCTTGCTGGTCTTGCTGGCTGCGATATCGTTTAATGAATTGTTTAATAAATCGGTTAATACATAGCCGATATGAAGACGGTTTGCTGTCTGGCTGGATTCATCGGGTGCCCAATATTCATTTTCATTGGGTTTAACATATACACCGGATGCACCGGATAAAGAAGTAGGCTGGAGCATGATACCTCACAAAAATGTGTTGATGAAAAGCCGGATTCTGTCCATATTCCCGTGAACCGGCTATCAAAATTCGCGCATTTTGCCAGGTATTCATGTGGTTAAAATTTATCTGGTGCGTTTCCGGTGGTTTTGCAGTTCACCAGCTACAATCGCTAGCAACGGCACATTTATACTCAACATAAGTTAAATCATATTGACTGTTAACTTACTTCATGAACCAAGATGCATCGTCAATGGCGGCTTAACATGGCGTCCTGTCTCATAATGATTCATACGACTGCTAACCGATGCAGGGTCAAAGCCAACAAGGAGACCCAGAGAGCGCTGTGATAATCCCGCCCTGCATCTCGCTTCCTTAAGTCGCTCTGGTATCGGATTTTTTTCAGACACTGATTCATCTTCATTTGCCTCGAATGCTTAGAACGAAGAATGGAATGAATCGTATCATCATGTGACCCCGTAAATTTCTCGTTCAAGTCAGTTGCAACTCGAATTCGAATATCGTGAGGCAGGTGCCCCAGGTGGGGTAACTTCTGAATGACAAAAGCATAAAAGAAATCATTTAAAATGAGCGATATTTGATAGTTTTTCTCCGGTTTTAAAATAGTATCAGGTGAATCTTTATCCCGGCATTATCCGGGATAATATTCAGATTTCTGTTAATGTCAGTAATGGGTTCGATAAATTAAAAGGTGATTATTATGATGTCCGTTAATGGTGATGTCCACACTATAATACTCAGATCTTCTACTACAAATACTACAAAAGACCTGTACTATGATGGAAACAAGATGCCACTGGCGGGTGTCAAAGCCATACTTGATACAAGTACCGGAGGATTTTCCAGTTGGGTCAAAAAGTTATTATATGCTATTGCTCATTTGTTAGGAAGCGAAAAAATTCCGAACAATGAGAATATGCGGGAAGGCATGGAATATCTTAAATTGATTTTTAAAAGCGCCATTCAGGAAGAGAAGTACAGATATGTCATCCGGGATGAGAGTGGCGAGGTTTATGTAGAAATAAACTTTGCCCCGGAAGCGAAACTGTTGTCCATCAGTTGTGCCGGGGGGAACGAATCAATATGTTGTACAGAAAAAGAGTTTACAAACGTTAAACAAAACCTCATAGAAAAATATTGTCCGAGAAATTACCAAACGTCCTATGATCTGGTTGCGAATAAGCTTTACAGGTATGACATTTTAGAAGAGCTGATGGCTTGCGACAACAGGGGTGAGAGCATTTTGTTCAGGGCTATGCGGGACGGGGATACAGATTTGATTGAAAGCCTTCACCTGTCCGAACTTACCAGTAAAGGCGAACTCACCTCCAGTAAGATGCTAAAATTACTGGAGGTGTCAAGCGAAGGGGGTACCCCGGGTTTGTATATGGCCATGAAGAACGGACGCTATGGCATGCTGTATACAATACTGGGCTTGCTCGCCAAACTGCCCGATAATTATAACATTAACAAAAATGATGTACTGAGGTTACTGAAAGCAAAAAACTCTGATCCAAGATCTAATTCGATTGAAGGGTTGGAAATTGCCATGACGGAAGGACATGATAAAATACTGATAACGATGTTGGAAATGCTTCCCGACGTGGTCGAGAGGTTTGGAATTACCAACGATGAGATGCGGGATTTAATCAATCCACGTAGGGGTGATGATCGCGCTTTGAGCAAAGCCATGCTTAATGGGAAAGAAAACATAGTAACCGCTATGCAACTGTTACTCCCCGACCATGCCGAGAAATTACAACTCAGCAAAGAGGATGTCTTTAATATACTGTCTTCATTCAACGATAAAACTTCCCAAAACCCCTCGGGTTTATTTAAGGTCATGTCACATGGGAAGGTAAATATGCTGAAGTTCATGCTGGATAATCTCTGCGCGCTACCGGAGGAGGTATTTACCAAAGAGGATATTCTGGGTTTCCTGGCTGTAAAAAATGCGAATGGCATGACGGGGATGGCGCATGCTATGTCTTATGGTCATGTGGAAATAGTGAAGGCCATGCTGGACCGTCTTTGCTCGATGAAGGGGGAGTTTAATATTACCAAAGACTATGTCCTCAATAATATACTGGCTTCAAAAAACGGCAACGGCTGGACAGGGATATCTTTAGCCATAGCGCACGGACATGTGGAAATACTGAAGACCATACTGGACGCGCTCCCCATGCTGAATGATAAGTTTGACATTACCGGCGCGGATATACAAAAGTTTCTGTTTGCAAAAATCGACGAAGACATCTCGGGTTGGACCAAAGGTATGGACAGAGGGAATAAGGACAAACTGATAAGCATGTACAAAATGCTGTTCGATAACATACTGATGGATAATAAGTCAGATATTCCTGTTGATTTGCTGAGGGAATTAAATATTGTCAGCCATATTGTATTGACAGAAACTGGAAAACCAAAAACAGACGAAATAGCAAGGCAGTCTGAAACCAGCCTCACCTACGGACAACTCCGGCAATGGAGTGATCTGAGTGTACGGCGGGCGGCCAGGAGTTTAGAGGATTACTGTCGGAACCTAAACATTAATGTGGACACTGTCAAACCCTACCTGACCCCAGACGGGCTTACCCCCCTCGGCGAAGAGATGCGGGATAATGTAAAAGTGCCGGGGCTCACTGTTGTGGGGTAAGGCCCTGCACATCCCGTGGCCCCCTGCATGGCTATAGCATGGAAAGCGGAAGAAAAAGCGCAATGAGGTCGTAGGACGAACGGTTCGGGGAAGGTTGAAGAGTACGTATCTGGTCCTGAAGACCGGATAAACCTTCATCGGTCCAGCGTTTAAGCCACTTGTAGCTAGTGGCAGGAGAAATGCCGTAGTGACGAACCCTGTAAATAATTCTGTGTAACTGCCCACGATTAAAGGTGGCCGCTCAGGCGGTCACCGTATTCGATAATAAATGGTGTGATTCATAGACATCGTTTCAATTTTCTCAGCTCAAGTTCAAGCTGGTTATTCTGTTCCTGTATATGCTCCTCATTGGGCTGATAGTTTGCGTGAACGGCATCAGAGTATGGCGTTTTCTTAGCAAGTTCAAAGTAGCCCGCCATCGGAGTTATCAGCCACCCACAGCTGGTCAGGATGTTCTGCCACGAACTGACGATTCACACAGTCGCCTGCGGCAACGACTTTCCTGCTGACTGTAAACAGAACGACGGTCGGCGGTGAAATAACGGTCTTTGCCCTCACCTACGCCATGGCCCAGCGCCCGGCTCATGTCGTACATCACGTTAGTAGCCATCGCTTTCACGCGGGCATCCATTGCGGCGTCGTTCAAAACCATACCTCCCCAGCCGCAAATACCGGGTAACCTGATACTTCACAATAAGATTGGTGCGTGGATGATAGATTGCCAAATAATAATCCATCAAGAGATAATGACAACAAAAAACATCAAACATTCCTAATGTTATTTGGCCATATAAAACATTAATAACTCTTGACCTTTCCTGACATTTTCCATATTCGCAATCATATTCTGTTTAGACGTTGTTTATAAACATCATGCATAATGAAATCGTCATGTTACTTGGCGATATAAAAAAGTCTTTGAAAATACTCTCTACAACAAGTGCAGTTATAAGCTTGTTGTGACTGAGCGTCCTTGTGATTTAAAGATATTATCGTTCTTCATCAGATGTAATAACTCAGGAAATTATATTTTCAGGGTGACAGGCTAATCAAGAATGATTCTTTTTTATAAGCAATAACCGAATGACTGAATTGTTATATTTCTTTATTCAGCTGCTTAAATATAAACTTTGGAGAATTATGAAACTCAAACATGTCGGAATGATTGTCGTTTCTGTGTTGGCGATGTCTTCGGCTGCGGTTAACGCAGCCGAAGGTGATGAGTCAGTTGCGACCACCGTAAATGGCGGTGTTATTCATTTTAAAGGTGAAGTGGTAAATGCCGCTTGTGCGATTGACTCAGAATCAATGAACCAAACGGTTGAGCTGGGTCAGGTCCGTTCTTCTCGCCTGGCTAAAGCGGGTGACCTCAGTAGCGCTGTAGGCTTCAATATCAAGCTGAATGATTGTGATACCAATGTTTCCAGTAATGCGGCTGTTGCATTCCTTGGGACTACTGTCACCAGTAATGACGATACGTTGGCGCTTCAGAGTTCAGCGGCAGGCTCTGCCCAGAATGTCGGTATCCAAATTTTGGACCGTACGGGGGAGGTATTAATACTGGATGGGGCAACTTTTAGCGCTAAAACTGACTTGATTGATGGCACGAATATACTGCCATTCCAGGCTCGTTATATTGCCCTCGGGCAGTCAGTGGCCGGTACTGCAAATGCAGATGCGACCTTCAAAGTCCAATACCTATAATTGAGTATTCAGGTGGCTATACGTCATCTGAAATTAAAACAGGGTGTGTGTGGCATGGCTACTCACACCCGAAAAAATTCATCAATGTTTATCTCATTATTACTAAGGAATGACTTATATTTTGGAACGATATGAAAAAATCATAGAGTATCTAAACGATTAATAAACAAGGCAGTTAAAATTACTGTGATTTTAAAAATCACTCTGAAGACAATTTTTTATTTCAATAGAGAACCAAGTTTTATTACCAGCGCATTAAGTCTGGAAACCCGGCCATCCGCCATAGCATTAGCAATATTTACCATTTTCTGATGTGACGGTTTCCCCCGCTTAGCCTATCAACACATGGAGAACACATCAGATGCAGACGACTCGTACGCCCTACTCTGTTTCTTTTATGGCGACAGTATTACTTTCATTGGTCTTTCTTTGCCATAGTACCATTGCCAATGCAGCGGTAGCTCTAGGTGCAACTCGTGTAATCTTTCCAGCAAATCAGAAACAGGTTTTATTGCCTGTCACGAATAATGATCCTGCCAGTGTCTATCTTATTCAGTCATGGATAGAAAATGCGGGTGACCAAAAAGATACCCAGTTTGTCATTACCCCACCGCTTTTTTCGATGCAAGGCAAAAAAGAGAATACGCTGCGGATTATCAACGCCACTAATCATCAGTTACCGAGCGACCGGGAAAGCCTGTTTTGGGTAAATGTCAAAGCTATTCCTGCTATGGAAAAAGATCAGAAAAATGCAAATACATTACAGCTCGCAATTATTAGCCGCATAAAAATGTTCTATCGCCCAACGAATTTGGCAATGGCACCTGACCAAGCTCCGGAAATGCTTCGTTTCCGCCGCAGTGGTAGCAAACTGACACTTATTAATCCGACCCCCTACTTCATTACCGTAACGAATATGAAAGCAGGAAATAGCGATCTCCCAAACACCATGGTGCCTCCAAAAGGTGAAATTTCGGTGGATTTTCCTCATGGTACATCCGGGGATATCAGCTTTCAGACGATCAATGATTACGGTGCATTGACACCGCGTATTAAGGCAACCATGCAGTAACAACTGACCTAATTAATAAGCATAAACTCAATCGGAACTAATAATGACAGCCTTTCGTGCCGCATTTAAGGCATATCGTATGCATCATGTGTTACTGCTGCCTCACTTTGCACGGCTTACCTTTGCCCTTGGCTTAGCTACAGCGATTTTTCCCGTAGAAGCAGAGTATTATTTTAATCCACGGTTTTTAAGCAATGATCTTGCTGAGTCTGTTGATTTATCTGCCTTTGCTAAGGGACGCGAGGCACCACCTGGTACATATCGGGTCGATATTTATTTGAACGACGAATTTATGATCACTCGGGATGTTACTTTTGTTGCAGATGATAATAACGCAGATCTCACCCCATGTCTGAGTACAGACCTTCTTGTCAGTCTTGGCATAAAAAAATCAGCGTTATTAGCCAATAAGGGCCATTTGGCAGGAAAAAATGTGCCGGATAACAACACATGTACACCACTTCAGGATCGTTTGGCCGACGCATCTACTGATTTTGATGTTGGTCAGCAACATCTGTCGTTCTCCGTTCCACAGATTTATGTCGGCAGAATGGCCCGTGGTTATGTCTCTCCTGACCTGTGGGAAGAAGGAATAAACGCAGGCCTACTGAACTATAGTTTTAATGGTAATTCTATCAACAATCGTAGTAACCATAACGCCAGCAAAACCAACTATGCATATCTGAATTTGCAGAGTGGCATCAACATTGGCAGTTGGCGACTACGTGATAACTCAACGTGGAGTTATAACAGTGGGAGTAACAACCCATCTGACAGCAATAAATGGCAACATATCAATACGTCTGCTGAACGTGACATTATTCCCTTACGCTCACGGTTAACGGTGGGTGATAGTTATACCGATGGCGATATTTTTGAAAGTGTGAACTTTCGTGGCCTTAAAATAAACTCAACGGAAGCGATGTTGCCCGATAGCCAACATGGTTTTGCTCCGGTGATTCATGGTATAGCCCGTGGCACAGCCCAAGTCAGTGTTAAACAGAACGGATACGATGTTTATCAGACTACGGTCCCTCCCGGTCCTTTTACTATTGATGATATTAACTCTGCGGCTAATGGCGGTGATCTGCAAGTTACGATAAAAGAGGCAGACGGCAGTATTCAGACTTTATATGTCCCTTATTCATCTGTCCCGGTTCTCCAACGTGCTGGTTATACGCGTTATGCACTTACCTTGGGAGAATATCGTAGTGGAAATAACCTGCAAAGCTCCCCCAAATTCATTCAGGGCAGCGCAATGCATGGTCTGGAGGGAAACTGGACACCTTATGGCGGGATGCAAATTGCAGAAGATTATCAAGCTTTCAACATGGGTATTGGTAAAGATCTTGGCCTTTTAGGTGCCTTTTCTGTCGATATCACGCAAGCCAATACGACACTTGCGGATGATACTCGTCACAGCGGACAATCGGTAAAATCTGTTTACAGTAAATCTTTCTATCAGACGGGAACGAATATCCAGGTCGCAGGATATCGATATTCTACGCAAGGATTTTATAACTTATCTGACAGTGCATACAGTCGAATGAGTGGTTACACCGTCAAGCCTCCGACCGTAGACACCAATGAACAGATACAATTTATTGATTATTTTAATCTGTACTATAGTAAGCGTGGTCAGGAACAAATAAGTATTTCCCAGCAGCTTGGAAATTACGGTACGACCTTTTTCAGTGCCAGTCGCCAAAGTTACTGGAACACGTCACGCAGCGATCAGCAAATATCATTCGGGTTAAATGTACCGTTTGGCGATATTACGACTTCGCTGAATTACAGCTATTCCAGTAATATATGGCAAAACGATCGGGATCATTTACTCGCTTTTACACTTAATGTTCCCTTCAGTCATTGGATGCGTACAGACAGTCAGTCGGCATTTCGTAATTCAAACGCTAGTTATAGCATGTCAAACGATTTGAAAGGCGGTATGACCAATCTATCTGGGGTTTATGGCACACTGCTGCCGGATAATAACCTGAATTATAGTGTTCAGGTCGGTAATACCCGCGGAGGTAATGCATCATCTGGCACCAGTGGTTACAGTTCTCTTAATTATCGAGGGGCTTACGGTAATACTAATGTCGGTTACAGTCGTAATGGAGATAGCAACCAGTTTTACTACGGAATGAGTGGTGGAATTATTGCTCATGCTGATGGTGTCACCTTTGGACAGCCGATGGGTGACACTATGGTTCTGGTTAAGGCTCCTGGCGCGGAGAATGTTAAAATAGAGAACCAGACAGGAATACATACAGACTGGCGTGGCTATGCAATATTACCATTTGCGACAGAATATAGAGAAAATCGTGTCGCTCTTAACGCTAATTCCCTTGCCGATAATGTTGAACTGGATGAAACCGTGGTCACGGTCATCCCTACTCATGGTGCTATTGCCAGAGCAACATTTAATGCACAAATCGGCGGTAAAGTATTAATGACTCTGAAATACGGCAATAAACCAGTTCCATTCGGTGCAATTGTGACTCACGGTGACAATAACAATGGCAGCATTGTTGCTGAAAATGGTCAGGTCTATCTGACAGGACTTCCACAATCAGGAAAATTACAGGTTTCATGGGGCAACAATGCAAACGCTAAATGTATTGTTAATTACAAGCTTCCTGAAGTCTCTCCTGGGAACTTACTGAGTCAGCAAACAGCAGTCTGTCGCTAAGGAACACTAGATTATGAAACACAATAGCATTATTTTCCTCGGTTTATGTCTGGGGTTAACCACCTATTCTGCTTTATCTGCAGATAGCGTTATTAAAATTAGCGGGCGCGTCCTGGATTATGGCTGCACAGTTTCATCTGATTCGCTTAATTTTACCGTAGACCTACAAAAACACAGTGCCAGGCAATTCCCAACGACTGGAAGCACAAGTCCAACCGTTCCTTTCCAGATTACGTTAAGTGAATGTAGCAAAGGGACTACGGGGGTTCGGGTTGCATTTAGCGGGATAGAGGATTTAGAAAATAATACTCTGCTGAAACTGGATGAAGGAAGCAATTCTGCTTCCGGTTTGGGTATTGAAATTCTGGACGGAAATATGCGCCCAGTAAAAATAAATGACCTTCATACCGAAATGCAGTGGATCCCTCTGACTCCTGATAAGGATAATATTTTGCCTTACTCGGCCCGTTTGAAGTCAACACAAAAGTCCGTCAATCCAGGACTGGTTAGCGCTTCGGCAACATTTACCCTTGAATTTCAATAATCAGAGTCAGATATGAATAGAACTTTCCAAAGACTTCTGTTGGCTACGCTCTGTGCGCTATTTTCAGCAACTCTTCAGGCCGCTGATGTCACTATCACTGTTAATGGTCGGGTAGTCGCTAAACCCTGCACTATTCAAACCAAAGAAGCTAACGTTAATCTCGGGGATCTTTATACACGCAATCTGCAACAACCTGGTTCTGCATCTGGCTGGCACAATATTACTTTGTCATTAACCGATTGTCCGGTTGAAACAAGTGCAGTGACGGCAATCATGACAGGTTCAACTGACAATACGGGTTATTACAAAAATGAAGGTAGTGCCGAAAATATTCAGATAGAGCTGAGGGATGACCAGGATGCTGCGTTAAAAAATGGCGATAGCAAAACGGTTATTGTTGATGAGATCACACGTAATGCACAGTTTCCACTTAAGGCAAGAGCTATCACGGTGAATGGAAACGCAAGCCAGGGAACAATCGAGGCGCTAATCAATGTGATCTATACCTGGCAATAACATCGATTCGATTTTATAAGCCTCTTTTTTAAATCAATTTTTAACCTAAGGATTTATCATGGGAAAAAAAATTAGTATAAATGTCCTGTTCAGTATTTATTTTCTTTTGATGGCAGGTAAAGTCTTCGCCTTCAGTTGTAATGTTGATGGTGGGTCAAGTATTGGCGCAGGTACAACTTCTGTGTATGTTAATCTCGATCCTGTCATTCAACCAGGTCAGAATCTGGTTGTAGATTTGTCTCAGCATATAAGTTGCTGGAATGATTACGGCGGCTGGTACGACACAGATCATATTAACTTAGTACAAGGCTCAGCTTTCGCAGGCTCCCTACAGTCATATAAAGGATCGCTGTACTGGAATAATGTGACCTACCCCTTTCCGTTGACGACAAATACCAACGTGCTGGATATTGGTGATAAGACACCGATGCCCTTACCGTTAAAACTCTATATTACCCCTGTCGGGGCGGCCGGTGGCGTTGTCATAAACGCGGGAGAAGTTATTGCTCGCATTCATATGTATAAAATTGCAACGTTAGGAAGTGGAAATCCGCGTAACTTTACATGGAATATTATTTCAAATAACAGTGTTGTTATGCCAACGGGCGGCTGTACCGTTGATAGTCGTAATGTCACAGTGAGTCTCCCGGACTTTCCTGGAAGCGCAGAAATACCCTTGGGCGTATATTGCTCAAGTGAGCAAAAGCTCTCATTTTATCTTTCGGGCGCTACCACTGACAGTGCCCGACAAGTGTTTGCTAATACAGCACCTGACGCAACAAAAGCATCAGGAGTCGGTGTCTCCCTGATGCGTAATGGAAAAATACTGGCTACGGGAGAAAATGTCTCCCTGGGAACTGTAAATAAAAGCAAAGTACCCCTGGGCTTAAGTGCAACTTATGGACAGACAGGAAGCAAGGTCGCAGCTGGAGCAGTACAGTCAGTCATTGGCGTTACATTTATCTATGAATAATTGTGATGTTGGCCCTGTTATACTTTAGGTTGTGCTTTCCATTCACTAAAATTACGCGGATAATTCTTTCCTGAAAGAAATTATCCTACACCTGTAAGAAAATCCGCGCACAATTGAAGTCAGAGTCTTATTTTATATATTGAAAAGTATGTTAACTTAAAGACTATGAGAGATGATGCTTAACTTATCGCATTTATACTATTCTGTTATGTGACGATAATGAGTTAAAAATAGAATGAGAGTAGCCCCCTACTCTCATATATCCAAATGGCCGATAAACCCATTATATATACTGCGCATCATCGCTATTACAAATCCTAATAATTCATTTCCACACAGGATAAGCTGATGAAGAAAAAAATTGAATCCTACCAGGGAGCTGCCGGTGGTTGGGGGGCTGTCAAATCTGTAGCGAATGCAGTCCGTAAGCAGATGGATATACGCCAGGAAGTGATTGCCATGTTTGACATGAATAAGCCAGAAGGCTTTGACTGTCCAGGATGTGCATGGCCAGATCCTAAGCACAGCGCGTCATTCGACATTTGTGAAAACGGCGCAAAAGCAATCGCCTGGGAAGTCACCGATAAGCAGGTGAATGCCTCTTTTTTCGCTGAGAATACGGTTCAATCATTACTTACCTGGGGAGATCACGAACTCGAGGCTGCGGGGCGTCTCATTCAACCTTTGAAATATGATGCCGTCAGCGACTGTTACCAGCCATTAAGCTGGCAACAAGCTTTCGACGAAATTGGCGCACGTCTTCAAAGTTATAGTGATCCAAATCAGGTTGAATTCTATACTTCGGGCCGCACTTCCAATGAAGCTGCCTTTCTTTATCAGCTTTTTGCCCGTGAATACGGTACCAATAACTTTCCCGACTGCTCAAACATGTGCCATGAACCGACCAGCGTGGGTTTGGCAGCGAGTATCGGCGTGGGTAAAGGGACCGTGTTACTGGAAGACTTTGAGAAATGCGATTTAGTCATTTGCATTGGGCATAACCCTGGTACAAACCACCCTCGCATGCTGACTTCGTTGCGCGCTTTAGTGAAACGGGGAGCGAAAATGATTGCCATCAATCCTCTGCAGGAGCGTGGCCTGGAGCGATTTACCGCACCACAGAACCCGTTTGAAATGCTGACGAACTCCGAGACTCAATTGGCTAGTGCTTACTATAATGTGCGCATTGGTGGCGATATGGCGTTGCTAAAGGGGATGATGCGCCTGTTAATTGAGCGCGATGATGCTGCAAGTGCTGCGGGTCGGCCCTCATTGCTGGATGACGAATTCATTCAAACGCATACCGTCGGCTTTGACGAGCTACGCCGTGACGTTCTCAATTCCGAGTGGAAAGATATCGAACGTATTTCTGGACTAAGTCAGACACAAATCGCCGAACTTGCTGATGCATATGCCGCTGCCGAACGAACCATTATCTGTTACGGAATGGGGATCACTCAGCACGAACATGGTACCCAGAACGTACAGCAACTTGTCAATCTGCTGTTGATGAAAGGTAACATTGGCAAGCCTGGTGCGGGTATCTGCCCACTACGTGGTCACTCTAATGTACAGGGCGACCGAACCGTCGGTATCACCGAGAAACCGTCTGCAGAGTTTCTGGCTCGCCTGGGTGAGCGCTATGGCTTCACCCCACCTCATGCACCTGGACATGCTGCAATTGCCAGCATGCAAGCAATATGTACGGGGCAGGCTCGAGCATTGATCTGCATGGGGGGCAACTTTGCACTGGCAATGCCAGATCGGGAAGCGAGCGCTGTACCGTTAACGCAATTAGATCTGGCGGTACACGTAGCCACTAAGCTTAACCGCTCTCATCTGCTGACCGCACGGCATAGCTATATCCTGCCGGTTCTGGGACGTAGCGAGATTGACATGCAAAAAAGCGGTGCGCAGGCGGTAACCGTTGAGGATTCAATGTCAATGATTCATGCCTCGCGTGGCGTGTTAAAACCCGCAGGTGTCATGCTGAAATCAGAGTGTGCTGTGGTCGCGGGAATCGCGCAGGCAGCGCTCCCTCAGAGCGTGGTGGCCTGGGAGCATCTGGTGGAAGATTATGATCGCATTCGCAATGACATTGAAGCTGTGCTGCCAGAGTTCGCCGACTATAACCAGCGCATCCGCCATCCTGGTGGTTTTCACCTCATAAACGCAGCTGCTGAAAGGCGCTGGCTGACGTCGTCAGGTAAGGCTAATTTCATTACCAGCAAAGGGCTGTTAGAAGATCCCTCTTCGGCGTTTAACAGTAAGCTGGTCATGGCGACAGTACGCAGTCACGATCAGTACAACACGACGATTTATGGTATGGATGATCGCTATCGAGGGGTATTCGGTCAACGAGATGTGGTCTTCATGAGTGCTAAACAAGCTAAAGTTTGCGGTGTAAAAAACGGCGAAAGAGTTAATCTTATTGCACTCACGCCAGAGGGTAAGCGTAGCTCACGCCGCATGGATAGATTAAAAGTGGTCATTTACCCCATGGCTGACCGCTCACTGGTGACCTATTTTCCAGAATCGAATCACATGCTAACACTTGATAACCACGATCCATTAAGTGGCATTCCTGGCTATAAAAGTATTCCGGTTGAATTAGAACCATCAAATTAATTCGCCTCCTCATTTCTTCTGCTGTCATCCGCACAGCAGAAGAATTCCTCATTGACCATTGTCGCGCAATTTACTCACATGTGCTAAATTAAACTGCTCGCTATAAGATTTATACCTCCGCCTACAGCTGTAAGAAACTCCGCTCAGTACTGAAGCACCAGTCCTATTTCCTCTTTTTTCCAGCCTGTTATATTAAGCATACTGATTAACGATTTTTAACGTTATCCGCTAAATAAACATATTTGAAATGCATGCGACCACAGTGAAAAACAAAATCACGCAAAGAGACAACTATAAAGAAATCATGTCTGTAATTGTGGTTGTCTTATTACTGACACTTACGTTGATAGCCATTTTTTCGGCAATTGATCAGCTGGGTATTTCAGAAATGGGTCGCATTGCAAGAGATCTTACACATTTCATTATCAATAGTTTGCAAGACTGAAAATAAACAGCAAATTATAAATATGAAATGTTAAAAAAGTATCGATAAAAACTTTATTGTTTTAAGGAGATAAAATGTCGCTCGTTTGTTCTGTTATATTTATTCATCATGCCTTCAACGCTAACATTTTAGATAAAGATTACGCCTTCTCTGACGGCGAGATCTTGATGGTAGATAACGCTGTTCGTACGCATTTTGAACCTTATGAGCGGCATTTCAAAGAAATTGGATTTAATGAAAACACCATTAAAAAATATCTACAATGCACTAATATTCAGACAGTGACTATGCCTGTTCCTGCGAAGTTTTTACGTGCTTCAAATGTACCAACTGGATTACTTAATGAAATGATTGCTTATCTCAACTCTGAAGAACGCAATCATCAGAATTTTTCTGAACTTTTGCTTTTTTCTTGCCTGTCTATTTTTGCTGCATGCAAAGGTTTCATTACATTATTAACTAACGGTGTGCTATCCGTATCAGGGAAAGTGAGAAACATTGTCAATATGAAGCTGGCACACCCATGGAAACTAAAAGATATTTGTGATTGCCTGTATATTAGTGAAAGCCTGCTGAAGAAAAAACTAAAGCAAGAGCAAACGACATTCTCACAAATTCTTTTAGATGCCAGAATGCAACACGCAAAAAATTTGATACGCGTAGAAGGTTCAGTCAATAAAATTGCCGAAAAATGTGGTTATGCCAGTACATCTTATTTTATTTATGCTTTCCGCAAACATTTCGGCAACAGTCCAAAGAGAGTTTCAAAGGAGTACCGTTGTCAAAGGCACACGAATATGAACACGGGCAACACGATGAATGCTTTGGCTAATTGATTATTCGCTCACAAATAGTCAACCACACGCTAAGTAAGAATTAAAGGGGCAGCTATTACCTGCCCCAATGTGTCATTACGAATTGTATTTTATGATGAGAATTGGTGATATACATCACATATTTATGAATCTAAATAATCTGTTTCATATTTATTTATGATCCCAATGCAATAAATTGCCATCAAAACACATAAATACACTAAATATCAATTAGTTAGATATTTATCATTGAGAAATTACTTGGCTCAACAGAAAGCAATGTCAACGCTTTTTAGACTGTTGTTTCTCTTTTTTTAGCCAAATCTGCTATCTCTTTATGTGACTCACTTCACTTACATCATCTTATTTCTCTTCGTAAAATTACTTTGGAATTAAGTACAATAAGAAGAGGAACATTTATGAAGTCTGCATTGAAGAAAAGTGTCGTAAGTACCTCGATATCTTTGATACTGGCATCTGGTATGGCTGCATTTACCGCTCATGCGGCAGATGATGTAAAGCTGAAAGCAACTAAAACAAACGTTGCTTTCTCAGACTTTACGCCGACTGAATACAGTACTAAAGGAAAGCCAAATATCATCGTACTGACCATGGATGATCTGGGTTATGGACAACTTCCTTTTGATAAGGGTTCTTTTGACCCAAAAACAATGGAAAATCGTGAAGTTGTCGATACCTACAAAATAGGGATAGATAAAGCCATTGAAGCTGCACAAAAATCAACGCCAACACTCCTTTCGTTAATGGATGAAGGTGTACGTTTTACTAACGGCTATGTGGCGCACGGGGTTTCCGGTCCCTCCCGCGCCGCAATAATGACCGGTCGAGCGCCCGCTCGTTTTGGTGTGTACTCCAATACTGATGCTCAGGATGGTATTCCGCTGACAGAAACTTTCTTGCCTGAATTATTCCAGAATCATGGTTATTACACTGCAGCAGTAGGTAAATGGCACTTGTCAAAAATCAGTAATGTGCCAGTACCGGAAGATAAACAAACGCGTGACTATCATGACAACTTCACCACATTTTCTGCGGAAGAATGGCAACCTCAAAACCGTGGTTTTGATTACTTTATGGGATTCCACGCTGCAGGAACGGCATATTATAACTCCCCTTCACTGTTCAAAAATCGTGAGCGCGTCCCCGCAAAAGGTTATATCAGCGATCAGTTAACCGATGAGGCAATTGGTGTTGTTGATCGTGCTAAAACACTTGACCAGCCTTTTATGCTTTACCTTGCTTATAATGCTCCGCATCTGCCAAATGATAATCCTGCACCGGAGCAATATCAGAAGCAATTTAATACCGGTAGTCAAACAGCAGATAACTACTACGCTTCCGTTTATTCTGTTGATCAGGGTGTAAAACGCATTCTCGAACAACTGAAGAAAAACGGACAGTATGACAATACAATTATTCTATTTACCTCCGATAATGGTGCAGTTATCGATGGTCCTCTGCCGCTGAACGGAGCGCAAAAAGGCTATAAGAGCCAGACTTATCCTGGCGGTACCCATACACCAATGTTTATGTGGTGGAAAGGAAAACTTCAGCCCGGTAATTATGACAAGCTGATTTCCGCAATGGATTTCTACCCGACAGCTCTTGATGCAGCCGATATCAGCATTCCAAAAGAGCTAAAATTGGATGGTGTTTCATTGCTGCCCTGGTTGCAAGATAAGAAACAAGGTGAGCCACATAAAAATCTGACATGGATAACATCTTATTCTCACTGGTTTGATGAGGAAAATATTCCCTTCTGGGATAATTACCACAAATTTGTCCGCCATCAGTCAGACGATTACCCGCATAACCCCAACACCGAGGACTTAAGCCAATTCTCTTATACGGTGAGAAATAACGATTATTCGCTTGTCTATACAGTAGAAAATAATCAGTTAGGTCTATACAAACTGACGGATCTACAGCAAAAAGATAACCTTGCCGCCGCCAATCCGCAGGTCGTTAAAGAGATGCAAGGTGTGGTAAGAGAGTTTATCGACAGCAGCCAACCACCGCTTAGCGAGGTAAATCAGGAGAAGTTTAACAATATCAAGAAAGCACTAAGCGAAGCGAAATAACTAAACCTTCATGCGGCGGATTTTTCCGCCGCCTTATTGAGCGAGATAGCGATGCACGTTACAGCCAAGCCCTCCAGTTTTCAATGTAATCTCAAATGTGATTACTGTTTTTACCTTGAAAAAGAGTCGCAGTTTACTCATGAAAAATGGATGGATGACAGCACTCTGAAAGAGTTCATCAAACAATATATCGCAGCGTCTGGCAATCAGGTCTATTTTACCTGGCAAGGCGGTGAACCCACTCTGGCTGGCCTGGATTTTTTCCGTAAAGTTATTCACTATCAACAACGCTATGCAGGCCAAAAACGTATTTTTAATGCATTACAAACGAATGGCATTTTATTGAATAATGAATGGTGTGCCTTTCTCAAAGAACATGAGTTTCTGGTTGGTATCTCGATCGATGGACCCCAGGAGCTACATGACCGTTACAGACGCAGTAATTCAGGTAACGGTACTTTTGCAAAAGTGATAGCAGCCATCGAGCGTCTGAAATCATATCAAGTAGAGTTTAATACGTTAACCGTCATTAATAACGTTAATGTCCATTACCCTCTTGAGGTTTATCATTTTTTAAAATCTATCGGCAGTAAACATATGCAATTTATCGAATTGCTCGAAACCGGGACGCCGAATATTGATTTCAGTGGTCATAGTGAGAACACATTCCGTATCATTGATTTTTCTGTGCCTCCCACGGCTTATGGCAAGTTTATGTCAACCATTTTTATGCAATGGGTTAAAAACGATGTGGGTGAAATTTTCATCCGTCAGTTTGAAAGCTTTGTCAGCCTTTTTTTGGGGAATGGGCATACCAGTTGTATTTTCCAGGAGTCCTGCAAGGATAATCTGGTTGTTGAAAGTAATGGAGACATTTACGAATGCGACCATTTTGTCTATCCACAGTACAAAATTGGAAACATTAATAAATCGGAACTCAAAACGATGAACAGTGTACAACTGACAGCGCAAAAAAAACGGATTTCAGCAAAATGTCAGCAATGTGTATATAAACCTATCTGCAATGGTGGTTGCCCTAAGCATCGTATTACTAAAGTAAACAATGAGACTATTTCCTATTTTTGCGAAGGTTATAAAATCCTTTTTTCAACCATGGTACCTTATATGAATGCCATGGTGGAGTTAGCTAAGAACAGAGTACCGCTTTACCACATTATGGATGTTGCAAAACAAATGGAGAATAATAAATAACGCACTCTATTAGCTTCAGTCTTAGCCTCCTTCTTATGAACTTAACAAGGCACCCGACATAACTTCCTGTCGGGTGTTTCGTCATCATCATCTTCCCGTGCGAAGTAAGAGCTTAAATCCTGGCTTACGTGGTGTGAGTCAGAGCATCAGCAATGCCCTTGATTATCAATAGCATAACCATAACAACTGAAAATCAAATATTTCTTTATATTTCAAATTGTTAAATGACACTTAAATAAATTTCATCAGTAAATCATTGCCATAGATAATCATTGGATGGCACAATCAATTTTCGCTAATGATAACCATTCCCATTACGTTTTGTATGTTGATAGCAAAGTATCTCTGTCTGCTGAAGCCCTTTTGGCTGCGTAAGAATAATAAAACTTCAGTGTTGTTAATCATTATTATCCTCGCCATGATCCTTGGCGTGGTTAAAATTCAGGTCTGGTTAAACGACTGGAATAATGATTTTTTCAATGCGCTAAGCCAGAAAGAAACTGATAAGCTTTGGCAGCTTGTCCTTTGGTTCCCTGCCCTGCTGGGGATCTTTGTATTAATATCCGTAAACAAAAAATGGTTAATTAAACTACTGACTATTCGCTGGCGCGAATGGTTAACAGATTACTACCTTAATCGCTGGTTTGCAGATAAAAACTACTACTTCACGCAGATCTACGGCGAGCATAAAAATACAGATAACCCTGACCAACGTATCGCTGAAGACATTCTCTTACTGATCAGCAAAACGCTCAGCCTTTCATTTGGCTTCATCCAGTCACTTAGCATGCTGATCACCTTTACCGTTATTCTTTGGCAAAGCGCGGGTACGCTCTCATTCACTATTGGTGGAACTGAATGGAGTATCCAGGGGTATATGGTCTATACTGTCGTGCTCATTGTGATCGGTGGAACTTTATTTACCCATAAGGTTGGTAAACGTATTCGTCCGCTTAATGTGGAAAAACAACGTAGCGAAGCGACATTTCGAACTAATCTTGTGCAGCATAATAAGCAGGCAGAACTGATTGCGCTAAGCAATGCTGAGTCTCTACAACGCCAGGAGTTGAGCGAAAATTTTCATACCATTAAAGAGAACTGGCATCGTTTAATGAATCGTCAGCGGTGGCTTGATTACTGGCAGAATATTTATTCGCGCTCGCTTAGCGTTCTTCCCTACTTTCTGTTATTGCCGCAGTTTATTAGCGGACAGATCAATCTGGGCGGACTGATGAAATCACGCCAGGCATTTATGCTGGTATCGAACAATTTAAGCTGGTTTATTTATAAATATGATGAACTTGCTGAACTGGCTGCGGTTATCGATCGCTTGTATGAGTTCCATCAACTCACCGAACAGCGCCCTACGAATAAGCCTAAAAATTGCCAACATGCGGTACAAGTGGCTGACGCGAGTATTCGTACTCCTGATAATAAGATCATATTAGAGAACCTGAACTTTCATGTTTCGCCAGGCAAATGGCTATTGCTGAAAGGTTACTCTGGTGCGGGAAAAACCACACTGCTTAAAACATTATCCCACTGCTGGCCGTGGTTTAAAGGTGATATTTCTTCTCCTGCTGACAGTTGGTATGTATCACAAACACCGTTAATCAAAACTGGCTTACTGAAAGAGATTATTTGTAAAGCACTTCCCCTGTCCGTAGACGATAAATCGTTGAGCGAAGTACTGCATCAGGTTGGTCTGGGGAAATTGGCTGCGCGTATTCATGACCACGATCGCTGGGGAGATATTCTTTCCAGCGGCGAAAAACAACGTATCGCCCTGGCTCGATTAATTTTACGACGTCCGAAATGGATATTTCTTGACGAAACTACCTCTCATCTTGAGGAACAAGAGGCTATCCGCTTACTGCGTTTAGTGCGTGAAAAACTACCCTCAAGCGGCGTCATTATGGTCACACATCAACCTGGTGTCTGGAGCCTGGCTGATGATATTTGCGACATTAGCGCGGTTTTATAAAAACAATAAAAGCCCTGCTGTACGGAGATAAAAATAAATGAAGCGAGTTCTTATTCCTGGCGTCATTTTATGTGGCGCTGATGTGGCGCAGGCTGTCGATGACAAAAATAAGTACATGCCTGTTTTTGAAGAGATGACGGTCTATGCTCCTGTCCCTGTGCCTGTAAACGGGAACACGCATTACACCAGTGAAAGTATAGAGCGCCTACCGACCGGGAATGGCAATATCAGCGATCTGCTGAAAACCAACCCCGCGGTGCGCATGGATACAACGCAAAGTACTTCGTTGAACCAGGGCGATATTCGTCCGGAGAAAATCTCTATTCACGGTGCATCGCCCTATCAGAATGCCTATTTGATTGACGGTATTAGTGCAACGAATAACCTGAACCCAGCGAATGAGTCCGATGCCAGTAGTGCAACTAATATTAGCGGGATGTCACAGGGGTATTATCTTGATGTCAGCTTACTGGACAATGTGACGCTTTATGACAGTTTTGTGCCGGTTGAATTCGGTCGCTTCAATGGCGGGGTAATTGATGCAAAGATCAAACGCTTCAACGCTGATGATAGCAGCGTGAAACTGGGTTATCGCACTACGCGTTCGGACTGGTTAACATCGCATATCGATGAGAATAACAAGAGCGCATTTAATCAAGGTTCTTCAGGAAGTACTTATTACTCTCCAGATTTTAAAAAGAACTTTTATACCTTGTCGTTTAATCAGGAACTCGCCGATAACTTTGGCGTTACCGCCGGTTTATCCCGTCGCCAGTCTGATATTACCCGCGCGGATTATGTTTCGAATGACGGCATTGTCGCCGGTCGGGCACAGTATAAAAACGTTATCGATACCGCATTGAGTAAATTTACCTGGTTTGCCAGCGACCGCTTTACCCACGATTTAACATTAAAATATACCGGCTCCAGTCGTGATTATAATACCAGCACCTTCCCGCAGTCTGATCGCGAAATGGGTAATAAATCCTACGGTCTGGCATGGGATATGGATACGCAGCTCGCATGGGCCAAACTACGTACCACCGTTGGTTGGGATCATATTAGTGATTATACCCGTCACGATCATGACATCTGGTACACCGAACTTTCATGTACATATGGTGATATTACAGGGCGTTGCACCCGTGGCGGATTAGGACACATTTCCCAGGCTGTAGATAATTACACCTTCAAAACACGCCTGGACTGGCAAAAATTCACCGTGGGTAATGTTTCGCATCAACCCTACTTCGGCGCGGAATACATCTATTCCGATGCATGGACTGAACGCCATAACCAGTCTGAATCCTATGTGATTAATGCTGCCGGAAAGAAAACTAACCATACCATTTACTATAAAGGTAAAGGCAGCCTGGGAATAGACAATTACACGCTGTATATGGCGGATCGCATTAACTGGCGTAATGTGTCGTTAATGCCCGGCGTGCGGTATGACTATGATAACTATCTGTCAAACCACAATATCTCCCCGCGCTTTATGACGGAATGGGATATTTTTGCTGATCAAACCTCAATGATTACCGCAGGTTATAACCGTTACTATGGCGGGAATATTCTTGATATGGGATTACGTGATATCCGCAATAGCTGGACGGAATCGGTATCAGGCAATAAAACCCTGACGCGCTATCAGGATTTGAAAACGCCTTATAACGATGAACTGGCAATGGGATTGCAGCAAAAAATCGGTAAGAACGTTATTGCGCGCGCAAACTATGTTTACCGTGAAGCGCATGATCAAATCAGCAAAAGCAGTCGTACCGACAGCGCGACTAAAACCACCATTACTGAATATAACAACGACGGTAAAACCAAAACGCATTCGTTCAACCTCAGTTTTGAACTGGCCGAACCCCTGCATATCAGCCAGGTAGATATTAACCCGCAAATTGTCTTTAGCTATATCATGAGCAAGGGCAACTTGTCGTTAAACAATGGTTATGAGGAGAGCAATACCGGTGATAACCGGGTGGTTTATAACGGTAATCTGGTCTCTTACGATAGCGTTCCAGTGGCGGATTTTAATAATCCACTAAAGATCTCCTTAAACATGGATTTCACGCATCAACCGAGCGGGTTGGTGTGGGCGAATACGCTGGCCTGGCAAGAAGCGCGTAAAGCTCGCATTATCCTGGGTAAGACGAATGCGCAATACATCAGCGAATATTCAGATTACAAGCAGTATGTTGACGAAAAACTGGATAGCAGCCTGACCTGGGACACCCGCTTGTCCTGGACGCCACAATTTCTGAAACAACAAAACCTGACGATCAGTGCCGATATTCTCAATGTACTGGATAGCAAAACCGCTGTTGACACAACGAATACCGGCGTGGCGACCTACGCCAGTGGCCGTACTTTCTGGCTTGATGTCAGCATGAAATTTTAATAGTTCGGATTTTACTTAACCGGGTAAATTCGCCCGGTTTTCGCATGGAGATAATTATGAGAAACCTCTGTTTCTTACTGACGTTAGTGGCAACTCTGTTGCTCCCCGGGCGACTGATTGCCGCCGCCTTACCGCAGGATGAAAAGTTAATTACCGGGCAACTGGACAATGGCTTGCGATATATGATTTATCCGCATGCTCAACCTAAGGATCAGGTAAATTTATGGCTGCAAATTCATACCGGTTCATTGCAGGAAGAAGACAATGAGCGCGGCGTGGCTCATTTTGTAGAACATATGATGTTTAACGGCACAAAAACATGGCCGGGTAATAAAGTCATCGAAACATTTGAGTCAATGGGCCTGCGTTTTGGTCGCGATGTTAATGCCTATACCAGCTATGACGAAACGGTGTATCAGGTGAGTTTGCCGACTACGCAGAAACAAAATCTGCAACAAGTGATGGCAATCTTCAGTGAATGGAGTAATGCCGCAACCTTTGAAAAACTCGAAGTAGACGCTGAACGTGGCGTAATTACTGAGGAATGGCGTGCCCATCAGGATGCGAAATGGCGCACCTCTCAGGCGCGCCGCCCTTTCCTGCTGGCAAATACCCGTAATTTAGAGCGTGAACCTATCGGCCTGATGGATACTGTCGCCACGGTCACACCGGCACAATTGCGCCAATTTTATCAACGCTGGTATCAACCAAATAATATGACCTTTATCGTGGTCGGCGATATTGACAGTAAAGAAGCGCTGGAGCTGATTAAGGATAATTTAAGTAAGCTTCCGGCTAACAAAGCAGCTGAAAATCGCGTCTGGCCGACAAAAGCCGAAAACCACCTGCGCTTTAATATCATTAATGATAAAGAAAACCGGGTGAACGGCATCGCACTCTATTATCGCCTGCCAATGGTGCAAGTGAGCGATGAGCAAAGCTTTATCGAACAAGCTGAATGGAGCATGTTGGTTCAGCTGTTCAATCAGCGTCTGCAGGAACGCATACAGTCGGGCGAGTTGAAGACTATTTCTGGTGGCACTGCGCGCAGCGTTAAAATTGCACCCGATTATCAGTCGCTGTTTTTCCGTGTAAATGCACGTGACAATAATATGCAGGATGCTGCGAATGCATTAATGGCAGAGTTGGCAACCCTCGATCAACATGGTTTTTCTGCTGAAGAACTCGACGATGTTAAAACTACCCGCCTAACCTGGCTGAAAAATGCGGTTGATCAGCAAGCTGAACGCGATTTACGTATGCTGACCAGTCGCCTGGCGTCCAGCTCGTTAAATAATACGCCGTTCTTGTCGCCGGAAGAGACATACCAACTTTCGAAACGTCTGTGGCCGCAAATTACCGTGCAAAGTCTGGCGGAAAAATGGCAGCAGCTAAGAAAGAACCAGGACGCATTTTGGGAGCAAATGGTGAATAATGAGGTTGCAGCCAACAAAGCATTATCTCCTGCGGCTATCCTGGCGCTGGAAAAAGAGTACGCCAACAAAAAGCTGGCAGCTTACATCTTCCCTGGCAGAAATTTATCGTTAACAGTAGACGCTGACCCACAGGCGGAAATTAGCAGTAAAGAAACACTGGCTGAGAATCTGACATCATTAACACTTTCTAATGGTGCCAGGGTTATTCTGGCAAAATCAGCGGGTGAAGAGCAAAAGCTACAAATTATTGCCGTATCTAATAAAGGTGATTTAAGTTTCCCTGCGCAGCAAAAATCACTTATCGCGCTGGCAAATAAAGCGGTGAGTGGCAGCGGCGTTGGTGATCTCTCCTCTTCCAGCCTGAAACGCTGGAGTGCGGAAAACTCGGTAACCATGAGCAGCAAAGTCAGTGGGCTGAATACGTTGCTCTCCGTGAGCGCGCGGGCTAATAATCCTGAACCTGGTTTCCAGTTGATTAACCAGCGAATCACTCACAGCACGATTAATGACAATATTTGGGCATCGCTACAAAATGCTCAAATTCAGGCGTTGAAAACGCTAGACCAACGTCCAGCAGAGAAATTCGCCCAGCAGATGTATGAGAAGCGCTATGCTGATGATCGTACGAAATTACTGCAAGAAAAACAGATTGCACAATTTACTGCCGCAGACGCGCTGGCAGCCGATCGCCAGTTATTTTCATCTCCAGCGGATATCACGTTTGTCGTTGTCGGTAATGTCGCAGAAGACAAACTTCTGCCGTTAATTACGCGTTACTTAGGATCAATAAAACACTCTGATTCGCCATTAGCCGCAGGTAAACCATTAACTCGCGCGACGGACAACGCATCGATTACTGTAGAAGAACAAAATGAACCTGTGGCACAGGTTTCACTGTGGAATCGTTATGATTCCCGGACACCTATTAATCTGGCGACACGTATGGCGCTGGATGCCTTTAACGTTGCCCTGGCTAAAGATCTGCGCATTAATATTCGTGAACAGGCATCTGGGGCATACAGCGTTTCTTCTCGCCTCTCGGTTGATCCTCAGGCCAAAGATATCACCCATTTGCTGGCTTTTACTTGTCAACCAGAACGGCATGAAGAACTGTTAGCGTTAGCGAATGAAGTGATGGTTAAGCGTCTGGCTAAAGGGATCAGTAAGCAAGAACTGAACGAATACCAGCAAAACGTTCAGCGCAGCCTCGATATCCAACAGCGTAGCGTTCAACAATTAGCGAACACCATTGTAAATAGTCTTATTCAATATGACGATCCTGCCGCATGGACTGCGCAGGAGCAATTATTGAAACAAATGACGGTAGATAATGTTAACACTACGGTTAAACAATATCTTTCTCATCCGGTGAATACCTTTACCGGAGTATTACTACCAAAATAATGACGTCCCCCGTCAACATATCGTTGGCGGGGGTTTTAGCAACAGACGTTATTTTATATAATAATTTTATGAATGCGTTCAAAATAACAACCGAGTACTAATAATGATATTTTAAGGGCTAATTTTTATGTGATAATTCACCAGAGTTAGAAAGCGCGTCAAAATAATGACATACAACACCACACTACAACCCATTACACCCTACACTATTGTTTTTTAACGTAAATATATTTTTCCCATAATATCTCACGATAAATAACATTAGGATTTTGTTATTTAAACACAAGTCCTTTGCACTTGCTTACTTTATCGATAAATCCTACTTTTTTAATGCGATCCAATCATTTTAAGGAGTTTAAAATGGATAAGAAGCAAGTAACGGATTTAAGGTCGGAATTACTCGATTCACGTTTTGGTGCGAAGTCTATTTCCACTATTGCAGAATCAAAACGATTTCCGCTGCACGAAATGCGCGATGATGTCGCATTCCAGATTATCAATGATGAGTTATATCTTGATGGCAACGCTCGTCAGAATCTGGCAACGTTCTGCCAGACCTGGGACGACGAAAATGTTCACAAGTTGATGGATTTATCTATTAACAAAAACTGGATCGACAAAGAAGAATATCCGCAATCTGCAGCTATCGACCTGCGTTGCGTAAATATGGTTGCTGACTTGTGGCATGCGCCTGCGCCGAAAAATGGTCAGGCCGTTGGCACCAACACCATTGGCTCTTCCGAGGCCTGTATGCTCGGCGGGATGGCGATGAAATGGCGTTGGCGCAAGCGTATGGAAGCCGCAGGCAAGCCAACGGATAAACCTAATCTGGTGTGCGGCCCGGTACAAATCTGCTGGCATAAATTCGCCCGTTACTGGGATGTGGAACTGCGTGAAATCCCTATGCGCCCCGGTCAGTTGTTTATGGATCCGAAACGCATGATTGAAGCCTGCGACGAAAACACCATCGGCGTGGTGCCGACTTTCGGCGTGACCTACACCGGTAACTATGAATTCCCGCAACCGCTGCACGATGCACTGGATAAATTCCAGGCCGACACCGGTATCGACATCGACATGCACATCGACGCCGCCAGCGGTGGCTTCCTGGCACCGTTCGTCGCCCCGGATATCGTCTGGGACTTCCGCCTGCCGCGTGTGAAATCGATCAGTGCTTCAGGCCATAAATTCGGTCTGGCTCCGCTGGGCTGCGGCTGGGTTATCTGGCGTGATGAAGAAGCGCTGCCGCAGGAACTGGTGTTCAACGTTGACTACCTCGGCGGTCAGATTGGGACTTTCGCCATCAACTTCTCCCGCCCGGCGGGTCAGGTGATTGCACAATACTATGAATTCCTGCGCCTCGGTCGTGAAGGCTATACCAAAGTACAGAACGCTTCCTACCAGGTTGCCGCTTATCTGGCGGATGAAATCGCCAAACTGGGGCCGTATGAGTTCATCTGTACCGGTCGCCCGGACGAAGGCATCCCGGCGGTTTGCTTCAAACTGAAAGATGGTGAAGATCCGGGATACACCCTCTACGACCTCTCTGAACGTCTGCGCCTGCGCGGCTGGCAGGTTCCGGCCTTCACTCTCGGCGGTGAAGCGACCGACATCGTGGTGATGCGCATTATGTGTCGTCGCGGCTTCGAAATGGACTTTGCTGAACTGTTGCTGGAAGACTACAAAGCCTCCCTGAAATATCTCAGCGATCACCCGAAACTGCAGGGTATTGCCCAGCAGAACAGCTTTAAACATACCTGATAACGTTTAACGGTAACGGTGTCCCGAAACGAATCCGTTTCGGGACAATTTCCAAAGTCTGTTCACTGGCATTAGCAACGGAAAATATTGTTCTGAATGTGCTTCAGAACAAAACAGGTGCGGTTCCGACAGGAATACCGTTTTAGGGGGATAATATGGCTACATCAGTACAGACAGGTAAAGCTAAACAGCTCACATTACTCGGATTCTTTGCCATAACGGCGTCGATGGTAATGGCTGTTTATGAATACCCTACCTTCGCAACATCGGGCTTTTCATTAGTCTTCTTCCTGCTTTTAGGCGGGATTTTATGGTTTATTCCCGTGGGGCTTTGTGCTGCGGAAATGGCCACCGTCGACGGCTGGGAAGAAGGTGGTGTCTTCGCCTGGGTATCAAATACTCTGGGGCCGAGATGGGGGTTTGCAGCGATCTCATTTGGCTATCTGCAAATCGCCATCGGTTTTATTCCAATGCTCTATTTCGTGTTAGGGGCACTCTCCTACATTTTGAAATGGCCAGCGTTGAATGAAGACCCCATTACCAAAACTATTGCAGCACTCATCATTCTTTGGGCGCTGGCATTAACGCAGTTTGGTGGCACGAAATACACGGCGCGAATTGCTAAAGTTGGCTTCTTCGCCGGTATCCTGTTACCTGCATTTATTTTGATCGCATTAGCAGCTATTTATCTGCACTCCGGTGCTCCCGTTGCTATCGAAATGGATGCGAAAACCTTCTTCCCTGACTTCTCTAAAGTGGGCACCCTGGTTGTATTTGTTGCCTTCATTTTGAGTTATATGGGCGTTGAAGCTTCCGCAACCCACGTCAATGAAATGCGCAATCCCGGGCGCGACTATCCGTTGGCTATGTTACTGCTGATGGTGGCGGCAATCTGCTTAAGCTCTGTTGGCGGTTTGTCTATTGCGATGGTCATTCCGGGTAATGAAATCAACCTCTCCGCAGGTGTAATGCAAACCTTTACCGTTCTGATGTCACATGTGGCACCGGAAATTGAGTGGACGGTTCGCGTAATTTCCGCTTTGCTGTTGCTGGGTGTTCTGGCGGAGATCGCTTCCTGGATTGTTGGCCCTTCTCGCGGGATGTATGTCACCGCGCAGAAAAACCTGCTGCCAGCGGCGTTCGCTAAAATGAACAAAAATGGCGTACCGGTAACGCTGGTTATTTCGCAGCTGGTGATTACTACTATCGCGTTGATCATCCTCACCAATACTGGTGGCGGTAACAATATGTCCTTCCTGATCGCCCTGGCGCTGACGGTGGTGATTTATCTGTGTGCTTATTTCATGCTGTTTATTGGCTACATTGTGTTGGTTCTTAAACATCCTGACTTAAAACGCACATTTAATATCCCTGGTGGTAAAGGGGTGAAACTGGTCGTGGCAATTGTCGGTCTGCTGACTTCAATTATGGCGTTTATTGTTTCCTTCCTGCCGCCGGATAACATCCAGGGTGACTCTACCGATATGTATGTTGAATTACTGGTCGTTAGTTTCCTGGTGGTACTTGCCCTGCCCTTTATTCTCTATGCTGTTCATGATCGTAAAGGCAAAGCGAATACCGGCGTATCTCTGGAACCAATCAACAGCCAGAACGCTCCGAAAGGTCACTTCTTCCTGCACCCGCGTGCACGTTCACCACACTATATTGTGATGAATGACAAGAAACACTAACCATGTCTGAATGGTTATAAGACAAGGGAGCGATAATTCATCGCTCCCTTTTTCGTGCTCGCTGTCGTATTGACTTAACCGGGATAAGTACGAGAATGAGCGCACATCTGTTTACCGGAAACCAGCATATATGGATATCTGCTCCCGAAACGAGAAATTAGCGATTAGAAGACCAGCGGTACTGGTTGCACTGGCACTTTTACTGTGTAGTTGCAAAAGCACGCCCCCAGAGTCAATGGTGACACCACCAACAGGTTCGAAGCCACCAGCTACGACGCAACAATCGTCACAACCGATGCGTGGCATCTGGCTGGCCACAGTGTCTCGCCTCGACTGGCCACCGGTTTCCTCGGTTAACATTAGTAACCCCACCAGCCGGGCACGTGTACAACAACAGGCGATGATCGACAAACTGGATCATCTGCAACGTCTCGGCATAAACACGGTCTTTTTCCAGGTCAAGCCGGACGGTACCGCCCTGTGGCCATCGAAAATTTTGCCGTGGTCCGATCTTATGACCGGAAAGATTGGTGAAAATCCAGGTTACGATCCGCTGCAATTTATGCTCGACGAAGCCCACAAGCGTGGGATGAAAGTACACGCCTGGTTTAACCCTTACCGCGTATCGGTTAATACAAAGCCTGGTACTATCAGGGAACTGAATAGCACCCTGTCTCAACAACCAGCCAGCGTCTATGTGGAACACCGCGACTGGATCAGAACGTCCGGCGATCGCTTTGTCCTCGACCCTGGTATTCCTGAGGTTCAGGACTGGATCACATCAATAGTCGCGGAAGTGGTTTCCCGCTATCCGGTAGATGGCGTGCAGTTTGACGACTATTTCTATACTGAGTCACCAGCTTCACGGCTAAATGATAACGAAACGTACCGCAAATACGGAGGCGCATTTGCGTCAAAAGCAGACTGGCGGCGCAACAATACTCAGCAGTTAATTGCTAAGGTATCGCACACCATTAAAAGCATTAAGCCGGAAGTCGAATTTGGCGTTAGCCCGGCAGGCGTGTGGCGTAACCGATCACACGATCCGCTCGGTTCCGATACCCGAGGCGCGGCAGCCTATGACGAATCCTATGCTGACACCCGTCGATGGGTGGAACAAGGATTGCTGGATTACATTGCTCCCCAAATTTACTGGCCGTTCTCACGGAGTGCCGCACGTTATGACGTTTTGGCAAAATGGTGGGCGGATGTCGTTAAACCGACCAGGACCCGCCTGTATATCGGTATCGCCTTCTATAAAGTGGGTGAACCTTCAAAGATAGAACCAGACTGGATGATTAACGGTGGCGTACCGGAACTGAAAAAGCAGCTCGATCTTAACGATGCTGTACCAGAAATCAGCGGCACAATCTTGTTCCGTGAGGACTATCTGAACAAACCTCAGACTCAACAAGCGGTCAGCTATTTGCAAAGTCGTTGGGGCAGTTAAACTTGTAACATGGCCGGTGCTTTACTCACCGGCTTGTTATCCTCTTGAAATATCCCACTAATAATCATGCTTATTTAAGCCAAATTAACCACGCAATTAACCACTCTTAGTTTAATAGCCATAAAACCCCTAATAAAAATGTATGAATATGAAAACCCTACGGTATTCGCTGTTTCCGAAAAATAATTACGATGGGCTATACTCTTCTGAAGAACAGTAGCGTAGATTGAAACTGTCCTAAGTCGCTTATTTGTTTTCAGTATATCTTCATATTTCAGGAGAATATGTGCAGTTAGTCGATCTCGCACGTTGCGTTTCGTTTTTGATTCCGTCTGCTTTCTCAGCCTTATAAGGGTGTGAATTATGGAGATGTATTTTAAAAGAATGAAAGATGAGTGGACCGGACTTGTCGAACAGGCAGATCCGCTCATTCGTGCCAAAGCCGCGGAAATTGCCGTTGCGCATGCCCATTACCTGAGCATTGAGTTTTATCGGATTGTCCGTATTGACCCGCATGCCGAAGAATTCTTGAGTAATGAACAAGTTGAGCGGCAGCTGAAAAGTGCGATGGAACGCTGGATTATTAATGTGCTTTCTGCCCAGGTTGACGATGTTGAAAGGCTAATACAAATCCAGCATACCGTCGCAGAAGTGCATGCCCGCATCGGCATTCCAGTAGAAATTGTCGAGATGGGGTTTCGGGTGCTGAAAAAAATCCTCTATCCGGTGATTTTCTCTTCGGATTATTCTGCCGCAGAAAAACTTCAGGTCTACCATTTCTCGATTAACAGTATTGATATCGCGATGGAAGTCATGACCCGCGCGTTTACCTTTAGTGACAGTAGTGCCTCAAAAGAAGATGAAAACTATCGTATCTTCTCGTTACTGGAAAACGCCGAAGAAGAAAAAGAACGCCAAATAGCCTCAATCCTTTCATGGGAAATTGACATTATCTATAAAGTTCTGCTGGATTCTGATTTAGGCAGTAGTTTGCCTTTAAGCCAGGCTGATTTTGGCCTGTGGTTTAACCATAAAGGTCGACATTATTTTAGCGGCATTGCCGAAGTGGGTCATATCTCCCGCCTGATTCAGGATTTCGACGGTATTTTTAATCAAACCATGCGTAATGCAAAAAATTTGAGCAACAAAACTCTGCGGGTGAGATTTTTATTACAGATAAGAAATACCGTATCGCAAATTATTACCTTGCTGCGTGAATTATTTGAAGAAGTATCTCGCCACGAAGTGGGTATGGATGTACTGACAAAATTACTTAACCGCCGCTTCCTGCCGACCATCTTTAAACGCGAAATTGCCCATGCCAACCGGACCGGCCCCCCCCTGTCAGTGCTGATTATTGACGTTGATAAATTCAAAGAGATCAACGATACGTGGGGCCATAACACCGGTGATGAAATTTTGCGTAAAGTTTCTCAGGCCTTTTACGACAACGTCCGCAGTAGTGATTATGTTTTTCGTTACGGGGGAGATGAATTTATCATTGTTTTAACTGAAGCTTCGGAAAACGAAACGTTACGTACCGCAGAACGTATTCGCAGTCGGGTGGAGAAAACCAAACTGAAAGCCGCAAACGGCGAAGATATTGCCCTCTCACTTTCCATCGGTGCCGCCATGTTTAATGGTCATCCTGACTATGAGCGCCTCATTCAAATAGCCGATGAAGCTCTGTATATCGCCAAAAGACGAGGTAGAAACCGTGTTGAACTCTGGAAAGCCAGTCTTTAGATGCGCCAGGATGCAGAGGTAATCATGAAGCTAACCGATGCGGATAATGCCGCCGATGGCATTTTTTTCCCCGCCCTTGAGCAAAATATGATGGGCGCGGTGTTAATTAACGAAAATGATGAAGTGATGTTTTTCAACCCCGCCGCAGAGAAGCTCTGGGGATACAAACGTGAAGAAGTCATTGGCAATAACATTGATATGCTGATTCCGCGGGATTTGCGTCCTGCGCATCCTGAATATATCCGTCACAACCGTGAAGGCGGTAAAGCGCGCGTCGAGGGGATGAGTCGGGAGCTGCAGCTGGAGAAAAAAGACGGCAGTAAAATCTGGACCCGTTTTGCGCTATCGAAAGTGAGCGCCGAGGGTAAAATTTATTACCTGGCGCTGGTACGGGATGCCAGCGTAGAAATGGCGCAAAAAGAACAGACCCGACAATTGATTATTGCCGTTGACCATCTCGACCGACCGGTGATTGTCCTCGATCCGGAACGCCATATTGTGCAGTGCAATCGCGCATTTACCGAAATGTTTGGTTACTGCATTAGCGAAGCCAGCGGTATGCAGCCCGATACACTCCTGAACATTCCTGAATTCCCTGCCGATAACCGCATTCGTTTACAACAGTTGCTATGGAAAACCGCCCGCGATCAGGATGAATTTCTGCTGTTGACGCGCACCGGTGAAAAAATCTGGATTAAAGCCTCTATCAGCCCGGTCTATGATGTGCTCGCGCATCTGCAGAACCTGGTAATGACTTTCTCGGATATCACCGAAGAACGGCAAATCCGCCAGCTTGAAGGCAATATTCTCGCCGCCATGTGCAGCAGCCCGCCATTTCATGAAATGGGGGAAATCATTTGTCGTAACATCGAATCTGTTCTCAACGAATCGCATGTTTCGCTGTTCGCGCTGCGCAACGGGATGCCGATACACTGGGCGTCATCTTCGCACGGTACAGAAGTTCAAAATGCGCAAAGCTGGTCAGCGACCATTCGTCAGCGTGATGGCGCACCGGCGGGGATCCTGCAAATTAAAACCTCGTCAGGAGCAGAAACCAGCGCCTTTATCGAACGCGTGGCAGATATCAGCCAGCATATGGCCGCGCTGGCGCTGGAACAGGAAAAAAGCCGTCAGCATATTGAACAACTCATCCAATTTGATCCGATGACCGGTCTGCCAAATCGCAATAACCTGCACAATTACCTCGATGACCTGGTCGACAAAGCCGTCTCTCCGGTGGTCTATCTCATCGGTGTTGACCATATTCAGGATGTGATTGATAGCCTTGGCTATGCGTGGGCCGATCAGGCATTGCTGGAAGTGGTCAATCGCTTTCGTGAAAAACTCAAACCGGATCAGTATCTCTGTCGTATCGAAGGTACGCAGTTTGTCCTAGTGAGCCTGGAAAACGACGTCAGTAACATTACCCAAATCGCCGATGAGCTACGGAATGTGGTCAGCAAGCCGATAATGATTGACGATAAACCATTCCCGCTCACCTTGAGCATTGGCATCAGCTACGACGTGGGTAAAAACCGCGATTACCTGCTCTCCACTGCCCATAACGCGATGGATTATATTCGCAAGAATGGCGGTAACGGCTGGCAGTTCTTCAGCCCGGTGATGAACGAAATGGTGAAAGAACGATTGATATTAGGCGCAGCGCTGAAAGAAGCGATTAGCAATAACCAACTGAAACTGGTTTACCAACCGCAAATCTTCGCAGAAACGGGTGAACTGTATGGTATCGAAGCCCTTGCTCGCTGGCACGATCCTCTGCATGGTCATGTGCCCCCTTCACGGTTTATTCCTCTCGCAGAAGAGATTGGCGAAATCGAAAATATTGGGCGCTGGGTCATCGCGGAAGCTTGCCGTCAGTTAGCAGAATGGCGTAGCCAGAATATTCATATTCCAGCGTTATCCGTTAACTTGTCTGCGCTGCACTTCCGCAGTAATCAGCTGCCTAATCAGGTGTCTGATGTAATGCAAGTCTGGGGCATTGACGGCCACCAGCTAACGGTGGAAATCACCGAAAGCATGATGATGGAACACGATACGGAAATTTTTAAGCGCATCCAGATCCTGCGCGATATGGGCGTGGGTTTATCGGTAGATGATTTTGGCACGGGTTTTTCCGGGTTATCCCGCTTAGTCAGTCTTCCGGTAACGGAAATCAAAATTGACAAAAGTTTTGTTGATCGTTGTCTGACGGAAAAACGCATCCTTGCCTTACTTGAAGCTATTACCAGCATTGGGCAAAGCCTCAATTTAACCGTCGTAGCGGAAGGCGTCGAAACCAAAGAGCAATTTGAGATGCTACGCAAGATCCACTGTCGCGTTATTCAGGGATATTTCTTTTCCCGGCCCCTGCCCGCCGAAGAAATTCCAGGCTGGATGAGTAGCGTGTTACCGCTGAAAATCTGACAAATCCCTCTCGCCCGCACTCGCGGGTTTTCATTTAACGTGACACTGTCACTTAAATACTGTGATTTCAGCTACGATTCCGGGAGATTCCTTCCTTAACTTCCCCTCTTGCACCAAAACTGCACTACGCTGCACAAATGTTGATCAAAAGTTAAAAAATATAACTTTAAGCCAGCATTCTGGCGCTTATCCCGGCATGGCATGAGATCTGCATAAGCGGAAAGCGCAGCAATTTTTGTCTTATACAGGAACCGTTTATGTCGGATACCACCGAACTGGTTGATTTAGCCGTGATCTTCCCTGATCTGGAGATCGAATTGAAATACGCCTGCGCTGATAACATCACGGGTAAAGCTATTTATCAGCAAGCGCGTTGTCTGTTACACAAGGATGCGATTACCGCGCTGGCGAAAAGTATCAGTATCGCCCAGCTGTCAGGTTTACAACTGGTGATTTACGATGCGTATCGCCCACAACAAGCACAGGCGATGTTGTGGCAAACCTGCCCAGACCCGCAATATGTTGTTGATGTGACGGTCGGTTCTAATCACAGCCGTGGCACCGCGATCGACCTGACGCTTCGTGATGAGCACGGGAACATCCTCGATATGGGCGCAGAGTTCGATGAAATGCACGAACGTTCCCATGCTTACCATCCTTCTGTCCCGCCCGCCGCTCAGCGCAATCGGCTGTTGCTGAATGCGATTATGACTGGCGGTGGCTTTGTCGGTATCCCGAGCGAATGGTGGCACTTCGAATTACCCCTGGCAGCAAGTTACCCACTACTCGCTGATCAATTCACCTGTTTTATATCCCCTGGCACACAGCACGCCAGTTAATCAGGAAACTGTCATGAAGAGATCGATTTCGTTTCGTCCTACATTGCTCGCGATCGTCCTTGCCACAACAATGCCGGTTGCGCACGCCGCCGTACCGAAAGATATGCTGGTGATCGGTAAAGCTGCCGACCCACAAACCCTCGACCCGGCGGTGACAATTGATAATAACGACTGGACAGTGACCTACCCGTCTTATCAGCGACTGGTTCAGTACAAAACGGACGGTGATAAAGGCTCAACCGACGTTGAAGGCGATCTGGCGAGTAGCTGGAAAGCGTCTGACGATCAAAAAGAGTGGACGTTCACCCTGAAGGACAATGCTAAATTTGCCGATGGCACACCCGTCACTGCCGAAGCAGTAAAACTCTCTTTTGAGCGGTTACTAAAAATCGGTCAGGGGCCAGCAGAAGCATTTCCCAAAGATTTAAAGATTGATGCTCCCGACGAACATACGGTGAGGTTTACCCTTAGCCAGCCATTCGCACCGTTCCTCTACACGCTGGCGAATGACGGTGCATCCATTATCAATCCGGCGGTCTTAAAAGAACATGCGGCCGATGATGCCCGTGGTTTCCTCGCGCAAAATACCGCTGGCTCCGGACCGTTTATGCTGAAAAGCTGGCAAAAAGGTCAGCAATTAGTTCTGGTGCCAAATCCGCATTACCCCGGCAATAAACCGAACTTCAAACGGGTATCGGTAAAAATTATCGGTGAAAGTGCCTCCCGTCGCCTGCAGCTCTCCCGTGGCGACATTGACATTGCCGATGCGCTGCCGGTGGATCAACTCAACGCCCTGAAGCAGGAAAACAAAGTCAACGTGGCAGAGTATCCGTCACTGCGCGTCACCTATCTGTATCTCAATAACAGCAAAGCGCCACTTAATCAGGCGGATCTGCGTCGGGCCATTTCCTGGTCTACCGATTATCAGGGTATGGTTAACGGCATTCTGAGTGGTAACGGAAAACAAATGCGCGGCCCGATTCCGGAAGGCATGTGGGGATACGATGCGACGGCAATGCAATACAACCATGACGAAACGAAAGCCAAAGCCGAATGGGATAAAGTGACGAGCAAACCCACCAGCCTGACGTTTCTCTACTCCGATAACGACCCGAACTGGGAACCTATTGCTCTGGCAACACAATCCAGCCTCAACAAGCTGGGCATCAATGTGAAGCTGGAAAAGCTGGCGAACGCCACCATGCGCGACAGAGTGGGTAAAGGTGATTACGACATCGCGATTGGCAACTGGAGTCCGGATTTTGCCGACCCGTATATGTTTATGAATTACTGGTTTGAGTCAGACAAAAAAGGTCTGCCGGGTAACCGCTCGTTCTATGAAAACAGTGAGGTCGATAAGTTACTGCGCAATGCGCTAGCGACCACCGACCAGACGCAGCGTACCCGGGACTACCAGCAGGCACAGAAAATCGTCATTGATGACGCTGCTTATGTGTACCTGTTCCAGAAAAACTACCAACTGGCGATGAACAAAGAGGTGAAAGGCTTTGTGTTCAATCCCATGCTGGAACAGGTCTTCAATATCAATACCATGAGTAAATAACGTGACCTTCTGGAGTATTTTACGCCAACGCTGCTGGGGGCTGGTGCTCGTGGTGGCGGGCGTCTGCGTGATTACGTTTATTATCTCGCACCTGATCCCCGGCGATCCGGCGCGGTTACTGGCGGGTGACCGCGCCAGCGATGCTATCGTGGATAATATTCGCCAGCAACTGGGACTGGACCAGCCACTGTACGTACAGTTTTACCGCTACGTCAGCGACCTGTTTCAGGGTGACCTGGGAACATCCATTCGTACCGGGCGTCCGTTGTTGGAAGAGTTGCGCATATTTTTCCCGGCGACGCTGGAACTGGCATTTTGCGCCCTGCTGCTGGCACTCCTGGTTGGTATCCCGCTGGGCATACTCTCTGCAGTCTGGCGAAATCGCTGGCTGGATCATCTGGTGCGAATAATGGCCATTACCGGAATCTCCACACCTGCGTTCTGGCTTGGGCTGGGCGTCATTGTGCTGTTTTATGGCCATCTGCAAATTCTTCCCGGCGGCGGAAGGCTTGATGACTGGCTGGATCCACCAACGCACGTTACCGGCTTTTATCTGCTCGATGCGCTGCTTGAAGGCAACGGTGAAGTCTTCTTCAATGCGCTGCAACATCTCATCTTACCGGCATTAACGCTGGCGTTCGTTCACCTGGGGATTGTCGCTCGCCAGATCCGCTCAGCTATGCTGGAACAATTGAGTGAAGACTACATTCGTACCGCCCGGGCCAGCGGCTTGCCCGGCTGGTATATCGTTTTATGTTATGCGCTACCCAATGCGTTGATCCCCTCGATTACCGTATTGGGGCTGGCGCTGGGCGATTTGTTGTATGGCGCCGTACTCACCGAAACCGTTTTTGCCTGGCCCGGAATGGGTGCATGGGTAGTAACATCAATACAGGCGCTCGACTTCCCGGCAGTGATGGGCTTTGCCGTCGTGGTTTCATTTGCTTATGTGCTGGTCAACCTGGTGGTGGATTTGCTCTATTTGTGGATTGATCCGCGTATCGGACGTGGAGGTGATGAATGATGCTAAGCGAGGAAACGTCCGTCGTACGCCCACCAAAACAAACGCGATTTAACGGTGCAAAACTGGTATGGATGCTGAAAGGCAGCCCGCTCACCGTGACCGGCGCAGTCATCATTGTATTAATGCTATTGATGATGATTTTTTCACCGTGGCTGGTGACGCATGATCCCAACGCCATTGATTTAACTGCCCGCCTTTTGCCGCCTTCTGCGGCGCACTGGTTTGGCACCGATGAAGTGGGACGCGATCTGTTTAGCCGCGTACTGGTCGGCAGTCAGCAATCAATTCTCGCCGGATTAGTGGTGGTCGCCATTGCGGGTATGATGGGTTCGCTACTCGGGTGTCTATCCGGTGTGCTTGGCGGACGCGCAGACGCGATCATCATGCGCATCATGGACATTATGCTGTCGATTCCTTCGCTGGTGCTGACAATGGCGCTGGCTGCCGCACTTGGACCGAGTTTGTTTAACGCCATGCTGGCGATTGCTATCGTGCGAATCCCGTTTTATGTGCGCCTGGCGCGGGGGCAAACATTAGTTGTCCGCCAGTACACTTACGTTCAGGCGGCGAAAACCTTTGGTGCGTCACGCTGGCATCTGATCAACTGGCATATTTTACGTAACTCCCTGCCGCCGCTGATTGTGCAGGCATCGCTGGATATTGGTAGCGCGATTTTAATGGCCGCCACGTTGGGATTTATTGGCCTGGGTGCTCAACAACCGAGTGCTGAATGGGGGGCGATGGTGGCGAATGGTCGCAACTATGTGCTCGATCAATGGTGGTATTGCGCATTTCCGGGGGCAGCGATTTTGCTTACCGCCGTCGGGTTCAATCTCTTTGGTGATGGTATTCGCGATCTGCTTGACCCGAAAGCAGGAGGAAAGCAGTCATGACCCAACCCGTTCTGGACATTCAACAGCTGCATTTGAGTTTCTCCGGTTTTAACGGCGACGTTCACGCGCTCAACAATGTGTCATTGAAAATCAACCGCGGTGAAATTGTCGGTCTGGTGGGAGAATCCGGCTCGGGTAAATCAGTCACTGCAATGTTGATTATGCGTCTGTTACCGACGGGCAGTTATTGCGTACATCGGGGACATATTTCACTGCTGGGAGAAGATGCTCTTAACGCTCGGGAAAAACAGCTTCGTCAATGGCGCGGCGCACGAGTGGCGATGATCTTTCAGGAACCGATGACCGCCCTAAATCCGACACGTCGAATAGGTCTTCAGATGATGGACGTGATCCGGCATCATCAACCAATAAGTCGTCGGGAAGCCAGAGCTAAAGCGATTGCCCTGCTGGAAGAGATGCAAATCCCGGATGCCGTGGAAGTTATGTCGCGCTATCCGTTTGAGCTTTCAGGTGGTATGCGCCAGCGGGTAATGATTGCGCTGGCATTCTCCTGCGAGCCGCAATTGATTATTGCCGACGAACCGACTACGGCGCTGGACGTCACGGTACAGTTGCAGGTACTGCGTCTGCTTAAACATAAAGCCCGCGCCAGTGGAACTGCGGTACTGTTCATCAGCCATGATATGGCCGTGGTGTCGCAACTGTGCGATAGCGTTTACGTGATGTATGCCGGAAGCGTGATCGAGAGCGGTATGACGGCAGACGTTATCCATCATCCCCGGCATCCGTATACCATTGGTTTGCTGCAATGCGCACCGGAACATGGAATACCACGCCAGCCATTACCCGCCATTCCAGGGACGGTACCAAACCTCACCCATTTGCCTGACGGCTGCGCTTTTCGCGATCGTTGCTATGCGGCAGGTACACAGTGTGAAAACGTCCCGGCGCTGACAGCGTGTGGTGACAACAACCACCGCTGCGCCTGTTGGTATCCTCAGCAGGAGGTCATTAGTGTCTGACACGTTATTAACGTTACGCGACGTCCATATCAATTTCCCGGCCCGAAAAAACTGGCTTGGTAAAACTACGGAACATGTTCATGCCATCAATGGTATTGATTTACAGATCAGTCGTGGTGAAACCTTAGGGATCGTCGGTGAGTCAGGCTGCGGCAAAAGCACCCTCGCACAGCTTTTAATGGGTATGCTGCAACCGAGCCACGGGCAGTACATCCGTTCAGGATCACAACGCATTATGCAGATGGTGTTTCAGGACCCGCTCTCTTCGCTTAATCCGCGCTTACCGGTGTGGCGCATCATCACGGAACCGCTCTGGATTGCTAAGCGTAGTAGTGAACAACAGCGGCGAGCGTTGGCAGAGGAGCTGGCTGTGCAGGTGGGTATTCGTCCGGAGTATCTCGACCGCTTGCCTCATGCGTTCTCAGGCGGGCAGCGGCAACGTATCGCCATTGCCAGAGCACTCTCTTCGCAGCCTGACGTGATTGTGCTTGATGAGCCCACCTCGGCGCTGGATATCTCCGTCCAGGCGCAGATCCTCAATTTACTGGTAACGCTACAGGAAAATCGCGGGCTGACTTATGTGCTGATTTCACACAATGTCTCGGTGATACGTCATATGAGCGATCGGGTGGCGGTGATGTATCTCGGACAGATTGTGGAACTAGGAGACGCGCAACAGGTGCTGACAGCTCCGGCACATCCATACACCCGATTATTGCTGGATTCCCTCCCCGCCATTGATAAACCGCTGGAGGAAGAATGGGCATTGCGTAAAACGGAACTACCAGGAAACCGCACGCTGCCGCCGGGCTGTTTTTTCCGCGAACGTTGCCCCCTGGCAACCCACGGATGTGAAGTCCGGCAATCATTAACAATAAGGGAGGACGGACGTGAGATACGGTGCTGGCGGGCGCTGTAGAGACGCTAACAACGCATCAGGCAATCACGCGCCTGACGCGTCATACGGCAACGCTTTATGATTTCAACTGGTAATCAAGCGTAATTTCCGCTTTCAGTACCTGAGAAACCGGGCATCCTGCTTTTGCTTTCTGGATAATGCCGTCAAAGGTAGAGGCATCAATACCCGGCACCGCAACTTCGCTCTTCAGGGCGATTTTAGTAATCGCAAACCCGGCATCCACTTTATCCAGCGACACATCGGCGGTGGTATCAATCGATGATGGCGTGAATCCCGCTTCCCCCAGCATTAATGAAAGTGCCATTGAGAAACATGCTGCATGCGCCGCGCCAATTAGTTCTTCAGGGTTAGTTCCTTTTTCGCCTTCAAAACGCGTATTAAATCCATACGGCTGTTGGTTCAGCACGCCGCTCTCGGTGGATACGGTTCCCTTCCCGCGTTTGATATCGCCTTCCCAGTGTGCCTGACCTTTCTTATGGATTGTCATTGTTGCTCTCCTGTGGGCTTAAAAAGGAAATTATAGACTACGTGAGAAACAGTATGAGGTTAAGCAGGATATTCCGAATAGAATCCGGCGAAAATATTATCTATGTACTTAAATAAAATTCCCACAATAGATAACCGGGAATATATAACTCAAGAGATATTGCATCAATATCAATCAACTCACACCAATAATATTCCCATTAATATCATGGAGTTAAAATATAAAAATCATCAACCAGGACTAATCTTAACAACGAAGCGGCAAATATTTGCCATGCTGAATGTGCTTTATAAATCTGCGATCCGTAGCAGACACCATAAATACACAGACACGGAGAATCACTATGTTTACTTATTATCAGGCAGAAAATTCAACAGCAGAACCCGCTCTGGTTAATGCCATTGAGCAAGGCCTTCGGGCAGAACACGGTGTTGTCACTGAAGATGACATTCTCATGGAGCTGACCAAATGGGTGGAAGCTTCTGATAACGACATCCTCAGTGATATCTACCAACAAACGATCAATTATGTGGTCAGTGGCCAGCACCCTACGCTTTAAGGTGCTATGCTTGATCGGCAACCTAATTTAGGGGTTTAGCACGTGTTTCTTCGCTACGGCGATGTTGTCCTTAAAACTAGCAACAGGATTGAGGAGTTAAAATGAAATCGAACCGTCAGGCACGTCATATTCTTGGACTGGACCATAAAATTTCTAACCAGCGCAAAATAGTTACCGAAGGTGATAAATCCAGCGTGGTAAATAACCCAACCGGCAGAAAACGTCCCGCTGAAAAGTAATCTTTAACAATCAGTCCTCAATGACGATTAAACACCATTGCCTGCGCAATGGTGTTTTTGTTTTTAACTGCTTTATACTTGGAGCCGATGCCCTGGCGGTAAAGCAAAGACGATAAAAGCACCCCAGGGATGGATATTCAAAAAAGAGTGAGTGACATGGAACCAAAAACAAAAAAACAGCGTTCGCTTTATATTCCTTACGCTGGCCCTGTACTGCTGGAATTTCCGTTGTTGAATAAAGGCAGCGCCTTCAGCATGGAAGAACGCCGTAACTTCAACCTGCTGGGGTTACTGCCGGAAGTGGTCGAAACCATCGAAGAACAAGCGGAACGCGCATGGATCCAGTATCAGGGATTCAAAACCGAAATCGACAAGCACATCTACCTGCGTAACATCCAGGACACTAACGAAACCCTCTTCTACCGTCTGGTAAACAATCATCTTGATGAGATGATGCCCGTTATTTACACCCCAACCGTCGGCGCAGCCTGTGAGCGTTTTTCTGAGATCTACCGTCGTTCCCGCGGCGTGTTTATCTCATACCAGAACCGCCACAATATGGACGATATTCTGCAAAACGTACCGAACCATAATATTAAAGTGATTGTGGTGACGGACGGCGAACGTATTCTGGGGCTTGGTGACCAGGGCATCGGTGGGATGGGTATTCCGATCGGTAAACTGTCGCTCTATACCGCCTGCGGTGGCATAAGCCCGGCGTATACACTGCCGGTGGTACTGGATGTCGGGACGAACAACCAGCAGTTGCTTAACGATCCGCTGTATATGGGCTGGCGTAATCCACGTATCACTGACGACGAATACTATGAATTCGTGGATGAATTTATCCAGGCTGTGAAACAACGCTGGCCGGACGTGCTGTTGCAGTTTGAAGACTTCGCACAAAAAAATGCGATGCCGTTACTTAACCGCTATCGCAATGAAATTTGTTCTTTTAACGATGATATTCAGGGCACCGCGGCGGTAACAGTCGGCACACTGATCGCAGCCAGCCGTGCGGCGGGCGGTCAGTTAAGCGAGAAAAAAATCGTCTTCCTCGGCGCAGGTTCAGCAGGATGCGGCATTGCTGAGATGATCATCGCCCAGACCCAGCGAGAAGGATTAAGTGAAGAAGCGGCGCGGCAGAAAGTCTTTATGGTCGATCGCTTTGGTCTGCTCACCGACAAGATGCCGAATCTGCTGCCTTTCCAGACTAAACTGGTGCAGAAGCGCGAAAATCTCAGTGACTGGGATACTGACAGCGATGTGCTGTCACTGCTTGATGTGGTGCGCAATGTCAAACCGGATATTCTGATTGGCGTCTCAGGACAGACCGGGCTGTTTACGGAAGAGATCATCCGTGAGATGCACAAACACTGCCCGCGTCCGATCGTGATGCCGCTGTCTAACCCGACTTCACGTGTGGAAGCCACACCGCAGGACATTATCGCCTGGACCGAAGGTAACGCGCTGGTCGCCACCGGCAGTCCGTTTAATCCGGTGGTATGGAAAGATAAAATCTACCCCATCGCCCAGTGTAACAACGCCTTTATTTTCCCGGGCATCGGGCTGGGCGTTATTGCTTCCGGCGCGTCACGTATCACCGATGAGATGCTGATGTCGGCAAGCGAAACGCTTGCTCAGTATTCGCCGCTGGTACTGAACGGCGAAGGTCTGGTACTGCCGGAACTGAAAGATATTCAGAAAGTGTCCCGCGCAATTGCGTTTGCGGTTGGCAAAATGGCGCAGCAGCAAGGCGTGGCGGTGAAAACGTCTGCCGAAGCTCTGCAACAGGCCATTGATGATAACTTCTGGCAAGCCGAATACCGCGACTACCGCCGTACATCTATCTAAGCCTGCGCCCGGTAGTGACTGCTACCGGGCAATTTTCCTCTTCCTTTTTCAGATCTCATCCATACTGGGTAGTGGCGAATAAATCTCATTTGCCTCACCTGCTATGCAGAACATCATCCGAAAAGGAGGAAACTATGAAGGCTGCAGTTGTTACGAAGGATCATCATGTAGACGTTACGGATAAAACACTGCGCTCACTGAAACATGGCGAAGCCCTGCTGAAAATGGAGTGTTGTGGCGTATGTCATACCGATCTTCATGTTAAGAATGGCGATTTTGGTGATAAAACCGGCGTGATTCTGGGCCATGAAGGCATCGGTGTGGTGGCAGAAGTTGGCCCCGGCGTTACCTCATTAAAACCAGGCGATCGCGCCAGCGTGGCGTGGTTTTACGAAGGTTGCGGTCATTGCGAATACTGTAACAGCGGTAACGAAACGCTCTGCCGTTCAGTAAAAAATGCCGGATACAGCGTTGATGGCGGCATGGCTGAAGAATGCATCGTGGTCGCCGATTACGCGGTAAAAGTGCCCGATGGCCTGGACTCGGCGGCGGCTAGCAGCATTACCTGCGCGGGTGTCACCACCTACAAAGCAGTAAAACTGTCAAAAATTCGTCCAGGACAGTGGATTGCTATCTACGGTCTTGGCGGTCTGGGCAACCTCGCCCTGCAATACGCGAAGAATGTCTTTAACGCCAAAGTGATCGCCATTGATGTCAATGATGAGCAGTTGAAACTGGCAACCGAAATGGGTGCAGATTTAGCGATTAACTCACGCACCGAAGACGCCGCCAAAATTGTGCAGGAAAAAACCGGTGGCGCTCACGCAGCGGTGGTGACAGCGGTAGCTAAAGCTGCGTTTAACTCAGCGGTCGATGCCGTTCGTGCAGGCGGTCGTGTTGTGGCTGTCGGTCTGCCGCCGGAGTCTATGAGCCTGGACATCCCACGGCTGGTGCTGGATGGTATTGAAGTGGTCGGTTCGCTGGTCGGCACGCGCCAGGATCTCACCGAAGCCTTCCAGTTTGCCGCCGAAGGTAAAGTGGTGCCAAAAGTTGCCCTGCGTCCGTTAGCGGACATCAACACCATCTTTACTGAGATGGAAGAAGGCAAAATCCGTGGCCGTATGGTGATTGATTTCCGTCGCTAAGAGGCCTTTGCTGCGACTGCCATGTTTGAGTCGCAGCCTGTTTTGCGAGACGCTTTCCGCAATTTCACTCTTCTTCTTTTCCTCCCCCATCTTTCCTCTCACAATTCACGAAAACGTAGCGAAATTTGTTGCGCTGCACGGAACAACAGTGATAGTGTTCCTTTCGAAGGAACAAGGATGAAGAGATGATAATGAATTTCAGACACAAGGGATTGCGTGACTTGTTTCTTCTCGGCAAAACCTCCGGCGTTATACCGACGCAAATCAAACGATTACGCCACCGACTCGCTGTGATTGATGCAGCAAGCTGTCTTGCTGATCTCGATATGCCCGGTTACCGACTACACCCGTTAAGCGGCGATCGTGATGGAATTTGGGCGATATCTGTCTCGGGCAACTGGCGAATCACATTTGAATTCGTCAATGGCGATGCATACATACTGGATTACGAGGACTATCACTGATGAAAATGGCCAATCATCCCCGCCCGGGGGACATTATTCAGGAATCACTGGACGAACTTAATGTCAGCCTGCGCGAGTTTGCCAGAGCAATGGAAATTGCGCCCTCAACGGCAAGCCGATTGCTGACCGGAAAAGCCGCGTTGACGCCAGAAATGGCGATTAAACTTTCCGTGGTGATCGGCAGTTCGCCGCAAATGTGGCTGAATCTACAAAACGCCTGGAGTCTGGCAGAGGCAGAAAAAACGGTAGATGTGTCGCGATTACGCCGTCTGGTTACGCAATAAAAAAATGGCACCTTATAAAGCGCCATTTGAAACTGATGGCAAACGCAACATTGCCTGATGCGCTACGCTTATCTGACCTACACGTTCACTGCAATCTATTGGATTTGAACGGTTTGTAGGCCGGATAAGGCGTTCACGCCGCATCCGGCATGAATAAAGCCTATGTTGTCTACAATATGAAAATGGCGCCTTTTACAGCGCCATTTTCAGCTTAAAGTTCAAAAGAGATTATATCCCTTCTTCACTCTCTTTTTTCGCTTCTGCCTTCTCGATTTCACGATACCAGCGTGGATGGTGTTTCTTCGCCCAACGACGGCTCACCTTCCCTTCGATCATCCCTTTAATCGACCCTTTCACCCAGAATGCCATATACATATGAATCAGGATGGCGTGGATCAGGATGATACCCGCAGCCGCGTGAATCAACAGGCTATAACGGACAACCTGTATCGGGAAGTACTGCGCAAAGTACGGACGCCAGATAATCACCCCGGTCACCAGCAGCACGAAAATCATGCTCATGATCGACCAGAACATCATCTTTTGCCCGGCGTTGTACTTACCAACATCCGCCACTTTGTGTTCATTGCCTTTTAATACTTCGACAATGTTCAACAGCCACGGAATATCTTTCTTATCCGGGATGTTGTGATGCACAAAACGCACAAACATAAACATCAGCGCGACGAAAATCGCAATGCCGAAGAACGGGTGCAAAATGCGTCCCATCTGCGGCGTACCGAAGGTTTGCGTCAGCCATTGCAGCGTCGGGAAGAAGAACGAAATCCCGGACAGCGCCACCAGGAAGAAGCAAATCACCACGGTCCAGTGACAGGCGCGATCAATAAACTTGGTGCGCACAATCATTTTCGACTTACTCATGATGATCCTCCTCGTCATCGTCCACTTCCTTATTCGGGCCAATACCGATGTAGTGGAAAATTAACCCGGCAAAAGTGGCGATAAAGCCAGCCGCTGCCAGCGGTTTCAACGCGCCTTTCCACAGATTTACCGATGTATCGATCTTCGGATCTTTCGGCAGACCGTGATACAGCTCCGGCTGATCGGCGTGATGCAGCACGTACATGACGTGCGTACCACCGACCCCTTCCGGGTTGTAGACGCCAGCATGTTCGTAACCACGCGCTTTCAGTTTCGCCACGCGCTGTTCCGCCAGCTCCAGCATCTCCTTCTTGGTGCCGAAGTGGATAGCCCCGGTCGGACAAGTTTTCACACAAGCCGGTTCCTGACCAACGCTGACGCGATCGACGCAGAGTGTGCATTTATATACCCGGTTATCCTCTTTGTTGAGGCGTGGAATATTAAACGGACACCCGGCAATGCAGTAACCACAGCCGATGCAGTTTTCCGACTGGAAATCGACAATCCCGTTAGCGTACTGAATGATCGCACCAGCAGACGGGCACGCCTTCAGGCAGCCCGGATCTTCACAGTGCATACAACCGTCTTTACGGATCAGCCACTCCAGCTTGCCGTTCTGTTCGGTTTCGCTAAAGCGCATCACCGTCCAGGACTTGGCGCTCAGATCGGCGGGGTTATCATAAACCCCGACGCAGTGCCCCACTTCATCACGGATATCGTTCCACTCCGAACACGCCACCTGACAGGCTTTACAGCCGATACAGGTGGAAACGTCGATAAGTTTCGCGACTTCTGCTTTGTAATCACGCACCTGAGAAGGCGGCGTGATGGAGTTAGTTGCGGACCTTTTGATAATGTCCTGCGTTTCCATAGCCATCTGTTCGCCCCCTTACGCCTTCTCGATGTTGACTAAGAACGCTTTATATTCCGGCGTTTGCGAGTTTGCATCACCGACATTCGGCGTCAGAGTGTTAGCGATATAACCTTTACGCGCGACACCCTCAAAGCCCCAGTGGATTGGAATACCCACCGTTTCAACCTGCTGACCGTTTACATTCAGCGGTTTCAGACGGCGCGTTACCACAGCCACCGCGCGGATAAAGCCACGCTTGCTGGAGACAGTGACACGATCGCCATTGGCAATGCCTTTCGCCGCCGCCAGCGTTTCGCTGATTTCCACAAACTGTTCCGGCTGAGCAATTGCGTTGAGCAACGCGTGCTTGGTCCAGGTGTGGAAGTGCTCGGTCAGACGATAGGTCGTACCCACATACGGGAACTGCTCTTTTTTACCCATCCGCAGCGCGTCTTGTTCATACAGACGAACAACCGGGTTAGACACCACGTTCGGATGCAGCGGGTTAGTGCCCAGCGGCGTTTCAATTGGTTCGTAGTGTTCCGGGAACGGACCTTCCGCCATTTTGTTGATGGCAAACAGGCGTCCCATCCCTTCCGGCTGCATGATAAACGGCCCGGTTGGTGTACCCGGTGCGGCATTGCCGAAGTCCGGAATATCGTTACCCGTCCACTTGCTGCCGTTCCACTGGATCAGCATCCGTTTCGGATCCCACGGTTTACCGTTGATATCCGCCGAAGCACGGTTGTAGAGTACGCGACGGTTGAGCGGCCACGCCCAGGCCCATCCCAGCGTATTCCCCAGACCGGACGGGTCGGAGTTATCGCGGTTGGCCATCTGGTTGCCCTGCTCTGTCCAGCTACCGGTGTAGATCCAGCAAGAAGATGCGGTTGTACCGTCATCACGCAGATGCGCAAAGCTACTCAGTAACTGACCTTTCTTCGCAATCAGCACGCCATTGGCGTCATAGAGATCTTCCAGCGCATAGCCGTTGTTCTCTTTTGCCACTTCGTCAGACTGCGGCTCGTGCGGCTGCTTGTAGTTCCAGCTCATCTTCATCAGCGGTTCTACACCTTTACCACCTTCGGCTTTGTACAACTCGCGAAGATGATGGTAGATACCCGCCAGAATTTCGCCGTCGTTACGTGCTTCGCCTGGCGCGTCCTGACCTTTCCAGTGCCACTGCAACCAGCGACCGGAGTTAGCGATAGAACCATCTTCCTCAGCAAAGCAGGTCGAAGGCAGACGGAATACCTCTGTCTGAATAGACGCCGGATCGACATCGTTCGACTCGCCGTGGTTCTGCCAGAAAGTAGAGGTTTCAGTCACCAGCGGATCGATAACCACCATGTACTTCAGCTTGCTCAGGCAGCTCACCACTTTGTTTTTGTCCGGGAAGGACGCAACCGGGTTAAAGCCCTGGCAGAAATAACCAGTGACTTTGCCTTCGTCCATCATGTTGAAATACTTGATGACGTCGTAGGTCTGGTCCCACTTCGGCAGCCAGTCGTAGCCCCAGTTATTCTCTTTCTGTGCGGCATCGCCGTAGAAAGATTTCATCAGGCTAACGAAGAACTTCGGATAGTTGCTCCAGTAGTTCACCTGATCAGCCAGCGTCGCTTTCGGCGTGTTCGCTTCCAGATACGACTGCAAATCAACCTGTTTTTCTGACGGCAGCGTCAGATAACCCGGCAGGCTGGTAGAGAGCAGACCTAAGTCAGTCAGGCCCTGAATGTTGGAGTGACCACGCAATGCGTTCACGCCGCCACCGGCCATACCCATGTTACCGAGCAGCAACTGGATCATCGCCATAGTACGGATGTTCTGCGCACCCACGGTGTGTTGGGTCCAGCCCAGTGCGTACAGGAAGGTGGTTGTGCGATCCGGCGCGCTGGTGGAGGCCAGCACTTCACACACTTTCAGGAAGTCAGCTTTTGGCGTACCGCAGATGTTTTCTACTACGTCCGGCGTGTAACGGGAAACGTGCGCTTTCAGCAAGTTCCACACACAGCGCGGATGAGTCAGTGTTTCATCGCGTTTCGCATAGCCGTTTTCATCGAACTGATAGTTCCAGGACGACTTATCGTACTGACGTTTTTCAGCGTCGTAACCGCTGAACAGACCGTCTTCGAACGCAAAATCATCACGCACCAGCAGGCTGGCGTTGGTGTAATGCTTAACGTATTCGGCGTTGATCTTGTTGTTTTCGATCAGGTAGCGCAAAACGCCAGACAGGAACGTAATGTCCGTACCGGAACGAATAGGTGCGTAGATATCCGCCACAGAAGCGGTACGCGTAAAACGGGGATCGACAACGATCAAGGTTGCATCGTTGTTGTTTTTCGCTTCCATCGCCCAGCGAAAACCGACGGGATGCGCTTCAGCAGCGTTACCGCCCATCACCATTACGACGTTAGCGTTTTTGATATCCACCCAGTGGTTGGTCATCGCACCGCGACCAAATGTTGGAGCAAGACTTGCTACCGTTGGTCCGTGTCAGACGCGCGCCTGGTTGTCTACCGCCAGCATCCCGAGGGAGCGGGCAAATTTCTGTGTCAGCATCCCGGTTTCGTTGCTGGCACCGGAAGCACACAGCATACCGGTAGAAAGCCAACGGTTTACCGTTACGCCCTGCTCATTCTTTTCAATAAAGTTAGCGTCACGGTCTGCCTTCATCAGCTTCGCAATGCGGGAGAATGCTTTTTCCCAGCTAATGCGCTGCCATTTGTCAGAACCTGGCGCACGATATTCCGGGTAGCGCAGACGGTTTTCGCTGTTCACGTAATCCAGCAATCCGGCCCCTTTCGGGCACAGCGCACCACGGCTTACCGGATGATCCGGGTCACCTTCAATGTGATAAATCGCTTCTCTGGCGTTTTTCGCGCCATCACCCAGGCTATACATCAATAGCCCGCAACCTACGGAACAGTATGTACAAGTGTTACGGATCTCTTTCGCGCGTAATAATTTGTAGTTTCGCGCCTGAGCCAGTGCTTGCTTCGGGGCAAAACCCAATGCCGCGACTGTTGTTCCCGCCATACCGCCCGCGCAGATTTTAAAAAATTGTCTGCGACTGACGTCCATTGCTTTCCTCTTTTTTCAGGGGTATTACTGCGCGAGGAAACTAACAGTAAAATTCTGAATCTTTTTGCGCGAAATCAAAAAGAACAGCTGTTTGCCACAAAATAATCCGCCTGCGCAAATTGACCTACCTCAATAGCGGTAGAAAAACGCACCACTGCCTGACAGGCCAGTTAAAAAAATGCTATAAAATTCAGCTTAATTTTTAACGGCAAGAGAGACAAAACAGCGAGCATGACACGACAAAAAGCAACGCTCATAGGGCTAATAGCGATCGTCCTGTGGAGCACAATGGTAGGATTGATTCGCGGTGTCAGTGAGGGGCTCGGCCCGGTCGGCGGCGCAGCTGCTATCTATTCATTAAGCGGGCTGCTGTTAATCTTCACGGTTGGATTTCCGCGAATTCGGCAGATCCCGAAAGGCTATTTGCTCGCCGGGAGTCTGTTATTCGTCAGCTATGAAATCTGTCTGGCGCTTTCCTTAGGGTATGCGGCGAGCCGTCATCAGGCGATTGAAGTAGGTATGGTGAACTATCTATGGCCCAGTCTGACAATTCTCTTTGCCATTCTGTTTAATGGTCAGAAAACCAACTGGCTGATTGTACCTGGATTATTATTAGCCCTGGTCGGTGTCTGTTGGGTGTTAGGCGGTGACAATGGGTTACACTATGATGAAATCATCAATAATATTACCACCAGTCCATTAAGTTATTTCCTGGCGTTCATTGGCGCTTTTATCTGGGCAGCTTATTGTACAGTAACGAATAAATACGCACGCGGATTTAATGGAATAACCGTTTTTGTCCTGCTGACAGGAGCAAGTCTGTGGGTTTACTATTTTCTCACGCCACAACCAGAAATGGTATTTAGCGCACCCGTCATGATTAAACTCATCTCTGCGGCATTTACCTTAGGATTTGCTTACGCTGCGTGGAACGTTGGCATTTTACATGGCAACGTCACCATTATGGCAGTAGGTTCGTATTTTACGCCCGTACTTTCGTCGGCGCTTGCTGCGGTACTGCTTAGTGCTCCGCTATCGTTCTCATTCTGGCAAGGCGCACTGATGGTCTGCGGCGGTTCCCTGCTCTGCTGGCTGGCGACACGTCGTGGATAAAATTATTGTCGGGTCATAGCACCCGGCAGTTAACCCGCTAAATTACGACAATAATAAAAAATAAATTTCAAATACCAGTAATTCACCTTATATCTCATTTCGACTTCGATCACATATCGACAAATAATATTATTTCATCTAGTATTCTCATTGTTTTTAATCACCATTCTATTTTAAAAACAGTATGTCATTTGTAAATGACGCCGTTTAAAATTCGTTTAGAAAATAGGTTTAACGATAATTAAAAGGATACTGTTAAATGAAATTAAAAATAGTTGCGGTGGTTGTAACTGGTTTGTTAGCTGCGAACGTAGCACATGCTGCCGAAGTATATAACAAGGATGGTAATAAACTCGACCTTTATGGCAAGGTTACCGCTCTACGTTATTTTACTGATGATAAGCGTGACGATGGTGATAAAACTTATGCCCGTCTCGGTTTTAAAGGAGAAACGCAAATCAATGATCAAATGATTGGTTTTGGTCACTGGGAATATGATTTTAAAGGCTATAACGATGAAGCCAACGGCTCGCGCGGCAACAAAACCCGTCTTGCCTATGCAGGTTTAAAAATTAGTGAATTTGGCTCTCTGGACTATGGTCGTAACTACGGTGTCGGTTATGACATTGGTTCATGGACCGATATGTTGCCAGAATTTGGTGGCGATACCTGGAGCCAGAAAGATGTCTTCATGACATATCGTACCACTGGTGTGGCAACCTATCGCAACTACGATTTCTTTGGCTTAATTGAAGGGCTGAACTTTGCCGCACAATATCAAGGCAAAAATGAACGCTCTGATAACGCTCATCTTTATGGTGCTGACTATACGCGTGCCAATGGTGACGGTTTCGGTATCTCCTCAACTTATGTTTATGATGGCTTTGGGATCGGTGCTGTGTATACCAAATCTGATCGGACAAATGCGCAGGAAAGAGCAGCGGCTAATCCTCTCAATGCCTCCGGTAAGAATGCAGAACTGTGGGCAACAGGTATAAAATATGATGCCAACAACATTTACTTTGCAGCTAATTACGCTGAAACATTAAACATGACCACCTATGGTGATGGTTATATCTCTAACAAAGCACAAAGTTTCGAAGTGGTGGCCCAATATCAATTCGACTTCGGCTTGCGCCCATCACTCGCTTACCTGAAATCAAAAGGCAGAGATCTGGGGCGTTACGGCGATCAGGACATGATTGAGTATATCGACGTTGGTGCAACGTATTTCTTCAACAAAAATATGTCGACCTATGTTGATTATAAAATCAACCTGATCGATGAAAGCGACTTTACCCGTGCCGTAGATATTCGCACCGATAACATCGTCGCAACGGGCATTACCTATCAGTTCTAACATCCTCTCCTGACCAGCCCTTCTCTGGGCTGGTTTTTGATTTAAGTGCTGCTGTATGACTCCTTAAGTAAAAATGAGCAATTTTTGATATTTCTGGTCATTCACCTCAATTAATATTCTTCCATACCCTCCGGGGACATCTTAGTATAATATTTATTGATGAGTGATTATGACCAATATTAATACAGCTTGTGTAAAAAATAATGCCAGTTATCAAGTGAATAACGCATTACCTAACAGAGAAACCATCGCCAGCAATTTTTTTGAACAACTGGCACAATGGGGTGAGAAATCGCTTAATAATGGCGTAGAAAAAAGAACTATTCTAGAGCGAATTAATGAAGCTTACAACTCAAACATGGAATCTCTTAATTTGTCATATCTTGATTTGAGTGAGTTACCGCCTATCCCCCCTACAGTTAAAGCATTGAATTTGGAGGGGAATTGTCTAACTTTCCTTGACTTTAGCGACAATGCTAGTCTTATCAATATCAACCTCACCTTGAATAATATTGAAACGATAACCTTTCCAAATGAATCAAAACTGGAAAATATTTATATCGATTGCAACAAGCTGGAAAGTTTAGATTTAAAAAATCAGCATTCATTGGTTAATCTGGAAGCGCAAAATAATAATCTAAAAGAAATTAATATTTCTGACAGTTATAAACTGAAATTTCTTAACCTTGATAATAACCAGCTAACATCGCTGGATGTTTCTCAACAAGAATCTCTGATTGAGTTAAGTGCTCGTCACAATATGATCAATGATCTTAAATTACACTATCACCCCATGGTGAAAAAAATCGCTTTAAACGACAACCATATTGCAAATTTAAACGCTAAAAGCACTGCGATACTAGAATATTTAGACTTAAGTAATAACAATTTATTACCAACAGATAACATTAATGAGTTAATATCATCAAAACATCTTTGGTATTTATCAGTTAACGGTATTAACAATGATCCTATTGCACAAATGCAGTACTGGAATGCAATAATGGATTTAGTTGATAATATTGATGAAGTGACCATTAAGATATCTTATGATCTAGCAATTAAAAATATCGATACTAGTAATAAGCATCTTGTAGAAGTAAGCAAAAATACTGAAGGTGATAATAAAGAAAACAATGATTCAATGTCGATTCGTTACCGTTCAAAACCTTATTTCAGCAATTTAACTTTAACAGAACAAGAAACAACACTTTCTGAAGAAGAATTAAAAGCTATTCTGCCTATGTATCGCGCGTGTCGGTTTGATAACGACACTCCCCTATCCTCATCCTCATCCTCAGAACTCAAGGACGCAACAGGCACCCCTATCTGTTATTACATTTATGATGAGAATAAAACTTCCTTAGGTTATGGACCAACATTTCATAATTGGTTAAGCCAATCCTTTACCACAGAGTTATAAAAAATATCCTGATTTATCAAGGATAATAAATCAAAAAATATATTATTGCCATGGAGTAGTTATGAAGTTTCCTTTAATCTTTTTTAAAACAAAGCAGTCCCTACAGCGACTCCCAGAACAGAATTTATATAGCTGGATGCATGAATTGAATAAATGGAAAGAAGAATGCATAGTCACAGGTGAACTTCATCGTCAAGAATGCCGAAAAGAAGCGGCAGAAAGGATAAACCGTGCTTTTTTATCGAAGCAGAATGACATTGATTTATCTGGACTTAATTTAACCACCCAACCACCAGGACTGCAAAACTTCACATCTATCAATCTTGATGAGAACCAACTCAAACATTTTGATGCAACCAACTACGATAAACTCATCAACCTTAGTCTGAATAGTAATGCTCTTGAGTCTATAAATTTTCCTCAAGGCAGAAATGTAAGCATTAAACATATATCTGTGAATAATAATGCTCTCAGAAATATTGATATAGATGGGCTTTCATCAGTTACTTATTTTAGTGCGGCACATAATCAACTAGAGTTTGTGCAATTAGAATGTTGCGAAAGGCTGCAGTACCTGAATCTCAGCCACAATCAATTAACTGATATTGCTACAGGAAATAAAGATGAACTCTTACTTCTGGATCTATCCCATAATAAACTAACAAGTTTACATAATGCCTTATTTCCCAACTTGAATACGTTACTTATCAACAACAACTTGCTTTCTGAAATTAAAATATTCTTTAGCAACTTCTGCAATGTACAGACATTAAACGCTGCGAACAATCAGTTGAAAAAAAATAAACCTTCATTTCCTGACTTATCTTTCATCTATCAAAAGTTTAAGGCTGGACAATAATAAAATAACCCGCATTGACACTAAGAATACATCCGATATTGGAACTTTATTCCCCATAATAAAACAGAGCAAAAACTTAAATTTTTTAAATGTTTCTGGGAAGAACAATTGCCCTACCATGCAGCTCATGTTATTTAATTTGTTTTCCCCAGCACTTAAGCTTAATACTGGCCTGGCAATTCTTTCGCCTGGTGCATTTGAAGTTCACTCTGACGGAGTAGATGTGGATAACGAATTGTTTCACTATACTTTTAAAGAAGCATACACCCCATATAATATACACACTTATAAAACAGAAGAAGTTGTAAATCAGATGAATATAAAAATTAAAAATATGACCTTAGATGAAATAAACAATACTTACTGTAATAACGATTATTACAATGAGGCGATAAGAGAGGAACCGATAGACTTTCTGGACAGATCGTTTTCCTCCAGCTCATGGCCTTTTTAGTGAATAAATCATCACTAATTCTATAAGTGTCTGGTCTTATTAAGAATATAGTTAATATGCAACCCTTTAGATTCACGATCTGAAGGGTTGAAACATGGCATACGTTCAAAGATTAACCCCCGTTTGAAGGTTAGCCTGTTAGTTACATTTAGTAACACATATCTGTCTGCTTAATCCCCATTCTGCCCCCGCGGTTACGCTTTCTTATCTATTCTTTCAATCAGCACTTCACCTAATTCATCCTTAATTCTAATAACTGGCTATTGCGCCTTACCTCCTGTTTTGTCTTTTTTTCATTACCAATGTGTACATGTGAGGAACAATATGGCACTGCAAAATGAGAAAAATAGTCGTTATCTTTTGCGCGACTGGAAACCAGAAAACCCGGCCTTCTGGGAAAATAAAGGAAAGCATATTGCACGAAGAAACCTCTGGATATCAGTCAGTTGTCTACTTCTTGCCTTCTGTGTCTGGATGCTATTTAGCGCAGTTACTGTTAATCTCAATAAAATCGGTTTTAATTTCACTACCGATCAACTCTTTTTATTAACCGCATTACCCTCCGTTTCTGGCGCATTATTGCGTGTCCCCTACTCCTTTATGGTGCCTATATTTGGTGGACGCCGATGGACGGTTTTTAGTACTGCAATCCTGATTATTCCTTGCGTCTGGCTCGGAATTGCCGTGCAGAATCCGAATACTCCTTTTGGGATATTTATCGTTATCGCTTTGCTATGCGGTTTTGCAGGGGCGAACTTTGCTTCGAGCATGGGCAATATCAGTTTCTTCTTCCCAAAAGCCAAACAAGGGAGCGCACTTGGGATTAATGGTGGATTAGGAAACTTAGGCGTAAGCGTGATGCAGCTGGTTGCGCCGCTGGTGATTTTTATCCCCGTATTTGCCTTTCTCGGTTTCAATGGCGTACCACAGGCCGACGGTTCGGTGATGTCGCTGGCGAATGCCGCATGGATTTGGGTGCCATTACTGGCGATTGCCACTATTGCCGCCTGGTTAGGGATGAATGATATCGCCAGTTCACGCGCGTCAATCGCCGATCAATTGCCTGTATTACAACGTCTGCATCTCTGGCTGCTCAGTCTTCTCTATCTCGCCACCTTCGGTTCGTTTATCGGTTTTTCTGCGGGTTTTGCCATGCTGGCGAAAACCCAGTTCCCGGATGTGAATATTCTGCGTCTGGCGTTCTTTGGCCCATTTATCGGTGCCATCGCGCGGTCGGTTGGTGGTGCTATTTCCGATAAATTTGGCGGCGTGCGGGTGACGTTGATCAACTTCATTTTTATGGCGATTTTCAGTGCACTGCTCTTCCTTACCTTACCGGGCACAGGCTCTGGTAATTTCATCGCATTTTACGCCGTCTTTATGGGGCTGTTTCTGACCGCGGGTCTGGGAAGTGGTTCTACTTTCCAGATGATCGCTGTCATCTTTCGCCAGATAACGATTTATCGCGTCAAGATGAAAGGCGGCAGCGATGAACAGGCTCAGCGGGAAGCGGTCACCGAAACGGCGGCAGCATTGGGCTTTATCTCAGCGATTGGCGCAGTTGGCGGCTTTTTTATTCCGCAGGCGTTTGGCATGTCGCTCAATATGACCGGCTCGCCGGTAGGTGCGATGAAAGTGTTTTTGATCTTCTACATCGTTTGTGTGCTGCTGACCTGGCTGGTTTATGGTCGGCGGAAGTTCAGCCAAAAATAAGAAATCGATGCCTGACACGTCTTATCAGGCTACAACCGTGTCGCATCCGACAAGGCATCAGATCCCAATTCATTCCTGGAGCAGGAGTTATGTCATGAGTAAACTTTTGGATCGCTTTCGCTACTTCAAACAAAAGGGCGAAACCTTTGCCGATGGTCACGGACAGGTGATGCATAGCAACCGCGACTGGGAGGACAGCTATCGCCAGCGTTGGCAGTTCGACAAAATCGTGCGTTCCACCCACGGCGTTAACTGTACAGGCTCCTGTAGCTGGAAAATCTACGTTAAAAATGGTCTGGTGACCTGGGAAATCCAACAGACCGACTACCCGCGCACTCGCCCTGACCTGCCCAATCATGAACCTCGCGGCTGCCCGCGTGGCGCAAGTTACTCCTGGTATCTTTACAGCGCTAACCGCCTGAAATACCCGCTCATTCGTAAACGACTGATTGAACTGTGGCGCGAAGCCCTCAAGCAACACAGCGATCCGGTACTGGCGTGGGCATCGATTATGAACGATCCGCAAAAGTGCCTGAGCTACAAACAAGTGCGTGGGCGTGGCGGCTTTATCCGCTCCAACTGGCAGGAGCTAAACCAGTTGATTGCCGCCGCTAACGTCTGGACCATCAAAACTTACGGTCCTGATCGCGTTGCCGGTTTCTCGCCGATTCCGGCGATGTCGATGGTTTCTTACGCCGCCGGAACACGCTATCTGTCGCTGTTAGGTGGCACCTGTTTAAGTTTCTATGACTGGTATTGCGACCTGCCGCCTGCCTCGCCGATGACCTGGGGCGAGCAAACCGACGTGCCAGAATCTGCCGACTGGTATAACTCCAGCTATATCATCGCCTGGGGTTCTAACGTACCGCAAACGCGCACACCAGACGCCCACTTCTTTACCGAAGTACGTTACAAAGGTACCAAAACTATCGCCATTACCCCGGACTACTCTGAAGTAGCCAAATTGTGCGACCAGTGGCTGGCACCGAAACAAGGCACTGATAGCGCCCTGGCAATGGCAATGGGCCATGTGATTTTAAAAGAGTTCCATCTCGATAATCCCAGCGACTACTTTATCAATTACTGCCGCCGCTACAGCGACATGCCGATGCTGGTAATGCTGGAACCGCGCGACGATGGCAGCTACGTTCCCGGACGGATGATCCGTGCATCTGACCTGGTGGATGGGTTGGGCGAAAGCAACAATCCGCAGTGGAAAACCGTGGCAGTTAATACTACGGGTGAACTGGTGGTGCCTAACGGTTCGATTGGTTTTCGTTGGGGCGAAAAAGGCAAATGGAACCTGGAATCTATCGCCGCCGGAACAGAAACTGAGTTAGCGTTAACCTTGCTCGGTCAACACGACACTGTTGCAGGCGTGGCCTTCCCCTACTTTGGCGGCATTGAAAATCCACACTTTCGCAGCGTAAAACATGATCCCATACTGGTGCGCCAGCTTCCGGTGAAAAATCTGACGCTCGCCGATGGAAGCACTTGTCCGGTGGTTAGCGTTTATGATCTGGTACTGGCAAATTACGGCCTCGATCGCGGGCTGGAAGATGAAAACAGCGCGAAAGATTACGCTGAAATCAAACCTTACACCCCAGCCTGGGGCGAGCAAATTACCGGCGTACCGCGCCAGTATATTGAAACCATCGCCCGCGAATTTGCCGATACCGCCCATAAAACGCATGGGCGATCGATGATTATCCTCGGTGCTGGCGTCAACCATTGGTATCACATGGACATGAACTACCGTGGGATGATCAACATGCTGATCTTCTGCGGTTGTGTCGGGCAAAGCGGTGGCGGCTGGGCACACTATGTCGGTCAGGAAAAACTGCGCCCGCAAACCGGCTGGTTGCCGCTGGCCTTTGCGCTCGACTGGAACCGACCACCGCGCCAGATGAACAGCACCTCGTTTTTCTACAATCATTCCAGCCAATGGCGCTATGAAAAAGTCTCTGCTCAGGAGTTACTTTCACCGCTCGCCGATGCCAGTAAGTACAGCGGTCATCTGATTGATTTCAACGTTCGCGCCGAACGTATGGGCTGGCTACCTTCTGCGCCGCAGCTGGGGCGTAACCCGCTCGGGATTAAAGCTGAAGCCGACAAGGCCGGATTATCCCCCACAGAATTTACCGCCCAGGCGCTGAAATCGGGCGATTTACGCATGGCCTGCGAACAACCAGATAGCGGCAGCAATCATCCGCGTAATTTGTTTGTCTGGCGTTCTAACCTGCTTGGCTCCTCCGGCAAAGGCCACGAATATATGCAGAAGTATCTGCTGGGAACCGAAAGTGGGATTCAGGGTGAGGAACTCGGTGCCAGCGACGGGATCAAACCAGAAGAAGTCGAGTGGCAAACTGCGGCGATTGAAGGCAAGCTCGACCTGCTGGTGACGCTCGACTTCCGTATGTCCAGTACCTGCCTGTTCTCCGATATCGTTCTGCCCACCGCCACCTGGTACGAAAAAGACGATATGAACACCTCGGATATGCATCCGTTTATTCATCCGCTTTCTGCGGCGGTCGATCCGGCGTGGGAATCACGCAGCGACTGGGAAATCTACAAAGGTATTGCCAAAGCATTTTCGCAAGTGTGCGTAGGGCATCTTGGCAAAGAAACCGACGTGGTATTACAACCCTTACTGCATGACTCTCCGGCAGAACTCTCCCAGCCGTGTGAAGTGCTCGACTGGCGCAAAGGCGAATGCGATCTGATCCCGGGTAAAACCGCGCCCAATATTGTAGCGGTGGAACGCGACTACCCTGCTACCTATGATCGCTTTACCTCGCTCGGGCCATTGATGGACAAACTTGGCAACGGCGGTAAAGGGATTTCGTGGAATACCCAGGATGAAATCGATTTCCTCGGCAAACTCAATTACACCAAGCGTGATGGCCCGGCACAGGGGCGACCGCTGATTGACACCGCCATTGATGCATCAGAAGTGATACTGGCGCTGGCACCGGAAACCAACGGGCATGTGGCGGTCAAAGCGTGGCAAGCGCTGGGCGAAATCACCGGACGCGAACATACCCATCTGGCGCTGCACAAAGAGGACGAGAAGATCCGCTTTCGCGATATTCAGGCGCAGCCACGTAAAATTATCTCCAGCCCCACATGGTCTGGTCTGGAAAGCGATCACGTCTCCTACAACGCCGGATACACCAACGTTCATGAGTTAATTCCGTGGCGCACGCTGTCGGGACGCCAGCAGGTCTATCAGGATCATCCGTGGATGCGTGCCTTTGGTGAAAGCCTGGTGGCTTATCGTCCGCCTATCGACACCCGTAGCGTCAGTGAAATGCGCCAGATACCGCCAAACGGCTTCCCGGAAAGAGCACTTAACTTCCTGACGCCGCATCAGAAATGGGGCATTCACTCAACCTACAGTGAAAACCTGCTAATGCTGACGCTCTCTCGCGGTGGACCGATTGTCTGGATCAGCGAAACCGATGCCCGTGAATTGACCATTGTCGATAACGACTGGGTGGAAGTGTTTAACGCCAACGGCGCGCTGACTGCCCGCGCGGTGGTCAGCCAACGTGTACCGCCGGGTATGACCATGATGTATCACGCTCAGGAACGCATTATGAATATTCCTGGTTCGGAAGTAACCGGCATGCGCGGCGGCATTCATAACTCGGTCACCCGCGTTTGCCCAAAACCAACGCATATGATTGGCGGTTACGCGCAGCTGGCCTGGGGCTTTAACTACTACGGCACCGTCGGCTCGAACCGCGACGAATTTATCATGATCCGCAAGATGAAGAACGTTAACTGGCTGGATGATGAAGGTCGCGATCAGGTACAGGAGGCGAAAAAATGAAAATACGTTCGCAAGTCGGCATGGTGCTTAACCTCGATAAATGTATCGGCTGCCATACCTGTTCGGTGACCTGTAAAAACGTCTGGACCGGACGCGAAGGCATGGAGTACGCATGGTTTAACAACGTCGAAACCAAACCGGGCATTGGTTATCCGAAAAACTGGGAAGATCAGGAAGAGTGGCAAGGCGGCTGGGTCCGCGATGTCAACGGTAAGATCCGCCCGCGTCTGGGCAGCAAGATGGGGGTGATTACCAAAATCTTCGCCAACCCGGTGGTGCCGCAGATTGACGATTACTACGAACCTTTCACCTTCGACTACGAACATTTGCATAGCGCGCCAGAAGGTAAACACATTCCTACTGCCCGCCCACGTTCGCTGATTGACGGCAAACGGATGGACAAAGTGATCTGGGGGCCAAACTGGGAAGAACTGCTGGGCGGTGAGTTCGAAAAACGCGCTCGCGACCGCAACTTTGACGCCATGCAAAAGGAGATGTACGGTCAGTTTGAAAACACGTTCATGATGTACCTGCCGCGCCTGTGCGAACACTGCCTCAACCCCAGCTGTGTGGCGACCTGCCCCAGCGGCGCGATCTACAAACGCGAAGAAGACGGTATTGTGCTGATCGATCAGGACAAATGCCGTGGCTGGCGTTTGTGCATTAGCGGTTGTCCGTACAAAAAAATCTACTTCAACTGGAAAAGCGGTAAGTCAGAAAAATGCATCTTCTGTTATCCGCGAATTGAGTCCGGTCAACCGACCGTTTGCTCAGAAACCTGCGTGGGTCGTATTCGCTATCTTGGCGTGCTGCTTTACGACGCCGACCGCATCGAGGAAGCGGCGCGCACCGAGCGCGAAGTTGACCTCTATGAACGCCAGTGCGAAGTGTTCCTCGATCCGCACGATCCCTCAGTGATCGAAGAAGCCCTGAAACAAGGTATTCCACAAAACGTGATTGAAGCTGCCCAGCGTTCGCCAGTCTACAAAATGGCGATGGACTGGAAACTGGCGTTACCGCTGCACCCTGAATACCGCACCCTGCCGATGGTCTGGTACGTTCCTCCGCTGTCACCGATTCAGTCTTACGCTGATGCGGGCGGCTTGCCGAAAAGCGAAGGCGTGCTGCCCGCCATCGAAAGCCTGCGTATTCCGGTGCAATATCTCGCCAATATGTTGAGTGCCGGTGATACCGGTCCGGTACTGCGGGCGCTGAAACGGATGATGGCGATGCGCCACTATATGCGTTCACAAACCGTGGAAGGCGTTACCGATACCCGCGCCATTGACGAAGTAGGCCTGAGCGTCGCCCAGGTCGAAGAGATGTATCGCTACCTCGCCATTGCCAACTATGAAGACCGTTTTGTCATTCCAACCAGTCATCGGGAAATGGCGGGCGATGCCTTCGCAGAACGCAATGGCTGCGGTTTTACCTTTGGCGACGGTTGCCACGGCTCGGACAGCAAATTCAACCTGTTCAACAGTAGCCGTATCGATGCCATCAACATCACCGAAGTGCGCGACAAAGCGGAGGGCGAATAATGCAGATCCTCAAAGTGATCGGCCTGTTGATGGAGTATCCGGACGAGCTGTTGTGGGAATGTAAGGAGGACGCGCTGGCGTTGATCCGCCGCGACGCACCGATGCTCACCGATTTTGCACTCGACCTGCTCAACGCGCCGCTGCTGGATAAACAGGCCGAATGGTGTGAAGTGTTCGACCGCGGGCGCACCACGTCGCTGCTGCTGTTCGAACATGTTCATGCCGAATCCCGCGATCGAGGCCAGGCAATGGTGGACCTGCTGGCGGAGTATGAAAAGGTCGGTCTGCAACTGGATTGTCGGGAACTGCCCGATTATCTGCCGCTGTACCTGGAGTACTTAAGTGTGCTGCCGGACGATCAGGCAAAAGAAGGATTACTCAACGTTGCGCCGATCCTCGCCCTGCTTGGCGGACGCTTAAAACAACGCGAGACACCGTGGTACGCGTTATTTGACGCCCTTTTGCAACTGGCAGGAAGTCCCCTGTCAAGTGACAGTGTCACAAAACAAATTCGTAGTGAAGAGCGTGACGACACCCGCCAGGCACTGGATGCGGTGTGGGAAGAAGAACAGGTGAAGTTTATTGAAGATAACGCCACGGCGTGTGACAGCTCGCCGCTTAATCAATATCAGCGACGCTTTAGCCAGGATGTCGCGCCGCAGTACGTCGACATCAGTGCGGGAGGTGGGAAATGATTCAGTATCTGAACGTCTTTTTTTACGATATCTACCCATACATTTGTGCGACGGTGTTTTTCCTTGGCAGCTGGCTGCGCTATGACTACGGGCAGTACACCTGGCGCGCCTCCTCGAGCCAGATGCTCGATAAACGCGGGATGGTGATATGGTCGAATCTGTTCCATATCGGCATTCTGGGGATCTTCTTCGGTCATCTGTTCGGCATGTTAACACCGCACTGGATGTACGCGTGGTTTTTACCAGTGGCAGCGAAACAACTGATGGCGATGGTGCTCGGCGGTATTTGCGGCGTGTTGACGTTGATTGGCGGTGCAGGACTGCTGTGGCGCAGGCTGACAAATCAGCGTGTGCGTGCTACTTCCACCACGCCGGATATTATCATCATGAGCATTTTGCTGATCCAGTGTCTGCTGGGGCTAAGTACCATACCGTTTTCAGCACAGTATCCTGATGGTAGCGAAATGATGAAGCTGGTGGGTTGGGCGCAAAGCATTGTCACTTTCCGTGGTGGATCGTCAGAAATGCTTAACGGCGTAGCGTTCGTTTTCCGCCTGCATCTGGTATTGGGAATGACCATCTTCCTGCTCTTTCCGTTCACCAGATTGGTGCATGTGTGGAGCGCGCCTTTTGAGTACTTTACTCGTCGGTACCAGATTGTGCGCTCGCGGCGATAATTCTGCTTTTAAAAACCGCCTGTGTTTCTCGCTATACGTTGACAGAAAACCAGGCGGTTTCAACCTTAATGATTATCTTCAAACTCTTCCAAAACATATTGAGCATGGAATTGAATACAGGGCCAGGATGAAGCTAAGCCAGCGCGAGCAGTGGGTACTTCATTGGCGGTGATGGTGCAAAAGCCTCTTCCAGGTGCCATTTCTTTTGCTATGGCTTCAACCAACTCTGGATGATGACTAAGGACAAACTCTAACGGGGTATAATCTAAGGGTAAATGACGTCCATGGTTTCGAAATGCCAGATATGGAGCTGTTACTCCACGAACAAAAATTTCTACAGGGAGTTGGGAAATGTGTTCTGCCAATAAATTCATATGCCCAAGCCGCGCTATGGCCGCAGCAGCCCAACAGCGGTTACTCCCATCGGCAGTTTGATCGTCCAGCAGGCTTGTCAGAACAGCAATCACATTCTCATTAGATTCATTAATTTCTGCAATCAATTTACAGGCATTCCATGCTTTGTCTGCATTTTTAACTTCTTGCAGCAAAGCAGGTAACGCCAGTTGACCTAGTTGTTTGAGTAATACTTCGTAATCGTCTAAAAGTAGACCCGGGGGTTTTCTGCCAAATATTTGCGCGATTAATTCTGCTATCCGTGCTTGTAAAGGCAAACTTTTCAGATATTGCCTCTCCTGTTTAGCCTGAGAATATTCAGGGAAATATTGTAATATTTGTTTTTTTGTCAGACTTAACGGGATCAACTCTCCAACCTCATCAGAGGCTATGGCGATAAAGTTTTTCTCCACTACCCCTTCACGTAAGAGTTGTAATCGTGCTTTTTTGGCCGCTTTCGGAAAAACACGCAAAAATTGCTCATACACCTCATTCCAGGCATCAAATGTTCCATTAATTGCAGCGAATTCATGGCATTCATTAGCCCATTGCTCGCATACTCTGTTAGGTTCATCATTGTGCTTCTGGTCTGCAGGCGACCAGCGTAAGTCCTGTGTGAGTTTTTCGACGGTTTGTGTAAATCCATTTTGCTGATAAACAGTAACAATAGAGGCCAAGCTTTCCTCGGTGCCAACTGCCAGACAAGGCCAGTCAATGACGTCCCCATCCCCATAGAAACAATGAAACATAGCGCCGTAGATATGTTCGCTTGGGTGTTCCTGATGTACATGTTTCACGGAAGCCACCATATAATTAATGGCCGCCGTTTCTATCCCTTGCCAGTCAAATTGTACTTGCTTCATAAAGCTATCCCTGTGAGGCAATATATAAAGTTAACCATTTTATCCTGATAGTTATTTCAACATGGCTTGCCAGGGATTAATTCAGAAAAGTGCCCTAAACAGGCTATGATAGTTCTCCAGCCACAGGAGAACGTTAATGAAACCGCAGGTTTATCACGTCGATGCTTTTACCGCTCAACCGTTTCGCGGCAATTCTGCCGGTGTTGTTTTCCCCGCCGATAATCTCAGTGAAGCGCAAATGCAGCTTATCGCCCGCGAATTAGGTCATTCGGAAACTGCTTTTCTGCTGCACAGCGACGACAGCGATGTGCGCATCCGCTACTTTACGCCAACGGTTGAAGTGCCGATTTGTGGTCACGCGACAGTAGCTGCGCACTATGTACGTGCAAAGGTGTTAGGTTTAGGAAATTGCATGGTCTGGCAAACGTCACTGGCAGGAAAACACCGCGTGACTATCGAAAAGCATAACGATGATTATCGTATTTCGCTGGAACAAGGTACGCCGGGCTTTGAGCCACCGCTGGAAGGTGAAACACGGGCGGCAATTCTCAACGCATTGCATCTTACCGAAGACAATATTCTGCCGGGTTTGCCGATCCAGGTGGCAACCACAGGACACTCAAAAGTGATGATCCCACTGAAACCAGAAGTGGATATCGACGCCCTTTCGCCTGATCTTGCTGCGCTGACCGCTATCAGCAAACAGATTGGCTGCAATGGTTTTTTCCCGTTCCAGATCCGCCCTGGCAAAAATGAAACCGATGGTCGTATGTTCTCACCAGCGATAGGTATTGTGGAAGATCCGGTGACCGGGAATGCCAATGGCCCGATGGGCGCATGGTTGGTACATCACAACTTACTACCCCACGATGGCAGCGTGTTGCGTGTTAAAGGCCATCAGGGGCGCGCACTGGGGCGTGACGGCGTGATTGATGTGACGGTGACAATTCGAGATAACCAACCGGAGAAAGTTACCATTTCCGGCACGGCGGTGATTCTTTTCCATGCTGAATGGGCCATTGATTTTTGATACCGTTGCCTGATGCGCTTCGCTTATCAGGCCTACAACCGGGCTAATGTGGGCCGGTTGTAGGCGTTTACGCCGCATCCGGCCCCTGGCACAAACTATTTCCCCGCCTCCGGATGCGTATCAAACGCCGCCATCACCAACGCCAGTTCATCCACAGTAAAGCCATGCTTTGCGTCATCTACGCCCAGACCAAACTGCTCCTGCATCACGGCATATAACGACGCCACATCCGCTAGATTTCGCTGCTCCACCGCGTGCCCATTTTCATAATGGGTAAAATGAAAATTGGTCAGTGTCAGTTTGCCACCGTCCGGCAAATGGCGGCACAACAGCAAATGATGGCGAAAATGCGATTGCGGCCAGTGCGCAGACCAGAAATTCCCCATCACATAATCACTTTGTTGTTGTTCACAGAGATCAAAACGGTACATCGACTGCCAGTGCTGATGATGATTAAACTGCAACACCCAATCATCACCCTCCTGTAACAACCGATACTCTCCGTGTGGCGTGATCTGCACGAGATCGGGAACTAAACGAATCGGCGCGGTTAGCGTCTGTCCACCGAAACCGACATCAGCAATCCATTTTTCCCCTTCCAGTTCCACCAACAACAAACGATGGGTGCGCGGCGGTAATGCTGGCGGATTAGATAACACTACGCGCCCTAACAGACTGCGTACCTGAAAACCCAGCTCGCGTAACACCCGCTCAAACACGCCATTCTGCTCAAAGCAGTAACCACCACGCCGGGCGAGCACCAATTTCTCTTCCAGCGATTGATCATCAAGCTGCATTTCTCTCGGCAGCAAAACATCGAGATTTTCAAATGGAATGGTGCAATTGTGTTTCAGGTGTAATGCGCGCAGCGTTTCGATATTGACCGCAGCCGCTCCCGACCAGTTAATGCGGGTAAAATAGTGATTCAGAATGGGCGTCATCAGGCGTTTCCGTTTGTGGTTTTCTCAATTTATAACCTGGAATAGACGCCGCACCGGCTATTTTGTGCGATCGCGGACATGCATCACGTTCGCAAATCGCCAATCCCGTTAATTTCGTTACTTATTGCGTTACGAGCTACGCTTTTAAAACACCCTTCTTAGCGAGGCGATACCGTGAGCCGATTCATCCCTGTCGAATTACACCATGCCAGCCGTCTGTTAAATCATGGCCCCACAGTTTTGATAACCAGTTTCGATGATAAATCTCAGCGACGTAATGTGATGGCTGCGGCCTGGTCGATGCCGGTAGAGTTTGAACCGCCACGTGTGGCGATTGTGGTAGATAAATCGACATGGACCAGGGAGTTGATTGAGCGTAACGGTAAATTTGGCATCGTTATCCCGGGCGTTGCGGCGACTAACTGGACGTGGGCGGTGGGAAGTGTGTCGGGTCGTGAAGAAGATAAATTTAATTGCTATGGCATTCCGGTTGTGAAAGGTCCGGTGCTTGGATTGCCGCTGGTTGAAGAGAAATGTCTGGCGTGGATGGAGTGTCGATTGCTACCAGCGACTTCTGCGCAAGAAAAATACGATACGCTATTTGGCGAAGTGGTATCGGCAGCGGCAGACGCACGAGTATTTGTCGAAGGCCGCTGGCAGTTTGATGATGACAAACTCAATACACTACATCATTTAGGTGCTGGCACGTTTGTTACCAGCGGGAAGCGAGTTACGGCGGGCTAAAGAATCATATGCAGCAACCAAGTTGCTTAAGCAATTTTCCATATGAGTTAAAAACATATTTTATCTCACGATTGCATATTTTTAGTGAAGATTAATTTATCCTCACCAACATCATAGTAATTGCGTATTATCGCCTCATTGATAAAGCCCTGTTTTGTATAAAATGCGCGGGCGGCACTAAAATCGATATGGCTAGAGATCTCTACTAAAAGTAGTCTTGCGTGATTGGGACAGATCAAGAAAAAGCAGTTTTGCAGTTTTTTATTTCAGGGCACAGTTGCGAAAATTGAATACCGTATGGACTAATGTGAGAAAATTCCGAGGTATGACTGTTTTGATATAGTGGACAATCAAGCGTCTCGAATTAACAATGAATTTCAGGTGCCAAGCCTTACAATTTGTAGCATGACGGATATAGGACAACATTAGGAAATCGGACAGAAAATTCATTATAATAAAATGACAACTTATCTCTTTCTCTCACGTTCTGTGAAATTTCACAAAAGTATAAACTGAGCCAATATGCCTTTATATATAAAAAATACTCATGTTTATTATTATCGGAAAAAGCCAAGATTTGATTAAGGCCATCAAAAATATCTTTCTCATGATCTATATGTACTCTTGATGATTTTACAATATCTTTTAATTCGCGGTAAATCTTATTAAATAGCGCAACCGATTCACTGTTATTGAATCCATAGTTGATAAAAAGACATGATTTAACATCCGATATTAGTAAGTCGTCATAATCTATCTCAATTCCACACAATTTCACGATATACTCAGCTATAGTATTACTTTGCAAGGACTCAACAACTGACAGTAAAACAGATGGATGCAATAATATTTCAAGAAGACTTCTGTCGATATTTTTATACACATTTATTGCAAATTCATCACTCGTCCCATCGATGATGTCAGATATTAAAAAAAATACATACTCGGGGAGTTCATACCACATATTAATTTTAATAATATCACGACACATATCTTCTAACTGTTGTAATCTATTACCTTTATTCATAACAACCTTAATATTATATGGAATCTTTGGCGGAATCTTCTTACTCCGCGGAATTTTACTAAAGCTTTGTTAGATAAAATATGCGTATCACTGACAGCATGTTATTAATTCACTCTGGTGTTATTTGACAAAAATACCCCCTCCTGTTTTCACCTCTTTGTATTTATGATAATTAAGGGGAGTGCTAATTTAATATAAATACCCAGGGCAAGATTACGAAAGCCCGCTCCCCGCAAGGACTGACGCCAGGTAGTTTCTGTCCATGGCTGCTTTTCGCATCTTACGCCTTAACCCTGCCCTGGATACCTTATCATTCGTCAAAATATTAATAGCGATATGCCGTATCCCTGAAAATAATTCTGCTGCATTTCCTCTTCTTATTTTGCAGTCGTCTTCATTCATTACCACGTCCAGACGACGCCAGTGCAGCTTATTCTCCACGTGCCAGTGGTTTCGGATTGCTGTGGCGAACTTCTCTGCGGTTAAATCAGCAGAACTGATATAATATCTGACCGTCATTTCTGGCTCTTTCTTTTGTTCTGCTATTATTGACCGAAAGGAGACTGCCACGCATAATTTCTTCAGACCTTTCCATTCAAACGTGAAATCAATAAGTTCATCAGGGACATCGCAAACAATGTGAAGACGGATTTCTTCTCTGCCGTGACTCTTTTCACTAATTGCGTAACTGTCATGCTCTGGATTATTTAATTCTTTCAGCGGAAATTTTTCCTCGAAGGCTTTATTTAGCCGCCCCTGGTTTCCTTTTACCGCGAATAAATAATCACCTCCCTGTTTTTGTATCTTCTCTGCAATATCTTTCTGGCAACCCATCGCATCAGTTGTGATGATTTTTCCTTTAATATCCAGCATGTTAAGAAGTTCAGGGATAGCTGTAATTTCATTGGATTTCTCATCCGTCCTGATCTGTCCGATGACCAGACTGTGCATTGTTGAGAACGCACTAATGACATGAATCGCTCCCTTGCGGCGACTCTTGTCATAAGAATGCCGGAGTGTTTTTCCATCAATTGCGATGACGTCTTTATCATCTGAAGAATGGCAGTCACGCATCCAGTTAATAAAGCACTCGTGAAATTTTGCAGGACTGATACAGGATACAACTCTGGCGATGGTATCGTGAACAGGAATACCATTTTCAAAATCACCGTATTGTTTTAAAAAATCGAGATGTGTTTCCCCAAAATCCTCTATATCTTCCCAACCTTCTGCACCCGAAATAACGGCGCAAATAGTCAACAGTAGAATGTCCGATAATTTATGTTCCACTTTCCAGGCTTGTCTGTAATCGGGAATAATAGAAATATGTTCCATCAATTTTTTAAGTACCATTTTGTTCTCCTTAATTATGTAAGGAGTATTTGATCATGTATAAGCAATAAAAAACAGCTTCAGGTAATGAGGAATATCTCAATTTTTAAACATAAAATGCGAATTATTTAGTACAAAAAGTGAACTTCTGATGATCTTTCCCTGCCGGCCTGCCGCGTCATAGCTGTAGTCTGTGTTTCCGGTCTGTTTCAGCCGGTGGCCGCGCTGATACATGTCAGTATCTGCGCTTATCCGGTGCCTGCCCGCTGATTGTGCCTTCAGATGCAACCGCATCGCACACGGATATTTCGACATCAACCTCGAATTGGTATGGGACACCGTACAAACAGCGCTGCCTGAGTTGCTCAGACAACTATCGGTTTTGCGCCGGGAAGAACAATCCTGAATGCTGCGCGCCGACTCCATATAGCCAAAAGGGCGTTATACGTCCTTTATCATCAATAACTAAAACCGTTTATTCGCCAAAAGCTGGCTATACCACTTGATTTCAGCCTCCATTTGCAACCACGCCTCGCACGCACCAGCCTCTCGTTCAGGCAAATAAATTCGACGCTGTGCATTACCATTTTCATTCAATAAAACCGGATAGCGGCTGGTTTCATTTGACAGCAACGGGCGGACATAATCGATCATGACATAATCCTCAGGTAAACCATGCTTTTCAGCAATCTGGGCTAATTTGATAAGTTCAGGGGTAAAAAACATTGCATGCTCCTTTGTTCAATTTTTGGCAATGCTATGAGAAATACCGCGCACAAGTATTTGCCGAAAAAAACCGGGGTAGATACCCCGGCAGGTTAAATCAGCACTGAAACAGAAATGACAATCAATGGTTATCATCGAAAATACTTTTCGACATATTTTCAACGTCACAGTGATAACGCTCGTTAATCCGGTCGTAGCCTGTACAGCGCACCCTAATATCATTCGATGCGAGGACAACTGTATTAAATTCGTCTTCAATCCATGGCGGCAGAGTAAACCCGCCCAATGATATAAAACGGTCTTTGCTCATGCCAGATTGCCAGATGTCCCGTGCCGGAATGTCTATCACGCGAGTGAAGTAATGTCCTGGTTGTAACCAGTCATACATATCATCATCAGGCCGAACGCCCTCCGAATTACCCTGTTCATTCGGCGGTTTTTGAGGGTAGCCGTCAAAATAGTTAAAATTCTCATCTTTTCCGGCTGTTAAACTAAGCAACTGTTCTGACACAAAAGTACCTTCCAGTGGGTATGCCCATGGATAATGCGATGGATTATTGACAGTCAGTGTCACCCGAATGATGTTACCCACCATAACCGCAGACAACTTGGCAGATAACGGACTTTTCCGTAGCGTAATGTCATGTTCAATTCCTCCTTTGCCCAGCACAGGCAAAAGGGGAATCACTGCTTTCATTGACGAAAAATCATTTGCCATGGCTGTCCCCTGTAAGCAAAAAATAACGATAAGAAACTTAATAATTCGAATTGTATGTAAACGAATCCGCATTCAATGTAAGCGCCCCGTGTAAGACGTAGGATAAGGTTTAGTTTACAGGCAGGATGACGTTCCGATGACGTTCCAGGGCAACAGCTCTTTCACGCGATTGGCAGGCCAAGTCAGGGAAAGATTACGAAAGCCCGCTCCCAGCAAGGACTGACGCCAGATAGTTTCTGTCCATGGCTGCTTTTCGCATCTTACGTCTTAACCCTGCCTTGAATACCTTATCATTCGTCAAAATATTAAT